>JAZQQM010000036.1:0-183598 GCA_045629045.1 Lachnospiraceae bacterium
TTACGTGCGTATGATTTCATTAAACGTTTTGTTCTTTCAGAATCTCTTTTTATCCCATCTACTCTCGAAATGTCATCATTAACAATTGAATCATAATAATCGAATGCCTGCTTAAGTGCCACCTTCCTTGAAGCTTTTATAGCTAATGGCCATCCACCTCTACAAATAAAATAAGCAATATCATCTATATTATGATTATCTACAGCAGAAATATCATGTCCCAAAAATAAATCTTCCAGTGATACAGAACCAGAAGAATCCTTAGACTCAAAAAGTGACATAGGGCGCATCTTCATTCTAACTATACGTCCTGTTCCGGTATGCATACTATCCTCAAGAACAGGAGGAACCGATGACCCTGTAAGTATGAACTGTCCAAATTCTCCTCTTTGATCCACTTCATATCGAACTGCATTCCAAATCCCTGGTGCTATCTGCCATTCATCAATAAGATGTGGAACTTCTCCCTCAAGAAGAGCAGATGGTTTAATTCTTGCCATTTGTTGATATTGTTCTGTCATATCTGGGCGATCCATCTCTATAAAGCTTTTGGCCAGATGTTTTGCAGATGTTGTTTTCCCACACCACTTGGGGCCCTCAATTAATACAGCTCCTTTTGATTCCAAATGTTCTTCCAATACTTTATCTGATATTCTTGAATAATATTCCTTCATACATCCTCCCTTAATCAACTTATAATAATTCTATTTCATTCGCTATTTCGAGTATTTGGCTTATTTCTATTCGAGTATTTGGCTCGGTTACATTCGAGTACTTGGCTTTATTTTAATCGAGTATACGGATAAGTGTCAATATCCTCACACAGAAAACACCCCTCAGATAACTTTCCGGAATTATCATGTCCGGTTAATTATACTAAAGGGTGTTAATCTTCCTTTATATTGATATTCAATTACATCTTTTTATGCTAAAACTACAGTTCTTTCTGCGCTACAAATTGCCGACAAACGCCTAAAATACGCTATTTCTTTGAAAGCAAGCAAATAGTCTCTATATTCGCAGTCCAGCTAAATTGATCTACGCATATAAACTTCTCGACATGATAACCCGCAAGCAGGAAAGCCTCCAGGTCTCTGGCAAGACTCGTCGGTTTGCAGGAAACATAAATTAACCGTTCCACACCGTAATCGATTATCTTTTTAAGGGCTTTGGGATGCACCCCGTCACGAGGCGGATCAAGTATTATAAAGTCCGGCTTGTCTTCTATCCTGTCAAGTGCAAGAAGCACATCATCTGCAATAAACTCGCAGTTATGTAAACCATTCTCAACTGCATTCTCTTTTGCAGCCTGTACAGCTTCCTCAACTATCTCAACACCTATTACCTTTTTGGCAACAGGAGCCATAAGCTGGGATATGGTGCCCGTACCCGAATAAAGGTCAAACACCGTAGCCTCGCCCTGTCCCAAGTCACCGATAAAATCTCTTACCGTACTGTACAGGACTTCTGCGCCTCGGGAATTAGGCTGGAAGAAAGAAAATGTAGATATCTTAAACTTAAGTCCCAGCAATTCCTCGTTAATATATTCTCTTCCATACAAACATATGGTTTTATCAGATTTGACAACATCCGATATTGAATCATTCTGGATATGAAGAATTCCGGCAATCAGGCCATTTGTCAATTCAAGTCCCAGTATTTTATCTTTCCACTCTTCGATTGATTTACCGTTCTTGTTAAGTTCGGCAGGTTCCTTCGATGTGGTAACAAGTGCTACTAATATTTCACCGGTCTTGGCAGCTTTACGCACCAGCAAATGTCTTAGGAATCCCGTATGGGTAAGTTTATGGTAAAAAGGTATACCTTCAAAATAATCACGGGTGATATTTAAAATCTTTCTGTAGTCTTCATCTACAATCTGACATTCGGATACCGTAACAACATCATGAAAACTCCCACGTTTATGCATGCCCAATGATAAGGGACCGTTCTTATACTCATCCCCGAAGCTAAACTCCATTTTGTTTCGATATTCATATGGTTTAGGAGATTCTTTAACTCCGATAAACTCCCACTCTTCCTTTTGGCGTTCCAACACAGGAGTTAACAGTCTAAGTACCTGATCACCTTTTAATGCACACTGTTTCTGATAAGGCATATTTATATAAGTGCAGCCGCCACAAACTCCGAAGTGAGGGCAGGGAGGCTGACACTCAAGAGCCGAAGGCTTCATAACATTTACCAATCTCCCCTCTGCCTTTCCCGAATGCTTCTTGGTAATTACAAACTCTATTTCCGCACCGGGCAATACGTTCTTGATAACGCATGTTATATCATCAATCTTTACTATTCCTTTATTAGGGAAGTCTACTCTTTCAACTTTACCCAGGTAGTGTTCACCTTTTTTCATATTAATCTCCATTCACCCCATAATTTAATTTACAATATACCGGACGCCCCCGACACAACTGCTTATACAAATAAAAGAGGCGTACCTACAGGTGCGCCTCGAATTTTCATTAAATAACTGAAGATATTTATTCTTCCGAAGTTTCCTCGGCATCATTTTTCTTCGCATCTACTTCAAAAGCATCCTCTTCATCATCCCAATCCGTTAAATCGTCCTCATCCTCAAAGAAATCATCATCAAAGTCTTCAAACTCTTCAAAGGAATCTTCTATATAATCCGGTACAAGGAATCTGTAGATAGCATATCCGATAGCTGCACATACAATTATTCCGCCGATAATTGCCAATACCCAGATAAGAGTATTGTTCTTTTTCTTTTCTTCAATCTCCTCGTTCTTCTTAAGGAGTTTCCTAAACTGGGCAAGTTCTTTTAAATCCTTTAAGTCCTTAAGATTATCAATATTTCCTTTTAAATCGTAATCTTTGACCATATCGACCAATTCTTCAATTTTAGCCTTTGCATCATCAATTTTCATATTACTCCTCCTTAAGATGACACTCCAAATATATCAAAATGATTATAGCATGAATAAACACTAATTGCCAGTAAACTATAGTCCTAGTGAGCCTAGGGGGGCGGTTTTTCTTCCGCAGAGGTATTACCAAGGGCATATATATCCGGAATATCCGCGTCTGAATTCCATGTTTATATCTTTAAGTTCTTTCTTGCCGTCGATATAGTCCTGATACATCTCAGCAAGTCCTGCAGCAGTTTCCAGGTTATTTCTGTGAATATACTCATCTACAGCATTATATGCTTGCTGCATTGTTGAAACACGTTTTTCTGATATCAGGTTAAGCATATATCTTACATAATCAGAGCATAAATACCTATCCTTCCTCCTGGCCTATTCATAGTACTCAGTACTTAGATTATCCAAACTAAGGGCAAAGGAACAGGATATGTATTCATTAGTCTTGTTCTTTGTATGCTGAAATATACCTGTTATTTCACCGTCTAAATATTCGACGGTATATGCTTTAGACTCGGCATTGGTACCAAAAAGATTATTGAATGCCTCCAATGAATCGACTTTAGCACCGTCAACATAGATAGGATATTTATTAAGATCGTCTACATTGATATTTCCGTATACCAGTACAACTTTTTTATTGTCATCCAATTCGACCGTTGCATAGTCTGTTCCGATTTGGCCCATTTCAAGGTTCATCCAGTTATCACAATAAGATTGGATTCGTACGTCACCAATTCCAAAACCGGAATAGTTGCTGTCATTGCTAATTACCATATTGGTGCTTTGTACACTGCAGCCGCACAGCATCACTAACAAGCAAATGGTAGCACAAAAATAGATAATAAATGTATTTTGTTTATACTTTGCAAACATAAAAATAGCTCCTTTATATAAAATATACTGCATCATTTTCTTTAAATTCACTGCTAATTCTATGGATCTGTCAATATCTAAATCTATAATGTCCTAATACATTTAATGCCAAACACCGCTGACCGGCTGTTTAGACTTTACGAAGTTTTGCAAATGCAGCAAACATAATCTTGTTTCCCACATCATCAAAATCTACTGTAACCTTATAATCACGAGGTCCGGGCTCTAAGTCCGTAACCGTACCTTCACCGAACTTAACATGCACAACTCTGTCGCCTATATCATAATCAGGCTTACCGCCTACAACAGATCCTGAAGAATCACCGCCCGGCATTCCTTTGGTTATTCCCGCAGCCCTTAATGCATCGAGCCCGCCTCCGTAGGAATAAGGTTTTACTTCCTTCGGAGTTGTTTTTGGCTTTAATACTGCCACCGGACGTGTAAATCCGTTACTTTTACTATCCTTCGGCGTATATCCGTTATTAATATACTCCTTTACGCTGTTATCCGGCATTCGGTTATCCATAAGTGCCTTGGGTATTTCATTAATAAACCGGCTCACGGCATTGTACTGTGTCTCGCCCCTTATCATACGACATCTGGCGCAGGTTAACGTTAAGTCTTCCTTGGCTCTGGTGATTCCCACATAGCACAAACGTCTTTCTTCTTCTATTTCGGATTTGTCATCGGACGAAAGCGACATATAACCGGGGAACAGGCCATCTTCCATTCCCGAAAGATATACATGCTTAAACTCCAGTCCCTTGGCTCCATGCAGCGTCATAAGCAAAGCTCTTGGAACAGATGAATCCACGTCATCGATATCGGCTACCAAAGCCACTTCCTCAAGAAAATCGCTAAGAGAAGGCTTTTCATTTTTATCTTCTTCAAAAGCTATAACTTTATTAATAAATTCTTCTATATTTTCAATTCTGTTATTGGCTTCTTCTTCGGTATCAGCATCAAATTCCTGGATATACTCCGTAGTATCAAGAACATCACGAACCAAATCCTTAAGCGAGTATTCATCGGCCCTTGTTCTAAACACCTTGATCATTCCGGCAAAAGATAGCAGTTTTTCTTTGGCTTTACCAATAGAAGGTATATCATCCGCCTCACACAGTGCATCAAAAAAACTAATTCCGTGGATATCGGCATATTCCTGAACTTTGTTAATGGTTGTCGCACCGATGCCACGCTTGGGCACATTAATTATTCTTCGTACCTGCAAATCATCACGGCCGTTATCTATTGTTTTAAGATATGCAAGAATATCTTTAATTTCCCGTCTTGAATAGAAATTGACGCCTCCCACTACATTGTAGGGAATGCCTTCATATACGAATCTTTCTTCCAAAAGTCGCGCCTGGGCATTGGTCCTGTATAGGACGGCAGCTTCATTATATTCAAGTATACCCTTTTTAAATTTACGGGCGATGTCACTTGCTATAAATTCTGCTTCTTCATAGGCGTTATCGAATATTCTAAAATGAATCAGGCTGCCTCCCTCCCGGTCAGTCCATAGGCTTTTGGCCTTACGTCCCACATTACGAGAAATAACTCCATTGGCAGCATCGAGAATATTCTGGGTAGAACGGTAATTCTGCTCAAGTCTGATTACCCTGGCTTCGGGATAAAATTCCTCAAAGTCCAAAATATTCCGTACATTGGCACCTCTGAACTTGTAAATAGACTGATCGTCATCACCTACAACACAAAGATTCTTATAACCGCCCGAAAGAAGTCTTATAAGCTGGAACTGAGATGTATTGGTATCCTGATACTCATCCACCATAATATACTTGAATCGCTTCTGATAATTATCAAGTACATCTGCATTTGTTCTAAACAAAAGCACAGTGTTCATGATTAAATCATCAAAGTCCATGGCATTATTCTTTTTGAGAATTTTCTGATATTCAATATATGCATCGGCGATTTTAGACAATCTAAAATCACCCTGTGCCTTAATCTTAAACTCGTCAGGTGTTTGCAATTCATCCTTGGCAGAGGAAATAGCTCCGAGAATCGTTCGTTCTTTGAGCATTTTCGTATCGATGGCAAGGGTTTTGCACACATCCTTCATTATATTTTTGGAATCATCGGAATCATAGATTGTGAAGTTGTTATCATAGCCTAATCTGTCTGCGAAACGGCGAAGAATTCTGACGCAGCTGCTGTGGAAGGTAGTAACCCATATGCTTTCACGGCCTATTCCCACCAGTTTTTCGACTCTGTCTTTCATCTCGCCTGCTGCCTTATTGGTAAAGGTTATTGCCATAATATTAAATGGATCCACCCCCATTTTATCAATAAGATAGGCTACTCTGTGCGTAAGAACTCTGGTCTTACCCGAACCGGCCCCTGCCAATACAAGCAGGGGACCTTCGGTTGTAAATACAGCTTCTTTTTGTTGTGGATTTAATGTATCGTAAATCGACATAGATCAAATAATTCCTCGGTCAAATATTATCCTCGGTTAAGGTACATAAGAAGTGCGAATACCGCAACAATAATAAGTATCGTTAAGAATACCTTAATCTTAGATATAGGTGTTCTGCCGTATACCTTACCTGTCTGACCGTTAACCATAAACTGATATACTTTTTCCTGATATTTAAAGCTTGAAATCCATACGGGAAGCAATAAATATTTGAATGTTATATTGCTAAATGCGCTCTTAACCTTAAGATCACGAACTCTGTCGGCACCCTTCTCAGAAATAATCTTAGAGTGAATCTGGGACTCAATCTTATCATCAATCTGTTTCTTTCCCGTTACCCAGGCATCTTTAACACCGATTGAATACTTCTCGGCACCGAATCCTGCCACATACTCGGGCTTATACGCTTTGTTATCCTCGGTATTGAATGGCTCTATGCAGTTAAGCATAGCTCTGTCATGCTGTGTTGTTCCGCAAACAAGTTCATCGTTAAAGAACTTATCGTAGTTGCCTGAAGTCTTATGCCAGTCTGTAACTGTATGAGAATTACCGTCTTTATCTTCTTCGGTTCTGTCGATACCGTAATCTGCAGTATATGTAGACTTGGTATCTGCATCAAAGGTCCAGTAAGGAAGATAAATTCCCTGGAACTTCTTGGGATTGGCTGATTCTTTGGCAGCCTTGGGACAGAAGAACTTCTTCTTAATCCATGCACCGAAACGTGAACCTGCTTCCTTTTGATCAATCTTAAAAGGAACTACTCCGCCGGGAGCCATTGTGTTGCTGTCTCCGGCTTCAGTAACCTGATTAGAACCACAGTAAGGACACTCTGACGAAAGAACCTGAGCATCATATACCGACTCAGCGCCACAACTCTTACAGATAATTGTTTTGGTTGCTGTGCCCCAGTCACAGTTAGCTGTCTTCTCGGCTTCTTCAAGAGGAATCTCAACAGCTGTTGCAGGAGCCTTGTTATCCCCTGTTTCAGGTGCCTTGATTTCCTGTGTATGTCCGCAATAAGGACAAAGCAGGCCGCCTGTTTTGGGATCAAAATCCATTGTTCCGCCGCAAGCAGGACACTTCTTATCGGTTTCGTCCAAAGTTTTAACTACATTTGCATCAAATTCATCACTCATAAATAACCCCCAAATAATATAACTGATTATACACCGTCGGCGTACTTAATAATAATTCGAGAGGATGTTGCCATCCTCTCGCTTAAAGCAAAACTATAATTAAATCATTAACATATTACTGAATATCGGCATCATCAAAAGGATCGCCGCACTCAGGACAGAACTTAGGAGGATTCATAGGATCCTCAGGTGTCCATCCGCACTTATCGCACTTATATAAAGGAGCGCCTGCAGGCTTCTTAGCTCCGCAACCCTGGCAGAACTTACCCTGGTTAACTGTTCCGCATGAACATGTCCAACCTGCACCTGCTGTAGGCTGTGGCTTACCACACTCCTCACAGAACTTACCTGTATTTCCCGCATGTCCGCATGAGCATGTCCATCCTGCAGATGCAGCAGAAGTTGCCTGAGTTACCGGGGGCGGAATAGGTGTGCCGGCATCCATCTGATACATTCCCGCATTCACACCTGCCATATTAGCCATATTCATACCGGCAAATGCCATCATAGGACCTGTTGCCGTATTGCCGGCTGCCAACTTCATGGCATCGCCTGTAGCGCCTGCTATATAGCCCTGCTTCATAGCCGGGTTTGACAATGTAGCAGCTTTCTGCATGTCCTTAATCATCTGTTCGTCTTCTTCGGATGCCTTAAGTGTATTAACACCGAATGAAACGATTTCGATACCGCGAAGATCTCTCCACTGGTCTGATAATTCTTCGTTTAATGCATTTGCAAGTTCCTTAGTATGTCCGGGAACAGCAGAATATCTGATACCCATCTCCGAAATTTTTGCAAATGCGGGCTGCAGTGCTGTAAGAAGCTCTGACTTAAGCTGAGAATCAATCTTATCTCTTTCGTATGCATCCGTAACATTGCCGCAAACATTGGTATAGAAAAGAATCGGGTCTGTAATCTTGTAAGAATACTCACCGTTACATCTGATTGAAATGTCAACATCAAGACCGATTCTTGCATCAACGACTCTAAAAGGGACAGGATTTGCTGTACCGTATTTATTACCGATAATTTCCTTTGTATTGAAGAAATAAATTCTCTGATCCTTTGCTGTATCACCGCCGTAAGTAATACGTTTGCCGATAGTAGCAAAAGTATCTTTGATACTCTGTCCCAAATTACCTGAAAAGATAGACGGTTCTGATGAAGTATCATATGTAAATTCACCGGGTTCGGCGCAAAGTTCAACAACCTTACCCTGATCAACGATAATCATACACTGGCCTTCATTAATAGCTATTGTAGAACCGTTAGTTATAATATTATCGGAACCTTTATTGTTTCCTTTTGTCTTCTTCTGACCTTTAACTACAAGTGTATCAGCGTCGATGGAGTCACAGTAAAAGTACTCTTTCCACTGATCTGCAAGTGCTGAACCGGCTGCTCCGGTTAATGCTCTTATTAAACCCATTTAGTATTCCCTCCTAAACAAAAATCGGCTATGCGCCATATAAGACATTATATCATCTGCAACATTTTGTGTCTATTAAGTTTCTATTAATTCTGATATATTAAAACTATATAAGGAGGTGATACTTTGTCGATTTATGTTAACCAATTAGGCTATCTTTCTTCAGCCAAAAAGATAGCAATTTCCACAAGGCCCTGTAATTTTCAGATAATCAGAGTATGCGACCAGATCAGTGTTTTTGACGGCAGCGTTCATGAAAAGACCGTAGATTCCGTTTCCGGTGATAACACCTACAGAATTGACTTTACGGAATTGACCGAACCCGGACAATACTATGTGCTTGCAGGTAACAACGGCAAATCTCCCACCTTTACAATCGGTCAAAATGTATACGACAAGCTTCAAACCGACTTATTAAAATGTTTCTATTATCAAAGATGCGGCACGGAACTTAAAGGTGAACATGCGGGAAGATACACACACCCTGCCTGTCATATGGATGATGCAATCTTACTTAAAGATTACCTTAACAAAACCGAAAATCCCAAAACCTACGAGGTAAAGGGCGGCTGGCATGATGCGGGAGATTTCGGACGATATACTACGGCCGGGGCCGTAGCCGTAGCTCATATGCTTTATGCATACGAACTTTATCCCGAAAGTTTCAATTCATCTTCCAATATTCCCGAAAGCGGAAACGGAATACCGGATGTCCTAAATGAATGCCGATACGAACTTGAATGGCTTTTTAAAATGCAGACTAAAGACGGCGGCGTATATCATAAGCTTACGGCGTTTAATCACGCTCCCTTTATTATGCCTCAGGATGACCATGATCAATTCATTCTCTTTCCCGTGTCAAGTTTTGCTGTTGCGGATTTTACCGCCGTTATGGCGTTAGCTTCCAGAATATACCGTAAATTCGATGAAAATTTTGCCACCCGCTGTCTTGATGCAGCCCTTAAGAGTCTTGAATGGCTTAAAGCCAACCCCTATCGGGATTTTAAGAATCCTCCCGGTTGCAATACCGGCGGATATTACGATGATGCCGACATAGACGAGCGCCTGTGGGCCGCAGCGGAATTGCTTCGTGCAGACAAATCTCACAGAAATGAATACGTTGCCAAAGTCACCGAATTAACCAATGACTTCGTCACCAAAACCGAATTCGGTTGGATGGATGTATCCGGCTTTGCCGCAATGTCAATACTGACAGATCCGGAGCACTCTGTGGGTATGCTTGAAGCTCACTATAAGAACGTAATCGAAAAGGAAGCATCACGTTTGCTTTCGCTCCTTAAATCTTCAGGATATTTACTTGCTCTTGAAAGTAAGGATTTCTGCTGGGGTTCCAACATGGTTGTTGCCAACAGGGCGATTCTTTTTATACTGGCCGCCAAAATCTGCGACGAAAAGACAGGTGATAAGTTCCTTGAGGGTGCCATGGAGCATCTTCATTACCTGCTTGGCCGTAACGCTCTTGGAATTTCATATATTACCGGGGAAGGTGAAAATGCATACTCCCATCCTCATAACAGAAGTACGGAATGTGACGGAATCGATGAACCCATGCCCGGTTGGGTATCGGGAGGTCCCCTGGAAAAGCTCCTGGATCCTGCCATCAAAGCCGCAGTTCCCGAAGGTACACCGCCCATGAAATGTTACGTGGATGATTCCGGCAGTTATTCCAGCAATGAAATTACGATTTACTGGAACTCTCCCGTAGTATTTATGTGTGCATGTTTTAACCGGCCCGATTCCGATTTCAAACCTAACCGATAACTCTACGAAACGTAGAATTATTCCGTTACTTCTTCTGTTTCGAGCATACTCTTCTTTCGCTTCTTGTCTTCGTACATCTTTTCATCGGCGCTTTCTATAACATCCGGAATCGAAGCCATGTTCTCTTCATCATAAATTGCATAGCCACTGCTTAACTGCAATGCATACGGTGCTTTATTTTCTTCATTACGGCGTTCCATTCTCTCATCTATCTCTTTGCAGAAAGATACGATTTTTTCTTCATCATTGGTGTTAAGCAAAACGGTAAACTCATCTCCGCCGTATCGATATGCAGAATATCCGTTTTCTCTTGAGAGTAAATCCAAAACAGCTGCCACTTCTATCAAAGCATTGTCGCCTTCACTGTGTCCATAGTTATCATTAATACTCTTAAATGAGTTAATGTCGAGCATAATAAGCGACCATGGATTTTCGCTTCGTATCTTATCCGAAATGTTCTTAATCATTAGTCTTCTGTTATTCAAATGCGTAAGTTCATCATGATAAATACTTGATCTTTGGCTCTGCATATAAACATACAAAAGTACAAGCATCTGACCGATCCAAACAACATACGGGAAGAAAATGGTACCATATATCACTATGGCAATGAAAACAATTGAATTTGCAAAAACCAGTTTGCCGTGTTTTTCTCTTTCGGCATATTCGTTTCTGTCGCAATATTTGCCGATAAGCACCAACAGCAAAATAAAGTATATCAGTATGCAACAATATGTTTGTAAATCATCGAGCGGGCCGTACTTAAACTCTCCGTCCTCATAGTAGATAAACAACTTTGTATGTGAAAAAGCGATTCTTGCAGTAATAAGTACAAACGTCACAAAGTATAGAAGCCTTATGATAAACGCCCAAAAGCGCGACGGATTATGTGTCCTTGAAAGGCAGAACTCACTCCAGAGAATTGCGCTTAACAGCATGGTTATATAACCGATTGTGCAGGTTTTCATATATGTATCCGCTCCGACCCGGTCGAAAAATATATAAAGTATCAGTCCGTTATTAATCTCTGCCGCCATCGAAAGTAAGCACGTTACTCCAAGTAACCTGGCCATAACATGCTGTGTTCTCGTGTATCCGTTTCGACCGAGAGTAATTATGTAATATATAGATATTATTAGGCATATAAACGGTGCCTGAAATGCCAAAATCGCCGCAAAATAATATGAATCTAACATAGGGCTTAATTCCTCCGGTATTTTTTGAGTGTATTCTCCAGTTTGATGGGTTCAATAGGTTTCATTAAATAGTCATCAAATCCCAAGCCAATATAGATTTGACGTGCTCCGTCAGTTGCATCGGCAGTCAGGGCAATAATAGGCGTATCGGCATTAATAAAGTTTTCGATTTGCTTCATCTTACCCAGGGTTTCAACGCCATCCATCACCGGCATCATCTTATCAAGGAAGATGATATCGTATTTTTTCGAAACAGCCTTTTCTATAGCCTCTTCTCCGGATTCGGCAGTATCAACCTTAACTTCGTTTCTCTTAAGCAGGGAAGATATAACCTTAAGATTGACCGAGTTATCGTCAACAACCAGTATTTCCATATCTTTGTCAATAAACACTTCCTCGTTGATACGCGAAGCTGCATTACCATCCTTGTTCTCGACAGAATCAACATTCGGCAGTGTAATATCAAAATAGAAATTCGAGCCTTCTCCGTATTTGCTTTCCACATGAAGTTCCGAATTCATCAGATTTAACAGTCCGTTAACAATCGTTATACCAAGTCCGGTTCCTTCAATATTTCGGTTTCTTTCTTCATCGATTCTGACGAACTGCTTATTAAGTTTTGAAAGATCTTCTTCCTTAATTCCCATTCCCGTATCTTTGACAGAAAAATGAAGCTTTGACTCCGCTTTGCCACGTGTGCCGGAAATACTGAAAGTTACAGAGCCCTCCGGTGTATACTTGGCAGCATTATTTAATATATTAACCAAAATCTGTTTAAGTCTTACATCACTTCCACGATAACCGGCAAGCAAAGAAGGATCTGCCTCCACATTAAATTCAAGGCCTTTTTCCTTCATTTTGGGACTAATCATATTTACTATATCTTTGACAATATCCTTCATATCAAAGTCTACCGTCACAAGAGTCATCTTATTGGATTCTATCTTGGATAAATCAAGGATATCATTAACAAGCGACAGCATCATGTTACCGGATGCCTTGATGTCACGCGCATACTCATATATTCCCACATCCTGTGTTTCGCGCAAAATCATTTCATCAAGACCGATAACCGCATTAAGGGGCGTTCTTAATTCGTGAGACATATTTGAAAGAAAATTAGACTTTGCCGCAGTCGCCTGGACAGCATCCTGATGTTTTAGTTCCACTATTTCAAGAAGATCATCAAGGCTCCTGTCATGTTCCTGGGTTTCCTCATCGTATTCAATCAGAATTCCAATAATAATATTGCCGACCCAATCGGCTACCAAAAATCCAATGCAGCTAAACAGCCAGCTTGTAATATTAAAATCCTGCAATCCCGAATATTCTCTGGGTATAAGTACCAGGAATAAAATACAGCATGCCTGTACAAATATAGTAAATCTAAAGCTTCTTTTATCCAAAAAAGTGATAACCGTAAGCCATAAAATTGCATCAATAATGAATACTACGAATATAGATGTGAAACATAATTGCATAGAAATTGCAAATACACAGACAGAAAGAATATAGAGTGCTTTATATGCAAAGGAATGTCTTAGCGTCGACATTCTGATTGCCGTCATTGTGACCAATGTCACAGCCCAAAAGAATACCATTGCCACAGCAAAAGAATCCCAGCCACCTTTATCAAGACACACGCCGAGAATGGCACCGATACCGTATAAAGCATATACAATTATGGATAATACCTGTCCTTTTTTAATGATATCAGTCATTCGATGTCAACTCCTTTCGGAACAACAAACGGAAGACCGCACTTAATAAGCTTCGCCGTCCATTCCTTCTGAGGCTCTTGAAGTTCTCCGTCAAAATCCACTCTAAACGCCATACCGTCTCGTCTCTTTATTGATATTTCGGAAACATATCCGTCATATCTTTTTTGTTCCTCACTACCGGTATTTTTACCAACAAGGCCCAATATTGTTCGTATCAGCCTGATTCTGTTCGCATTTTTGTACACCAACAAGCGTCCGACCCCATCGGTGATGTTCGGTTTTTCATCAAACCAAAGTCTGCCTCCGATTACTCCCCCGTTACCGAAGAACATTTCAGGAGTCTGACCTACGATTCTTTTTTCTTTATTTATGATAATTTCCAAATCCTCAGACCTTGAAAACAAAACAGCATAAGCAAAGCCAAATGCATACGGAACACTTTTTCCCAAAATACTGGCATCTCTAAACTGTTCCATTCGCATAATCTGCTCGGAATCCAAGCCAAGCGAGAACGTATTAAGGCAATTGCCGTGATTGGTCTTTATATAATCTATCTTTACGACCTTACCTTCAATCAACTCGTCAATATCTTCAAACAAATGTGCATCGTCGCCGAATACCTTCAGGAAATCATTTGTAAAGCCCCTGGGATAAAAAGCAAACTCTACATTAGAAAAATCTTCTACTCCGTAAATTGCATTACTAAGCGTTCCCGAACCACCGCAACAATAAATTCTCAATTTCTCGTTGCCAAACAGGTTAAGAACTTCCTTTATCAGATTTCTTTCGTCCCATGCTTTTCTGGTATGAAAAATATAATAATTCATATCAGCGTACTTTTCGGACAAATGCCTTCTTAAGCCCGCTGAAAACTTAGCATTTCCTGCATGCGAATTTATGACAAAAATATGTTTCATCTACAATCCTCAATGCGCTGTATTAAAGTTACCGTTTACATTTTAATCATGGAATATATTTGGATAGACTTATCCTGTATAAATTCCCCCTAATGATAAATATAGCATGTTTACATAATATCAGCAATACCCTTTTTTAGGATATAATCAATGTTCTCGCCCGATATAAAACACATCCTGCAATCAGTTACGGATTTCAGATAAAAAAGCAGCGGTACATATACATGCACCGCTGCTTTTTATTACTGTTTTATTTTTTCTCTTCCTTTTTCTTTTCTTCTTTTTTCTTGGAATCTTTGTCAACTTCCGGTTCCTTGAAATAATCTCCATACTCATCAAGGAGTTTTTCTATAAGGAGCTTTTTGGTATATACGTCAAATCCCAGCATAAAGATAAAAGAGAACATCTGAAGTATCTTCTGGTCATCGCCCTTACAGTCTACGAAGGTGAGCTTTGAACGTTCGTATTTTCGTGCTATATCTTCTTTAAGTTCAGCCTTCTTTTCTTCTTCCATACTGAAAACTTCATCAAAAATCTTACAAAGATCTATATCTTTGTCAGAATCAAAATATCTTTCCGTAAGAGGATTAAGCATCGTCTGAATATCCGAAATCGAAAGAAGCCCCTTGGAATAATAAATGAAAATCAACATAACAATATGCTCTTTGGTATACTTCTTCTTATCCGGAGGAGGAAGAAGATCGTTTTTGGCATAATTGTTAATCATTGTCTTTGTAAGAATCTTATCTTCTTCGGGGTTACGGGCCGCGCTCTTAAGCTTGCTTTGCATGAACGTCGTAACCTGATCCATATACAAATCAATGTTCGGAAGATCGCTTGACTTAATATTATTAATTCTGTCAAGGCTGCTCATTATACTGTTTAATAAATCATCTTTATCAAGAGTCATCTGTTATCCCACCATACAAAAATATAATTGCATCAACTAATTCGTAGTATATCACTAAATAGTTTTGAATACTAGATGAAAAGATATGGATACTATGAAATATTATTTTAACATCCCGGCTACCGCTCCCGTGCTCCAGGCCTGTTGAAGATTAAAGCCTCCGCAGGGTCCGTGGGCATCAATTATTTCACCGGCCACATATAGCCCCTGTACCATACGGCTTTCCAAAGTATCCTTAAGTTCATCGACAGGAAGTCCGCCCATACATATCTGTGCATCATCAAAGGTATTGGTACCTTCAATATCAATCTTCCAGCGCTTAATACATCTTACAAGTTTCTTAAGCTTATCCTCCGAAATATCCGAATACTTTGTCGTAAAGCCTATATCACTCAGTTTAAGCATTGCCTCTGCAAGTTTCTTTGGCAGAAAACCTATCAACAGTTCTTCGGACCTACGATCAGGCATCTGATAACATCTGTTATGTAGCATGGAATACAGCTTATCTTCCGTATATTCAGGTGCTAAATCCACATTTACACTTATATTTTGGTCCGCATTCCCAAGATAAGTGGTCAGGTTCATAACGCCTATTCCGGAAATACCGTAAGCTGTCAGTTGAAGTTCACCCTCTTCCTCAGCCACTGTCTTATTATCCATACATAATTCAATAATGGCATGTGTCCGCACTCCTGCCAGGGATTTAAAGATATCCTGTCCTTTATCCTTTTGTGCAATAAGCTGTACAAGGGCTGGCGTAACACGTGTTATCGTATGTCCCATTTTCCTAAGCAGCGAATATCCCGAACCGTCTGCGCCCAATTTAGGCTGAGCCTTTGAACCCGTTGCGATTATTACACGATCTGCCACATACTTCACTGTTTCTTCGGATAATTTAGTTTTCTTAGTTTTGTCATCATACTTAGATATTAATGCGGTTATTTCAAATTCACCGGAATTCATTTTACGTATATCTTTTGTATTGCAGTCGGTTACTACATTAATTCCAAGATCTCTTAGTGCAAATCTGAGAACATCCAAAACAGCTCCTGCCTGTTCCGAATATGGGTACATAAGCGTCCCTTTTGCTTTAACCCACAACCCTATACTTTCAAAAAAGGCTATCGTGTCATCATAAGAAAAAACAGCGAACAAATCATTTATAAAATCACAGGCTTTAGAATCACCCTCAATATTCCTGTAATACTGTCCCGGATTGTCCTTAAGCAGTGAATTGCTTAAATTGCATCTGCCGTTACCTGTGGCAAGTATCTTCTTGCCCAATCTGTCTTTATGTTCCAAAACAGTAACTTCATGGCCGTTACGGGAAGCAACTATTGCCGCAACCATACCAGAAGCACCGCCGCCTGCTACTAATACCTTCACAGTGACTTCCTCCATCAAAAGATATACTTTACAATCAAAGAAATTATATCAATCAAATCACATACGGACAAGATTTTTACAATTTCACACTGTAAAATTTCTTTACTGTAAAACTTTAATGTGGTAAAATACTTCTATCATTTAGTTACTTAAGGGGTGGTAATTATGAATAAAAAAATCAAAACAGAAGCCGTAGATCATTTGTTTGAAGCTATTCTTACACTTAAAGACACCGATGAGTGTTACAAATTTTTCGAGGATTTGTGTACGGTAAACGAAATCCTAAGCCTTTCCCAAAGATATGAGGTTGCTTCAATGCTTGACAAGAAAAAAACATATCTTGAGATAGCCGAAAAGACAGGCGCTTCCACCGCCACCATCTCCCGTGTTAACAGATCACTTAATTACGGTATGGACGGTTATGAAATGGTTTTTGACAGACTTAAGAAATAAAAATAAAGCTCCTGCATTGCAGGAGCTTTTAATTATCCGTTAATTTCTATTACATCCATAGGATCTATATATTCATTATCCACCATTATCTGATAACCTACACTCGCATTATTGTTTCCAACCGAGAAAAGAATATAACCTTTGCCCAAAGAATCACCTTCTTTAACAAGAGGTTCTCCGGCGTTACGATAAATTGATCTGTATCCGTTACCGTGATCAATAATAATACGATGACCGTAGTCTGCGTCTTCTTCAATAGCAAGAACAGTTCCTGTTCCCGAAGACACTATATTAATTCCCGAAGATGCATCAAACTTAAGAATCGGAACATTATCATCGGTTCCCGATGTCATGGTAGAAGTTCCGCCGCTTAAAGGGAAGCCCTTAGGCATAGCGTTTTCGCTTTCTTCCTGAGTCATAGCTTCTTCCGTAGCTGCTTTCTTTGAAACAGTTTCACTAAGAACCGCAACCTTTGCACTTAAGGAATCGTTTTCGACAGAAAGGACTTCATTCTGCTCTGTTAATTCCGTATTTTCAGCAATCTGTTGAACCACTTCCGTTCTCAGTTTCTTGAGACTTACAGAATCATAAATGATAACGCAGGCACATATCAATATAACAACGAACAATGCGCCAAGAATGAATTCACAAAGGGCCGTTCCTATATGATGAGTTGTAATGTTGCCGTCATCATGTTCCTTGACAATCATTACAGCGTACTTATTTCTGGCTTTCTTAGGTTCTTCGATAAGTTCGATTTCGGATACCTTGATTTCAGGAATCGCCTCTGCCTGCTTAACAGGCTCCTTAGGCACCTCTTGAGCCGGTACTTCTTTCGGCTGAGCAGCCTGCTTTTTATTTTCCTTGGGAGCAGGCGGTACAATAGGTGTTGTAACTACCTTAGAAACTTCTTTGTTCTCAACTGCTTTCTTATATACATTTTTAGCAGTTTTCTTAGATGAAGTCGATGTAGAAGCCGCTTCGGATGTTACTTCCTTCGCTGTTTCTTTGGTAGTATCCTTGGTAGTTTCTTTAGCTGTTTCTTTAGCTGTCTTTTTGGCAGTTTCCTTAGACTCGTCGGTCTTAGCCTTTTTTGAGGACTTCTTTTTTTCGTTTTCGGAAGTCTTCTTGGTAGGCTTAATCTCAGTTATCGTAGGAGTTTCTGCTGCTGCCTTAGTGCTTGACTTAGCCTTTGTTGCAGGCTTCGTCGAAACAGTTTCTTTAGTTTCTGTTGCCATAAATCCTCCGTTACTTTTCCCCTTGTAACAAATCTGAAACATTTTACCATAAACACAGTAAAATAGCAAATTTCAGCCCATTTGCGTCTGTGGGAGATGACACATCTCTTGCTTTTTTCCGTAATCTGAGGCTACTCCTCCGCCTATTTTACGGATATAACTTCCTTGTTGACTCATTTATCCGTAATTCGGGCCTACTCCTCCGCCTATTTTACGGATATAACTTCCTTGTTGATTCATTTATCCGTAATCCGGGCAGCCGGACTCAGCTATTTTACGGATATAACTTCCTTGTTGACTCATTTATCCGTAATCCGGGCCTACTCCTCCGCCTATTTTACGGATATAACTTCCTTGTTGATTCATTTATCCGTAATCCGGGCAACCATAGAACAAAATGTTAATAATACTTACTCAGCTTGACTAACATTGTATCCTTTGGACGACTCATTAGGTAATTTCTTTATTTATTTTTATCCAACAATAACTTTACGCTATCCCCATTTGCGGTTATCGCATCCTCAGCGGAGCGTTTTTACCTTATAAGAAATTGCCGCAATTTCCTACAAAGTAAAAAAGACCTCTGCAATTTCTTGCAGAGGTCTATTCAATCTGTAAACTAGTTCCAAAATCAAACTTTCTGATTTTCTTAATCGGCCGACCGGTATTCCCCTCGGCGCATAACGCTGAAAAGCATATATTTAATAGGCACATCGTGTTACTAGATCATAAGCTTTAATTCAGGCACTGCCTGATATCTTTTAATTAAAGCTTTGTTACGTTAACAGCCTGAGGGCCCTTCTCGCCATCAACTACTTCGAACTCAACAGCTGCGCCTTCTTCCAAAGACTTGAAGCCTTCCATGTTAAGTCCAGAATAGTGAACGAAAACGTCCTTGCCGGATTCATCAGAGATGAAGCCGTAACCCTTCTGGTTGTTAAACCACTTAACTGTACCTTTGTTCATCTTAAAGTACCTCCATAATGTATAAACAATTGTCACACTATTGCGACAATTTCACATTATCACAATATTTTTCAATTGTAAATCTATTTTTTGCATAAATTCGCAATCTCGCGGAAGCTTAAATTACCGCCAAAAATATCAAGCGCACTGCCTATTGTGAAATTCACCTTTGCATTTCCTATTTCTTTTAAAATGCAAATATCGTTCAGGGAATGTATGCCTCCCGCATAAGTAACCGGTATGGGGGATTCGCTTAATATTCTTACAACATCCTCCTCGATTCCCGACTGTAAGCCTTCCACATCTGCGGCATGTACCAGAAATTCATCACAATATCCCGAAAGCTTGGTGATAACATCAACGCTAAGCTTAATCTCCGTAAATTTCTGCCATCTGTCGGTAACTATATAATATTCTCCATCCTTCTTGCGACAGCTTAAGTCAAGAACAAGTCTTTCTTTTCCCACGGCAGCAACCATACGCCTAAGGGCCACGCTATCGAATTTTCCGTCTTTAAAAACATATGATGTTACTATTACATGTGAAGCTCCCGCCTCCAGAAACTCTTTGGCATTATCCGGATTGATTCCGCCCCCTACCTGAAGTCCTCCCGGATACATCTTAAGAGCAAACACAGCCTGACTTTTAGTAGCAGCATAATACTCGGAAGTCGGCGGGTTAAGTAAAATCACATGTCCTCCCTTTAATCCGTATTCATCGTAAAGCTGCGCATAGTAAGCTGCATCTTTAGCGGATACGAAATTGACATCGGCTTTGTCACCCCGGTCTTTTAGGGAACCTCCGACTATTTGTTTTACCTTTCCGTTATGAATATCAATACAAGGTCTGAATTCCATAAATACCTCTTAACTTGGTTTACATAATCTTGTTCGGTTATACCTTTTCAACCAAAATACCGTCCCTGTATGCTTCAAGGAGGCGTTCAAGCTGTTTAATACTGTCTTTTAATTCTGCCCCCACGTCAGTCTGTGATACACGAATTCTGCTGGGTGCTATTTCGATTTGCGTCATATCCGAAATAATATCGGTTTCTTTCTTAATGGCAGCTTCCGTAGATTCAAAGGGCTCATGCTGTACCAGTCGCATTCCGTGTGAGTTTGCAACAAGTGTATATCCGGCTATGCCCGTCGTACCCTGATACGCTTTTGAAAAGCCACCATCGATAATAAGCAACTTACCGTCGCATTTAACGGGACTTTCACCCTTACGAAGTTCCACAGGCACATGTCCGTTTACTATGTGAGAATGATTAACATCAAGCTTAAACTCTTCAAGGATCTTATTTATTATTTTTTCATCATCAAGCATCGAATAATAAGGATTCTTCGTTTCCTTGTGTGTCTCTTTGTCTTCGATAAAGTATCGTTCAAAGGTAGTCATTTTATCTTTGCCGAAGACCGGAGAATTGGGGCCTGCCCATATATACCACAAATAGTCCTGGGCCTTACGCATTCCCTTTGTGTCATTCTTCTCGTAATATGCCTTACGGGCATAATTATCAAGCACATCGTACAAAGCCTTACCCTGATAGGTTAAACCCTCCACCTGTACAGACTTGAAGTTTCCCTCTTCATCAAGAGGTACACAGCCGTGATATAGAAGATTTGAATTATGTACTTTGTAAAGACCACCGTTGGTATACAAAAATCTTATATGCTTTTGAAGCTTCTCACACTTAAGAAATGCTTGGCGTATTCGCATCATTACATTAAGTTCTTCCTCGGTAAGCCAGTAAGGATCGGCAGGATCAACAGTAGGCAAATCGGTATCCTTCATCTCATACTCTTTGCCGTATACCGTAATAGTTTTCTTATTGTAGTCAATCTTATCAAGCAAAAGCCTGTCATCCATCCTAAATTCCGGATGCATCTTAATTATCTGACCTTCCAGTTTAAACTGTATAATCGAGATTGCCTTATGAATTTTCATATCAAGGGGCAAATCGTTAGTGTCGTAATCGGAATTATACTTAATACCAAAGCACTCGCAATTGGTATCTTTGTATGTTTCCATTGCAAATGTAGCAAGGGGAATGAGGTTAATTCCGTACCCTTCTTCCAAAGTAGCCAAATTACCGTATCTTGTGGCAATTCTTATCACAGTGGCGATACACGCCAGATGGCCGCAGGCCGCACCCATCCACACAATATCATGATTACCCCACTGAATATCAACGGAATGATAATTACGAAGCGCATCCATAATAACATGCGGGCCGGGACCTCTGTCATAAATATCTCCCACTATATGGAGGTGATCCACCACAAGTCGCTGAATAAGATTGCATATTGCAACAATAAAATCACGGGCCGAGCCGATTCTTATTATGGTATGAATAATCTCGTTATAATACATTTCCTTATCGGAAATATCGCTTCTTTCGGTAATAAGTTCGTCAATAACGTAAGCAAACTCTTTAGGAAGCGCTTTTCGCACCTTGGAACGGGTATACTTGGACGCCACGTGCTTGGTAATCTGAACCAGCCTGTGAAGTGTGATTTTATACCAGTCTTCGATATTTTCTTCCTCAGCTTCTATAATATCAAGTTTTTCTTCGGGATAATAAATCAAAGTAGCCAAAGAACGTCTGTCTTTGTCCGAAAGCGCATTTCCCAGTTCCTCATCCACTGCTCTTCTTACTGCACCTGAGCCGTTCTTTAAGACATGAATAAACTGCTCATATTCTCCGTGAATATCCGTAAGAAAATGTTCTGTACCCTTCGGAAGATTAAGAATAGCCTGCAAATTAATAATCTCCGTACATGCCGAAGCAACTGTCGGATATTGTTTTGACAGGCTTTTTAGATATTTAAGTTCTGTTTCGTCAAATTCTTGCATTTTAACCCCATGTTTTTAAATTAAATTGGCGGTTTGAATCCAAACCGCCATAATTATTATTCTTACAAAGATATAATCAGCCTATAACATCGGACATATCATACATCCCCGGACCTTTGCCTTTGATAAACCTGGCAGCTGCCACAGCTCCTTTGGCAAATACCGCTCTTGAATAAGCTGTATGTGAGAATGTAATTACTTCGTCCTGTCCGGCAAAAATAACATCATGGTCCCCCACAATACTACCACCGCGGACAGCGCTTATTCCGATTTCATTCTTTGGACGTTTCATACGTCTCTGGCTTCTGTCATAAACATATTCATATTCATTATCAAGTGCCTCGTTAACAGAATCGGCAAGTGCCAAAGCTGTACCTGAGGGTGCATCAAGCTTTTGATTATGATGTTTCTCTACTATTTCAATATCGAAGCCTTCTTTGGCAAGTACTTCCGTAGCCTGCTTAAGAAGCTTCTGAATAAGATTAATGCCCAAAGACATATTTGCGGATTTAAATACAGCCACCTTGGCAGATACCTCTTTCATCTTAGCAAGCATTTCCTCCGAAAGGCCCGTTGTGCAAAGAATAATCGGCTTTTGCTTATCGGCACACATTTCAAGCATAGGAATCATAGTTTCATCAGCCTTTGTAAAGTCAATGATAACATCATAATCCACATCTACTTCTTCTACTTTTCTAAAAAGCGGATAATCGTTTTTGCTTTCGCCGAATAAATCTACGCCGGCAGTTATCTCAATTCCTTCGGTCTCATCCACGATGGAACTGATCATCTGTCCCATACGGCCGTTGCAGCCGCGCATTAATACTTTTACCATATCTGTTCACCTAAATTGTATTATTTATATACTTTTTAATTAAAGAACTCCGAAAGCCTTCATCTCTTTAGCCAAAACTTCTGCATGTTCGGGCTCCATTTCGGTAAGAGGCATTCTAAGAACTCCCGTATCTCTGCCCTGAAGCTCTATAGCCTTCTTTGCAGGAATAGGATTAACTTCGCTAAACAATGCATCAATAAGAGGAATTGCTTTAAGCTGAAGTTCACATGATTCCTTTACCTTACCGTCAAAATATAACTGGCAGATATCATGAGTCTGCTTAGGAGCGATAATTGACAAAACAGAAATAACTCCGCTGCCTCCCAATGAAAGAATCGGAACTATCTGATCGTCATTGCCGGAGTAAAGGTCAATCTTACCATCCGTAAGCTGCATAATCTTGGCAACCTGCGAAATATTACCGGAAGCTTCCTTTACAGCAACAATATTGGGAACTTCATTAAACAATTTGGCAATTGTTGCAGGTGCAATATTAACACCTGTTCTTCCCTGAATATTATAAAGAATCATAGGAATCTTAACACTGTCCGCAACCATCTTAAAGTGCTGGAACAATCCCTTCTGAGTAGCCTTGTTGTAGTAAGGCGAAACTACCAAAATTCCGTCTGCTCCTGCCTTTTCGGCCTCCTGTGACAAATATATAGCTGTTTCGGTACAGTTAGAACCGGTTCCGGCAACTACGGGGATACGCTTGTTAACCACCTTACAGCAATGCGCGATGACTGCGATATGCTCTTCATGAGAAAGTGTAGAAGCTTCTCCTGTAGTTCCGCATACGATAATCGCATCTGTTTTGTTAGCAATCTGATACTCAATCTGCTTAGTAAATTCATCGTAATCTACTGAGCCATCCTTCTTAAACGGTGTTGTAATTGCAACGCCTGCGCCTTTAAAGATAGACATTTTCTTCCTCCTACTTGACACAATCCAATTTGGTTACGGCGTCTGCCACAGCCAGGACTTTATCGTCAATATTTATTCCTGTTAAAATAATATCCATGTTATCCGGTCTTAAATTAAGCATTGAAATAACTTCATCAACCGAAATAATATCATTATCAATGATACCCAACAACTCATCGAGAATCAGCAGGTCACATTCACCTGTTGAAATGACTTTGCGAGCAAAATTAATACCATTTCTGATATTAATCTTCTCTTCTTCCTTCTTATCTTCAGGTAATTCATCAAAAAGCATATCGGACTTTTCAAACCTGAATAACTTAACTTCCGGTTCAAGTCTCTTAAGGTATTCGATATTACCAAGCCCTTTACCCTTAAGATACTGAATCATTACAACTTTACCGCCTTGCTCTGCACGCATAATTGCTTCACCGATTGCCGCAGGCGTCTTTCCGTGACCTTCCCCTGTGAAAACACTGATTTTACTCATTTTCACAATCCTCCAAATGCGTATAATAGTCTATCACAGATTAGATAATTGTGCCAGTCTTTCACGAACCTGGGACATCATCATATTATATTTGGCCTGTTTTTCTTTTTCTTCGTTAATCTTGGCCTCGGGAGCCTTAGATACGAACTTCTCATTACTTAGCATTCCGTCTACTCTCTTAAGTTCTCCCTCAAGGCGGGCTTCTTCTTTCTTAAGACGTTCTATTTCCTGAGCTATATCAACAAGCTCGGCAAATGGAATGTAGAGGTTTGCATTTGCGATAACTACCGAAACAGCATCCTCGGCAATGCCCTGCTTATCGGACTGAATAGAAACTTCCGATGCATAAGCCAATGAACTGAAGAAAAGTTTTCCTTCCGTAAAGGTATTAAGTATATCTTTGTCCGTAGAAACCACAAATACATGTGCCTTCTTGGAAGGTGCAACGTTCATTTCGGTTCTTACGTTACGGATACCTCTTACTGCTTCTTTTATTATTTCTATATCTTTTTCCTCACGGGCGAATTCTCTTGATGAAGAATATACCGGCCAGTCGGAAATCATAATTGACTCTTCCTTATTCTGAATCGTACAGAAAATTTCTTCCGTTACGAAGGGCATATAAGGGTGAAGGAGCTTAAGTGCATCAATAAGAACACTCTTTGCAGTCCATAAAGCGGCCTTTTTTGACTCAACATCATCAGATGCATAAAGACGGGGCTTAACCATCTCTATATACCAGTCACAGAACTCATCCCAGATGAAATCGTATACCTTTTGAACCGCAATACCAAGTTCAAAGGAGTCCATATTGTCGGTAACATCCTTAATAAGTGTATTAAGCTTGCTTAATATCCACTTGTCGACAGGTTCAAGCTTGGCATCTGCCTGAGTCATGGAATCAACCGCATTTGCAATAGCTTCGTCATTGTTAAGGTTCATCATAAGGAAGCGGCTTGCATTCCATACCTTGTTGGCGAAGTTTCTTGAAGATTCTACTCTTGACATATAGAATCTCATATCGTTACCGGGTGCGTTACCTGTAATAAGTGTAAGTCTTAAAGCATCTGCACCGTATTGGTCTATGATTTCAAGAGGATCAATACCGTTGCCAAGTGACTTTGACATCTTACGTCCCTGGTCATCACGAACGAGGCCATGGAACAATACTGTCTTAAAGGGCTTTTCTCCCATCTGTTCGAAGCCTGAGAAAATCATTCTGATTACCCAGAAGAAAATAATATCGTATCCTGTTACAAGAACATCTGTCGGATAAAAATACTCAAGGTCCTTGGTTTTCTCCGGCCAACCTAATGTACTAAAGGGCCATAATGCCGAACTAAACCATGTATCAAGGGTATCGGGATCCTGTTCAAAATGATTCTTACCGCACTTAGGACATACTGTAGGCGCCTCCTTGGCTACTACGGTCTCGCCGCAATCCTGACAATAATATGCAGGAATTCTGTGACCCCACCATAACTGACGCGAAATACACCAGTCACGAATATTATCTGTCCAGTTATAGTATGTCTTTTCCATACGCTTTGGAATAAGTTCGATATCGCCTGACTTAACAGCTTCTACAGCAGGCTTAATAAGCTCGTCCATCTTAACGAACCACTGCTGCTTAATCATAGGCTCGATAGTGGTCTTACATCTGTCATGTGTTCCTACGTTATGGGAATAATCTTCAATCTTAACAAGAAGACCCATTTCATCAAGTTCCTTAACGATGGCAGCTCTTGCTTCATATCTGTCCATGCCTTCGAACTTACCGCCGTTGGCATTAATTGTTGCATCATCATTAAGCACGTTAATTTCGGGAAGGTTATTTCTCTTACCTACCTCAAAGTCGTTAGGGTCGTGGGCAGGAGTAATCTTAACTACACCTGTACCGAATTCCATATCTACATAAGAATCGGCAATAACGGGAAGCTCACGATTCATTAACGGAAGCATTAACTTCTTTCCTACCATATCCTTATATCTTTCGTCATCGGGATTAACAGCTACAGCTGTATCACCGAGCATCGTCTCGGGACGTGTTGTTGCAAACTCAATAAACTTGGTCGTGCTTACTGTTCCGTCGTCCTCAATAAGAGGATACTTAATATGCCAGAAATGTCCTGCCTGCTCTTCATATTCAACTTCCGCATCGGAAATGGAAGTATTACAAACAGGGCACCAGTTAATAATTCTTGAGCCCTTGTAAATCCAGCCTTTTTCGTGCATCTTACAGAACACTTCCATAACTGCCTTATTACAGCCTTCATCCATTGTAAAACGTTCTCTGTCCCAGTCGCAGGAAGAACCCATCTTCTTAAGCTGGTTAATAATTCTTCCGCCGTATTCCTTCTTCCAGTCCCATGCACGCTCTAAGAACTTTTCTCTTCCGAGATCATTCTTATCGATTCCTTCTTTTTTAAGAGTTTCGATAATTTTGACCTCTGTAGCAATGGAAGCATGGTCTGTACCGGGCTGCCAAAGTGCATTATATCCCTGCATTCTCTTATAACGAATAAGAATATCCTGCATCGTATTATCAAGGGCATGACCCATATGAAGCTGGCCGGTAATATTCGGAGGCGGGATTACGATTGTAAAAGGTTTCTTGGTTTCATCAACTTCTGCGTGAAAATATTTCTTTTCAAGCCATTTGCTGTATAAACGATCTTCTATATCCTTAGGATTGTAGGTTTTGCTAAGTTCTTTACTCATCTGTGTATCTCCTTAATATTCACTAAAAAAGGCAGTTCCTTGCGAACTGCCTGCATGTTTATTTAAAATAGTTGACTCTCAGGCGCGACCATCACTCGAGCAGCATTCTGTCTGCTCATTGCCATCTGGCTCTCGAGAATATCAACAAAGTTAGAGCTTTGACCCTTTTTAAGCGGATTCACATTCAAGCTCTCATCAGTTAATGCAGAGTAGTCCGTTGAAGCATTCTTGACATCATCCTCCACAGGCTTGACTCGATTGAGGCTTGCTGCGCTAACGGTATTGGTGTTGTAAATATATGGACTAAATCCGATTCCACCTATTCCCATGGGCTTTTCCTTCCTATAACTTTCAAGGAATTATACACCCATCAAATAGTTATGTCAATGTAACTGTCACATTAGTTTACATAACACCTTATACATGGGTTTACCGATTGTAATCATAATTATGAAATTGGCAATGCAATGCCATACATCCCATGGGAGTCCGGAAATAAAATAGGTAAGTGCATAATGGGGATCCACAAAGATATAAAGTACGGCAAACATTGAACCAAATATCAAACCGAATACCCCCGACAATATGGCCCATAAAAGGAATTCTTCTTTAAATATCTTCTTAAACAACAATGTCAAAAGCACAAGGATCGGCCATACATACAGATAACTGATAAACCATGTCCCGAATCCCCACTGAATAAATTCAAAAAGATTAAACACGGTTACAACAAAGAAAGCTTCTGTTCCAAACACAAGCGTATAGATAATTGTAAGGAATGACACCAATTCAACATTAGGCAGCCATTCCAGAATAAACTTGGCAATATACAGGATTGCACTAAAAAGTGCAATCCTGACAATCTTTTTAACCGGCATACTTTACCATCCCTGCATAAGAACAAGTGAATACTCCGTGCCGTCGGCAAGGGGAATTTCATCGGCGCCTGTTGTTGCGGATTCACCGTTAACATAGACACACCACCAGTACTGGTTATCAATATCCTCTGCCATTCCATTGTATCCGGTAATATAAATACCGTATTCCGATTCCTGATATTCACATTCGGGAAGTGTACGCAGATACTGACCAAAATACTCAAGGTCCGATTCACTATTAAGTGTTTCGTTGTAGGAATCCCTGTCAGATACGACAGTAAAAGTGAAAGACTTATTACCTGCAGAAGTTTCCCTGATATTAAGGAACACAGCAACTGCACCCGCAATAAGTACGATAGCTGCGAAAATCGAAGCTACCAGAATTTTTGTTTTTTTGGACATGATATTAATCTCCTTTCTTTCTCACCAAAGAAACAAGTTAGCCTGCGGGAAGTCTTAGGACTTGGCTTCAACTTCGCACCTTAGCCTTCTCACGAATATATCATCCATTCGCAATGGCATAGTTCAAGGTTTGAATCCACCTTACCTCAGAGTAAGCTGTCAATGATTTACACATTGTTCCTTTTTCCGCAAACCACAACTGTCATATTGTAACACATTTGTCAGATATTTATTATATATATTTTCCCATAATTCCCAGAAGTTCATCAGTATTAATGGGCTTTGCAACGTGATCGTCCATTCCCACTTCCAAGGAAGCCGCCTTATCCTCCGCAAAAGCATTGGCCGAAAGGGCAATAATCGGTATCTTTTTGCCCGGATACATTTTTCTTATTTCACGTGTAGCTTCATATCCTCCCATAATAGGCATCTGGATATCCATAAGTATAATATCGTAATGATATGGCCCATACTCCGAAAGAAGTCTTACTGCATCGGTACCGTCAATGGCTTCATCAACCGCCATTCCCTGTTCCTCTAACAGTTCAACCGCAATCTCTCGGTTAAGGTCATTATCCTCAACAACAAGTATATGCTTGCCTCTAAAATCCTTGGCCTTATGGTTGCGATTCTTCTTCGTTCCCTTAATAAGTTCCTTGGTATAAGGATCCAGATAATTGCATTCATTTTGAAGTTTAAAGGGAAGCGTAACCGTAAATGTTGTTCCCTCGCCAAGTTCACTTTCGCACTTTATCATGCCTCCCATAAACTCAACATAGGATTTACATACGGCCATTCCAAGTCCCGTTCCCTGAATACCGCTCTTAGTAACATTCTGAGCTCTTGAGAACTGTTCGAATACGTGCTTTTGGTATTCCTTGGACATTCCGATTCCGTTATCTTCAAAGGTATACTTGTATCTTCCGATTCCCTTGGCACCACTTTCCACCTGTTCGCAGCGAACCTTAATTATTCCGCCCGCATTAGTATATTTAATGGCATTTGAAATGATGTTTACGAATATTCTTTCACATCGGTTATAGTCACAAAGCACATACCTGTCGGTAATATTTCCAAACTCGAAGGTAAGTGTTATATCTTTCTGTTCCGCTATTACCTTCATAGTATCTTCGATATCTATAAAACTGTAGTATACATCTCCGGGCATCTCATTCACTTCGGCCTTGCCGGATTCAATTCTGCTTACTTCAAGTACATTATTAATCAGGTTAAGAAGCAAATCTCCCGACTGCTGAATCTTGCGAAGGCAGTCAAGTGTCTTCTCTTCATCATTAATATGCTTAATTGCCATATTGGTAAAACCAAGAATGGCGTTCATGGGAGTTCTTATATCATGAGACATATTAAACAGGAACTCTGTTTTGGCATGGTTAGCCGAATCAGCCTGAGACAAGGCTCTTTCAAGATCCTGCTGTTGTCTTAGCTGAGCTTCAATCTGTTCCGTAATGTCAATATGAATACCAAACACCTCACCGTTTCCGTTCTCATCACGCACTGCTCTGGCCGCAGAATGATACCATCTGTAAGTACCATCCGGAGTCTTCATGCGATAGGTAACATCATAAGGCGTACTGCAGGTATGGTCATGAATCGTCGCAAATAATTGCTTAAGCACTTCATCACGGTCTTTGGGATGTATATTCTTTTTCCATTCCGCAACAGATTCGGGAGCTTCAAGATTAATTATTTTCTTAGTGCTTTCGCTAAAAGACGTTCCTGTTATTTCATCGTCCCCGTTAACAAAGAAAGACCATTTACACGAACAGATAATTTCATGCACTTTATCATTACGAAGTCCTTCTTCATTAGCAAGGGCCAGGGCTTCCTTCTGCTCTTTTGCAACAACTTCTATGAAATGTGTAACCCTTGATATTGTTGATTTATCAACCTTCTGGGATGTATCCACAGCTCTGACTTCCATGGAGGCACCATCCCCTTCCCTAAATCCGATTACCACAAGGGTCTGATTAAGCACTCTTATCTTTTTACCAAATGTAAATATTTCACCGCCGGTATAGAATCCGCTTACCGGAGCTATACTCTGAAACGGCAGGGTTTCCTTATGAATCTCATCATCGCCCCAAAAATATCTTCTGCCAAGACACGAAAAAGATTTAAGAACCTGAGGTTTAAACCCGGCAACATCAACAGCCTTATCATAGAGGCTTTCGAGAATTGTGTTTTTGTCGCCGTAAGCTATACGGGCCAAAGTACCCTCCTCAATATCGGCAAATACCTTAAGGGATTTATCTTCATGAGTAATCTGCGGAGTTCTAATAAACTCAACCCCATCTTCTTCAATAATAAGAGGAAAAACAAGATTATCCGCAAAATCTTCCTGAGATCCTAAATATTTTTCGTAGATTGAATATGCCGGCTGATTATCAATTTCATAAATAGTCTTACCAAAGCTCTTCGTAACACTCATAGTTCTTCCGAGCCCTTTCCAGCCGAGGACATAATCCGCAAAGATATTAAGATTCTCCCCTATATACAAAATAACAGGCATACCATGGTCTGTTACAGTGTGCCCCTTGGCCATAGCCTTAGAGACATACACACCCTCCATGGATGTAACGGCAGTTCCGCCGAAAATCACAATATCTTTACCAATATCGGGAATATCATTATCGATTTCAAGATCATCCAGAAATGACATTGTCGGAAGCAGTTCCACCGCCTTTAGATTCTTAACAGTCTTACAGTACTTCCATAAATCGCCAAGATTACTGCATTCGGTATCTTTTTGAACCCATATAAGTTCAACTTCCGAAGCATTATCTTCAAGAACGTAACAGGTAACGGCAACCCCAAATCTTAGGGCGCCGTCAATAATGCTTCCTGAAGCTTCATTTCCGTAATAAACAGAATCCGGAAAGGTTTCTTCAATCAATCCTGTAATTTCATTTAATATGTTTTCGGAAACATCTGTCCAGGTCAGATAAAAAAATATATCGCTGTGCAACATAGACCTGGTTTCGGTTTTGATACGACTAAGCTGATTCTCAAAGCTTTCGAAATCGTCAAATACAATTTGGTATGATTTCATGTTGTTCCCCCATTTACACTAATCGTGTCAACAAATAATCATTACACCTTAAAATAACTTCCGCCTATAAATTCTCGACAAATAGAATTGTTCGGTACATGCTTAGCATCAATTCCCACGAAATAATCAAGGAACTTAAGTAATCGCTTGGCTTCGAAATATTCAGGTTCGCCCTTCTTAATTCCCAAAAGGAGCGGTTCTGCATACACTTTCAAAGCTGCCAATTCATAAATAAGCGCCGAATTAAACATAACATCCGCTGTTTCCTGATACGGGAAAATATGCTTTTCTTCGCCACGTCTTACAGACGGCCACATGGCAATTGTATTTTTAGCACAGGTTCCTCTTGTTCTGGCGTCTCTTACCATACGGCGAAGAAGGCGCGCATCCGTAGTGGGAATTCTGTTATGATCGTCAATATTAAGTGCCGTAAGAGCACTGATAAAAATCTTAAACTTGCTGTCATCGGGAATTTTCTCGGAGGTCTTAGGATTAAGTCCGTGAATACCTTCAATTACAAGAATATCATCTTCTCCAAGTTGTAAAAAAGAACCGTTATATTCTCTCATACCTGTTTTGAAGTTGTATTCGGGCATTTCTACCTTTTCGCCGCTAAGCAGACGGGTCATAACCTCGTTAAACAAATCCGTATCAATAGCCTCTATACATTCATAATCAGGCTTACCATCCTCATCAATCGGAGTCCTTTCTCTGGGAACATAGTAGTTATCCATAGCAATCGGATGAGGTGTCTTGCCGTAGGTTCTAAGCTGAATAGACAATCTGTGGGAGAATGTGGTCTTACCCGATGAAGAAGGACCTGCAATAAGGACGAATTTAACATTCTCTCTTTCAACAATCTGTTTTGCCAGTTCACCAAGTTTACGTTCCTGCAAAGCTTCCGCAACCAGAATCATATCATCCATGGCTCCGGAACAAACCTTATCATTAAGATCGCCGACAGTCTGGACCCCCATCATAACTCCCCACTCATCTGCGGTGTGAAGTGTATTAAAGAGTTTTTCTCTCGGTTCAAAGAAATCAATCTTATTGGGTTCCTGACGTGAAGGAATAATCAGCATCAGTCCCTTCTCATATTGCATCAAATCATAATACTTAATATAGTTCGTGCTCGGGAGCATATATCCGTAATAATAATCATAATAATCATCCAGACAATACACATTAATGGTGGAAGACCTTCTGTATTCGAAAAGCTTAACCTTATCATCCATGCCGGCATTCTTAAAAATCTTAACAGCCTCGTCCTTAGGATAAGAACGTTTGGTAATAGGTCTGTCAGCTCCTATAAGTTCATCCATTCTTGCCTTAATCTTCTCTACGGTTGCCTCATCAACATTGCCGCTCTTAAGATCTATCTCGACATAATATCCCTGCCCGATTGAATACTCTACTTTAATTCTGTTAATTTCACTTTTGCCTATAACATCATAAGCAGCCTTAAGTAAAATCATTGTTGCTGTACGAACATAAGCCTTATGTCCGATAGTGTCTTTTAAAGTAATAAATTCAATGGTAGCATCCTGCGTGACCTGTTTAACAAGTTCACGAATCTTACCGTTCTCAATTACAAGAGAAATAAGATTATCATATTTACTCTGATAATCACGGGCTACATCTTCAAATTTAGTCCCGTTATCATATTCTTTTTCCTGACCCTCAATTAATAATTTTGCCATTAGTAAATACCCTCCGTTAATCCTGCCCCACACAAGATAAAGCTAATTCTATGTCACTTACTTCTGCTTTTATATCAGCAATTCTGTTTTTTATGTCATTATTTTCAGAAAGTGACCCGAGTTTACATAATAGTATATCATTTTTCTCTCTTTCCTTCAACAGGAATTCCTTAAGAACCTTGTGCTTTTTCTTCAGAAGAACAGGGCCGTAGGAGGCCTCCGCTTTGGTTAACATAATGTTGTTACTTTTTGTCTTGCCAACCTTTATTATCTGATAGAATTTTCCGTCTTCAAATACCATATCTTCGTCGGTTATAACAAAGCCCTTCTCGGACAAAAATATACGAAACTCCTTGATTTCAGACTGGGGAGACAGCACCATGGTGTCAAAATCCGATATTTTGTCGCCCCCCTCAATCAGTATCCTTTGAATTAAAGGCCCTCCCATACCCGCAATTATGAGAGTATTGGCAAGACCTTTTGTATACTTTGCAAGTCCGTCCGACAGGATGAAATTACATTTATCTGCCACCCCATAAAGGGCAGCATTTTCTTTTGCACGAGCTAATGGTCCTTTATTGACATCCATAAGCACTGCGCCGGATGCAATTCCACGTTCAATAAGCGCTATACTTACGAATCCGTGGTCGCATCCTACGTCACACACCCGTGCATTATCACCAATTAAGGAAACAATAGCTTCCATTCGTTTTGATAAATTTACCATTAGTCAAGATAATCCTTAAGTTTACGAGAACGGCTCGGATGACGAAGCTTACGAAGTGCCTTGGCTTCAATCTGACGAATACGTTCACGGGTAACATTAAACTCTTTACCTACCTCTTCAAGAGTTCTTGCTCTTCCATCATCAAGTCCGAAACGAAGTCTGAGAACTTTCTGTTCTCTGTCTGTTAATGTTCCCAGCACTTCAACAAGCTGTTCTTTAAGAAGTGTAAATGCCGCTGCATCTGCAGGTACCGGAACATTATCATCCTGAATGAAATCGCCAAGGTGCGAATCTTCCTCTTCACCGATAGGGGTTTCCAAAGATACAGGTTCCTGGGAAATCTTAAGAATTTCACGCACTCTTTCAACAGGAAGATCCATCTCCGCTGCTATTTCTTCAGGAAGAGGTTCACGGCCCAGTTCCTGAAGGAGTTGACGCGATACTCTTATTAACTTATTGATTGTTTCAACCATATGAACAGGAATACGGATTGTTCTTGCCTGATCGGCAATGGCACGTGTAATTGCCTGACGAATCCACCATGTTGCATATGTCGAGAACTTATATCCTTTTGTATAGTCGAACTTCTCTACCGCCTTAATAAGTCCCAGGTTACCTTCCTGGATAAGGTCAAGGAACAGCATTCCACGGCCCACATACCTTTTGGCAATCGAAACAACAAGGCGGAGGTTGGCTTCTGCAAGTTTCTTCTTTGCCTCCTCGCCTTCTTCAAGGGCTTCCTTAAGTTCGGCTATCTCTTTTTCCAAAGCAGCGCTCTTTTTCTTGGCTGTTGTATTTGCAAGTTCTTCTTCGGCTTCCGGCAGACGGATAACGGCCTCAGCACCATATTCCATCTTCTTGGCAAGTACGATTTCTTCATCCGCACTAAGAAGAGGCACCTTACCGATTTCCTTAAGATACATTCTTACAGGGTCTTCAATGGACACACCTTCGGGAACAGAAAGATCAATGTTTTCAACATCAACCTCATCCTCTTCCGTAAGAATAATTTCTTCATCATCAACTTCATCCTCTTCCGACATACGAAGCACATCTATTCCGTTGCCCTCTAAGAACTCCGTTACTTTATCAAACTGATCGTCAGGAAGATTAAGTTCTGCAAAATAGTCCACCACTTCCTTATAATCCATAACATTCTTTTTCTTCTTGGCTACTTTAAGAATTCCCTTTAACTTTTCGTTAAACTTCTCCATAGTAGCCTCATCCATAGGCTCAACTTCCTTAATGTCCTCCGGATTATCCGGAATATCAGGAATATCCTCGAGAATTTCTCCGTCAAAATCCTCGTCGAGTTCTACTATTTCTTCGCCCAGGTCCTCCATAGGTACTGTGCTTTCTGACTTTTTCTTTCTTCCCATTACTGTTCCTCCAGTGATATATGAATTTTACTTATTTCTTCCAGCGCTTTCTTTCCGTTAATTACCTGCTGAAGAGCCGATACATCCGACCCCAGCTTGGACGAAAAGTAATCGTAGCTGTTTTTCTTAAGAGAATAAAGGATATCATGAAATGCCTTTTCTCTTTCAAGGTTACTCTCCAAACTTTCAAGCTTGGTATTAAACAATGATGCAACTTCTCTTTGAGCCGACTCATCATCAAACATACTGATAATAGCTGCGGGATTAAGATTCCCCTTCTCCAGATCGTCAAACAGTTTCGTTGCAACTTCTTTATATACATCCTCCGTGAAATCATCGGGAGTAACATACTTTTTAATCTTAGGATAAAGATATGGCTCTTCAACAAGCCATGTCAAAAACAGCCTCTGCGGCTTTTTCCTGTTATCCTCGGGGGTATTCTTTTCCTGAATACCTGATTTGGGTCTGTTAAGCGGCGTAGCCTCACCGGTCTTAAGTGCATAAGAACCTACGAGTTTTCGTAAAGACTCCACGCCTATATTGTATTTTGAAGCCACCGCTTCGATATAATTATCTCTTTTGACATCTTCGGAAAAAGCACATAATTTCTTGGCAATTTCCATATGAAATTTCGTCTTTGACTCAGGATCGTTCAAATTATAATCACGGCTTAAAATTCTAAGTTCAAAGAAAAAACTGTTCTCGGCATTGTTAATTCTTTCTTCAAAAGCTTCCCTGCCAAGATTCTTAATAAACTCATCCGGGTCCTTATAGGGTTCCATGCTAAGCACACGTCCCGTAAGGTCAACCTCATTAAGTATTTCAATAGCTCTTAAAGCAGCTTTCGTTCCCGCTTCATCGGAATCATATGCCAATATAACTTCCTTCGCATATCTTCGAAGAAGATTAGCCTGCCCTGTTGTAAAAGCTGTTCCCAAAGAGGCCACTGCCATATTAAAGCCGGCCTGATGCATTGCAATTACATCCATATAGCCTTCACACAAAATCACATATGAGGCTCTGGAAGACCTGGCAAAATTAAGTCCGTACAGGTTACGGCTCTTATCAAAAACCGGTGTTTCCGGGGAGTTAAGATACTTAGGTTTTCCATCCCCCATTACTCTTCCGCCGAATCCGATAACCCTATGATTAACATCCTGTATCGGATACATTACACGATTCCAAAACTTATCATGAAATCCGTATTTTTCATCAAAAGAAGCAAGACCCGCTTCCATTATGAGTTCATCATTATACCCTTTGGACTTAAGATACTTAACCAGGTCATCGCTGGTAACATTGGAAAATCCAAGTCCGAACTGTTTCATGGTCTCTTCACTCAGTTTACGGCCCTTAAGGTATTCAAGTCCCTTCTCGCCCTGTTTGGCACGAAGCTGATAATAAAAATACTTGGCAGCTTCCTTATTGACTTCCAGAAGCTTATCGCGATGATTCTGAGCTTTTTTGGCTTCTTCGGAGTACTCAACTTCGGGAAGTGTAACTCCGGCCCGCTCTGCCAGCATCTTAATTGCCTCTCCGAATGTATAATTCTCGTACTCCATGACGAAAGTAAATACATTTCCTCCCGCACCGCATCCGAAGCAGTAATACATCTGCTTATTGGGCGACACCGAAAAGGAAGCGGATTTCTCATTATGGAAGGGACACAGTCCAAAATAGCTGCTGCCCTTCTTTTGAATTTTGACGTAACGCCCAACGACATCAACAATATCGTTCTTGGAACGTACCTCCTCAACAACTTCTTCGGGGTAATACATACTTATCTCCCGTAACTTACTATTCGTCCGTTAATCAACCGTGCCATGACTTAGGTATATATATTTCTTCGTACTTGGCCGTAGCGAATCTGTCCGTCATAGCTGAAATATAATCACATACTACCTTCTCATCAGGCTCACCCTGATTAATCAGCATCCTTAAATCATCAGGCAGTAATTCCAAATGATGTCTGTAGTAATTATATAAAGTCTGAATAAGCATCTCGGCCTTTGACTCTTCCGACTTGGCTTCCGGATTGGTATACACATGGTCAAACATAAACTTACGAAGGTCCGTCATGGCCTGTGACACTGCCTCCGACATCATAATATCCGGCTTGTCGTAACTTGTCGTAACTATATCATGAATGAAATGGTCAAGACGCTCTCCCGTAGAATATCCGATAACATCACATATATCTTTGGGCACATCGGATTCTTTAAGAATACCTGCTCGTATTGCATCATCCATATCATGATGTATATAGGCTATCTTATCCGAGTATCGCACTATCTTGCCCTCAAGAGTAGCAGGCATACCCTTTGTCTGATGATTAAGCATACCGTCTCTTACTTCAAAGGTAAGATTAAGCCCCTGTCCGTTCTTCTCAAGGATATCTACTGTTCTTACAGACTGTTTGGCATGTTCAAATCCAAAGGGGCAGACAGCATTAAGTGCTCTTTCGCCTGCATGTCCGAAGGGAGTATGCCCCAGATCATGTCCCAGGGCAATGGCTTCAACCAAATCCTCATTAAGTCTCAAGGCCTTGGCAATTGTTCTTGCATTCTGAGATACCTCAAGGGTATGTGTGAGTCTTGTTCTGTAATGATCGCCTTCAGGCGTCAAAAATACCTGTGTCTTATCCTTAAGCCGTCTGAATGACTTAGAGTGCAGAATTCTGTCTCTGTCACGTTGGAACACAGGTCTTATATCGCACTGCTCCTCATCCTTAAGACGTCCCTTGGAGTCTGCCGAATGCATTGCATATATGCTAAGATTATTTCTTTCAAGTTGTTCAATGTTTTCTCTTATAGTCATAATTTTGTCCCCACAAATACATTATTCAGCGTCCCTTGCCATTTTCCTTTTTTTATTTTCAAAAATGTGACAGTGGGGACGGTTCTTTCTGTCACATTTGCCGAATTTACGGACTATCTGCAAAAAGTGTGACAGCAGGGACGGTTCTTTCTGTCACATTTTGTTATGTTTATACTGCAAAAACGGATACAGTATTATCAATTTCTTTAGGGAGCGCTCTGTGGCTGTTCTTAGTGTTGCGTGTATCAGGCATGAGACTGCAACACTTAGAACTGCAAGAGTGCGGACGAGAAATAGATAATACTGTATCCGTTTTGCAGTAATTAACAAATTTTCAAAAAATGTGACAAAAAGATCCGTCCCTACTGTCACACTTTTATAAGTTCGTACTCACGGGTACCGAGTCCGATTTCGGCAGCATGCGTAAGACATGAATCCCACTCCGTATCGGGATGGGTCATTCCGAAGTGATCGTGTCCCTCAAGATGTCCCAGTTCGGAAATGTTATCCTCCAGAATACTTCCCGGAGTAACCGGCATCTTGTTGCATAAATCAACGCAAGCCTGATCAAGAGCAACAGGATCAAAGGATGCAAGCATTCCGATATCGGGAATAATAGGAATATCATTCTCGCTGTGACAGTCACAGTTAGGTGACACATCACATATCAGCGATACATGGAAGCAGGGTCTGTCCTTGCATACGGCATACGCATATTCAGCCATTTTATAATTAAGCATTTTACAGGTATCTTCAAACTTGGCACTTATAGCATCCTTGGGGCATACTGCAAGACATCTTCCGCAACCGACACATTTGTCATGATCGATAGTAGCTTTACCATTGGCAACAACAGGCGCACCGTGGGCACATATTTTAGTGCAGGCACCGCATCCTACGCACATATCTTCATGTACGGAAGGCTTACCGTCACAGTGCTGTTCCATCTTGCCTCCGCGAGAGCCCGAACCCATACCTATATTTTTGACAGCACCGCCAAAGCCTGCCAGTTCATGTCCCTTGAAGTGAGACAAAGATATAAAGATATCCGCATCCATAATTGCATGACCGATTTTGGCTTCCTTAACATACTCAAGATTAATCGGAACAAGAGTCTCGTCCGTTCCCTTAAGTCCGTCGGCAATAATTATCTGACATCCCGTCGACATAGGCGAAAATCCGTTAAGATTAGCTGTATCAAGATGATCAAGGGCATTCTTGCGGGAGCCCACATAAAGTGTATTACAGTCCGTAAGGAAGGGTCTTCCGCCCAGTTCTTTAACATAATCTGCGACTACCTTCGCATAATTCGGACGTAAAAACGCAAGATTTCCAAGTTCACCGAAGTGTATTTTTATTGCTGTAAACTTGTCTGTAAAATCAATATTTTCAAAGCCTGCCGTCTTCATCAGTCTGTGAAGTTTCTGAAGAAGATTCTCGTTCATAGTAGCCTTGAACGTTGTAAAATATACCTTTGACTGATCCATAAATACCTCCGCTTTTTCTAAAAAAAAGTTGACTAAGTAAGCATTCTCTCAGTCAACTTTAGCATACTTTTTATTATCAAATTACAAAAATATTTCAATAACCTATAGGATTACTTCACATTTTCGCCACACGAGCCAAACAATATAACCGGGATACCAAACATCATAAAATACCCATACCTGAACTCCGTTGCTACCGGAGTTGCGATAAGTATCGTAAATATAATCAACAGATAGGGCAAAAGATATAAATTCCTGCCCTTTTGATTTCGCACCCTATTAAGGCTGATTACGAAAATCAGTGCAAAGAATATATTTCCCATGCTCCACAACAGGCTGTATACGGGAATCATATTTCCGAGCTTAATCAATATTTCCTTGGCCTTTATAACCGCAGGTCCCGCAATAATCGGTGTTGTTTTTAAACCGGTGTTTGAACTGACAATGCCTTCCGTATCGGCCACGTTATAATCTCTGTCGGGATATAAATATCCATAGGTCTGCATAACATATGCCTTTATATAATCTTGGGGATACCGTAGTCCAAGGCGAATGTATATTTTAGCAAACGTCCACTTGTTATTTACCAGATATTCCTGGTTTCCGGCACGCACAAGATCCTTAATATTATCCGAAAAAGTCGGCTCATACAGTTCCTTAATATACGTAAGGTCAACAACCTTCTCAATTTCCCTCATATATTCGTCAGAAATTTTCCTGTCATTAACTATTACATTAGCCACCTGCTGCAGCGGAATCGACAGGCTTTCAACCGTATCCGATCCCGTTATGTTAAATGCGTTCATTACGGGGCCCTTAAACAAAAATATAAGAACAAGAACAGTTCCGAATGTGGTTAACATAACTTTAAGGTATTTCTTATAATGAACAGCAAGGAATGGTATAAGCACTATAAAGGCATATAGGCCATTTGACCTGAACAGTGCCATGCAGAACGCCAATACGCCAATAGATGTTATGTAAACTGTGCTTCGTATCTTACTTTTTTCCTCGGAATTCAAATAAATATCAAACCTTATCAAAGTACATGCAAATAATGTAACAATTCCCGCAAAGGGTGCGTCCTTCCATATCGTTATGGCCATCACCGCATTATAAGGTACCGCTCCATAGAACAATGTAACCGCAAAGCATATTCCTTTACGGATTTTAAGCCGCGACAGTGTCCCCGTAACATATGCTCCGCAATAAGCCATAAAACACATCTGCGCCATTGTATAAAATGATGCTGCCACATTATCGTTAGTTGTAAATAAGCGACCGATATTATAGAACAACTCAATAGTCAGCGTATGAATCCATGGATTATTATTGGAATATCCTGTAATGTGAAGTACCTGCTCATACTGTACAATAGAATCCGGTGTCATAATTCCGGGGAACTGATACAGGAAGTATGGCAAAAAGCATATAATACAAATCAAAAATGTAGATAATTGAATATGGTTTACATAAAACCCGACAAGCTTATTTTTAGGTTCACCTGCAGCTTGTGGATTATACAAATATCCCGATATCTTTTTATCTGTGAGAACACAATACAAATATCGCAAAATGAAATAAAAAACTGTAAAAAGTCCTATAAACACACTAAATAGAATTATCAGTCTGAAAAAACGGTTTGTCAGATCCTGTACATAAAAATCCTTTTGGTAAAGGAATGTACATAGCGTAAGAATAAAGCTTGTTATATGAGCAATTCCTGCTGTTCTTGCATTACCCTCGACAATTGACTTAATATGATTGATAATCAAAATCCCAATCACAAAAATAACCCCGTTAAATATATTTCCGGGGTTTAGTGAAAAGACCTTACTTAAGGCCCAGGTTGCAAAAAAGCTTTCAATTATCGTTATAATGTTTTTCTTATAATTCATTCATCTTACTCCGCTGCTATCTTAAGAAGACGAGACATTATACCCTTTTCATCAAACACATCATCTATCTCAATATAGTTACTTTGGTTGTTCGTGCACTCTTCCTTAAACATCTGACTGCATTTAATCAAACGTTCCATGTCCGGTTCATCGCAAAGTCGCATTTCTATTACATTCGCATAATCCACTATGTTCTTAAAATTGTTACGGATATACTTTTCGCTCATTACAATAAAAGCATTTCGAATATCCTTCATATATTCATCATTAAATGAATCCTTCCAGTTATGCGGAAAATAACAACCTTCAAGAATCATACTCTGATTATTTTCAATAGCGGTTTTTATCATTTCTGATAAAAACGGCCATAACCAGTATCTCATTTCATAATCATCTTCCGGGGTAAGATTCGTTAATCCGCTTCTTATCATGCCCATCTTAATATGATCAATGGATACATATGGAATTCTAAGTTCCTCCATAAGTTTCTGGGCAAAATAAGTTTTTCCCACATGGGAACTTCCGCCAAGTAAATAAATCATTATTCTTCTCTTTCGATATTCTTTACATATAAAAACAGGTTCTGAGCGTCAACCTTATAATCGCTGGCCGGTATAATTTCCATCATTACCTGCTTATACCCGCCGTCAATCATACGACGGTAGAATACACGATACGGAGCTCTGCTGCCGGCAAAATGCTCCTTTATATTGTCGAGTTTAGTCTTAACAAGATAATCCCCCAGATCATCGGGATGTACCTGTCCCGTAGTTCCGAAATTAATCAGCCACGCAGATATTTCAGGTGCAAAGCCCATCTGCTGAGTTTTCTCATCAACGTTCATATTCACTATCTGATAAGTGTCTTCCAATACATTAATCTTAAGAATCTTGGTATATAATGCGCATAAAGCAACATGGGCATCTCTTTGGCCACGTCTGTCTATACCGCGCTTCTGATAATACTTTGTCTTGTTTTCATACATTCTCTTATCAGCCAGAACCGCAATCTGATGGAGATTCATATTCTTTGCTTCGTCCATCGTCACATAACCGCAAGATACCGTAAGATTATCAACAAGTTGGCCTTTCCATTCCTTCGTAGCTTCGTTAAACTCTTTCTTAACAACCTCAAGTTCAGCGTCGCTGATATTCATAAGTGCTGCGAACTCATCGCCGCCCGTCCTGTAAAGCTTACCGTACAGTCCAAAGCACTTTTTCATACATTCGCCGGCACCTGCAATAAGTTCATCCCCTGCATCATGTCCCAAAGTATCATTAACAACCTTTAATCCGTTAACATCCATTGAAAGATATACGAATTCATCATTAAGTTTATTCTTAGCCAAACTTTCTATATCGGCTTCGTATGCATGACGATTAAAGAACCCTGTCACCTCATCAGTGTTAGACTTTTTCTTCCATTTTTCAACATTCTTCTTTTCTTCATCAACTTTTTCGGCAAGTAAATCTTTTTGCCTCTTAGTTCTGTCAATCATTCGATTTTGAAGCATTACAAAAATGAATACATCAGCAATTGTCAATGCAACATAAGTCGTTCCGATTCCATATATAGCTTCCATTACCGCACCGACAATCATAATCAAAATATATACGGCAACCGCAATAGCATCATGCATTCCTATAATCTTAAAATGTGCTATGGCATATCCGCTCATATAGATAAGTGTTAATATCGGAAGCACTGTTATTGCATCATAAAGTACACCTGTTTCATAATGACCGTCCACAAACACAAAAGCCGTATTGGTAACCGCAAGTGTTACAGTTAAGAAGAATGCAACAATATTACAAACAAAGCATATCTTTGCGCTGCGCCATGCACGTTTCCAACCGTACATTTCCTCAAGATAGCTTGCAAGGTACAAAACAAAAACAGCACCCAGAATAGAACCGCTGCACAATGATGCTATCGTAAACGCATACGTCCATCCTCCGTATGCCAAAGAACCGTCCGCAGACCATGTCAAAAAGTCAAAAAACAGTGCCCACTTGGTTCCCAGCATCATACATAGGAACAGCCTTGTTGTTCGACTCATTTTTTCTTTATCCAGCGTCACACTGAGCACTAAAATAAGCAGCACACACATGCAGACAATATCCATGCAAGCACTGCCTAAGGCACCGGGTGCATTCAGGTTAGGCTTAATTCTAAACAACAATACCCAAATAACACTCGCTGTTACTATCGAACAAAATATAAATATAATTGTATTTAATATCTTTCGTTTCTCCATAGGGACGGTCCTTTTTCCACATGGATGTGTACTTTGCTCCAAAATGTATTTTTATCCTACTGTTTCTTCGACTGTTTTGAAGAAATCAGATATTGCTTTTTCTCTGCTTACATAACCGTTAATATAGTTTCTTACCTGTTTAAGCCATATGGCGTTTATAGTCTCATCATATCCGGTAATATTATTACCTGCGGCATTTTGATTAATTGCAGACAATACATCAAACATATTCTGCCCGCCGAGGAATTCGTTTTGGCCGTCCGAAACCGACATAATTGTCCCCGAAATTACGCACTCCGGAGAATTATCAAGGTATCCGTTGGCTAACGAATACTGAAGTCCGTCCGCTGAACAGTCAAGAGTCATCCACTCAATTATCTTCTTTACAGCTTCCCTTTTAGCTTCATCATATGCTACAGCCTCTTCATTGGCAAGTACCCATGTTCCGCCCCAGAAAAAATCAACGGGCGGCGCACAAATCGCCCAATCACCGTATGTTTCGCCGCAATTTGGTTCAAGTGTATAATTAATAAGCCATGCCGGTCCGAAATAACCGAATACCGGTTTTTCCGCCCTATCCTGCATTCCGTAAAACCACTCTTCCGACCATTGTGTCGTACCGTTGGTATATCCGTTATCGTGAAGCTTTTTGGCATAATCCAAGTACATTTCTCTTTGCGGATCAAGATAAAAATCTCCGTTACAAATCCAGCCTTTATCTGCACTGTTTTCGACGGCTTTCCACACATCATCTTCTCCGGATACAATAGCATATCCTTCTTCTTTAAGAAGCTCGGCAGTCTCAAAAAAATTATCCCATTTGCCTGTTCCTGCGCCTATTTTTGACGCAACAACATTGGGGTCCGAAGTTCCCCACAACTCTTCAGCAATTGACCTTCTGTAGGCAAACACTCCGTTTGTTCCCTGATATCCAAGTCCTATAAGCTCGTCTTCGGAATTGGTTCCGAATTCAACACAATAACGGGAAATATCAGCCTCCTCGATTCTTGCTTCAACATCAATCCCCAATTCCGCATAAGGCATAGCATATCCTGCTTTAACACCGCGAATGTATTCCCCTGCGAAGGCTTCCTCAACAGCATAGATATCTGGGGCATCCGGCCCGCCGTCTAATAAAGCCGTATCAAGAGCCGGTAAATAAGTTCCGTTCGTCGTGGGAATAATGGTTGATGCCATAGTTATCCCGCAGTTGGGGTGCATATCTATATAATTTTGAATCATAGTGGGTACTTCGTCCGTAAATGACCACACACTTATTACAAGGTCTTCTTTGGGCTCTACTGCCGGAGGTATATCAACTCCGTCTCCCGGTTTCCCCGGCTGCGCTTTTGTAACGGCTTTTAGCTGCTTTTTATAGTCAGCCTCCGTTTTTCTCATGGACTTTTTAAGTTCTTTTATCTGGGCACGCAATTCATCCTTTTCCTGTTGAAGGACTGCATTCTTTGTATAAAGCGTATAACAACAAATTCCGCTAAAAATCAGACCTATTACAGTTAAGCTAAGCAATACCCATAAAAGAATATGTTTCTTCATAGGCTTATTATACTATAGGGACGGTTCTTTTCCCACATTCTTCTTCCACATTATAACCATAGCAACAGACTACCTATTGTATCGGTAACAAATTGGTATATCCTTTCAACGCAGTTTCTAACTTCTGCATATATCCGCCTTCAAAATAAAGGCAACTTGACGGGTCAGCGGCAAATATATCATTTGCCTTTGCAAGAGCGACAACACGGCAACCACCGCAACAATACTTAAACCACCGACAGGCAGAGCATTTTGAATTATGTTCAGCAAATTCTTTGACGGTCATGCAAACACTGTCAAGATATGCCCCCTCCCGAAGATGTTTTTTTAGACCATCTTTTTTAACATTGCCCAGACACCAGCCTCGCACATCATATAATCCTGACTGCTGAAGGCATGGATACAGATTTCCGTTTGCTGAAACCGCAATCATCCCCCTGTTCCCTTTACAAACAGGCAGCGTGTCACGATATTCGCCCATCCCGCATAAAACTGCCTCCGGGCGATAGACTTTATGCGCATTACTTACGTGTACGAACTGCCATATATCAATTTCCATATTACAGTTTGTCTTAACATAATCCTTAATAAATTCGAGCATCGTATCGAAATACTCCTCGAAAGTAAGGCACGCATCACCGGCATTTTGCACCCAACACGGAGACTCCGTCGTACGAATAATACGCATTTCCTCCACACCTATATCATTCAAGAGTATTGCTGTAGCAAGCATACTCTGAACATTTTTCCTGTGAACATTGGACTGTACCTTGACGCGAAAACCGTTCTGAACACACAGCTTAATTGCACGAAGTGCATCCTCCTCAGCTCCTTTGCGGTCTCTTAACCAGTCATGATGGCCAATACCGTCAAACGATATTTTTATAAGCGGATAGCAGTCGATAGTTTTCATCGTATCGAGTACATCCCGAGTAAGAAAAAAGCCGTTGGTATTCAGCTCTTCCACATACATTCCACGGTCATATATGGTGCGCAGAATCTCAATAAAATGGGAATGAATCATCGGTTCCCCACCGGTAATTGTAAACGCATTAATCCCGCACTCTGCGGCTTCATCTATCAGTTTTTGGGCTTCTTCAAGCGTAAACTCGTTCTGAAGATGACTGCTATCGGAAGCATTGAAGCAATGAAGACAGTTATAATTGCATCGTTCGGTAATCATCAGATTCATCGCCGGAAAATACCGATTATCACATTTTAGCGGCTTTTGCCACAAAGATAATGTCTCCCCCGCCTTTGCAGGCCTAACCAGACCCTTTGCAAGAAGTGTTCTTAAAAGCTCACTGTCAGGAATTTCATTACTTCCGTCGCACTTTTGAAGCAGTTCATATTCGTCTGCATTCAGCCCTTTGGCATTACGCACATTTTTCACGTAATACGCGTACGGTACGAGCCGCCATGAACGCAGCGCAATATTATCGGACAAAGTGTATACACTCATTATTATTTGTGCGGATCATGATCCCTGGTACGGATAGCGCAGTAAAGTGTTGCCCCCTGGGTAAAGCTATGGGCACACTGGGCACAAACCACCATAAACGAAGAATCCGTTCCCTCAAAGCCATGACATGAGTTAGGCGCAGTAACAATTGCATACTTTTGATATCCATACGGGCCATAAGTACCGCTACTGTAACAGGTTCCGCCGTCTACATTTTCAAGTTCTTCATCGGAAAGTCTGCGATGTACTTCCTTAAATGTTTCTTGAGCTTCTTCCTCTGTTAACTCACCGCCGTTCTTACGAACAAGTTCAACCAATTCATCTACGGTTTTCGTCTTTTTTGCCAGTTCAATTAATTCCTGTGTTAATTCCATATAGTATTCCCCCTTTGCAAGATTTTTACCCTAACATTATTTTATCATGCATGCCAAGATTTGTGTATTGAGATGTTAAGGCGTTATTTATCTATAATCTCATACAATTTGTATTTAAGCTTCTGTTATTCCGAATCTAAGTTAACAGATAGCTTATTCTTCGTAAGCCATTCCTTGTCCATATTATTAAGATATGCCCTCTCGTATTATTTTACGTTTTCTATTATAAACCATTACGTACATTTAACGTCAATTATAGAAAGCATTATGTGGCAAATTCTGCGCACAGCTATTTTCGTTGCCGTAATGTGAACCTATTTTTCATCCACCACCTGGAAGATATAGAACTTCAGATAATATGACTCATCTGCTGCCCAAAGAATCGGGTGATCCGGACTTTGGGTTCTAAACTCAATTTGTCGCAATCTCTTATGAGCCGATTTGGCAGCTTCTTTTACAGTCTTGGTAAAAAGTTCCTGTGTCATAAAATGTGAGCATGAACATGTGGCAAAATATCCGCCGTCTTTAACAAGCTTAAGCCCTTGAATGTTTATCTCTCTATAGCCTTTAATTGCATTCTTGGTTGCATCCTTCGACTTGGTAAAAGCCGGAGGGTCCAAAATAACAACATCATACTTAACACCTTTGGCATTCAACTTCGGAAGCTCATCAAGCACATTGGCAACACGGAATTTAACCCGCTCGTCCAGTTTATTAAGCGTAGCATTCTTTCTTGCCTGTTCTATAGCATATTCCGAAATATCCAAACCGGTAACTTCCCTAGCCCCGCCGTATCCGGCATTTAAGGCAAAAGTCCCCATATGAGTAAAGCAGTCAAGCACCGTCTTGCCTTTGCAAATTCGTTGCATAGCAAGTCTGTTATATTTTTGGTCAAGGAAAAATCCTGTCTTTTGGCCGTTTACAACATCAACCATATAATGAACGTTATTTTCGACTATTTCGATATCTGTATCAAACTCGGGTCCGATAAATCCCTTAAACGATGTAAGTCCTTCTTTTTTACGTTCCTTGGCATCACTTCTTTCATATACACCTTTTATGACAATCCCGTCATTTTTTAGGATATCTTTAAGCAAATCGACAATCATATCTTTATAATTTAGGATACCAAGCGTTAATGCCTCCACTACAAGTACATCATCATATTTATCTATCGTAATACCCGGTAAAAAATCAGCTTCGCCAAATACTATCCTGCACGCATTAAGGTCCTCGGATTTTAGCACCGTTTTTCGATAATCCCATGCATTTTGAAGACGCATTTTGAAAAACTCGTCATCGATTACCGTATCAATATTTCTTGATAACATTCGAATTCGGATTTTGGAATTTTGATTGATATACCCCTGTCCCAAAGGATATCCGTCAAAATCCCTGACCTTAACAACTTCCCCGTTCTTAAAGGAGCCTGTAATAGTATCTATTTCATTGTCAAAAATCCACAATCCGCCTTGCTTAAGTAATCTTCCTTCACCCTTTTTAAGCGTAACTATTGTGTTATTCACACTCATCCTCCATCAACATGACTTTGCGGAATTACTACCGTAAATACAGAGCCTTTTCCGACAGCACTGTCAATATTTATTTTTCCGTTCATCTGCTCAACCATTTTCTTCGTGATTCGAACCCTGAAATTACCACCGTCAAATACTTCTTTTCTCCAGTTTCTTCCCTTAGTATTAAACTGCAATAATTTCTTTACAGTCTCACGGTTCATTCCTATTCCGTCATCTTCGACGGAAATAATAAGATTGATATTATCATGAGTAGTACGTCTGCTGTTAACAGTAAATGTTATCGTACCCGCATAGGTATTTTTTACGGCATTTCTTATTAAGTTTATAATAATTTGCTTAAGCAGTAAACCCGTACCCGAAAGCATCTCGGGAACATTGGAATCTATTTCCATATTAAATGTATCCGAATTATCCTTGATTGCCGGCATCACAACATCGCAGGCTTCTTTTATAAGGTCTCTTACGGAATACTCGTCAACCTCAAATTCATCCATTGCCGCATCGAGTCTGTTATATTCAATCATATTGTTAATAACGGAACGAACCTGACGTCCGTATCCTTCAATATATGCATAGATTTCTTTTTGATTTTCATCCAGCGCATCAAAAGGATATGATTCATTCTTATCAAGCATCCTTTCTATAGGCGTACATATTTCATCGGACATATATTCAATAAGCGCTTTATCAAACATATCCCTTTGTTCCTGCTCTTCTCGTACGGTTTCAAGCAAGTCATTTGCCTTAATCAGTTTTTTGTAATCCGGTGTTTCAAATGTAAACAACATAATCAGCATGGAAAGAGCATATCCAAAAGCCAGAGACATTATATCCGCATAGAACAGCTGAATCAGAATCGAAACTATGGTTATTACCATATATGCAATAACCGAAACACTTTGTCTTATATTGATACGCTTTCTGTTACGAATCATACATATTATCGTAAGCAGGAAATAATAAACCGGATAAATGTAAATAATAAGAATTAGTGAACCGTAAGAAAAATGTCCGTATTTTCCGCCGGAAAAGAATATGTTCACGTAGTGATTGGCAATAAGACCTTCAAGTATAAATACGAACGGGAAATATGTTCTTATGTAATAACCGACTGTTCTTTCCTGTCTGTCACCCAGATATTCCACCATATATCTGTAAAAGACAAGGAACACAAGTGCATTCGTAACAAAGTAAATATCACTTACGCCTCGTGTTAAAGCAGCCGGTGCCACCTTTGCATATTTGGTCAGAAGCAACGAACTTACCATATCAACTATGGTAAGTAAAAATGATGAATGTAACAGCGTAATAAACAAACGATTACGATATTTATCATGCGAATATTGTATTCTTACATAGAATATTTCTATTATAAACAGCAACAGCGCCGCCAGGTCATAGTCTAAATTATATGATGCGTTCATCTGTATTCCCCCAAATACCGATTATCTTGTTCTTCTCTCGTGGCGTTTATCTCTATAGTACTCTTCTTTATCTCTGTACATTGACTTATCGGCGATTTCCAAAAGTTCATCCACGTTCTTGTTCTGATAATCTTCTCCCCTTGCAACACCTACTGCTACCGAAAGTGTATCGGAAAATTCCAGTTTACTCTTATCTATTCTGGTCTTAATGTGCTTAACAAAATCTTCAACATCATCAAGAGGTTCCGTAATAATAATCGCGAATTCGTCGCCTCCGATTCTGAATACATGTCCGTGATTTTCATATAATTCTTTGATGCATTCGGCAGTCTTTATAATAAGTTCGTCGCCTGCCGCATGACCCTTTTCATCATTAACCTGTTTTAATCCGTTAACATCAACTACGGCTATGGAAATATCTCTTATCTTTTGTTCTTCTCTTATAGCATCGAACATATTATCAAATGCTCGACGGTTATATAAACCTGTCATCATATCCGTCTCGGAATCTGCCTTAAACAGCAAGGTCTCATTCTCCTGATATTTCATGGCAATGGAAATGATTATGACCATAATAACCAGGGCTGCCAATGCCGCAACAAGGTTTTCCATGACAACCTTTGTTTTCTCGTCGATCTTTTCAGGGCTTTCTATACATAGATACCATCCGTATTCAGGTATATATTTAACTATAATATACCCGCCGGTTCCGATTATTTCGTACTCATATTCACCGTCAAAATTATAATTATCAATATAGTCTTTTATATAAGATTTAGCAGTTGTTCCCGGGAGCGAATCATCCCCCGCAACTTTAATGGTTCCGTCCTTATCTGCAAGGGTAACGGACAAACCGTATTTTTGTTCAAGTTCATCAATTGAACTGTTAAGATTTTCTAGGGTATGTCCCACTCCGCATATTCCCAGGAAATTACCGTTTTCATCAGTCATTCGGATATTGCTATATACCGTGATACGGTTATCATTGGCCTGGTCGTTATCAACATTAAGTTCCATATCTTTGCCGGTATTCTTAAAATTGGTATACCAGCTATCATCTTCGCCCAGTGTATCAAGGACTTTCATTCTTCCGTATTCGGTGAAGTACTCCATAGTACACTCAATCGTCAAAAAGACAGTATCATAATCAAACTGTTCCTTTATTCCTTTAAGATACTCACCTATATATTCGGAGGCTTCCGCATCCGTATATTGGGCTCTGTTAGCTATGAAATTTTGAATAAATGAATTGTTTATCGTCCTAGATATGCTGACGGAATCCGAGAATGAATTAACAATGTCATTCTGAACTTCTCCGACGAAAAGTTCAGCTTCTTTCATGTTATTATTCTCGATCAGACTGCTAATCGAAATAATAGAACTAAATGTAGAGATACCGAAACTAATCAGTATCACCGCCGTAACAATTATAACTACCGTACGTGTTTTCATATTCCCCTACCCCTTAGCCAAACAGACTAACATTACACATGTATAATTATTACACAAAAAGATATGTTATGTAAAGTAGTGCACTAGTCATTAGGATGGAACAAAAGACTATTCTTCTACTTTTATATATCCGGTTGAAAAATCAAGTGACGGATTACTATTGCGGAAGATGGGACTTGAAGTTCACAACGAAATCAGAACCCTTGAAAAGAAAGGAGTTCTCGCACCTCGTTTATCGTTGGGAACAATTTGGGAACAAGGCTCATCTTCCCTTTTTTTCTAAAGACATCATATTTTCTTCAAACTATTCCATTGTACAAGTAAACTATCATAAATAGAATTTAATCTATCAATAATATCTTGATTAATTGGAATTTTCTTGTCTAAAAAATTCATACCTCTTTCACTCATAAAGTCAACACAATATAGCAAACAATAGAATACAAATGCCTTGTATTGAATTTCACTTGGGTGAACTTCTTCCAACAAAAAGTCTATATATATAGTATCTAAATCCATATTTAGTAATGCCACTTTTGTCATAGCAACGAATGTTAATATGTCACCAAGTCCTATCCAATCAATATCAATTACACTAGATACCTTTCCATTATCAATCAATAAGTTTTTTGTACTTATATCATCTAGATAAGGAATTGGTTGAATCAAATCAAAATATTGTTGCATTTCATTATGTAGTTGTTTGATTTCATTTACTTTTGCCAAATCAAAGTACTCATTTATCGAAATTCGTTCATATGCACGAGATATCATTTCATCAATAAACACATTCCAATTCCAATCTAGTGGTGTTGATACTTTTAATTTTGAAACCTTATTTTGAATTTCTATAACTTCTTTGGCAATTTGTTTTTTCTCATCATTAGTTAATGTCTTATATATATTACCTATGTCATTACCATTCGAATATGTAAGTATCAAATAGGAATATAAATCATATTTCCCATACTTTACCACTTTTGGAATGGGAATTTTACACATTTCTAGTTCATATAACCAATGTATCGCTTCATCATAAGCATGTTCTTCTTTTGAACATCTTAAAACATATTTTGAGTCTTGGGTCGAGATAATAAAAACGAAATTTCCTATTCCAACACCACACCTTTCTATATCAATGGGTGTAATATTCATTTCATTTTCAAATAAACAATATGCTTCATTAATTTCCATATTCGCTATATCTCCTTTGTATAAGAATGAGGGATTTCAACGAATAACAAACTCCTTTTATATTATAAGGCATCCTTAATGTTATGCCTACAATATTTCAATATAGAAAGAGTGCAAGTACAAGACGAGAAAGATTGGAACAATCACTTGCAATGTAGTAAAAATGTTTGGGAACACTTGGGAACAATTTATCTAAAAACAAAAAAAGTGGGAAACCTTGTAAAATAAGGTTTCGCGTAGCGACAACCTCGAGAGGGTGAACCCGGCGTGCAACGCCCGGGTTCAAGGAGCCTTCGGCTCCTTAAATCAAAAAGGGCTAAGCCTTTAGGCTTAACCCTTTTGATTTACTATTGCGGAAGATGGGACTTGAACCCACACGACATTGCTGTCACAAGATCCTTAGTCTTGCTCGTCTGCCAGTTCCGACACTTCCGCGTGTCTTTTCACGACCTTTATATATTATCAAAGTATCTTGCTTCCGTCAACAATATTTTAAGGATTTTTTATCTATATTTAATTTAAATACGAAAGTCCGTAAATATGGGAAAATTCACGGTTCCAATAGTACTATGGTACAGTAACCACTTTGTAGATATCGTATTATAATTATATACAAATATATTGTTGCAAAATAACACTATATTGCTTGAGGAAAAATATTTTATGCTCTTTAATCGCACTACCACTTCAACTACCAAAGGTTTTAAGGTTGCGAGTCCGCAAGACATCCAGAGAATATCCAATAACTCTATTTCAACGGAGGATGTTTTAAGGGCACTCACATCTAACTATAGCGGAACCTTTTATTTTAATCTCAAAACCGGCGAAGTCGGTTTTTTAGACTTGTGTGATCGCATAGTCGACGCTTTTGGTCCTGAAATATCCAAACATAACCGCATTGACTCTTATGCCAGAATGTACGCCGAAAAATTCGTACATCCCGACTATGTCGATGAGTTTATTTCCGTTGTATCCGAAGTTAATTTGCGTAAAGTTATGGCCGATCACACTATGTACACATATCGCTATGTTGGATTTATCAATGATAAACCCAATTATTTTCTTGTGACCATCGCCCGTATAAGTGACAATCCCGATCATATTTTCGTAGGTTTTTCTGATATTAACGAACAGGTTCTGGCCGAAAAAGCAAGAACCGCAGCTTTAGAATCGGCCACTTCCGTTAAAAATGAATTCCTGATGAATATGTCCCACGAATTCCTTACTCCTCTTAATGCAATTAAGGGATTCACACAGATTGCACGTTCATGTTCCAATTCCCCCGAAGATATGAATTATTATCTTGATCAGGTGGATGCTTCTGCCAAGCTTATGTTAAGCATGATACGTAATGTGTTGTCTTTGACCGAGTTAGCCCCCGGTACGGATGCCCTCAAAGAAGAAGTTTGTGATATTCAGGCAACCGTAAGAAGTTTTGAAAATATATTTCGTACCGATGCTAAAGAGAAACATATTACATTCATTGTCGATATAAAAGGTGTCAAAATAAACCGCGTTCTAGTGGACGCTTCCTGTATGGACAGAATTATTATGCAGCTTCTTAATAACGCCTTTAAGTTCACTCCCAACGGTGGAACTGTAATATTCTCAATCGCCCAGTCGGTAATCGATGAGCGTACCATTATGCACGAAATTCACGTCAAAGATAATGGAATCGGCATGTCCAAGGAATTCACAGATCAGATTTTTGATATCTTTTCAAAAGAAGAAACCACAACCCAAAGTGGAATTCCGGGTTGTGGCTTAGGTTTACCTATTGTCAAAAAAATTGTCGATATGCTCGGTGGCACCATCAGTGTTACAAGTAAGAAGGATTTCGGTACCGATTTCACCATCAAAGTTCCGATGAAGATTCCCGGTGCATCTTAATCTTCGTTTCAATCATTTTATCCTGTGCTTCTCTGTAAATATCTCTTGCAAAATTCGGGTCAATAGTCCAGGGCTTCATGACATATCCGTATGCTATGGACAAAGCGTATGCGTGATACTTATTAAAATACTCAACGGCCTTATCAAATTCAGACAGCATGGCATCCACCTGTTTAACAGGATTTGTTAATACTACTGCGAACTCATCTCCCCCCAGTCTGTAACATTCTCCGTATTCGTTGAATGTTCGTATAATACTTTCGGCTGCCGTCTTAACAAGTTTATCACCTGCCTGATGTCCTATAGTATCATTAGTTTCCTTTAGATTATTAATATCAAAGATAATAAGTGCCATGGCTTTTCCCGACATATTATCTTCACATAACGAAGTCATCTTCGTTTCAAAAGAAGTTCTGTTGGCAAGGTCCGTCATTACGTCGGTATATGCCAGTTTCTTATAAGTTTCGATAAACTTGGCCTCCTGAATGTTTGAAACCTGACGCCTAAAGAGTACCCATAAACCAAGGAAAAAGAATATAAGGAATCCAAAGCTGAAGGCCATGGCAGAATAGCCCATTGAAGGCGCTACTATGAACATTACAATCGCTGCAATCGCCCCGGATGCTATACATATAAGACCTACGCACAGTATTTTCTCGTCACTTCCCAATTTCCAGCTTCTGACAGCGAAAATTACACTCGAAATAACACCCAGAATCATAATTGCATGAGATACCGGGAGTAATACCATAGGGTCACAAATTCCTGTCAGGAAACAAATAATATTGACTGCCAAATCGATTAAACCAATAAGCCAGTATGTTCTGAAAATCCGTTTTCCCTTAGGAAGCACAATTGCACAGAATCCCGAGAACGGAACACCCATTGCCGCAAGACACATAAAGGAAGTAATACTTATCGGTCCTGCATCATCACTGATAAACTGTCCGATATTGGAATCGCACATTACCCATGTAAGTACCAAGGCTACGAAGAGACCAAAATTAAGAATTAAATCTATGTCTTTTAATGTATGACATTTAAGTTCATACAAAACAAGGCCGATGGAAACTATCAGTACCAGTATCATAAAGATACACATCATAATGGCAGCCATATTTTCTTTAAGTACCGATGCCTTAAGCTGGCCGATTGTACCAAATGCCGGCTGTTGTATATCCATATTAATACTGTAATAAGGTATAAAGTGTATAGATACCTTCTGACCTGCCATACTTGAATCAATCGGTATAATGAGTCTTACATTTCCCGTCATATTACCAATAGGAACAGAAGGAGTATCTGCATATGAAAAAACCTGTTTGTCGTTAACAAAAGCCTTAACATTACTGTATAGAGAATAAACCATTATTCCCCAGTCATCACCAATGTATTCAGGAATTCTTGCGGATATTACGTTAGTTCCCTTAGCCACTCCCTTAATATTAACCGGCAGTAAGGTCTTTTCGGTATTAACCGTCCACTCTACTTCCTGACCGTAATTGTCATCAATATTGATAATATTCTTCTCACCCTTACTGAATATAAAACAGTAATTGATTACCATTATCATGACAAAGAATACAATAACCGCAAAAGCCTTTGCTATTTTATTTTTATGTTCTAATATTTTATGAAGTATTTTCAACTCACAGTCCTACCTATTGAAAAGAAATAATATCATCCTTCGGCTTATTTGTTAATTCAACATTAATTGCCTTTAATACAGGGCCTTCACCTTCGTAATCCACAAAGTATTCTTTTGATACCTTTGCCGTTACCTTAACCCATTGTCTGTCGGATAATCGGTCTGTATCTTTATATTCACAGGCGAATCCGAGAAATGCCATATCTTCGGCACAACAGGTCATTGCCATACGTCCGGGAATGAAATAGCCCTTGGGGAATTCTTCCGGCTTAAGAACCATTCCCGTAAACTTAACAGTCTTACCCACATATCTGTCCACATTATCAAGTGAATCTATATACCAGATTCCGTACCCCTGATTATCCAGTTCAATAATCGGAGCATTAAGATCAAAGGGCAGATCATCCTCAAAAATAGTATTTATCTCACCGTCTTTACCTTCAAAGATTATATCAGCGCTTTGATTTACAGCCTTAATATTTCTCTTGAAATTCGGCAGTTCGTCAATAACATCATCGCAACGATTAAATATAATCATTTCGGATTTGCGAACCATTTCCGCCAAAAGTGAGCGCATATTGGTGTAGTACATTGTGAAAGAACTTGCATCTATAGTAGTAATCTGCTGTTCCACACTGTAATGAAACGGCAATTTCATATCTTTGTAATTCCACATGCCGTTCCACTCTATAATTATCCTTTCAGGATTGAACTTCTTATCAAGTTCAAGGATTTTATCACTTGTAAAATCCTCCTCGTCTTCAATTACAACCATATCAGTTTTTGTTTTGGCAAGAAGCTGTTTGTCATATTCAACTTCACCTTCTTCGCAGACAATAAGCAATGTACGCCCCTTTGTTCTAAAATACGGTTGTGCAATGGTATAGTTTATAAATTCGGTTTTTCCGCTTTCCAGGAAACCATTAATAACAAATACCGGTTTCATTCTGCCACCTCTAAACATTTATTTCTTAAACAATACAGCTAAATTATCTTCATTAAGTTTTGAACCGATAACGCAAATCTTACCGGTTACATCAGGCTTTCCGTCACGGACATTAGACTCTTCCGGAACATAATCAAAGTATACCCAGCCGCCGTCAGAATTCTGAACCATACCTTTGGCTCTTAAGACTATTCCATACTTATCGGCATCGTCAAGTTCGTCAAGAATATCTTCAATATCCTTCTTCGTATATGTATCGGGAGTTTCAAATCCCCAGCTGGTGAACACCTCATCTGCATGATGGTGGTGATGATGCTCATGTTCATCGTGATCATGGTCGTGATGGTGCTCATGTTCATCGTGGTCATGGTCATGGTGATGATGCTCGTGTTCATCGTGATCATGATGGTGATGATCGTGGCAACCGCATGTACAGTTTTCATCATGCTCTTCATGGTCATGGTCGTGATGAAGTTCTTCCATCATCTCTTTTTCAAGGTCCTTGGCACCTTCGATAGTTTCCAATATAACCGCACCCTCAAGATCATCCCATGGAGTCGTAACAATTGTAGCCTTGGAATTATGTTCTTTAATCAAATCCATGGCAACATCAAGTTTTTCCTTAGAAATATTCTGGGTACGGCTTAGAATAATCGTTCCGGCATGTTCAATCTGATTAACAAAGAACTCGCCGAAATTCTTGATATACATTTTAGCCTTTGAAGCATCAACTACGGCAACCGCACTGTTAAGAATAACCTTGTCCTCATCGATTACGTCTTTAACCGCTTTCATAACATCCGACAGTTTGCCCACTCCCGAAGGCTCAATAAGAATTCTGTCAGGTGAGTACTTATCCATTACTTCCTTAAGGGAAGTTCCGAAATCACCCACCAGCGAACAACATATGCAGCCCGAATTCATCTCTTTAATCTCTATACCGGCTTCCTTTAAGAAACCGCCATCGACACCTATTTCACCGAACTCGTTCTCAATAAGAACTACCTGTTCGTTATTCATAGCTTCTTTAAGAAGTTTTTTGATTAGTGTTGTCTTTCCGGCTCCCAAGAATCCCGAAAAGATATCAATTTTTGTCATTTAAAACACTTCCTTTCAATATATCTACTTAAGCTCTGAAGTACAGTGGGGGCAGCGTGTGGCTTCTATAGAAATCTGTTCCTTACAGAACGGGCATTCCTTAGTTGTGGCAGGAGCCTCTTCCTTTTTCTTCGAAAACTTATTTAGTGCCTTAATTAAGATAAATATAACCAGTGCTATTATTAGGAAATTGAGAATAGCCTGGATAAATGCACCATAGTTAATGCTGGCAGCATCTTCCGCATCCGATAACTTAATACAAAGGGAAGATAAATCAAATCCACCGGTAATTAGGGAAATAACCGGCATTAATAAATCGTTAACAAGTGATGTGACAATTGCAGTAAATGCGCTACCGATAATAACACCGACTGCCATGTCCATAACATTACCTCGGGCAATAAATTCTTTGAATTCTTTCATAAATGTTTTCATGTTTTTATTCTCCTATCAGTTTACACAGATACTGGAATTATAGCACAATTTCACCTGTGATTAAAGGATTTTGTAGAAGTAGCTGCTACCCACCTGACCCGCCTGTCCGTCTATACATTTTAATACCAGTTCCGATAAAGTGGCAGGCAGCGGAGTATCCGGTTCATCCTTAAGACGAAGTGCGTGAATTTCATCAACCGACTTAGGATAAGCATCAAGATACTTAAGTATACCTTCATCCCGTGGTCTTCGGCATAAATCAAGCTTAGTAATTAAATTCTGATTTAATTTATTGCTATTTGGATGTTCTCTTCCCCATAGTCCTGCCAATTCTCTAAGAATATCCTCCGGGGATAACGCAATACCGGCACCCTGCCGTAACAACATATTGCAGCCGTCTGACAATCGGTCTGTTATTCTACCCGGCACGGCATAAACATCCTTCCCCATTTTTAAAGCCAATTCCACGGTAATTCCCGTACCGGACTTAAGTCTTGCCTCAACCACCAGTACTAAATCTGACAGTGCCGCCACTATTTTGTTTCTTTCGGGGAACAGCCTTTTCTGCGGTCGGGTTCCCGGTGGAAACGTACTTATTACACCGCCCTTTTCGCTAATAGCTTTATACAGTTTATAATTTGCATCCGGATAACATACATCTACCCCGGAACCAAGGATAGCATATGTTATTCCATTGGAATTAAGTGCCGCTCTTTGTGCTATTCCATCAACTCCGATTGCCATCCCGCTTATAATATTTACCCCCTCTTTAGCCAGAGCACTCCCGAAGGCATTGGCAATAAAGGTCCCATACTCCGTGCAGTTTCTTGCCCCGATAATTGCTACCGCAGGGACATCATCCTTAGGCAGTTCGCCAATACAGTACAAAGCGTATGGGGGTCTGTCCATATCCTTTAACCGCATTGGATAACATGCGTCATATATTGTGGTAAAGGTTATATTTTTTCCTGTAAGTTCTTTATATTCATCTGTCGGATCCGACTCACATGCGAACCTTATCACATCCGCCTTAACAGTTTCTTTATTCTTCCCTCTTGCAATAATATCAAGTACTTTTCCATCCCCCCTGCAGCATGCATCATATACCTCCTTTTCACTTGGATATTCCTCAAGCAGTCTGTATATGGTTGCATCACCTATATTGGGAATTCTATGTAACCAGTATCTGTATTCATTCATACAATCCGTCTCCCTATCTGATTAATCCCATTTGTGTTCTGTAGCATACAGCCTCTGTAAGATGTTTTTCTTTTATATCTTTGCTACCCTCAATATCCGCTATAGTCCGTGCCACCTTTAAGGTCCTGTGATATGCTCTTGCCGACAAATCAAGTTTGGTACAGATATCCTCAAAAAGAGTCTTTTCCGCATAACCAAGAGAACAAAACTCCTTTATTTTGTCAGGTGTCAGTTCCGAATTACACGTGATATTTAATCCTTTGTACCGTTCTTCCTGGATTTTACGTGCTGCAAGTACCTGTTCTTTCATTACCGCACTTGATATGGAATCATCCGAATTATTGAGGGTCTTAATATTTACCTTTTCGGCCCGAAGACAAATATCAATTCTGTCCAGAATAGGACCCGAAATATGGCTAATATAATGTTTAATAGCTACAGGTGAACAATTACATTTATTAAAATCCGGATAGTATCCGCAGGGGCATGGGTTCATTGCCGCAACCAGCATAATGTCGGCAGGATATGTAAATGATCCGGCAGCCCTTGAAATATTAATGTTTTTTTCTTCAAGAGGTTCACGCAGCATATCTATTGCCGTCCGCATAAATTCCGGCAATTCATCCAAAAACAGGACTCCTTTATGGGCAAGCGACACCGCTCCCGGGCGTGGCACGCCGCCCCCTCCCGCCATGGCTTGTGGTGACATTGTATGGTGTGGAGCCACAAAGGGGCGTTCACATATAAGCGGGGTATTTGCGCTTAACTTCCCTGCTATACTGTAAATAGATGTAACATCCATACGTTCATCCTGGGACAAAGGAGGGAGAATTGAGGGAATTCTACGGGCAATCATTGTTTTTCCTGTACCCGGTGGTCCCATAATAAGCAGATGATGGGCACCTGCTGCCCCAATAAGCGCTCCTCTTTTAAGGCTCTCCTGACCCACAACATCAGCGAAATCAAGATTACTGCGTAATTCCATCATCGACAGGTCACATGCTGCCGACTCAATTACAGAATCCTTATCTTTTGAATTAATATATTCAATAGCTGTAGATAAATTATCAATACCTATTACTTTTATGCCTTCTATTAAGGATGCTTCATTTACATTGGCCTTGGGAACCAGCGCCACTTCAATACCGTTTTTCCTGCCTTCCCATACAATCGGCATTACTCCGTTTACGGAATTAATGGTTCCGTTAAGTCCTATTTCTCCTATTACAAGGGTTTTTTCCAGTGATTTGGGGTCTATCTTTCCCATTGCCGTAAGCAGTCCCAATGCAATGGGAAAATCAAATCCTGTCCCCTGCTTCTTAATATCTCCCGGAGACAGGTTTACCGCAACATGCATGGGCGGAACATTTATTTTCATGTTTTTTAGAGCGATACGCACCCGCTCTGCCGATTCCTTTACTTCTCCTGAAAGGGAGCCAACCATAACAAAGCACGGAAGCCCCGACGAAACGTCAACTTCCACCTTAATTAAGTGCGCATTTAGCCCCCAAACGGTTCCCGATACAATTGAACTAAACAAAAGTACCTCCTTTTCGTTAACTAAAATACAATTATGAAAATTAAGTGAAAAAAGTGGGCGATACGCCCGAAAAAATAGAATTGTGTCTCTTAGGTATGGAACTTAATATATCAAACGCCTATATCTTTGTCAAGAAAAAAGCACCGCATAAATGCGGTGCTTAATATCATAACAATTTACATCAGTTTGTTTTCCATTCCGTCAGGATCAACAGCGAACTGAACTGCCATATCACGATTAATCTTACCCATCATATAAAGTTGCTGGATAGCTTCATCCATAACCATCATACCCATCTTACGGTTAGTCTGCATTACGCTCATTAACTGATGCGACTTACCTTCACGGATAAGATTACGTACAGCATGGTTTGCATGAAGTACCTCAAATGCCGCAACTCGTCCCGATCCATCCGCAAGAGGAATAAGCTGCTGGGAAATAACTGCCTCAAGTACGTTCGCAAACTGAACACGAATCTGCTGTTGCTGATGAGGCGGAAATACGTCGATTACACGGTCAACAGTGCTGGCAGCACCGATAGTATGCAATGTTGAAAGAACCAAATGTCCTGTTTCAGCGGCCGTAATAGCTACCGAAATTGTCTCAAAGTCACGCATTTCTCCTACAAGAATAACATCCGGGTCTTCACGAAGAGCAGCTCTTAAAGCATTGGCATAATTCTGCGAGTCAATACCGATTTCTCTTTGGTTAACGATTGACATATTATGCTGATGCAAATACTCGATAGGATCCTCAAGAGTAATTATATGGGCATCTCTGTTTTTATTAATCTTATCAATTATAGCGGCAAGAGTTGTTGACTTACCTGAACCCGTAGGTCCCGTAACAAGGATAAGTCCTCTCTTACGTGTATATAAATCAATTACCGACGGCGGAACTCCAAGAGAATTAGGATCCGGAACTTCCGTACCTACGAGACGGAATGCCAGTGCAGCCGAACCTCTCTGATAGAATGCATTAACACGGTAACGACCTACATTACTGATAGAGAAAGACATATCATATTCACCTTTCTCTTTAAAGGTAGCAAGCTGACGTTCATCCATAATTTCCTGAACGTAACCCATTGTATCATTGGGCATAAGACGATCGTAATCCAACGTGATTAGGTGTCCGTTAACACGCATCTTAGGCGGAACACCAACGGTGATGTGCACATCGGATGCGCTATTTTGTTTCGCAATAGTAAGTAATTCATCAAGTCTTGGTATAGCCATTGTCAACCTCCGTAGCTCTTTAACATTTCAGTATCCACAACATGCCTGTTGTCCATTGTTTTCATAATATCAACGATTTCGATATCCCCGAAGGTTGAACGATTCGACAGGTCAATAATCTCATTTCGTTCAAAAGAAAGAACCATAGGTCTGAATAAATCAGATCTGTTTTCCGTTAAAACGAGAGCTTTTGAACCGGTACTAAGTTCAACGCAGACTCCCGGAACCAATACATTAATTGAATCCACGAGACTCATTACTACACTCTTTTCATATATTCCGGGCTTATCCAGAAGGAACTTAATAGTTGCCAGTTCAGATTCGGGTGTCCTGTCGGCATTCATCGCAGTCATTTCATCGAACTTGTCAGCAACTGCAAGTATCTTACCGCCTTCCATAAGTTTAACATTCTGTTCAATAGCACCGGCTTCAAGTCCTTCCGCTATTGTATCAGCCTGAAATACATATCTTTTAACATTAGGATTTGATGAGAAGAGTTTCTCAATTACATCAATATGGATATTGCCTCGCATCAAAGCTGCAGAAACAACATCAAGTCTGTCCTCGACTTTAACATTAAGCTTATTGCACATCATAGCCGCTAAAATCGCAACATTAAGTGCATGCTTATATTTAGCATCCTCTTCACTACGAAGATTCTGATTAAAGTTAATCTTAGTTTCAAGATGGCCGTAGCTCTTGATAATATTAGAAACAATAATCTGCAGTTTAGCTGTTTTACCCTGAGTGCGAATTCTTTCGATTTCATCCATTAAGCTAAACACATTTACTGTCTGGAAACGCTCGAATTCAATATCTTCTTCCGTCATGGGCGGACAAGGCTCAGCCGGCTCCAGAATAAACAATCCGATAAGGCCAAAATTCTTAATACTGTCAATTCCGGGGCCCGTAATCTTAGAATCACGTTCAAAAAGCAAAACACCGTTCTTATTATAGATAGGTCTTGCCAAGCGCATTCCCGGTCTTAATTCTTCAATTTTCTTAAACTGCATATAAGCAATCCCCCAAATAAAAAATCAAAAAATACCTAACAATAATTTTACTTCCTTTCTAGCATAATTACAACAAAATTCGAATATTGTCAGTCAATTTACATGCAATCAGTCAAATAAAAACTCCGACAAAACAACATTAGATACATTAATCCCCTCGTCGGTTAACATAATTCTATCATTATTGTAAACCTCAATCATGCCGAGTTTTTTATATTTTTGCACAACCTCCCAATATTCCTTAGGGAATTCGCAACCAAAATACTCCTCGAACTCGGCAACAGTAACACCTTTACTCATTCTAAGGCCCAAAAACATATACTCTTCCATTTGGGATTTAACCGATAGCACTTCATCATCAAAATGTATAAACTCTTCATCTATATAATTTTGTAAATAGGGAGTGTTTTTCCATCGAATATTCTCTACCATGGAAGATGCTCCAATACCAAAACCTACATAATTGCCACGTTTCCAATAAACTTTATTATGATAGCACTCATATCCGTCAAGGGCATAATTTGATATTTCATATCTGTTATATCCGTGTTCGCTAAGGATTTGCTTGGTTAATGCATACATATACCGTTCATCATCTTCATTGGGAAGATTAAGCTTCATAGTCGCATAAGGCGTATTTTCTTCAATTATTAGGCTATATGCTGAGATATGAGTAGGTTTATATTTAAGATTACATACATACTCAAGGGACTTTTGATAAGACTCCGTTGTTTGATTACTGATTGCACTCATAATATCCACATTGCAGTTATTAAAGCCTTTACGGTGAACCATTTCCCACAATTTTTCAAAATCCGCCACCGTGTGGATTCTTCCAAGCAACCTTAATTCCTCGTCGTTAGCCGACTGAAGTCCTATGCTCAGTCTATTGATTCCCGCCTTTGCATATTCATCAAGTTTTCCATCATTTTCACTAATAGTTCCCGGATTTATTTCTATAGTTGTCTCGCAGGAAGGCGAAACATCGTAATGAGTGTATATTGCTTCGAGAATTTTTGATATATGTCCTGCCGGCAATATACTTGGAGTGCCGCCGCCGAAAAATATGGATTCCACTTCATATTCGAAATAATCCACGCTACGATATATTATTTCCTTAACGAGTGAATTAACATAGGTTTCATATACTTCTTCCGTGGCAGAAAAAGAAAGGAAGTCGCAATATAAGCACTTCCTTACACAAAACGGTATGTGAATGTAAATACTAATCTTCATCCAGTTTCAATACGGACATGAACGCATTCTGAGGTATTTCGACATTACCGAACTGCCTCATACGTTTCTTTCCTTCTTTCTGCTTCTCAAGAAGCTTCTTCTTACGCGTAATATCACCGCCGTAACACTTGGCAAGCACGTCTTTTCTAAGAGCCTTAACAGTTTCTCTTGCAATTACCTTACCGCCTACACAAGCTTGAATCGGTACTTCAAATAAATGTCTGGGAATTTCATCCTTAAGTTTCTCACACATCTTACGTCCGCGTTCATAAGCACCTTCTTTATGTACAATAAACGAAAGTGCATCAACCTCTTCTTTGTTAATGAGAATATCAAGCTTAACAAGCTCCGACTTTTCATATCCTTTTAACTCATAATCAAACGAAGCATAGCCCCGGGATTTTGACTTAAGTGCGTCAAAGAAATCATAAATTATTTCATTAAGAGGAAGTTCATACTTAAGAAGTGCTCTTGTAGTCTCCATGTACTCCATTCCCAGATATCTTCCGCGACGCTGCTGGCATAGTTCCATAATAGGCCCTATAAATTCGGTGGTAACCATTATTTCTGCGGAAACTACAGGCTCCTCCATATAATCAATCTGAGATGGGTCCGGTAAGTTACTGGGATTTGTCAAGTCAATCACTTCGCCGTCTGTTTTGTGAATTTTGTAAATTACACCCGGAGCTGTCGTAACAAGATCAAGATTATATTCTCTTTCCAGACGCTCCTGAATTATTTCAAGATGAAGCAATCCCAAAAATCCGCATCTAAATCCAAATCCCAACGCAATAGAAGTTTCCGGTTCATATGTTAAAGATGCATCATTTAGCTGAAGTTTTTCCAACGCATCGCGTAAATCCGGATACTTGGCACCGTCTGCCGGATACATACCGCAGTATACCATGGATTGAACCTTCTTATATCCCGGAAGAGCTTCTTCACAGGGATTATTATTATCCGTTACGGTATCACCCACTGCCGTATCCTGAACATTCTTAATAGAGGCGGTAATATAACCTACCATTCCCGCACATAGTTCCTCGCAGGGAATGAATTGTCCCGCACCGAAGGTTCCAACCTCAACAACATCAGCTACCGCTCCGGTTGCCATCATTCTAATCTGGGTCCCCTTAGACACCCTTCCGTCGAATATACGGCAGAATATGATTACGCCCTTATAGGAATCATACAGGGAATCAAAAATAAGAGCCTTAAAGGGCTTATTATAATCACCTGTCGGAGCAGGAATCTTATTAACAATAGCCTCAAGCACTTCGTCAATTCCGATTCCGTTCTTGGCCGAAATCAAAGGAGCGTCCTGGGCCTCAAGGCCTATCACATCCTCAATTTCATTCTTAACCCGTTCCGGTTCTGCCGAAGGAAGGTCAATTTTATTAATTACAGGAAAGACTTCAAGATTATGATCCAGTGCAAGATAAACATTGGCCAGGGTCTGCGCCTCTATTCCCTGGGCAGCATCCACTACCAAAATAGCCCCATCACATGCAGCAAGCGACCTTGATACCTCATAATTAAAATCAACGTGACCGGGAGTGTCTATAAGATTAAGAATATACTCATTTCCATCCTTAGCTTTGTAGACAGTACGAACGGTTTGAGCCTTAATCGTAATACCGCGTTCACGTTCCAAATCCATATTATCAAGAACCTGTGCCTGCATTTCACGGCTTGTAAGCAAACCTGTCTGTTCAATAATTCTGTCGGCCAGAGTACTCTTACCGTGATCTATATGAGCAACTATACAGAAGTTGCGGATTTTGGACATATCTGTTCTTTCCATTAATGATACCTACTTAAATCAAACAATTATTATCTGTAATATGTACAAGAAAACCGCTTCGTATGACGGTACAAAGCGGTTTAAATTCATTCATTCTATCTATAAAATTTCTTAAGCTTAAGCCATTTTATTAACAGCTGCAGCTAAACGAGAAACCTTTCTAGAAGCTGTATTCTTATGATAAACGCCCTTTGAACAAGCCTTGTCAATGATAGCTGTTGCAGCGGTCAATGCTTCCTGAGCTGCAGTCTTATCATTAGCTTCGATAGCAGCATTAACTTTCTTAACTGCAGTCTTAACACCTGTCTTGATAGCCTTATTCTTTTCTGCGTTTCTAGCAGCAACTAAAACTCTCTTCTTAGCAGATTTAATATTAGCCATGAGTTCACCTCCTATAAAATCATCCGTATCAGTGTTTCATTAAAGCCGGAGACACGGACGTTTTAATGTAAACACACGCATATTATTGTAGTCATGAGTTAACCCCTTGTCAAGCAAAATAAAGGGATTTATTCATATTTTTTCTTTTTTGCAACCATTTGCTTTTTAATAAGGCTTATTATATCCGGAATCGTAAGTGTAGTTTCCTCATCGATACATACATAATCACTAAATATATTAATCTTATAGGGCAGTTTCTTTTCCAGTGACTGGTTCTCTGTTATAGTTTCAACCGTAGCGCATATCTGATCTGCATACATTGAATTATTATTTTTACATATCAATACGAATCTGTCGTCACTAAAAGAATAGGCTTTGCAGGAATAAGACACACATACATCCGCCATAACTTCAGACAGAATATTGTTAATAATATCCTTCTCCCCATTTCCAAATTCATCATAAATATTTTCACGACCTTCAACATCAAAAGTCATTATACTCCAACCAATTTTGCCGAATATCAAAGAATCAATGTCACGTATCATATGACGGCGGTTAGGTAATCCTGTCGTTTTATCTTCCAAAATAAGCGAAGTATTAAGAGTAATGTACAAATACAGTGAAGCCACGCCAAGACCTGTTATAGTAAAAAAGCTAAACGGATAAATTACCTGAAAAATACCGAATCCGAAATGTATAATCGGAAATACCAAAAACGGCTTAATTTTGTCACGATTTGCATATTCTTCCTTTGACCAGAAATTTACAATCGCAACACCTAAAAGCAAGGCAAGCGGAGTAAAACAGAACACCGCCCAAAAATGAGAAAGAGTTCCGTAAGAAATCTGTCCCTCTTCCATGCATACGAACAATTTACTTCCCTTAAATCCGATTTCACAAACGAAGAAAATAACCCCGACAATAGCGATTGCAAAGAGAATTGCATTGGCCAGAAATGACAGTTTTTGCATAAAAGCGAAGGCAACCATGCACCAGATAATTCCCGACAATAATACAGTAAAATTATAAATAATATCAATCACATAAAGCATATCATAGGTTACCTTCAGGTACCCCATTCCTATCATTCCATAGGTAAGCTCTACGATTGTAAAAATGAACTCCTCCGCAAATGCAACCTTAATAAGCCTATACTGCCTACGATTCAATCCGTTAGGTGTAAGCGTAAAAAATACATAAGTAAAAGTTACTAATAACATTAGTGGTATATCAAGAATATATACAATGCTACTTATCACCTGATGCCTCCGACATAAAGTTTTAGTATATCCTCAAGATGTTCCGGATGTACGGGTTTGGCAAGATAATCCGCAAAACCTGCTTCAATATACATTTTACTTATTCCCGCCACGGCATTTGCCGTAAGGGCCACGAAAGGAGTATCGGCATTTAACGGATCTGTGCCAAGACCCTTCATCTGTTTCATTGTTTCTATTCCGTCCATTTCAGGCATCATATGATCCATGAAAATAACGTCATACTTTTTGTGCATGCCAAGTTCGACTGCTTCTTTACCGCTAAGTGCCGTATCAATCTGAACCTTGGTGCGTTTAAGAAGACCTACAAACACCTTGATGTTCAAAGCATTATCATCCACAACCAAAACCTTGGCATTCGGCGCTTCAAAGAACTCATTCTTACGGCGCATGCGACCGATATTATCAGACGCCATAGATATAGGCGTTTCATCCACTATAGGTAGTTTAAGATTAAATGAAAAAACAGAGCCCTTGCCGTATTCACTTTCAACCACGAGTTCGGAATTCATCATTGAAAGGAACGCATTTACAATCGTAATACCCAGTCCCGAACCTTCAATGAATCTGTTCTTTTCTTCATCAAAACGTACAAACTTATCATTAAGTTTCTTAAGGTCTTCCGGCTTAATTCCTATTCCCGTATCCTTAACGGCAAAATGAAGAATCTCATCCTTGCCTACTCTTTGTCCGGATATACTGAATTCAACAGAACCTTCATGTGTATATTTAGCTGCATTCGTAAGGAGATTAATCAATATCTGCGTAATACGAACGTCGTCGCCTGTGTAAACAGAGGGCATCGTTTCTTCAACACTTACCGTAAAGTTAAGTCCTTTGTTACTCATATGGGTATTAATCATATTCTTAACATTGGATATTAACTCTTTAACAGAGAAGTCCACATTAAGAAGTTCCATACGGCCTTCTTCAATCTTGGAAATATCAAGAATATCATTAACAAGTGAAAGAAGAACATTACCGCTGTTCTTGATATCACGTGCATATTCCTTAATCTTATTTTCGTTACTTTCTCTAAGAATCATCTCATCAATACCAAGAACCGCATTAATAGGCGTTCTTATTTCATGAGACATATTTGAAAGGAAGGATGATTTAGCTCTTGTAGCTATCTTTGCTTCCTTATGCTTAGCTTCGACAATTTCAAGAAGGTCATCCAGGCTTCGCTCGTGTTCCTGGTTTTCCTCGTTCATCTGAATGATACCCTTTACAATAATCTGGCTGATCCAGTCTGCCGCAGCAAGGGCCAGCATTACCGATGGAATGGCTCTGATGTTAAGGTCAAACTGTGGGAAAATATCCTTTGGCAGGGCAAATGTTGCAAAAAACACAATTGCTTCCACAACAGCCTGGAAGTGGATTATTCCCGTATTGATAAATGACACCACAACAAGCCACATCAGCATCTGGGACAGCAGTCCGATAGATGACGTTCCGATAAGCAGCTGCATCCAAAAAACAAACAGGTTACAAAATACTATGTACACCAGTTCAAAAACAATTGAAGGAACGGTATCGCTGACAATGGTAAATGCCATTACCAGAATGCCTATCCACCAACTCATAACACCGCCCCAGATAAAGGCCGTGTTTGCCCATGGAAGCATGCCGGCATCTACCAAAAAGAATATACCGAACGCAATATATGCAGTTATTCCAAGAAGATGTCCTCTTTGTCTTAATTCTCGCATCTTACTTCCAATCCTTTAGGCACCACAAAAGGTAATGCCTGCTTTTCTATCTTAACAGTCCATTCGAACTGCGGTTCCTGAATTTCCCCGTCCAAATCCACCTCGAATTTAGCTCCGTCTCTTCGTCTTATGGTTATTTCTTTGTCCACCAGAGCTTCATAATCAAGATATGTTTTCCTGTCTGGCTTTGATATCTGCAAGCCGTGTAAGGTCTTAAACAGACCTCTTCTTGAAATGAACTTCTTAAAACAGAAGAACCCCTTGCCGTCCATATAATTCATATCAAGATCACAGTAAAGAATGCCTCCCAGCAAGCCACCGTTTCCAAAGAACACCTCGGCAAATCTTCCGATTTGGATTTGTCCGTCTATTTCAATTTCAAGATCAATGGGTTTGCAAAACAGAACCGATATAATAGTAGCCAGATTATACGGAACGTCTCGTCCGAAAATAGACAAGGGACGGAATTCTTCCGTCTTACGAATTTGCAAAGAATCAAGTCCAAGACTGAATGTATTAAGTGCCACGCCATGATTGGTTTTGATGTAATCAATATTAACCACGTCACCGTCAATCAAAGCATCAATATCATTAAACAGTTCTTCCTGCTTACCAAAAGCTTCCAAAAAGTCATTAGTCAAGCCGTTAGGGAAAAAAGCAAGTTCTATCTTGCTAAAATCGGAAATACCGTTAAGAATATTGCAAAACGTACCCGAGCCTCCGCAACTGTAGATACGTATCTTTTCGCCCTCAAATAAAGAGATAACCTCTCTTACAAGTTCTGTCTCGGTACGAGACTTTCGTGTATGCAAAATGTAATAGTTGATATCAATTCGTGACGCCAAATGATTACGCAGTTCAGCCGAAAATGAAGAATTGCCAGCATGTGAATTGATGATAAAAATATGAATCATCCGATACCCTCTACACTCAACTATATCTATCGTTACATTCTACTAAAATCAACGTATCACAGGTGTTAATGATTTACAAGATTAAAGTACGTTATTCCCACGAAATCACCTGCGTCGTTTCCTGCAAGTAACATTCCCAAAAGCCTGCCCTTTGAATCAAATATCGGGCTTCCGCTCATACCCTCCGTCACCTTGTCGGAAATTCCGTGTAACATATGCTTATCAAAAGCATATACATATTCGTTCATAGATGTTATTTTGCCATTAACAAATAATATTATACCATTTTTTTGAAACAAATCATACATTATACATTTATCCGTGTAATCATTGGATAAATAGGATGGTTCATCTACAAACGCATCTGTTGTTATGTCAACCTCTTTAATACTATTCAAAGTCTTATTATCTATATTAGATACAGGTACACTTAAAATACCTATATCATCATTGTCGTCAAGACTGCACATAAGAGCATGAGCACTGCTGCCATTTGCAAATTCCACATATGAATTCTTATCATACCCTTCAAGCACATGTGCTGCCGTGGCAATAAGCACCTCATCCTCACTAATGCCGTATACCATACCCGAGCCGTATCCTTCGCCGGTATATATTCGGACACAGGCATTAACATTATTATCCGGAACAAAAAACAAAGCCCAACCAAGTATTATAATCGCTGCCGAAGCAGCAATTACAAATACTATAAATTTGGCTTTGTTAATATTAATAATCATAATTCGTATTGATGAGTGGAACGATAAGCCGGGTTCTGTCTAGAGTGATCATCTATCTAGTACTATCGTCGCCAATAGTATCAAGCATCCTACCTGAAAGCTAAGCGGGCCGCCTCAACGCTTTACGCTTGGATTTGCTTCGAATGGAGTTTACATATGCCGTACCTGTTACCAGGGACGCGGTGGTCTCTTACACCGCCTTTTCACCCTTACCCAATTACCTGTCCGAAGACAGACATGTTTCCATGTATCGGGCGGTTATTTTCTGTTGCACTTGTCCTGGAGTCACCTCCGCCAGACGTTATCTGGCATTCTGCCCTATGAAGCCCGGACTTTCCTCTCGCGCTATGCGCCAGCGATCACTTGTTCCACTCAATAAATTTTAAGGAATAACTGTAATTAGTTATTCTTAAGTTCGTTAAATGTCTTTTTTGCCTCTTCAAATCCTGCCTTGGCACCTGCAGCAGAAGCTTTGGCTACACCTGCGCCTGTCTTTGCTACATCCTTGGCAAAATCCTTAGCCGCATCAATTGCAACATCTGCCACCTTGCCGACAGCAACCTTTGCATCCTTTAATGCATCCGTAGCTGCCTTGCTGCGTGCCTCTTTAGCTGAATTCTTCTCGGCAATTGCAGCCTGTGCTGCTGCAAGACGAGCTATAGGAACTCTGAACGGCGAGCAGGATACATAATCAAGGCCAATCTTATGGCAATACTCAACGGAAGCAGGATCGCCGCCGTGTTCACCGCAAATACCGATATGGAGATTGGGGTTAACAGGCTTGCCAAGATTGATAGCCATTTCCATAAGCTTGCCTACACCGTTCTGGTCAAGTTTTGCAAAAGGATCATTCTCAAAAATCTTATTGTCATAGTAAGCATTTAAGAACTTACCTGCATCATCTCTTGAAAAACCGAATGTCATCTGTGTCAAATCATTGGTACCGAAGCAGAAGAAATCAGCTTCCTTTGCAATCTCATCAGCTGTAAGTGCAGCTCTTGGAATTTCAATCATGGTACCGACTTCATAACATAATTCAACCCCTGCATTTGCAATTTCATCTTCGGCTGTATTAACAACAAGCTTCTTAATCATTGCAAGTTCCTTCGTCTCACAAATAAGAGGAATCATAATTTCAGGCTTTACAGACCAGTCGGAATGCTTCTTCTGAACGTTAATTGCAGCTCTTATTACTGCCTTAGTCTGCATAACTGCGATTTCCGGATAAGTAACCGCAAGACGGCAGCCTCTATGACCCATCATAGGATTGAATTCATGAAGTGAATCAATCATAGTCTTTATTTCTTCAACAGATTTGTTCTTAGCATCCGCAAGCTTCTTAATATCGGCTTCTTCCGTAGGCACGAACTCATGAAGCGGAGGATCGAGGAATCTAATTGTAACCGGGCATCCTTCCAAAGCTTCGTATAACTGTTCAAAATCGCTCTGCTGATAAGGAAGAATCTTATTTAAAGCTTCTTCTCTTTCTTCGGCTGTATCCGAGCAAATCATTTCTCTGAATGCTGCAATTCTGTCAGCTTCAAAGAACATATGCTCTGTACGGCAAAGACCGATACCCTCTGCGCCCAGCTCTCTTGCTTTCTTAGCGTCCGCAGGAGTATCTGCATTGGTTCTGACCTTTAATACTCTGTATTTGTCGGCCCAAGCCATTACTCGACCGAACTCACCTGCTATCTTGGCATCTACGGTAGGAATAATTCCCGCATAAATGTTACCTGTAGTTCCGTCAATACTGATTTCGGAACCTTCCGTAAATGTAGTACCTGCCAATGTAAACTTCTTGTTTTCTTCGTCCATGGCAATATCGCCGCAACCTGAAACACAACATGTTCCCATACCACGTGCAACTACTGCCGCATGAGAGGTCATACCGCCTCTTACTGTCAAAATACCCTGAGCCACCTTCATACCTGTAATGTCTTCGGGAGAAGTTTCAAGTCTTACAAGAACTACCTTTTCGCCCTTAGCTGCCCAAGTTTCGGCATCCTCTGCGGTAAATACAACCTTACCGCAGGCAGCACCCGGAGAAGCACCAAGTCCTTTACCCAACGGTGTTGCGTTCTTAATAGCATCCATGTCGAACTGAGGATGAAGTAATGTATCAAGGTTACGGGGATCAATCATAGCTACAGCTTCAGCTTCGCTCTTATGTCCTTCGTCTACCAAGTCACATGCTATCTTTAATGCTGCCGGAGCAGTTCTCTTACCGTTACGGCACTGGAGCATGTATAATTTTTCGTTTTCAACGGTAAACTCCATATCCTGCATATCATGATAATGATTCTCAAGAATTTCGCATACCTTAATGAATTCCGAATAAGCCTGAGGGAATTCCTGCTCCATCTGAGCAATCGGCATAGGTGTACGAACACCTGCAACCACATCTTCACCCTGAGCATTCTTTAAGAACTCACCCATAAGCTTTTTTTCGCCCGTAGCAGGGTCACGTGTGAATGCAACACCTGTACCTGACTTATCGTTTAAGTTACCGAATACCATAGGCATAATGTTAACTGCGGTACCCCATGAATAAGGGATATCATTGTCTCTTCTGTATACGTTGGCACGAGGATTGTCCCATGACTTAAATACAGCTTCGATAGCAAGCTTAAGCTGTACAACAGGGTCTGAAGGGAAGTCCTCTCCAAGCTGATTCTTATACTCAGCCTTGAACTGTTCCGCCAAAGTCTTTAAATCTTCCGCAGATAAATCCACATCATACTGTACGCCCTTATCGGCCTTCATCTTGTCAATGAGCTGTTCAAAATATTTCTTACCTACTTCCATAACAACATCAGAGAACATCTGGATGAATCTTCTGTATGAATCGTATACGAATCTTTCGAATTTAGGATCAGGGTTACCTGCTATCATAGCAGCTACCACATCATCATTAAGTCCCAGGTTCAAAATCGTATCCATCATACCGGGCATTGAAGCTCTGGCACCGGAACGAACAGAAACCAATAAAGGATTCTTTAAGTCACCAAATTTCTTTCCATTAACCTCTTCCATCATGGCAACACCGTCCATGACCTGAGTCATAATTTCGTCGTTAATTTTGCGGCCATCTTCATAATACTGGGTACATGCCTCGGTAGTAATAGTAAATCCCTGTGGAACAGGAAGTCCGATATTGGACATTTCTGCTAAGTTGGCACCTTTACCACCTAACAGATTTCGCATGTTGGCATTACCCTCTTTGAAAGAATAAACCCACTTGTTCATAAAAACACTCCTTTTTCCCATAAATTAATAACGTTAAGACGCTATGAGCCATTATACCACATCCCAGGTACTTTGGCACCATTTTTTATGCTATTTTGTATCAATTGTGCTTGTTTTCGGCACAATTTTATGTATAATCATTAAGGATACACTATATATAATGTATATCTTTGGACAAAGATATACTTCTTATAGCAAGAAAGGATTTACTATGATAAGCGCAAATAACGTAACACTTCGAATCGGAAAAAAGGCCCTTTTCGAGGATGTAAATATTAAATTCACGGAAGGTAACTGTTATGGAATTATCGGTGCAAACGGTGCCGGAAAGTCAACTTTCCTTAAGATTCTGTCAGGTAATCTCGATACAACAAACGGCGATATCGCAATAACTCCGGGACAGCGTCTTTCGGTTCTCGAACAGGACCACTTCAAATATGACGAATTCCCCGTAATGGACGTTGTTATCATGGGAAATCAAAGACTCTACGACATCATGAAAGAAAAAGATGCCATTTATATGAAGGAAGATTTTTCGGATGAAGACGGCGTTAAAGCCGCAGAGCTTGAGGCCGAATTTGCCGAAATGGACGGATGGGAAGCCGAAAGTAACGCAGCAATGCTTCTTAACGGTCTTGGCATCGACACCGACCTTCATTATTCAACTATGAAAGACTTAAACGGTAACGAAAAGGTTAAGGTTCTTCTTGCAAGAGCCCTTTTCGGTAACCCCGACATTCTTCTTTTGGATGAGCCCACCAACCATCTTGATTTGGATGCTATTGCATGGCTCGAAGAATTCCTTATTAACTTCGAAAACACTGTCATCGTTGTAAGCCATGACAGATATTTCCTCAACAAGGTATGTACCCACACCTGCGATATCGATTACGGTAAGATTCAGCTTTATGCCGGTAACTACGATTTCTGGTACGAATCAAGCCAGCTTCTTATTAAGCAGATGAAGGAAGCCAATAAGAAAAAAGAAGAAAAAATCAAGGAATTACAAGAATTCATTTCAAGATTCTCTGCCAATGCCTCAAAGTCAAAGCAGGCTACTTCCCGTAAGAGAGCTCTTGAAAAGATTGAGCTTGACACCATCAAGCCCTCTTCACGTAAATATCCTTACATTGACTTTAGACCCGACAGAGAAATCGGTAATGAAGTTTTAAGCGTCGAAGGCATCACCAAAACAATTGACGGTGTCAAGGTTCTCGACAACATTACATTCAATGTGGGACATGACGACAAGATAGCCTTTGTGGGCGGCAACGAACTTGCAAAGACTACTCTTTTCCAAATCCTTGCAGGTGAACTGGAGCCTGATTCAGGTACATACAAGTGGGGTGTTACAACCTCCCAGGCATATTTCCCCAAGGATTCAAATAAAGAATTTGATAACGATTACACTATTACCGACTGGTTAACAGGATATTCTCCCGTTAAAGATATAACTTATGTAAGAGGGTTCCTGGGTCGTATGCTTTTTGCCGGTGAAGACGGCGTCAAAAAGGTTAAAGTACTTTCCGGAGGCGAAAAGGTAAGATGTCTTCTTTCAAAGATGATGATTTCAGGGGCCAACTGTCTCATATTTGACGAGCCTACCAACCACCTTGATATGGAATCGATTTCATCCCTTAACTCCGGAATGATTAAATTCCCCGGCGTTATTCTCTTTAGTTGCCGTGACCACCAGTGCGTACAAACAACAGCCAATCGTATCATCGAGCTTTTGCCCGACGGTCACATGATTGACAAAATCACAACTTACGACGAATACCTTGAGTCTGATGAAATGGCTCGTAAGAGAACCATTTACACCAAGACCGAAGACGACGAGGATTAATGAATTCCATCGATTTGCATACTCACTCAACTGCATCAGACGGTACCCTCACTCCCACCGAGCTGGTACACTATGCCGCCTCAAAGGGATTAAGTGCCATAGCGCTTACGGATCATGATACTACGGACGGTATCGAAGAAGCACTTACTGCTGCCGAAGAGTTATCAAAGGATGGAATTAATATTGAAGTTATTCCCGGTATTGAATTTTCAAGCGAATACCGGGGCAAAGATATACATATTGTCGGATTGTACATAAACATCCATAGCGATTATTTTAAACGTCGTATAGAGTTATTTGCCTCAAGTCGTGTTAAGCGAAATGAGGAAATGGTAAAGCGTTTGAATGCCCACGGGATTCCGGTTACTATGCACGAGCTTGAAGCCCTATATCCAAGTTCTGTCATAACAAGAGCTCACTTTGCCAAATACATGTACAACAAGGGCTATGTCAAATCTGTTAAGGAAGCCTTCGACCGATATATCGGCGACCGCTGTCCCTGTTTCGTTCCCAGAGCCAAAATTTCACCAATGCGTGCAGTCGAAATAATTCGCCGAAGCGGCGGTATTCCTGTCCTTGCTCATCCTATTCTTTACGGAATGGGCAAAAGCGAACTCGGCAAATTAACCGCACGTCTTAAAGATGCAGGTCTTCTCGGAATCGAGGCAATATACTCCACCTATAACAATTCCGACGAACGCGATATTCGTTCATTGGCCAATGAATATAATCTTCTTATTACCGGCGGTTCTGATTTTCACGGTCAAAACAAGCCTACCATTGATTTGGGAACCGGTATGGGGCATATGTTTGTTCCCGAGGATCTTCTTATCCCAATTAAACAAAAAAAAGATGAGTTAAGCGCTTCACCAGTATTTCGTCTTCCCAAAATACTTTTTACAGACCTCGACGGAACGCTGCTTCGTAACGACAAATCAATAAGTGAATATACGGCAAATGTATTAAAAGACTGGACAGCTGCCGGTCATTACATTGCTCTTTCATCCGGTCGTGACGTAAACAGTATTTATAACGATGTGTACCAAAAACTGGGATTTGATAAACTGGGGAATTGCTTCATCATCGCCTATAACGGCGGACAAATATATGACTGTAAACTAAAAAAGACTATATTCAGAGTCGGAATTCCGCTTACCGACGTTACCTATGTGGAAAATCTTGCCAGAGAATACGGTATTCACATTCAGACCTATAGCGATACGCACATTATCTGTCACCGACAGGACGATGAACTTGCTTATTACCAAAGAGTTATCAAAACTCCGGTACTGTTTACCGATTCATTTACAGATATTTTGGATATTGACCCCTGTAAGTGTCTTGCAATAGAATTAAAGGATGTTAATAAACTTCATGCTTTTAAGGAAGCGCTTACACCCTATGCCGATAAACAGGGGCTTTCTTTATGCTATTCAAATCCCAATTACCTCGAGATAATACCTGCAGTTTCCGGTAAGGGCTCCGCCGTCAAACCTCTGTGCGACTATATAGGAATTTCCAATATTATTACCGTAGGTGCAGGGGATGAGCAAAATGATATTTCAAATCTTCAATCCTGTGATGTTGCAATCGCCATGGAAAATGGTATTGATGCCATTAAAGACGCCTCCACCACCATTTCGGAGGGGGATAACGAACATGACGGACTTGCCAGATCACTGGTTGATATAATATGATACTATTCTTTTTTTAGACAGTACTTTATTAGTTTGAATTAATGGAATAATTGCGATATTTTAAAATATTTTGATTAAAAGTATTGTATAATACAATAATAATGTTATAATTATATTAGTACCAAGGTACCAATATCGGTACTAGAGTACCAGGAACGAGGATGTAAAGAAAAAGGTTAGGTGATCAATATGATTCAGCTTAAACGTTTTACCAAATACGTCAAGGATGTATGGAACGGAGATCGTATTCCGTCTCAGGAGAATAAGTTCAAAGCCTTATGCGTGGTTTTGGGCATCATCCATTTATATCTTGCTATCTTCTTTTTTATGACCGAAATATACATTTTATCTTTATACAATATATGTTCGGCCATCTATTACATATCAAGCGGTACCAAAATCAAACACAACTCGGATTTTTATAAATTATTCGTTACTACTTATATCGAAGTAACGGCTTTTGCCGTTCTTTCAACTGTTCTTATCGGCTGGAACTACGGCTTTATGCTTTATGTTATTGTACTTTCACCGGTATCATTCTTTATGACCTACGCTTTGCCCGGCCAAAAGCGTTCGCTTTCGACTCCCGCATTATTCTCAATGATTTCGCTGCTTGTATTTATCACAACAAGAATCCATTGGGAAACCAGAGGAATAATAATTGCCGGAACTGCCACCGACAAAATGATTACCTTAACATACAACTTAAACTGTATCATTTCTTTCTTTGCGGTAATTATTCTTTCGGTATTTTTCTCTCAGGAAATCAGAATACGTGAAAAAGAACTGGAAAAAAGAAATTCCCAGCTTTCGGATATATCTTCGGTCGATCCTTTGACAGGCTTGTACAATCGTCGTTCCATGGACAAGTTCCTTGACGAGGCTGTTGCTCTTGTCAAAGAAAACGGTCAGTTATTTACGGTTACCATAGGTGATATTGATAACTTTAAGATGGTCAACGACATTCACGGCCATAATGTCGGCGATGATGTGCTTATGATGGTAGCAAAGACAATAAAGGAAACTCTTCCCGAAAAAAGCACCCTTTGCCGTTGGGGCGGTGAAGAATTCCTCATTATGCTTCCTGTTCCGGAAGCTGATGCGATTCCGGTAATCGAATCCGTAAGATATGCTATTTCACAGCAGATAGTTCCTGTAGAAAAGAAAGACGGATACCTTAACCTAAGTGTTACAATGACCTTTGGTATGAGCCAGTACATCCATGGTTTTAATATTGAAAAGATTATTTCGATAGCAGATGAGAATTTGTACAAAGGAAAATCTAACGGCAAGAACCGTGTAGTATCATCTAAGACTGAGATTTAGTCTTATCGTTGATATGTTTCACTATCCTCTCCATTCTGTCGTCCATAAGACAGTATACACTTTGGAGGGGCCAGGGAATTCCCAGAATATATTCTTTATCTTTAACACTTAAGCCTTCGAGTTTTGTTTCGAAGGCTTCTTTATTTTGATATATTTGTTTGCCAAAATCGCACAGGCAGTACTCGTTGCAGGTAACGTCTATCTTTTCGGACACACGTTTAAAGTGCTTCGCTCCATATTTACCGTACTCTTCCACATATGATATCTTTTCACTTCGTTCCTTGGATTTAGGGTCATCAAAAGATATAATTCCCGTGTTAAGCATATGTTCCCATACTATTTCCTGAATTTTGGATCTTGGAGTGGGATAATCAAGACGATTGGCTATTTCATCTACCGTGTAGCCTAAATCAAACAAGTGGCGTATTGCTCCGCCACTTGCATTGTCATATATGAAATTACCTAAGGCTTTATTGAAATATTGATTATCCATCAGTTACCTGTCCACACGAACTGCCATTTTTGATAATGGTTTGCGATACAACAAGTTGCTTAATGCGATTGATATTGCAAACCCTACTGCCAATACAGCATACCCCATTATAATAACACCGGAAAGGCCAAAATGCGAAACAATCCATGCCTCCGAATTCGCGGTAAACATTGTAAGCGGCATAACTGTTGCAAGAAGCACAATCATTCCGATTATAAAGTACTTATAGCATATTCCGAAATATACAATCGTTGTAAACAGCAGCACATTCATGGAAAAAAGATATACAACCTGGCGGTCGTAACTTTGAGCTGCCGTAAGTTCGCCTATGGGCGACTTTGCCATTATTCCGTGGATAATTGCCATTATGGTATAGAACAACACTACAAGGGGTATTACCGCAAAATAAGGATACGTTATCTGAATCTTTTTCTTGTATCCGGATGACTGTATAAGTGTGGAAGCATCCATCGAAATAATGCACTGGAAGATGAACATTCCCGCAAGAATAATATAGAATCCGCCAATGTAGCTTGATCCTTTGCTTACTATATCAACCACAACTCCGATTGCGAAAAAGAAGGCTGCCATTCCAAGCTGAAGCTTAACCTTCAATCCGTATTTTGAAAGGGTAAATCCCATTTTTATATCTTTAATAATATTACTAATCATATTTTTGTCCTCTCATAGATAAATATCTATCTTATAAAACTCTTCTTATAACTTCTCAGCACCGCAAAATCGCCGAAGAAGGTAGCCAGAATTGAAACTATAATCCCTATTAGGTACACCCATATTAAAGATAATATTCCATATGCCATAAGCAGGAAAACTCCAAGCAGTGCAAGCATTACCACGATCGCAGCAATCGACATTGTCGGCCCATATAAGGACACACCGTCTATGTAGCGTAAGCCTATAAGGGCAGCCGTAGTAAAGGCATATACCAAAAGTCCGAACAAAATCGAAATAACAATCGGCACATTAACATCATCCCATATGCAGTTAACTGCAACAGTTCCCAGAATTTCACACAGAATGATATTTAATAATCTCAAACCCTGGTCCATAATTAATCCGTTTTTAAGAACTCTGTAGCCCCTTTTTGAACTCTTAAGCAATCTAAGTGAAGAATTCTTGGAGCTTATTCCGTTAAATACAAAATAGTCAAAAAACATATGAATCATGCTAAGGAGCATGGAAGTAACCAGAACCGGCACCATACTGTCATAGTAGCTGTCGCTTATAAATAATTCCATTGCCACCGCTATAACAGGTGTGGCCACCCATATTGACAGAGTATATATTAACGGGAAGAACACTTTGTAGTGTCTGCGTATATTCTTCATAATTAATATTCTCCTTATGCAAGTGATGTATTCTGCTTCATAATAGCAACAACAATTTGGGTTAATGTAGGAGTTTCATATTTAACATTAACTCCCGCAAGCTTATCCATATCCGAAGTTAAGGCTATGCCTGTAAATCCGTACTGATTCTTTGAAATGCTGTAAAGCACCTTTGAAGCCGCATCATAATCGCTAAGTTCACCGTTAACTACTATATATTTTTCCTTCAGTTCTTCTACGAAGCCCTGTTCTACGATGTTACCGTGCTCAACAATAATCGCATAATCCGTTACCGCTTCCATATCGGCAATATTATGTGTAGAGAATAATACCGAACGCTCCCCTTCACGTTCATACATATAATCTCTTATCATCTCGCAGAGCTTGTCTCTCATAAGCGGATCAAGGGGAGAAGCAGGTTCATCAAGAAGAAGCATATCCGTTTCTCTTGCAAGAACTCCCGCCAGCATAAGCTTTGTTTTGTTACCGTCCGAAAGATTATTAACATTCTTCTTGGCATCAATGTTATCCTTTTTGGTAATTGCAAGCTTATCGCATATATCGTCGTACTTATCCGGATCAAAGGAATCAAACAAAAGCTGCTGAACTTCCTTAATCTGCTTTAATGTCCACTGGGGAAGGAAATAATTTCCCGTGCCTGTATAACCGATTCTGTTCTTTACGGAAGGATCTTTTTCTCTGTCCTTGTCGCTATATTTTCCGAAATAAGTAAGTTCGCCTTTATAAGTTAAGTTGATACCTGCAAGGATATCTATAAGTGTTGTTTTGCCGGCACCGTTCTCTCCGATAAAAGCCGTGGCAAATCCTTTCGGTATTCTAAGTTCCGGAACATTAAGTTCAAAATTGGGATATTTCTTTAAAATGTTCTTACCGTATATTACGTTTTCAAATTCCATTTTCGTTCTCCTCTAATATCAATAAAGTTTTTAATGTTTCTACCAATTGTTCATTACTTAATCCCGCTATTTTGGCTGATGCTATCGCCTCCGTTAAAGCCTGTTCAACCTTACGCATATGCTGTTCTATAAGCATCTGAGTATCCTGGGCATTAACAACATAGCCTTTCCCCTGTACCGCAGTTACCAGACCTTCGCCTTCGAGAATCTCATAAGCCTTCATTGTGGTAATAACGCTTATCTTAAGTTCCTTTGCCAGGCCTCGTATCGACGGCATGTATTCGCCGGGATGAATTTTGCTTTCCAATATATCACTTCTGAAGCTGTCCGCTATCTGCTGATAAATCGGAACTCCCGATGTTTGTGAAATTATCATATTTACCTCCTCGTTGTTATATGGAGTTCGTTGCAACTGTTTATGTGTTATATATACACCTGTAACAGGATGGTTGTCAACACATTTCTTAATTTTTGTTTGTTAATTTTTATTTCCGATTAATCTCGACTAACAAGAAGCAGCCGACAATTACCTTTGTCGACTGCTTAAAATACTGATAATAAATGATTTTATTTTTTCTCGAATATAATCACATTCCAGGATAAGGGTTTAACATGAGTATGCAAAACTCCATCCTTAAACTCACCTGTCTTATTCTCTACGGGCTTAATCAAATCGGGATTTTCATAGCTGTTTTTAAGTTCCATATCTTCGCTGAACATTTGCGTATGACTTACGAACTTATAATCTTCAAATCCCTTAATATCAACATTAACCGGATATTCCGTATCATCGCTTCTGTTAATAACAAATATCGTAAGACGATTGATATCTTTGTCCCAGGCGGAGGCGCTGTCGATATACGTTACGCCTTCCTTGGGCGGATACTGTGATGTATCCTCGATTGCATAACCGGGAATATCAAAAGTATCACTCTCCACCGAGGTTTGCATTGAAGTTCCACGGGCATACTTAATAAGGTCACAAAAAGCATATGATGATGCAGCGCGCCATACATGATCATGGTTGGAAGCACATAGTGCACCAAGGCCGCCGGTCATACAGCCAATCTTAACTCTGTCCGCATGACGAAGGAATGCCAGCTGAATTGATGTCATCGAAAGCAAATGCACCATATCACCGCCGGGGAAAACCATGTCCTTCATATTGTCAGGATCATGAAGTATATATTTGCGTTCCGGATCGAAGTGATGATGAATTCTTGCCATATTATATCTTCCCAGTCCCGGATGAAGGGGCTGGTTTTCACGAACCATCCCGCCGTACTCGTCAAAAGATATCATTATTTTCTTTGGGGACCTGTGCTTGGACTGAACATAATCGCACATTGCAACTTCGGTGTTTATGAAGTCCTCATAATAAGTGGCACCGCCAAGAAGGGCTTTATAATCATTAGGAGGTGCACTGTGATAGTGATGTACGGAAATATAATCCACCACATCATAACACTGATCAAGAACCGCCTCGTCCCATGCAGGGAAGTGTTCCATAAAAGGTGCCGACGAACCGCATACACCTGTCTTAATAGTAGGATCAATCCACTTCATAGCCTTAGAGGTTTCAAGGCATCTTACACCGTATCCTACAGGGTCTTTATCCCAACTTCCCAGCTGCCAGGGACCATCCATCTCATTTCCAAGATACCAGGTCTTTACACCATAGGGTTCCTCATGACCGTATTTCTTACGAAGATCGGACCAGTAACTGCCGCCCTCGTGATTGGTGTATTCCACAATATCCATTGCATCCTGCATGGTTCCTGTTCCCATGTTTACGGTATACAGCGGTTCTGCATTAACTTTCTTTGCCCACTGCAGATACTCATCATGTCCTACTTCATTGGTAATATACTGATACCATGCAGGATCAAGATGCACCTTGCGATTTTCCTTAGGGCCTATTGAATCCTTCCATTGCCAGGCCGAAACGAAATTTCCTCCCGGAAGTCTTACAGCGCTAAGTCCCGTCGACTTAACACCGTCAATAAAATCCTTTCGAAATCCCTGACTGTCGGCCGTAGGATGTTTGGGATTAAACATCGTGCCGTTAACCATAGTTCCGATAGGCTCCAGAAAAGCCGAAAACAGCTGCGGCGATATTTCCCCTATTTCATAATTCGGATGAACCGTAATTTTTGCCGTGTTTGACATATGTACCCCCCCCCCGTAAAATATCGGCTTATATATTGGCTAAAAATATTATCTTATATATTGGCTTATATATTGTCTTTGTTTTTATCTTTTAATATCCACAATATTCCCGCAGCGAAAATCACAATGCACAAAGATATGATTGCTATTCTGACGCCGGTTGTTAATTCAGGATGCTTCACGAACACAACATTCGGAATTTTGGTTGCCATATTCGCAATGATACATACCATAAGAGATTTGAATTTATAAAATATAAAGCCCAGTACAATTCCCAGAAAAAATGTTCCAACCACCATAGTCATTCCGTCTGATATACAATGCATAAGTCCGAAAAGCAGTGCGCTTACACCGATTGCGACTATGGGTTTTGTATCTTTTTCGATTCTGGTATATACAATACCCCTTAATGCAATTTCTTCGGATGCAGGTGCTATTACAACAAAGCATAATACCAGAAGCAAAATTCCGAGAGCCGGATTAATATCATAATAATGTCGTAGGGACGTAATCATCTGAGTGTTGCTCTTAAACTCGAGGCTATAAGTAATAAAGTAAAATGCAAAAGCAAAGGGCACTGTAATTACACAAGCCTTTATTACATCAATCGCTTTTAACTTAACGAGTTTTATTTCTTTTTTAAGCTCAGGATTATTTGCTTTTATAATTACAATCATGAATAATGCAACAAGCCAACCTGACACTCCTGTCGTAATTAAGAAATTGCTATTCGTAAACTGCAGAAGTTCCTGCTCATCGGTTATTCCCATATTGGAACCGATTGCCACAAATCCAAAGGATACAGTGAACTGAATAATCAACGTAACTACAACATAATAGGCAAAATAGCCTACGCCTTTTAAAACACCCTTCATATCTTCTTCCTATTCCTTTAATAATTCCAAGACTTAATAAGAGCTATCTCTTTAGCGTAACCCTCATCATCATTGGGGGTTTCCAAAATAAAGGGCAAGCCTTGTAATCTCGGATTGTTAACTATAGCTTTAAGGGCCTCTTCACCTATATTGCCCTGTCCTATTTTTTCATGTCTGTCTTTGTGGGCACCAAGCGGATTCATACTGTCGTTAATATGAACTGCCTTTAATCTGTCAAGACCGATAACCGCATCAAATTCATCAAGTACTTTATCAAAATCCGCTACAATATCATAACCGCCGTCCCAAATATGACAGGTATCAAGACATACCCCAAGATGTGTCGAATCCTCCACCCCGTCAATTATCTTCTTGATTTCTTCAAAGGTTCTTCCTATTTCGCTTCCCTTGCCGGCCATTGTTTCAAGCAAAACCGTTGTTGTCATTTCCTTGAACATAGCTTCATTAAGAGCCTCAACAATCATCGATATTGCATCATCCACATCCTGACCGACAGCCGAACCCGGATGGAAATTATATAATTGATTCGGAGTTGCTTCCATACGTTTTAAATCATCAATAAGCATATCTTTTGCGAATTTTCTTATATCCGGCTTATCGGAGCACAGATTCATTGTATACGGTGCATGGGCAACCAATTTCCCGAAATTGTTTTTCTTAAGATACTCATTAAGTGCCGCAGCATCATCGGGATCTATATCTTTGGCCTGACCGCCTCTGGGATTTCGTGTAAAGAATGCAAATGTATTTCCCCCAAGGCGGGTCTCCTCCTTGCCCATGGCAAGAAAACCCTTGGATGTTGATAAATGATTTCCTATATATATCATACATATCTCCCATGACTTACTTCGTAAGTCTTTTAATTAACAGAATTGTTTGACGTAGTTGCTTAACATAGTTGTTTAACGGCATTATAACCGTACAAGGAAAATTATACTTGGAAATAGTGCTTAGTACAAACCAAGTTTTGCTAATTTATGATATTTTGAATAATTATCGGCAATATGATAATATGTATTCGTTGTATATCATTTATAGCGTAGAAGGAGAAAAAATATGTGGCGTGAAGCTACCGAATCGGAAAAGTCAAGAGTTATTGCCTACGGCAAAGCATACGGTAAAAGAAAGTATCATATCGCATTATTTGTTTTGGCAATTGTTACAATAATTATTATGTTCGCAATTCCTCCCGCTCTGTATTCGAAGGAAGCTGACGAAGCGTTTACAAGGGCAGCCGGATTTACCAGACATGCCAAATCCGCAGATGTCATTAAGAGAATGACTGAAGTACATATGGACGAATATGTCGACGAAAATCCTGACATCTTTGATACTGCATATGCTTACTCAACCGAATTGTTAAGATATCAGGAAACCGCTGAAGAAGAATTTATTGCAAAACGCGGCGCCGGTAACAAAGCCGCAAAGGAAGTCTATAAAAAGGCATACCTTCCCGACGCTATTGTACTTGGAGTTGCCATATTAATAGGTCTTCTTCTGCAATGCATCAATAACGGGAAGCTTAAGCAGGTTAAGAACGATAAGTTCAAAGTCAGGGATGTTGTAGTAAGTGACAAGATGACGAGACGATACAGAAACCAGGCACCTCTTTATGTAGTCTGCCTTGATGACGAAACAGACGGCTATCTTGTTCCCCACGAAATATATAACAATACCAGAGTCGGAGGCCAGGCGCTTCTTCTTAAAATCGAAGGATACAATGCATGGAATGATGCGTACGATATAATTCCTTAATTAAAAATATAACTTTGCAATAAAAAACACCATTTACCCGGAACAGTTTCCGTATAAATGGTGTTTTCTTTACAGCTGATAGGGGAATCGAACCCCTGTTTTCGCCGTGAGAGGGCGACGTCTTAACCGCTTGACCAATCAGCCATGGTGCTCAATCGCACTTGCTTATTTTATTATAAAGTGTTCGGTAATGCAAGCACTTTTTTATTTAATTATCTTCCCGCAAAATTCCTAGGTCAAGCTTTTCTGATGACGCAGGCTGGAATTCAGGCAAGTTATTTGGTCCGGTTATTTGCAGAACGCTACACTAGCTTATAAAATCAAACAGAGAAATCTGGTTGGATTCCGGAATATCCGAAAGAATACCGAGTCTTACCATAGTTTCGATAATTGTACCCGAAACATGTGTCCTGTCCCTAAAATCATCACGGGACGTGAATTCACCGCACTTGGCCGCTTCCACAATAGAATCCGCAGCCGTTTCGGCAACACCGGCAATTGCGGTAAATGAAGGCATAATCTTATCTCCTATAATCTGGAAACGTCTGGCAGATGCTTTATATACGTCAATAGGCATAAATTCAAATCCCCTCGCATACATTTCCTGCACAATATGAAGGTCTCTTAATAAAGATTTTTCAGTTGCCGAAGGCTTTTCTATTTTTTTAAGTTCTTCAATATATCCGGCAACCGGTCCGGGACCCATACACATTTTTTCATAATCAAAGGCCTTCGCTCTTATTGAGAAGAATGAGGCATAATAAGCAAGAGGATAATTAATCTTAAACCATCCTACTCTCCAGCCCATCATAACGTATGCGGCAGCATGCGCCTTAGGGAACATATATTTAATCTTCTCGCAGGACTCTATGTACCAGTCCGGCACATTATGAGCCAGCAGATCTTCCTTCCATTCTGCCCATTCCTTGCACTTGCCTCCTGCTACCTTACCTTTACGAACAGCCTCCATAATCTTAAATGACTTGGACGGGTCTATTCCCTGAGAAATAAGATAAATCATAATATCATCTCGACAGCATATACAATGGGCAAGGTCAGCCTTACCTTCTTTAATAATTGTTTCGGCATTTCCAAGCCATACGTCCGTACCGTGACCCAGTCCGGAAATTCTTATTAAATCCGAAAGGGTCTGAGGCTTTGTGGTCATAAGCATCTCAATGACGAATGCGGTTCCGAATTCCGGAATACCGAGGGAACCTGTTTTCGTACCGTCAATATCGGAAGGTTTAATCCCAAGAGCATCCGTATTCTGGAACAGGGACATAACCTTTTTATCATCAAGAGGTATTTCCGTAGGTTCAACTCCCGTTAAGTCCTGAAGCATTCTTATCATTGTGGGATCATCATGTCCCAATATATCAAGTTTAAGAAGATTATGGTCAATTGAGTGATAATCAAAGTGTGTTGTTATTATCGACTCATCCTTCGGCGGATGCTGAACCGGTGTAAAGGAGTTAATATCCTCACCGTTGGGAAGAACAATAATTCCTCCCGGATGCTGACCTGTTCCCTGACGAACACCCATGCATCCCATAGCAATTCGTTCCATTTCACACTTACGTTTGTCGGCTTCATGGTCCTTGTAGTAATTCTTAACATATCCGTAAGCCGTCTTGTCCGCAAGACCTGTAACGGTGCCTGCTCTGAAGGTCTGACCTGCACCGAAAATAACTTCCGTATACTTGTGAGCCTTTGACTGATATTCCGAAGAAAAGTTAAGGTCAATATCAGGCTCTTTATCACCTTCAAATCCAAGGAAGGTCTCAAAAGGAATATCAAAGCCGTCTTTAACAAGCACCTCTCCGCACACGGGACATACCGCATCCGGCAAGTCGCATCCGGCATTTCCCACATAGGCTTTGACCGTTTCGGAATCAAAATCAACATAGTGACACTTGGGACATCTGTAGTGTGCCGAAAGTGAATTAACCTCCGTAATACCTGCCATAAATGCCGCAAGCGAAGATCCCACCGAGCCACGTGAACCTACAAGATAACCGTCCTCAACCGACTTCCATACCAGTTTTTGAGCAATAATATACATAACGGCATACCCGTTACCTATAATTGAATCCAGTTCTTTCTTAAGACGTGACTCAACTATTTCCGGCAGAGTTTCGCCATATAATTCATGGGCCTTGTCATAACAAATACGTCGTAGCGTCTCATCCGAATTGGGAATAACCGGCGGACACTTATCAGGGCGGACGGGACTCATAACATCAATCATATCTGCTATCTTAACCGTATTGGTAATAACTACCTCTTCAGCCTTCTTGGCTCCCAGATACTCGAATTCATGAAGCATTTCTTCCGTTGTACGCAAATACAAAGGCGCCTGATCATCAGCATCCTTAAAGCCTTTACCGGCCATAATAATTCTGCGGTACACTTCATCCTCCGGATTAAGGAAGTGAACGTCGCATGTTGCGACAACAGGTTTATTGGCTTCTTCACCCAGATTAACTATCATCTTATTAATTTCGATGATATCGTCCATGCTGTTAACCATATGATTCTTTTCATCGGCTATCATGAACTTGTTGTTACCAAGAGGCTGTATTTCAAGATAGTCATAAAAATCTACTATATTTGAAATCTTGTCCATAGGTGCTTCATCAAGAATCGCCTGGTACAATTCACCCTGTTCGCATGCGCTGCCTATGATAATACCTTCACGATACTTATTAATAAGGCTCTTGGGCATACGGGGTCTTCCCATGAAATAATCAATAAAAGACTGGGAAACAAGGCGATAAAGATTCTCTCTTCCCGTATTGTTCTTGGCAAGAAGAATAACGTGATAATAAGGCTTATGCTTAATTATCTCCGGTGATGTTTTACATATATCATTTATTTTAGTCAGATTATCTATATCTTTGGACGTTAAGAGTTTTAACATACGTACAAAGATATGAGCCGTTGCTTCGGCATCATCAACAGCTCTGTGATGTGTATTAAGAACCACATTAAGTTTTTTGCACAGGGCATCAAGGGTATGCTTACGCATATCCGTAAACAGAACTCTTGCGATTCCCACAGTATCCACAGAGGTGTATTCAAAAGGTATGCCCAGATTTTTGCAATTCTCGTTAATAAATCCCGTATCAAAAGCTGCATTATGTGCAACAAGTATTGCTCCCTCACAGAATTTAACGAACTCGGGCATTATTTCATCAATAGGCTTTGCATCCTTTACCATTGCATCGGTAATTGTGGTAAGCCTGGTTATTTCATAAGGAATAGGCACCTTTGGATTAACAAAGGTAGAATATCTGTCAACAATTTCACCATTAACGACTTTGACCGCACCTATCTCAATTATTCTGTTTTTGACAGAACTAAAGCCGGTTGTTTCCAGGTCAAAAACGACATAGGTGTCATTAAATCCCTGGCCTTTATCATTTACGACAGTCTCCTGAAGGTCATCAACCAGATATCCCTCACAGCCGTATATTATCTTAAAGAAGTCCTGCTTATCAGGGTTCTTACCTTCTTCCTTCATCTTGGAAGAAGCATCCTTCCAAAGGTCTTCCCAAGTGTGATTGGCATCCGGAAAAGCATGTACAACACCGTGGTCGGTAATGGCAATCGCAGGATGTCCCCACTTATATGCAGTCTTAACTATATCCTTTGTTTCGGATATTCCGTCCATATCGGACATCTTGGTATGACAATGGAGTTCAACTCTCTTAAGAGGATAATTATCTTTACGGGGAACCCTGGTGTCTTCACCCTTCTTAATTCCCCAGATTCTGCCTATGGACAATTCCTCGTCAAAGGTATCATAAGTAACAGGTGCCTTCATTTTAATGAAGCTTCCGACTTTAAGTTTGCCGTGAATTTCATCAACCTGTTCATTTGGAACGAATATCTTGAATCTTATGGTATCCGTAAAATCAGTAATATCAAAAATCAGCATGGTTCGTAAACCGTCACGCAGTTCTCTCGGTTCGGCTTCTGCCGAAATCTGACCGTTTACAAAGATATCCGTACTGGTGGCAGCAACAACCGTATTAAGCGGTGTTGCATCAAAATCTTCAAAATCTCTTCCGTACAAAACATCGGGATTGTCGGAAACAAATCGTTCTTTTTTTTGGTATTTATTGTCTTCTTTCTTTCCTTTATGTTTACCTTCAAGAGATAGTCCCGTCTTTCTTGCAGGTGCCTTGGGCGTATTCTCTGACTTCTCAGGAGAATCCTTAACTTCTTCTGCTGCTTTTGAAGGAACATTCTCGCCTGTCACTTCATCATCAGGTTTATCCTGTTTTGCGGTATCTGCCTCCCGGGGCAGCTCAGGTTCAGTATACTCATGCACAATTTCCAAAGGTTTTTCTTTCTTTACAGGTTTCGTAAACGAGTATGTAATATTAACCTTTACTCCGCATCTTTCGGTAAATATTTTCTCAAGAATTCTGGTAAGTTCATCTTTTCGCAGTTCCAAAAAACCGGTATCTTCAATATCCAAATGCATTGTATCGGCATCGGTAAAGCTGATAGCTGCATTCTCAAAAAGTGTCTTGTCAAAGATGCTGCAATTACCGATTTCAAGCATAATGCTGTCTTTGTATGCATCATACAAAGATTCCGCCGTATACATATCAGACAGGTTAAAGGATTCATACACTTTGACCTTGCCCTGACCTTTAATGAAAAGGCTCTTACGAAGTAATTTTTCGACCTTGTATATTGATGCTTTGGGAATCAAATGATCTGATTTTATATAAACGCGAACAAAGTCTCTGCTTTTAGTGGCAGAGACCCTGATTACTGTTACATTGTCGAACAGTTCAATGTTACGTTTATCAAGATCGAGGGTTTTGAATACCTCAAGAAATTGCTTTTCCATTAATACTATTTCCAGTTATCAAGTTCATATTTAAGTGTGCTAAGAAGCTCATCTTCGGGAACCTTTTTGATTATCTGTCCCTTTTTAATAAGCAGGCCTTCACCTATGCCGCCGGCAATTCCTATATCAGCTTCCTTAGCTTCGCCGGGGCCGTTAACGGCACATCCCATAACGGCAACTTTAATATCAAGGTCATAGCCTGCAACCATGTTTTCAACCCTGTTTGCAAGACCTATAAGGTCTATCTTGGTTCTTCCGCACGTAGGACATGAAACCACTTCGATTCCGCCCTTTTTAAGTCCCAGTGTTCTAAGAATCAGCTTACCCGTCTTAATCTCTTCGACAGGGTCACCTGTCAAAGATACTCTTATGGTATCGCCTATACCCTGATTCAATATAAGTCCCAAACCAATAGAGGACTTTACATTACCGCTAAACAGCGTTCCTGCCTCTGTAATTCCCACATGAAGCGGATAATTGGTCTTCTTTGCCAAAAGTTCATGGGCATTAACGCACATAAGAACATCCGAAGATTTAATAGAAATGACAATGTTGTCATATCCGGCTCTTTCTATCATGTTCACCTTATCAAGTGCACTTTCAACTATTCCCTGAGCCGTTACTCCCTTATACTTTTCAACAAGTTCTCTTTCAAGGGACCCCGAATTAACACCTACACGAATAGGTACGTTTCTTTCTTTGGCCGCCTTTACAACCTCACGAAGTTTCTCCTCACCGCCTATGTTTCCGGGATTGATTCTTATCTTGTCAGCTCCGTTTTCGATAGCGGCTACGGCCATTTTATAATCAAAATGAATGTCGCCGACCAGAGGAATATGAATCTGTTTCTTAATTTCTGCTATAGCCCTTGCAGCCTCCTCATTGGGAACCGTACATCTTATTATGTCACAGCCTGCTTCTTCCAGTCGCAGAATCTGAGCAACCGTTGCCTCAACATCTTCTGTTCTTGTATTGGTCATAGACTGAATAAGAATTGGATTTCCTCCGCCTATTACTCTGTCACCTATCTTAATAACTTTAGTATTGTCTCTATACATAGTTAAACTTCCTTAATCATGATTAATCTTCCTATGATTATACTATATATAGGTTCTTTTGTGTAAGCTAATCGATTGCACCCGACACATTAAATGTTCTGGAAACATATTTATGACCGTTCTTTCCCGTTGCTATAATTCTGATAGATACATCCTCATTCGGAATAGAATCTCCGGGAATTTCAAGCCGCACCTTATCTTCTACTTTATAAACCGCGTCATTCTTAAGAAGCATCTTCCTTTCATTCGTATCGCACAAATCTACCCACAATTCCTTAGATTCTTCTGTCTGTTTCCAATCATCATAAGAAATATTTTCATCGGCATATGCTGTCGTTTTCCCCAAAATTCCCAGGGACAGTCCCCCAAGCAACCCAAGAGTAAAAAATAGGGCCAATAACAATCCGTTACTTTTCTTTTGTGTCAGTAGTATTGATTTGACAATTTTAATCTTCCCGTCATCTTTGGACTTAAGCAAAATAACATGAACCACAACCGCTCCCATGGCGCATATCAAGGGAATATAAAGGAAAGGAAACGGAATATCCTCTTTATTCACACCGTTATACAACGGAATAACTATCGACAAAGCACATAGCAAATACGCACTTAAAACAACTGCTTTTTTAATAAAGAAACATATATCTTTTCCGATTACCAGCTTTTTGTAATTTCCAAGGTCTTTCATAAACTCGCCGATAGTCTGATATCTTTCGGAAGGTTTGTTCCTAATGCAATTCCGAATAACAATTTCTATTCCCTTCGGCGCAATTCTTTCGCTGTTTAATACATCCGAAGAGGGATTCAACATATTGTATCCCGTAATCATTTCTCCAAACACTATTCCCAGCGAATAAATGTCTGCACTAAATTCGGCCCTTCTCCCTTTAAATAATTCCGGCGCGCTGTAACCTTTTGTTCCGCATATAGCTTTACATTCATCGGCTGTGTGTGAACGAAGAAGTACTCCTCCGAAGTCAATCAGCTTAATATGCCCGTCATTCTTGATCATAATATTTTCAGGCTTTAAATCTCTGTAGATTACCGAAGGCTTAAGTCCGTGAAGATATTCAAGTATCTGAGCTATTTCACTTATCCATTTAATTGCAATTCCGAGGGGCACTATTTTATGCATCTTAAGATACTCCCGCAAGGTCATCCCCTCAACATATTCCATAAACAGATATTTATCATCACTGTTTTCACGATAATCATAAATAATCGGAAGACCTTTATGCTGCAAGTCCTTAAGTGTATTTACTTCCGTATCGGTCCCTATGGCAGATGTATATTTTTTGACAGCGCGAAGCTTGTTAAGATGCATATCACGTACCAGATAAACATCCGAAAATCCGCCGTTTCCTATAGGCCGTAACACTTCATATTTACCGAACAAAACACCTTCCATATAATCCTCCTTTCTAGTAACAACAAATATATACCGCCGATGCATTATCGGTTTGTTTCTTTGATATGAGTTCACCCATTTGTCTTAGGCGTTTTTCTGCCATTGCCGTGCCATTCATCTTAAGGGGATTCCAAAATCCCGGGGCCTTTTGCATATCTTTGTAAAATCCGTCTGTTGCCACCAAAAATCCTACCTTCCCGGAAATTTTGCCATATCCGATATCAGGTTCCATATATCCGAAGCTTCCTATGCACCGATTCACGCCGCCGCTTTCGGTAATGTGTTTTTGGGTCATCTGTATAACGGAATTTCTCGTGCACTTATAGATAGCAGAATCTCCCAACTGTACAAAAATATACTTATTCCGATAAATCAAAATGAGCGATAATGTGCTGCCGAGCATAATATGCTTATCCTCCGCATATGTACGAAGTTCACTGTTAATCTCATATAGACAATGTTTAAGGCATCTTATTATCCTTCTTCCTGATTTTTTATGAACAATCAATCCAATAAGTTCATCTCCGAAGCAGCGGTTTAATTCTTCAAGAATATAACCTGAAGCCACCTCACCTTCACTTAGGCCTCCGATTCCGTCAGCTACCGCTGCCATAATTACGGAACCTACAGAGGTGTCAACCTGCGCAATCAACAAAGAGTCTTCGTTCACCTCCCTTTTTCCGATATCCCAATATTCACTTGCAAATAACTTCACTATGCCCTCCTGAAAATAAAAAATAAACTAAATCCATAAATTTGAAAATCTGCGCTGAACCGCGCCAAAAGAATAAATCTTAAGAAGTAAGACCGAGTATATACTATATAAAAACAAAAATCCATAGGCTAATTCCAACTTTGGTAAAATTGCCTACGGATTTTTAAATATTATCATTATTTAGCGAAAAAATTTCGTTATATCGTTAAAAAGTACAAATACAACTAATGCAAAAAGTAGCGCCATGCCCGCTAAATTAACGTATCCTTCCTTTTCGGGCGGTATGGGCTTTCTCCTTATTGCTTCTATTATCAAGAACAATAATCTTCCGCCGTCAAGACCCGGAATGGGAAGTACATTCATAACAGCCAGATTAGCCGAAAGCAGCATGGTAAGATTTATCATGGTAATAAGTACTGACATAAAGCCGTATTCTTTGGAAGATTCATAGCTTTCATCAACTATCTTGACAATGCCTACGGGACCTGCCAAATCGTCTTTACCAAGTTGTCCTTTAATCAGCATTCTTAAGCTGTCAACGGTAGCTCTCAATATATATTCCACATTATATGCGCCGTATTTTAATGTTGAAAGTCCCTTACACTCCAAATATCTGCCGTTTACGATGCCTATATAATATCTTTGATCTTCCTCATCATACTTGGGGACAATCGTAACAGTATACTTGGTATTATCACGCATATATGTAAGCTTCATGGGATCACCTTCCGAATAGAAGGAAGTAAAAGACACCTCCTCCGAAAGATGAATGGAATGACCGTTAATCTTACAGATTATATCCCCCGGCATCAATCCTGCTTCCTCGGCTGCGGAGTCTTCTATAACCTCACGAATTTCGGGAACGGAAACTCCGATACTGGCGCATGATATTATACCCATAATATATGCCAATATAACGCTGAATACGGGTCCCGCCAATGTCGTGGCAAAACGCGCCCACACAGAAGCCTTCAGAAATGAGCCTTCCTTTTCAACACCCTTCTCGTCTTCCAATAGGTCAAGTCCCGCAAAAGCACAGGCACCTCCAAAAGGCAACAGGCGAATTGAGAACTCGGTTCCGTCCTTGGTCCAATGAAAAAGCTTAGGTCCGACACCGATAAAAAACTCTTCGGCATGAATTCCGTTACGCTTTCCTATGATATAATGGCCAAATTCATGTGCCACAACCAGCAGACAAAATATAATTAAAAATATAATAATCGAAACTATCATCTATTTCCTACCATCTTGATGCAATATGTTCATAGGTTGCTTCTTCCGTAGCAAGGATTTCCTCCAAAGTAGGATTTGAAATAACCTTATGAGTTTTCATTGCATCTTCAATAATATCGTAAATCTCCAAGAAATGAATCTTTTCATTTAGGAATAAAGCCACCGCCTTTTCATTGGCGGCATTATATACCGTCGGCATACTTCCGCCTAAATCCATAGCCTCATATGCCATCTTAAGTCCTTTAAAAGTATCAATATCCGGCTTTTCAAATGTAATCCTGCCAAGGTCAAAGAAGTCTACCCTTTTTCCTTCCATAGGTCGTCTGTCAGGATAGAACAAAGCATATTGTATGGGAAGTTTCATATCCGGCATTCCAAGCTGGGCCATAATTCCTCCGTCCACATATTCAACCATGGAATGAATAATGCTCTGAGGATGAATTACCACTTCTATCTGCTCCCTTTCAACGCCAAAGAGCCACTTTGCCTCCATTACCTCAAGTCCCTTATTAACTAAAGAAGCTGAATCTATTGTGATTTTCTGACCCATAGACCAGTTGGGGTGTTTAAGCGCATCGTACTTGGTTTTACCCTTAAGTTCATCGATAGTCATACCCCTAAAGGGGCCGCCCGACGCCGTAAGAAGAATCTTTGATACCCTGCTTTTATTTTCACCGTGCATGGACTGAAAAATCGCACTGTGTTCAGAATCAACCGGCAAAATGGAAACACCCTTTTCCTTCGCAAGGGGAATAATAATATGACCTGCTGTTACAAGTGTTTCTTTGTTTGCAAGCGCAATTGTTTTTCCTGCGTTAATTGCTGCAATCGTCGGCCTTATTCCGATCATACCCACAATTGCGGTAAGCAAAACATCGGCCTCCTTCATAGTGGCCAATTCCAGCATACCATCCATTCCGCTAAGTATCCTGGTGTTTGTATCTGACACAAGTGTCATTAATTCTTTTGCTTTTTCTTCATTACCCATGACGGCAATAAGAGGCTTAAATTCTCTTATCTGTTCTTCCATGAGTTTTACATTATTACCTGCTGCCAGTCCTACTACCTTAAGGTCCGGATTAGCTCTTACTATTTCAAGTGTCTGGGTTCCTATAGAGCCTGTGGAACCGAGAAGTGCTATATTTTTCATTCTGTCTCCTGTATAAGTTCACTATCCGATAAATAGCAACGTCAGTAAATAAATCATAGGTGCAGCGAAAATTACCGAATCAAATCTATCCATAATTCCGCCGTGACCGGGAATCAGCTTACCATAATCTTTAATTCCCTCATTACGCTTAATGCCCGAAGCTGCCAAATCGCCTATCTGTGTAATCACTGCTCCGATTGCACAAATAATAACAATTCTGCCCGTTACGGAACTTGGATATCCGTAATTGTTGACCAATTGCGGAGTTGCCCAAAAATATGCATACAAAAAGCCGCCGAGTGCTGCTCCCAGAACTCCTCCCACAGCGCCTTCAATTGATTTTTTAGGGCTTAGTACCGGAGCCAGTTTGTGCTTACCGAACAACATTCCCACACAATATGCCATCGTATCGCATACCCATGAACAAATAAATATCATCCAGACAAAATAAATTCCGTCACTATATTCGCGAGTCAAATAAATAAATGTCAGCATTAGCGGTCCGTATACCAGACAGAAAAATGCACGCATTATATCTTTGGCCTCATATTTGGGGAAAGTAAAAACATATACCGACATGTAAACAACAAGTGCGCCGAATATTGTCAGCAATTCATATACGGAATTTTGTGTTAAAGCCATTACAGCATAATATACCGTAATTCCCAAATATCCGATAATCTCAAATCCCGAAAAACATCCTATAAGGTTCTTTTGGCCTTCCTTCATAGGACCTTCTTTTTTAAGAAAACCCGATAATTTGCAGGCTTTCAGAAGTTCTCTGTATGCTATAAGGGACAACACCAAAGAAGCACCCAGCAGAATATATCCTCCGGGAATAATTATCAATAACAAAAATATAACAAGTACAATACCGCTTATTAATCTTTTACCAAACATAACTATCAGTTATTTTTCAATAACTCCCCCATATCTTCTTTCTCTGTGATTGTAAGCTTCTACCGCTTTAATCAATTCTTCCTTGTTAAAATCAGGCCATGGGATAGGTGTAAAATAAAACTCCGTGTATGCCAACTGCCAAAGAAGGAAATTACTTATCCTAAGTTCATTACATGTTCTTATAAGCAAATCAGGATCCGGGTATTCTTCCGTATCAAGCATTGCTCCAAAAGATTTTTCGTCTATTTCATCAACCGAAAGAGCCTTATCATTTACAGCACTTGCCGCTTTTTTTACGGCTCTTACGATTTCATCCCGACCGCCGTAATTAAGTGCAATGGTAAAATGAAGACCCGTATTATCCTTGGTTGCTTCTTCCAAATTACTTATACTGTCTCTAAGATCCTGGTCTAATCTTGATCTTTCGCCAATCACACGTACCTTCATATTATTCTTGTTAGCTCGCGTAACGGCAGTCTTCATATAATTGCGGAGGAGTTTCATTATCGCACTGACTTCATCCTCCGGGCGATTCCAATTCTCTGTGCTAAAAGCATATACCGTAAGATAATTAATTCCGATATTGTACGCATCTTCGCATATTTGTTCCAGAGTTTTGGCGCCTTCAATATGTCCCATTTTTCTGGGAAGACCTCGTTTTTTGGCCCATCTTCCGTTACCGTCAAGAATAATTGCAACGTGGTTCGGAATATTAAGCCCGGTAAGTCGCTCTTCCATAAACTCAATCCTCTCAAACATAAAAGAAGGGCCGGGAGTCGGCAACTCCAAGCCCCTTCAATAACTACTAAACTGTCATAATCTCTGAAGACTTATCCTCCATAAGCTTATCTACATCCTTGATGTACTTATCTGTAAGCTTCTGTAATTCATCTTCTATATCTTTTACCTCATCCTCCGAGATCTCTCCCTTAGGAAGTTTCTTTAACGCATCGTTTCCGTCACGTCTTATATTACGAATTGCAACCTTACATTCCTCTGCCTTCTTCTTAACGTCCTTAACAAGTTCCTTACGGCGTTCCTCTGTAAGTTCAGGGAATACAAGCCTTATTACCGCTCCGTCATTGGAAGGAGTAATACCGATATCGGAAGCCATAATTGCTTTTTCGATATCCTTAATCAATGACTTCTCCCAGGGGGCAATCTGTATCATTCTCGCTTCGGGAATAGTAATATTACCAACCTGCTGTACCGGAGTAGGTGTTCCGTAATAGTCTACCTTTACCTTATCAAGAACATGAGGATTGGCTCTTCCTGCTCTGATGCCCTGGTAATCAGCTTCCAAATGTTCGAAGCTCTTTGCCATCTTTTCATCATATACTTTTATTTTTTCGTGCATAAATAACCTCCCAAATATCCTATACGGTAACCTTGGTTCCCTTGAAGTTTCCCTTCATAGTATTAACTATGCTGTTTTCTTCTCCAAGAAGGAATACCCACATAGGCATCTTATTATCCCTTGCCAAAATGGATGCAGTCATATCAACAACCTGAAGATTGTTTGCTATAACATCATCAATAGAAATCTCATCGAATTTCTTAGCATTCGGATTGGCCTTGGGATCAGAATCATATACTCCGTCTATAGACTTCGCAAGCAAAATTACTTCGGCTTCGATTTCGATAGCACGAAGCACAACGCCTGTGTCTGTACTAAAGTATGGATGACCCGTACCGCCCGCAAAGAATACTACCATTCCTTTGCTAAAGTATTTGTTAGCTCTGTCCTTCGAAAATAACTTGGTAAAGGAACCGCATTCAAAAGGAGTAAGTACTGCAGTCTTCATTCCGACAGATCTGAATATCTCAGATACATAGATGCAATTCATTACCGTAGCAAGCATTCCGATCTGATCGGCTTTCGTTCTGTCAATATTTTCGGAAGTACGTCCTCTCCAGAAATTTCCGCCGCCTGTAACAACTCCGACTTCATAGCCTTCATCTACCAATTGCTTAACCTGAAGTGCAACACCTCTGACAGTAGCCTCATCAAATCCTGTGTGTTTGTCCCCTGCAAGGGCCTCACCACTAAGTTTGAGCATTATTCTTTTCATTTAAAAAAATCCTTTCGGCGAAGTAAATGATTATCACTTACTTACGTTACTTATTTCATCTTCTTAAGTTCTTCAAAGAATGAAGTAGGATTAACCTCAGCATAGCACTGATTACACATACCTTCGATAACAGCACCGTTGTTAATCTGAACTGACTTAGACTTGATATTACCCATAACGATTGCGGATGCATCAAGAATAACAGGACCCTTAACATCGATGTCACCCTTTACAGCGCCTGCGATAACTGCGCTTGTAGCATAGATGTTACCGATAATAACAGAAGCCTGACCAACTTTGATTGAACCCATAGACTTAACTTCACCTGTAATCTTGGCATTTTCAGCAAAGATTTCTGCTGCTGAAGAATCACCCTGAATTGTTCCTGTAATATTGAGTTTACCAAGAACTTCAACGTTACCTACGATAGAACCTCTGATATCCAAAGAACCTTCTGTAGCCATATTACCGTTGATAATCATTGACTCCATGATTACAGATACTTCATCTGCAGCAATCTTGGTAGGAGTGAATGAAGGAGTAACTACAGGTACAGGAGCAGGTGCCGGTGCAGGTGCAGGAGCAGGTGCAGGTTCCGGTTCATATGTAGGTACCGGTGTAGGAACGATGGGTTCCGGCTTAAAGTATGTTGTTGTAGGAATGAAGTATTCATCTGTCTTATCATCAACAGCTTCTGCTTCTTCTGCAGCTTCTGCTTCAGGTTCAACCTCATCCTTCATTAAGAACAAATCGTCCTCATCTATTTCTACATCATCCAAAGATGCGGGAACTTCTTCCGAAGTTTCAACGTCATCACTAAATAATGCATCCAAATCAGATGAAAAATCATCTAATTCTTTCTTTTCTTCTTCTGATACAACCTCGTTAGTTTCTTCTGCGGCTACACTTTCTTCCACAGTCTCTTCAGGCTTAAGTTCGCTTACTGCCTGAGATAAATCGTCTTTTAAATCTGAGAAAAAGCCCATTTAAAATTCCTCCATGTCATTCCTTTTTGTTGTTTATTTTGATATCTGTGCCGGGACATGCTGCACCGGAACAGTTTCATCCGTAATGGGAAGGATAACCGTGTTATCCATTTTAAGAATACTTTCAATAATTGTGTCAAGCGCATCTACTGTAGGCTTTCGTTCCGCCAAATCATGCATAAGTATAACGCACTCGTCATATTTTTCGATGCTTCTTAAGCAGTTATTGATTATAGTTTCTTTGCTTACATTGGATTCAGCCACATCGCCGGAAACAATATTCCAGTCAAAATACCTAATCCCCTGTTCATTAAGATATTCAATAAAATCCGTAATCGGAATAGCCGATACCGTATTGGAACTTCCTCCCGGGAATCTGTATATTCTCGACCAGACACCCGTCGTTTCATACAAGTACTCCTGGAGCGTTGTTAAATCATTTTCAAATGCTTCAACAGATTCATATATCTGACTATATTTATGAGAATAGGAGTGCATACCCAAGGTATGACCTTCATCAACTATTCTCTTGTACTGTTCGGCATATTTTTCTTTGTCATTTCCGACAACGAAAAAAGTAGCTTTTACATCATATTTCTTGAGAATATCAAGAATTGCGTCCGTATTGGGACTTGGTCCGTCATCAAAGGTAAGGTATACCTTTCTGGTCACCTCGGTCAGGTTATCTAAGGTGCCGTCTGTATGGTCGGAGGAGGAAGCAACAGTTAAATCTCCGACAGAATACACTCCCGATGCATCATCATACTGTGATGCATCAGAAACGTAATAACTTAATTCATTTTGAAGTTCGGATATCTTTTTGCGAGAATCAATACAATTAATAGTAAGAACAATGCATGAAATCAGCAATAACAGGAATAAAAAGGATATCACAAAAATAATAATTTTTTTGATTCTGTTAATCCTAGCTTGGTGGTCAAAGCTATTATCTTCCATTAAGCCAATCTCCCGCTTTATAATCCTCATACATTGTATCACAAGATTATGGCTTAATAAAGGAAAAATTAACTAACCTAACGCTTCCTTTATATCCTGTTTCATATCAAGAACTGCCTGCCTTGAAGCAAGTGCGAATCCTTCATCCCCAAAAGAGGCATATTTTTCATTTTGGTAAGCAGCAATAATACCTCTTGAAGAGTTAATAATTGCGCCAAGACCGTCTTTATTAAAGAAATGAACCAGGTCTTTTCCCTTGCCGCCCTGAGCACCGTATCCCGGTACAAGAATATAATTCTTGGGCATAATTTCGCGGAGGATTCTTCCCATCTCGGGATAGGTTGCTCCAACCACAGCACCTACGTAACTGTAATCGTCTCCCATGGCTTCACTGCCCCACTTATCAACCTGTCTTCCCACAAGTTCATATAACGGACGATTATTCGCATCCGCAAGTATCTGGTCCTGGAATTCTCCGGAACTGGGATTCGAAGTTTTAACAAGCACAAATATACCCTTTTTTTCTTCCTTACATACCTTGATGAAAGGATTAATTCCGTCAGAGCCAAGATAGGGATTAACTGTAGCAAAATCTTCATCAAAACCGTAATAAGACTTGGAGCCTACCGTAACCTTACCAAGATGTGCTATGGCATATGACTCGGATGTAGAACCGATATCGCCTCGTTTAACATCTCCGATAACCACAAGGCCTTTTTCCTTGCAGTAATCCACGGTCTTTTTGAATGCAATAATTCCGGGAATACCGAACTGCTCATACATGGCTATCTGTGGTTTGACGGCAGGAACAAGATCGTAAACATGATCGACTATTTCCTTGTTATACTGCCAAATTGCCTCGGCAGCGCCTTCCAATGTTTCGCCGAATTCTTTAAATGCTTTATCGGTAATGTGTTTCGGAACGAATTTCATCATAGGGTCCAATCCGACCACTATGGGAGCCTCTTTTTTCTTTATTTCCGATACAAGTTTATTAATCATAGTCTCTCCTCATAAATGCATAATAACAATCTTTGGCAACTCATGTATTTGCAATAAATAAGTGCCCGTTTCCGGACACTTATTTATTTTTAGTTATTATACTGTAACTTCTTCCTGTTTTTCAACCTCATTCAGCGTATCTACGAAATTTTTGATTCGCGAAGCATTTACATATTTCTTAACATGATCGCCTGCCACTATAACCAGCGTAGGTGCCTGCATTACACCATACTTGGTAGCCAGCTCCATATTCTCTTCGGCATCGATAAGAATATAGTTAATATCCTTAAGATACTCCTTGGCCAACTTGCAGTTAGGGCATGTCTTTGTCGTGAAAAGATATATAATGCTCTCAGGCTGTTCTACCGATACTGTTACTTCCGGAGCTTCGAAGTTAGATAATGTAACTACCGAAGATACAGGTCTTTTCATAGAAGAATTAGCTATATCATAAGTTTTTCTGTTAGCATATTCCTGAAGTTTACCATCGTTCCAGTTAGCAACAGGTCTGTAGTATCCTGTAATTCTGCTGTAAACTTCCGTTGTCTTACCGCACTGAGGGCAAGAGTGAACTTCACCGGCAATATATCCGTGTTCTTTACAAATAGAATATGTAGGAGACAATGTATAATAAGGAAGTTTGTAATTCTGAGCTATTGTTCTGATTAAATCGGCTGCTGCCTTCCAATCAGGTAACTTTTCGCCCAGGAATGCGTGGAATACCGTACCTGAAGTATACAATGTCTGTAATTCATCCTGAATATCAAGTGCATCAAAGATATCAGAAGTATAATCAACCGGCAAATGAGAAGAATTGGTATAATACGGTGTATCACCCATCTTACCTGCCGTCTTGATTGCAGGCCACTTCTTCTTATCATGCTTAGCAAGTCTGTATGTTGTAGATTCGGCAGGTGTTGCTTCGAGATTATACAAATCACCGTACATTTCCTGATAATCCGAAAGTCTTTCTCTCATGTGATTAAGAACTTTCTTCGCAAAGTCCTGCGTCTTCTTATTGGTAAGGTCAGCTCTTAACCAATTGGCATTAAGACCTACTTCGTTCATACCTATAAGTCCGATTGTACTAAAGTGTGAATCAAAGGAACCTAAGTATCTCTTTGTATAAGGATATAATCCTTCATTAAGAAGTTTGGTAATAACTTCTCTCTTCATCTTAAGGGATCTTGCCGCAATATCCATAAGCTTGTTAAGACGCTTAAAGAAATCATCTTCATTAGCTGCAAGATATGCGATTCTCGGAAGGTTAATGGTTACTACGCCAACAGAACCTGTGCTTTCACCGGAACCGAAATATCCGCCAGACTTCTTACGAAGTTCTCTTAAATCAAGACGAAGTCTGCAACACATAGAACGCACATCCGAAGGTTCCATATCCGAATTAACGTAATTACTGAAGTACGGAGTACCGTACTTAGCTGTCATTTCGAATAACAACCTGTTGTTTTCCGTATCAGACCAGTCAAAATCACTTGTGATTGAATATGTGGGAATAGGATACTGGAATCCGCGTCCGTTAGCATCACCTTCAATCATTGTTTCAATGAAGGCTTTGTTTATCATATCCATCTCGGCTTTACAGTCCTTGTATTTGAAGTCCTGCGGAACTCCGCCTACAATAGCAGGAAGTTCAGCCAAGTCATTGGGAACAGTCCAGTCTAATGTAATATTAGAAAAAGGTGCCTGTGTACCCCATCTTGAAGGAGTATTTACTCCGTATATAAATGCTTCGATACATTTCTTAACTTCACCGTATGATAGATTATCAATCTTAACGAAAGGAGCAAGGTAAGTATCAAAAGAAGAAAATGCCTGTGCACCTGCCCATTCGTTCTGCATAATACCGAGGAAGTTAACCATCTGGTTGCACAATACCGAAAGGTGTGAAGCAGGAGCTGAAGTAATCTTACCTGTTATACCTCCAAGACCTTCCTGAATAAGCTGCTTTAATGACCATCCTGCACAATATCCCGTAAGCATCGAAAGATCATGAATATGAATATCTGCATTACGATGAGCTTCTGCAATTTCTTCATCATAGATTTCAGAAAGCCAATAATTTGCTGTAACAGCACCGGAATTACTAAGAATAAGTCCACCTACGGAATATGTAACGGTAGAGTTCTCCTTAACTCTCCAGTCTTCGATCTTAACGTAACTGTTAACAACGTCTTTATAATCAAGAATCGTAGATTTCATTGTACGCATCTTTTCACGTTGTTTACGATAAAGAATAAATGCCTTTGCAGCTTCAGTATAGCCAGCCTGTTCAAGAACCTTTTCTACACTGTCCTGAATATCCTCAACATGGATACAGTTGTCCTTTACCTTTCCCTGAAAATCTGCTGTAACACGAAGAGCGAGTAAGTCAACTACGTCATTGTTATACTGAACGTCAGTAGCATTAAATGCTTTCATAATGGCGTCAGATATCTTCGTTAACGTAAAGTCTGTAACTTCGCCTTCTCTTTTGATAACCTGAAACACTTCCGATTCCTCCCAAAGATTCGTTTTAAAAAATTAGACCGGATTTATTAAGATTTTATAGAAAATAGAATAAACCCCGCATATCAAAAGGATATCATTGACTACTATCAATGTCAATATAAAAACACAACATATTGTGTTGACATAATTCCATAAACATAATATGTTGTGTTTGTTATGTAAATCACAAAACCCTCAAAAATGCCTAAATACAGCAAAAAACAGATGCCTCATTTTAGGCATCTGTTACTTTTTACAAAAGTTCGATGAAATTTTTGGTAAAAATTACCACCACTATCTTGTTTTCAAAAAAGTATACTCTCTTGCAGCATTTTCATCATCCGGATAACTCTTTATATAATTCGACATAAGAGTCCGTGCCGTTTCAAAATCTCCAAGATATTCATAAGCCACTATTTCATTATATTTAAGTGTCTGGGTAATGTTATTGTTGGGAATATTCATGGCATCCTGAAAAGCAGCCAACGCCCCCTGGTAATCATTCATTGCCAATTTACAAAGTCCCATTTCGTTAAGAACCTCAGCCGAGCCCTCGGTTGAATTGGCATACGAGCTGTACACGCTTACTGCGTAATTATTATCTCCCAAGGTCTCATAAGTCTTACCCAACAGAAGTACAGCTTCATAGCCTTCTTCATCTCTTGCTTTTTCAAGATAGGTTTTGGCAGACTCATAATCTTCAAGATAATAGCTTATCTGACCTTTTTCATAATTGCTCATTAATTTCGTGCCGTTTTCCATGGCATTTTTAAGATAAGCCTGGCCTACTTCTTTGTAGCCGTTGTCAGCCAAAATAATATATATCTGAATTATTCTGTCATAATTTTCGGGATCTGCCTTAATTACTTGATTAAAGCTTTCCATAGCTTCATCAAGCATATTTTTTTCGGAATAGATTACTCCTCTCAGGTATATGGCATCAACCTCACCGGGTCTAAGCGAAAGAATCGAATCATATATTTTAACAGCTTCATCCGGATTGCCCGATTTATAATACGCGGTAGCAAGATAGTAATTAAGATCATAATCCATGCTGTTAACAATTCCCGATGACAAAGACAAGGCCTTTTCAAAACTGGTTATTGCCTCTTCATAACGACATAATCCCGTATATGCTATACCTTTGCCGCGATAAATTTCTCTTTCACTTTCGCCTTCATTTAAGGCTTCTTCAAACATAGCAAGAGATTCCTCATATTCAAGATTTGTAATCATGGAATATGCCTGAGAAGTTTTTTCATTTTTATCATTAAGAGCACAGGCACATAAAGATACGGTTGACATAATAAATATTATGGTAACCAGCGCCTTTCTTCTAAGCAATCTCATTTTCGGAGTCCTTTAGGATAATGATTCTTCATAATACCCTGACTAAGCTTACCAAAGCCAAGAGAGTAGCCGTTAACACAAATTAAATGCCATCCTTTGTTACCGTTTACGTTAAGTGTCTGTCCGTTAATGAATCTGACAGCATCCTCGGTACCGATATCGGTACAGTTAAGTACATCTTCCTTTTTAAGGAACAATGCCAGAGAATGGGATGGCTCGAATCTGTTCTTCTTAAGTGTACCTAAATGAAGTCCCAAGCGCAATACTTTAAGACCCTTTAACCCGGGGAACTTTTCCGGAACAATATACAGTTCATCACCGAATCTGATAAAACCTGAAGATACAGGTTCATATATCTTTTGGATATCTATTTTTAATGTTTCTTTTTCAAATTCAAAAAATTCTTTTATATCTTTTTTATTAATATAGGAAGCATATCCTTTGGCAGGTATTCCCACATTATTAAAATCAACAGTGCCTTCCTTACAAAGAACAGCCATGAAATGGCCTTCCCCCTTAACCTTATGGGGCCATAACTTTTCCTGTTCCGTCAAAGAAAACTCGGGATGTCTCTCAAGAAAAGCCTGTATCGTAAGTTCATCTTCCTCCGGCGCAAAAGTACATGTGGAATATACCATCCTTCCGCCTTCGCAAAGCATTTTGGCTGCCTCGTCAAGAATATAACTTTGACGCTGCGCACACATCTTTACATTGTCCGTGCTCCATTCTTTAACAGCTTCCGGATTCTTTCTGAACATTCCTTCTCCGGAACAGGGCGCATCAACCAGAATCTTATTAAAATATTCAGGGAAATGACCCGACAAATCTATGGGGTCTTCGCTTGTTACAAGGGCATTTGCCACACCCATCCGCTCAATATTTTCCGAAAGGTTCTTAGCTCTCGTGGGATTAATTTCATTACACACAAGTAATCCCTTGTTGCATAAATAAGAAGCTATCTGAGTGCTCTTTCCTCCGGGAGAAGCGCATAAATCAAGCACATAGTCTCCCGGCAAAACATCAAGTTTTTCAACCGGTGCCATGGCAGAAGCTTCCTGAATATAATATACTCCCGCATCATGGAGAGGATTTTTGCCAATTGCATCATTATTAAAATAAAACCCGTTGGAACACCAGGAAACTCTGTCATTTTCCGTAATATTCCAAGGATTTACTTTAATAAAATCATTCTTAGAGCCCTTAAGTGTATTTACTCTAAGGGCTCTAAGATTATCCTGTTCATAACTTTTAAGGAACTCGTCAACCTCACCCCCCAACTGTTGGGTAATTCTGTCAACGAACTGTTCAGGTAAATTCATAAATGATACCTTATTTCTTAATAAGCTTAACAACCGCAATAACAATGCAGGCGCCGATAGCAGAACCGATAATATCTCCTATTAATCCACCGAACGAAAAGCCGATGAGACCGAAAAGGAATTTTCCTACCACACCGCCGACAATACCGAGAATAATATTCATCAGCAAAGAATTGGCTGTTTTCATAATAAGCGAAGCAAGCCAGCCTGCCACTCCACCAATAATGAGCGAAACAATAATTCCTAATATCATACTAATTCCTCCTTTTATAGTTGATTATTGCAAAAACTAGTATAACACAGGCGAAAATCATTTGCATTATAACAATATTTGGCATATTATAAAAATATATTAGCGAAGAGGCTTGGTTATGGCATCAAAATATAAAGATATAGACTTAGATTACGAACTGGATAATGTTGAAGAAGAACCCGAGGTCATTAACGAAATCGGGTATCCTGTTCATGTCTATTTCATCGAACTTGCCAAGCAGTACATGAAACGCATTGAGTGGCACTGGCATCCGGAGCTCGAAGTAATAATCGTCAACCACGGACAGATGGAGTTCCAGCTCAATGATCACAAAGAAGTCCTTAGCGCCGGCCAGGGTGTAATTGTTAATTCCAATATTATGCACAGTATCGAGCGAGTCGATCCCGAGGCTAACTGCAGTATGTACTCAACCACCTTCCATCCTGCTTTTCTGTTTGGATTCGGCGATGTTGCCCTTACCGACAAATATATGTCTCCCGTCATCAATTCTACTTCATTCCAGTATATGACTCTTAATGAGGATGACGAAGCACAGTCGCGGCTTCTTGACATTATTAATGAAATAATCGCCATTAATCTGGTTAAAAAATACGGTTATGAAATTTCTACCAAAGCCAAACTTTGTAGTGTATGGCTTGAATTGTTGGACATTATAGTTCCCGGTGATGCTCAAAAAGCAACAAAGTCCGTTGCTTCCCTTGACGAAGCCCGTGCAAAGGAAATGATTCTTTATATTGAAGAACACTATGCCGACAAAGTTACTCTTGATGAGCTTTCGGCATCCGTACATATATCAAAATCCGAATGCTGTCGTTGTTTTAAACGTGCCCTTAATCTTACACCGGTTGAATATCTTATGAAATACAGAATCTACATTGCCGCTTCCTTCATTAAGAAGAAAGACAAACGTGCCGGATCGTTTTCGGAACTTGCTTTTAATGTAGGTTTTAACAATGCAAGTTATTTTAATAAAGTATTTAAACAGTATCTCGGATGCACGCCTTCCGAATATCGAAGAAAACTTGCTTCCGATCCTAATTTTGATATCTTTGGAAGTATGAAACTTTAATTTATGTTATTTCCAGAGATTCGTCATATGATTTATATAACTGAGCTATCATGGACAATAATTTCCCATGGCGGCTCAGTTTTTCTTTACTTAAATACATTTTCGCAATCTGTCCCTGTATCGAAGCCTTCTTAACCACCGATCCTTCAAGAATAAAAGGAAGTTTAAGTCCCGCAAGTTCCATATCGACTATCATCGTCTCTAAATATGCCGATATGTTTTCAAATTTTTCGGCATGTTCTTTAAGCTTTATATAATTAACCATCACCGAGTCTTCGATTCCGAAACTCTTTGACAGTTGTTCCGACTGACTAAATTTTGCAAGAAACGTTGCCCCCTCCGGTGTAAAGAACACACGTCTTAATATTCGTCCCAGGCCGGTTGTGGCAAAATCCGCAGCATCTTCACCATGCATTATTTCACCGTTAATGCCTGTTTTTCTTCCACCCATGGCAATTTCCGCAACCTGCATAAGAGTCGCTGCATTTCCGTCAATTCTGTTATCCGGAAGTTTCATAATATCATCCGACAGTCCTGCAACCAAATTCCCCAGTTCGCCTCTTGCAAAAACATAGGGATTCTTCCGCCCGTTATATGTAATAGCGGAGTTACCCCTATCATCCACGGTATATGTGGCAAACATTCTTGTAATATCATGATATGCAACAAAATCGCTGCAGTCGGCTCCTGTGCGTACATATGCAATATGACTTAACGGAATGATACAGGTTCCAAGCACGCTTACGAAGTCATTTTCACCATTTATACCGAATATCTTATTAGTACGCAGATTATATTCATCGGCACCGTATTCACTTTTCCAATTACTTATGGCATTATCGCTGTGTCCCTGGCCGTCGACGGAATAACAAACATCAATATAGTTGCCGTATCGGGAATCCATCGTAACAAACTGAGCTTTATTTCCTCCCTTTGAATGTCCGGTAATGATAACGCGATCTTTTTCAGTAATCAATTTGCTTTCGACGGTACTGTCGAAATAATCGGTGGCGCGTTTTTGTTGTATGGTTTCTTCCTCGGTAAGTCCCTTTCCGTTATCAAGCCATTCACCGTCATAGGTTCCTCTGTATGCCACATATACAATATTTTCATCAGGGTGTCTGAAGGTAATTGCATTGGTTCCCTCATCATATCCCATATTTCGCGACTGATTCACAATAACAAGTTCTCCTATATCAGGATTTGTTACCGCCTGCCTCAATATGCTCATTTCATTCGGGTGTATCTCATTCATGTTAGTTCGCTTATCAATATATTCAATTGCATCCTTAAGATTCGTTTCGTCCGAAACCGTATAGTTAAGATACATATATGTATCAAGGACCATGCTTATTTCGGCCTCCGTAAGCCTATCCACTAAACAATCACTCCGCTGTTTAACGAACTTCCCGTTTCGACGTTCGTATTTTCGGCCATTGCATATGAAGAAGCCATTTCGGATAAATCTTTTGAATGCTCCAGAACCATACGATACAGTTTGTCCATATCGGTCTGAAGGGAACTGAATTTCGTAATATATGCACTCTGAGCATCTCCCACCCAAATTCCGTTAAGGGAATTAATAAGTGACATCATCTCCTCCGTAAGAGAATGCATCTGAGTAGCTTCCTGTCCGAACTCTTCCGATGAACTGAGCATTTTTTCGGGTGTAACCTTTAATATACCTTCCATAAAATCTCCTCCTAATAACTTCTTGAGGCTGCTATTTCAGCATTGCGTGCTTCGGTTTCCTCATATCTTTGTGCAATTTCCAAAAGAGCAGCCACATACTGCCTTATTAAAGCAATAAATACATTCATTTGTTCCTTATCGTTGTTAAATGCCTCATGGAACAGTCTTTTTGCTTCGCCTTCCCACATTGTTGTAAGGCCAAGTTCCTTTGCTTCCAAATCATTTTTGCGGCTTTCGAACTGTGAATTCAATTCCGACAGCTGTTCCGCTTTATTTCTAAGTTCTGTTGATGTTACTTCTATAAGTGCCATTTTTCCTCCTTATTAATACCATCTTGAAAAGGCAAGCCCACGGCTGTACAGCTCCGCATCAAAAAGCATAAGTGCTTCCTTTTCTATTTCATCCACAACGCCAGACATAGTCTCGGCTTCATTGCGAAGTTCGCCTCCCACATCCTGCAATTTACGCGCAAATAAATCCATACCTTCTTCTTCCCAGTTTAGCCTAAGCTCATTAATCTGATTTTCAAATCCCTCCGTAGCAAGTACTTTAAGTTGGGTTGTCAGTTCTCTAAAAGCTTCCGTTGCAGTTCTAAGCTGAGTGAAATGTACATCAATTGATGGAATAAAGCTCATCTGTATTCTCCTTTTCCGCCTTGGCATATCCGGATGCAATATCGTCGAGATTTCCTATCGTCCTTACAAGATTTACCTGAGCACTCAAAAAATCAAGTTTTCGTATACCCAGGATTTCAACAATATCCTCCGTCTTTGAATTAACGAAATAATCTCCGAGTTTCTCCAAATTTCCCATCATAAGTTCAAATGCCTCATTAATATTCTGAGTCTTTTTAATCATTTCGTCTTTTGTACTCCTTAATTTTTCCGGAGTAACTTTGTATTTACTCATAATTTAATTACTCCTTACGACAAAATACCGGATACAGTCGCCTTAACCTCCAGCAGACGTCTTGCCATAATATTGGTACAGCTTATCAGATTCTGAATTCTAAAAAGAATAATCCGCAACCTGTCTATCTCCTTGTTAAAGGACTGCTGCCAATTGTCTTTGGCAATACCTTCCCAATCAAATACGCTGTTACCCAACGCTTCAAGGGCGCACAATTCGTCAAGCAGTCGAGTGTATTGTGCCGATGCTTCCTCCATCAAACTGCCGAATCCCCCTCCGTCAAATCTAATTTCACCTTCCATTTTTCTCCTTATATTAAAATCAATCTGTCTCCGTTACGTATTCCCTGTTCCGATAAAGGTATATCATTCTTTATGAATTCACCTTTGCCATAATTGTATAAAGCGTATGGAGCCTCCCTAAATTTAATTCTGTGTTGCCTTTCAACTATCTCCTTTATATCAATAACAAGATTAGCTGCCGTTTCCATTTCGTTTACTTCAAAATCATATGGCCGATGCAGCGAAGGAATGAATACATCAATCATAATCATCCCAATCACCTTCTTTCTTTTCATAAGGAATCTTAATTTTTATTGTTCTATTTCTGCTATGAAGCCGCATAAAGCCAACTCCCGGAGCACTTTTCATACTAAGTTCCTTATAGCTTAAATCATCAAGCGCAATAACTCTTTGAGAAGATGCGTTTGGTCCTAAATGAATGCCTTCACCGTACGAGATCATTTCTTTAAATACCGGATTAAGAATAAGTTCCGATAATGACTGGGAATTCACAATCGCAATAATATATTTATCCCCGGGCAAACAATGATCGGGTAAAAGTTTATTAACCAAATCCGCATCCGACATATCATCAATGAATATTACGTTATTTCTAACAGAAAGCGGGAAATAATCAATCATCATTTTTATGTTCGCCATAAGCCCATGACGTCCGCTTCCCGGATAACCGCTGATAATAAAGGAGCCTTTATGTGCAATATCAATGCCTCTGATATATCCCGATTTAAGAGAGTACCCTATGGGCATGATGTCCCTGTTACAGGCCTTTTCATTTCTGAATGCTTCTATCATTTCAAGAGGAGTTACATTCGGCTGATACATTGGTAGTTTCTGACATGATTCCGCAGTTAAATCACCGTTAATTGTTCTTTCAAACGCCTCGGTTGCATCATATATCTGGGTTTCCAAAATCCTGTCTCCCACTTTGTACAGACATCGCCCCTGCACTCCGCCCTTAGGCAATACATTCAGCCTAAAGCTTCGCATTATATCGCAATACTGATATTTATCATTCATTTCAAGGCATAACGCAGTTTTGATTTTGGAATAAATCTTAGTCGGAAAATCGCTGAGCATAGACCCTGTAAGAACATAGTAAATATTATTTCCGATTCCTTCCCGAATTGCCTGAAGCACAACCTGTGCCTCTTCTTCCGAAAGTAATTTATAAAAAGATGCAAAGTTATCAATCAGTACAAAATGTACGGTTTCCTGCTTCGTGTTGAGTCTCGACAGATGGTACAAAAATATAGGTATTCCCTCTGCGTTACTTAACATTCCCAAACAATTCGGGCATTTTGCGGCATAGTTTAAATCCGACTCTGACATTGAAACCAGCAAAAATGGGCACGCCCTTATCTGAGCGATAATGCACTTTAACACATTGCTCTTTCCTGTCGAAAGACTTCCCGCCACAACAAGATGTCCGTCCGATACGGGACGATAATGGGCTTTATCCTGAAGCACACATGCAGGATCATCATATATTCCCAGTTCGACAATCGGCTCGAATGGTTTACATAATTTCATTTCATTCCCATTCAATCCAATACGGGTCGGCAGTTCATCCATCCAGAGCAGTTTAGCCTTTTCGTAACCGTTTTCACGACAGTATTGGTTTACATAATTTACCAAGTATTCCAATAATGTATCATCTTTATTCCCGGATGGCGACGAAGCAGTTATTCTGTTACCTGTCTCAAGAACAAGACTTGTTTCGTTCCGTCTAACGCCTTTGTAATATATACCGCCGCAATATCCCGCCTTAAAGCACCTTAGGTACTCATCGTTTCCTATCTGCATATAACATTCTCCGGGAGCACGAAGATAAGCCGCCTCCTTGCGATGAAGCATATCCATACTGTCCTGCTTGTCCTGAACTTTAAGGCATAATCTGAATTTTGAGTTCGACCATATTTTGTCATCAACCACACCCTGTGGCTTTTGCGTAGCCAAAATAAGATGAATCCCAAGGGATCTTCCCACTGCTGCCAAAGATATAATCTGTTGCATGAATTCGGGTTCTTCCTTCTTAAGTTCCGCAAACTCATCAATAATAAGAATAAGGTGCGGAAGCACATCCCGTGCAACTCCTTCCTTACAAAGGTCACCATAGGCATCAATATGATTAACCCCATAGTCGCTGAACAGCTGCTGGCGCCTGCGGTTTTCGGCCTTTATGGCTTCCATTGCCCTTTGAATATCATTACCCGAAAGATTGGAGATTACCCCGGCACAATGAGGAAGATTGCATATATAATTGCCCGTTCCTCCGCCTTTATAATCAATCAAAAAGAAATTGACCTCTCTCGGGGAATAGCATATGCACAAAGATATAAGATATGTTTGCAGAAGTTCGCTCTTGCCGGAACCTGTTGTACCTGCAATAAGACCGTGGGGACCGTGAAATTTCTCATGAACATCAAGGTATATCTTTTCACGTCCCGTTCCTATTCCTATAGGTACCTTAAGGCGGTTCGACGAATGATTATTATTGTAATGCCCGTCAATATCAATTTCTTCTATCTTGCGTGCATCAAAGAGTTCCATAAAATCAACATTCTGGGGAATGTATTCCTCGTTTGAATTCTGAAATTCGATATTTGATATCATCCTACGAATATTCATATCCGCAGTGCCGATCATATGATGATTTATCACATTGGCGAACTTATCCGGAACTATAATCTTACTGTAGGATTTGCGGTTACCCTCTTCGTAGTAATAGGCTTCCCTTAGTCCTTCCTCCGGAAGTTTAAGAATATTCCTGCAGGATACCGGCAGAAACCGTCTTTGGGATGCAAGCGTTATCACTTTAATATCTTTTGCACTTTCGCCGTATATAACTTCCTTTAAATTCTCGCCCTTAAGAAGTGTTTCGTTAAGTACGAATATAAAAAGGATATACTTTGAATCCTCAATAAGTTCCGTCAGTTCAGGAATAATTCCGTTACCGCCCTCTTCGTTTCCGGCACACATTCTGACAGCCGTGCCCTTAAGGAATAAATGGGGCAGGAACTTAACAGTCTCATAAAGCCGATTCTGATATTCATTATTCATATCATATAAAAGACACATCTTAACTTTGCTGCTTTCATAGCTAAGGGCAATCTTAAGAATCATCTCAAGTATAAATTCATAGGTACCGGAATAATTCCGGTCACCCTCAAGTCCAAGCCGGGAAATTTCACTAAAATCCACACCTACCGGAACCTTTTTAAGAAGCCTGAATTCTTCAATAAGTTCATCTGCCATCCTGCTTGATTTATCCGGAAACATTTCCTTACGTTCCTGTTTAACAAGGGTCACCTGAAAAGGACTTTCACCAAGTCCGAGACGTAAAAACAAGTAATCCTCATCCTTTAAAAATCGTGTTGCATCATCACCGGTAAGTAATTCATTGCCCAGAGGATATCTTTCAAACATATACTTAATGTTATCTTCCCTGTAGATAAGAAGCATATTCCTTAAGTTTTCAAGATATTCTGTGAATTCCGACTCTGATTTATACACTTTTTCCTTATGTTTCTTACGTCTTATAACATAATTGGAAATACCCCATATAAGTCCCGTCAAAGCGCTGCCTGCTCCCGTTACCAGTGCCATAAGCATATAATTATTTCCGTTGCTGCCGTATATGCGTGAACTCAAAAGTGCCATAAGAACAACGGGAACCATAATAGTAAACGAAGGGCCGATTGATAAAATCGCCGGCAAATCATCCCGGGGACTTATTTCCTTGGGAAGCAGAATTTCAATTATATCAGAATGCAGCATAGCTACGCCTTAATGCGACTTTCATATCACCTTCGTACGCATGCAGCAGCAATGTCTGACCCAGATAATAAATCCACAGCCCGTCAATTCTTATTTCATCGCCGTACTTAAGTATTCGCTCTTCACCATCGCTTATCTGTCTGTAACAGTAAGAATCCTCCTTAGGATAAAGATATGCATATTTTTCGGGAATTCTGTTATGAAATTGATAAAAGATATCACTCTTGTAGGAGGAACCGATTACAAGTCCCGGCTTGTTCTTGAGTGAAATAACCTCGGGAGAAGTCAATGTAAATGCCAACTAATCACTCCTTACTTAAAAATTATAAAAATCGGATAATGCTCTGAACCGAGCCTAATGAATTAAAAGACAGCTAACTGCCGTCAAAAGATTCAGCTGAATTGATTATGATATTACCACCGACATTTAGTAGGTGTCAACGAAAAGATTGGATAAAAAAACGCCTATTTTCAGGCGTTTTTATAGAATCCATATTTTAATTTTTCTTAACGGAATAACCAAACTTTCCGACATATTCTCCAAGGGTAAAATATTCTCCGTGGGAATATGCCACAAGGTCTGTATCATTAAGATTAAACTTACCGGACTCGTCCATATATTTTTCATCCACAGACACATTAACAACTTCTGCGATAAACATATCATGGGACCCCAGTTCTTTTATTTCCTTTACCCTGCATTCCAAAGATAAAGGACTTTCACCTATTGACGGGCACTTAACAACCGCCGATGGCTCAGGAGTAAGATTCATCTCCTTAAATTTGTCTACATCACGTCCCGACTTAACTCCGCAATAATCTGTTGCAAAAGTTATATCTTTGTTCACGAGATTTATTACGAACTCCCCTGTTTCTTTAATTATCGGATAAGAATATCGTTCCTTCCTTATGGATACAGATACCATAACAGGGTCCGAGCATATTGTGCCTGCCCATGCTACCGTTATAATATTGGGCTTTTCCCCGTCTCGCTGGCAGCTAAGCATCACAACCGGCAAAGGATACAGCATATTTCCGGGTTTCCAGTTTTGTCTTGACATTGTTTTAATCCTTTCATAAAATGTATCTTGTGCTTGCAGAAGTGGCGGAATTGGCAGACGCGCATGGTTCAGGTCCATGTGATAGCAATATCATGAGGGTTCAAGTCCCTTCTTCTGCATAATGTGACAGTAGGGGCAATTCCTGCTGTCTTTTTTTTGTGACAGTAGGGACGGTTCTTTTGTCACATTTTCTATCATATCATAGTATGAACTTGTAGTTAATATACATTAGATTTATAATATCGATATATGGTCTAATTGTAAAAGGGGGAAGCAATGATAGACTACAGACTTAAATCAAAAAGAATCATCAAATGGTATGAGTATAATATGCAGTATCCCGAAGATGAGAATACTGCGTCTGAGGATGCCGAAGTAAAGGAAGAGGCGCCCGAAGATATTCCGGATGCTGCCGAAGTACAGGAAACACTCAATACCATGATTGACGAAGAAGAAGAAATCGATCTTGCAACAACAGGTCTTGACGAATCCGATCAGGCTCTTGTGGCCGACATCATGGCAAGATTCAAAGAAGCCAAACAGAACACTGTTGACGGTTTATTCTCTAACGCTTCGGATATAGCCGAAATGTCAACCGATAATGATGAATCATCAAACACTTCTTTTGACGATACACCCATGAGTGAAGAAGATTTAATAGCTGCGATTTGTGCACCTAAGCAGGATAATGTGGATGCACTTATCGGCGAAGCCCAATCAGACATGTAAATTATTATATTCGCTGATTACGTTGTTTAGGCGTTCTTCCATGGTTTTCAAAAAAGCTTTTGAAGGAATCACACTACATCCATGCCCTAAAATAATAGTTTGCTCTGCATTATCGGAAGTGGCGACAGTAATGTCATACTTCTTTGAATTGTCGTGTGAGAATTTTTCGATATAACCGTCGGCAGTCTGAGCCGTTGCAGTATAAACTATATGTATTCTGTTGTAATCAAAAAACTCCGCCTTATGATTCTTTAATTTATAGGCGTCAAAAACAAGTATTATCTCTTCATCCGTAAGGGATGCATAATGATCCACCATATCAATAAACTTGTCCCTTGCCCCGTCCACACTTACACTGATTAATTCCTTTATTTCCTCATCCGCATGCATGACATTATAGCCGTCTATAAGAAGATACTTATCTTTAGGTGCCGGTTTACGAACATACTTATTTTCCGCCGAATCTGAATCATTTCCGCCTGAAGAACTGTCCCCTGCATCAGTACCGTATTCACGACGTCTTACCGCGCTTAGCTGCCTGTCTACACTTATACCTTTATGTGCCCTGTAGCCATCCTTCTTATTGGCAGAAGAAATTCCCTCTATAATCTTATCAATCTCATCGGTTCCTATTGCAATATCAGAATCCGAAGCGTATCTAAGACGGGCTGCGTTGGCACGTGCGGCTTCCCTGCTGTCATAAGCATCCTTAACCAGGCCGGCCCCGCCCGCCGAATTAAGACATGCACTAACATGCATGTTATCAAACACCTCATACCAGGGCACAATATCTCCTGCCCCATGACGACAAAAAACCGATGAAGAAGGATTATACTTATCAAGGTCCGGATCATACCCTTTGGCCTCTATTATTTCCTCTTCATTATGGCAGATATCGTATCCGCCCAGAGACAAAGATATACGACCTTCCCCTTTGGTAAAGGCCATTAAATCCGCTCCATAACCATGCATCGTTGCAACAGGAGCACGTCCTGTAATGACAGTAATTCCATCGGCACTTTCCGAAACAAACGAAGTACCCTGCATTCTGTCTATATCCGTCATTGCGCGGCCTACATAAGAATCGGGAAGCTCAAGCGTATAATCGTAATAAGGTTCAAGTAACCTTGACGATGCCTGCATCAGCCCCTGCCTTACTCCTCGATAGGTAGCCTGTCTGAAGTCACCGCCCTCGGTATGCTTGGTATGGGCCTTGCCGCCAATAACCGTAATCTTCATATCGGTAATAGGTGCCCCGGTTAAAACACCTCGATGAATTCGTTCATTAAGGTGAGTCATTATAAGTCGCTGCCAGTTAAGATCAAGTTCATCCTCGGAAACATCCGTATCAAACTGCATTCCCTCGCCTCTTGGAAGAGGTTCAAGTTTAAGATGCACCTCCGCATAATGGCGAAGGGGCTCAAAATGACCGACACCCTCCACAACATCCTCGATTGTCTCAAGGTATGTTATCTTACCCGTGTCAAAAGATATGGGTAGTCCGAATCTGTCCAGCATAATACGCTTTAGTATCTGTGTCTGGACTTCCCCCATAAGATATACTTTTATTTCATGATGTTCTTCATCATAGGCTACCTGTAATTCCGGCAGTTCCTCTTCGACTGTTCGAAGCATGGCAAGAACCTGCACATTATCAAATTCCTTAGGGAATTTCACCGCATAGGAAAGCACCGGGTTAAGATGCATCGCCTTTAATACATCATCGGTTGCACTATCCTTATCATAGAATTTTCCCGACTTAAATTCGTTGTCTCCGGGTATCGTTATAACATCACCTGTTAGCGCAGTATCCGTATTTTCATATGCGTTTCCGCTGTACTGTCTTAATTCATTAACCTTAATTCCCCCCAGGAATTCTTTAACCTTAAGGCTTCCGCTTACTATCTTAAAATGGCTTAGCTTAACACCTTTATTATCATATGAACACTTATAGCAATATGCTTTAAATGCCTTTGCGGACAAAGATATACTTTTATCATCCGTTGCAACAGCCAGATTGTTTGCATATTGCGAAATGAAATTAAGCAGTCTTTGCACTCCGTCATTTTTAAGAGCGCTGCCGCTAAGTACCGGGAAAAGATATCGTTTTTTGACAGCATCATATATCTTCTCTTCCCGGATACTTCCCGTTTCCAGATACTCTTCAAGGAGTTCTTCATCCGAAGTTGCTATGTCTTCGTACGGATAGCTGTATTCTTCGCACATGGTTGCAATATTCTCGTAGGGATAGTTACATACTTCGCCATTCACTGCGCTATCCTGCGGTTTATCGCCCGTCATAAAACTGACAGCATTGTCAGAAAGTGTACTCTTGATTTGGTCAAATACCTTGTCAAAAGACACACCGTCCATATCCATTTTATTTATGAAAATAATAGTAGGAATGTTATAAGATTTAAGAAGTTTAAATAAGGTTTTGGTATGTGCCTTAACCCCTTCGGAGGCACTTACCAGCAAAACCGCCAGGTCAAGAATTGCCAGGGTTCTTTCCATCTCGACGCCAAAATCCACATGTCCCGGAGTATCAACAAGTATAATATCCGCATCATCATACTTCATTCTGGCAAGCTTCGAAAAGATAGTAATGCCCCTGTCCTTTTCCATGGAATCCGTATCAAGAAAAGTATCCTTATTGTCCACTCTTCCGATAGACTTAAGAACACCGCACTCATAAAGCATTGCTTCTGATAAAGTTGTTTTGCCCGCATCAACATGGGCCAGAATTCCGATGGATAGTTTGCTCATGTGAACAATTATACTATAAATGTGACACCGGGGACGGTTCTTTTTGTCACACTTTTCAAATTTGATATGTTGCAGAACGGATACAGTATTATCTATTTCACGTCAGCACTCTTGCAGTTCTAAGTGTTGCCATCAAATATTTCTCTTAACGGCACGGCACCGAACTATTCGCCATCCATGGCTCAGTTAGTTCTTTCACCTGCATCCTGCAGGTTCATGCCTAATACTTGCAACACTAAGAACAGCTTACAGAGCGCTTCCTAATGAAATTAATAATACTGTATCCGTTCTTGCATCATAAACAAACCAAAAATGTGACAAAAAGAACCGTCCCCACTGTCACAATTAAAAGGAGCATATCAAACGATATGCTCCTTAATTTTGGTTTAATCAATTAAACAATTAAATTACTTAACTGTGATTGATGTGATGTGAGGGTTAGCTCCGTTGTACCAGTAAAGGAAACCTTCACAGTCGATTGTATCGCCAACCTTTAATTCCTTAGCAGCCTGGTAAACTTCTGTTTCAGGACCTGTAAGGTAAGCTCTTACTAAGAAAGCGTATGACTCACCGTTAATGTTAACGTTGAAGTATACATCGTTTCCTTCTTCACCTGAACCGTCCCAGTTGTAAAGCCAGTCAGCTTCGTTACCGTCAGCATCTACTGAAGCTTCTACTACAGCACCTGTAACAGAGAACTTCTGGTTCATGAAATCAGCAAGCTCGGGCGCTCCGAAGAATTCTGTAATGTCCTGAACGTCAGCTACATATGTATCTCCATCTTCGAATTCGAATGTGCCGTCGATGATTTCAACTTCACCTGACCACTCTGACTTAAATCCTGTAACCTTAATTTTGGTTCCGGGAACAAGCTTAGCAGCATCTTCTTCAGCGCAAGCCATATCATAAAGGAAGTAAGCACCATCCTGGTCTGCTGAGTAAACAGTAATCTTACCATCCCACCATGAGTTAGCAGCCTGTACATATGTTTCTACTGTAACTTCTGTATCAACAGCAGCTGCCATATAGTCATCATATGTCATAACGCCTTCGCCCTTAGCTGCAGGCTGGGCAGCAACTTCTGTTTCAACTTCTTCTACTTCTGCTTCAACAGCTTCTGTAGCTTCTACGTCTTCTGTAACAGCTTCTGTTTCAGTAGCAGCAGCTGCAGGTTCTTCTGTCTTGCCGCAAGCAGCAAGCATAACCATTGCTGATGCAAGAACAGCAACTAATAATGATTTTTTCATAATTCTCCTCCTTTAAAAAAATCATAGTTAATAACAAACAGGTTAATTATACAACTAATCTCATAAAGTGCAACACCTGCCAAAAGTATACAAGTTTATCTTTGTACACGACCGGAGCCGTCACCGCCCTTTAAATTATCAACTTCTGCCCTTGTTACATAGTTAAAATCACCGGGAATTGTATGCTTAAGTGCAGAAGCTGCAACACCGAATTCAAGGGCTTCTTCCATATTATTTTCGTCAAGGAGTCCGCATATGCAGCCTGCCGCGAAGGAATCTCCTCCACCTACTCTGTCAACAATAGGTGTAATCGAATAAGTCTTGGAATGATAGAATTTACGCGTTGTTCCATCCATAATGCATGCGGACCATCCGTTGTTGGAAGCCGAAACAGACTGACGAAGTGATGAAATAACATATTTAAATCCAAAGGTATCAACCATTTTATTAAATACTTCCTCGTATCCTTTAAGATTAAGTTCGCCCTTTGTTACATCTGTGTTTTCGGCTTTAAATCCCAGTACCTTATCGGCATCTTCTTCATTTCCGATGCATACATCAACATACTGCATAAGGTCTGTCATAACCATCTTTGCCTTATCCGATGTCCATAATTTCTTACGGAAATTAAGGTCGCAGGATACAGTAACACCATTTTTCTTGGCAGCAATACATGCAGCCTTTGTAAGCTGCGCTGCAGAATCGGAAATAGCGGGAGTAATTCCGGTAAAGTGGAACCAGCTGGCATCTTTAAAGATAGCATCAAAATCAAATTCCGATATCTTTGCTTCCGAAATAGAACTGTGAGCTCTGTCATAAACCACGTTTGACGCTCTCATGGCAGATCCCGTTTCAAGATAATATATTCCCACTCTGTCACCGGAACGGCTTATATACTTAGTTCCTACGTTATATTTGCGAAGAGCTGCTATTGCACTGTCACCTATCGGGTTAGCAGGTAGTGCCGTAACATATTCCGTATCATATCCGAAGTTGGCAAGCGAAACCGCAACGTTGGCCTCACCGCCTCCGTAATTTACATCAAATTCATCTGCCTGAATGAATCTTTCATTATTGGGAGTTGAAAGACGAAGCATAATTTCGCCCATGGTAACTACCTTTTTGCCGGGCTTAAAAGATATTGACTTAGCGCCGTTCTTAACAGGTTCCGGTGCCTTGGGGTTTCGAATTGCATCAACCTTTGCAACTGCTTCCTTAGTAAGTTCGGCAATCTTATCAAACTCCTTATTCTTAACAAGGTCTCCCGATACCATCCAGCTTCCGCCGCAGGCAATTATCTTATTAAAAGAAAGATAATCCGCTAAATTCTTAGCATTAATTCCGCCTGTGGGCATAAACTTAAGATTAACATAGGGAGCTGCCATAGCTTTAATAGCCTTAACGCCTCCTGACTGCTCTGCAGGGAAAAACTTAACAACATCAAGTCCCATTTCCATTGCCTGCTCCATATTTGACGGATTATTACAGCCCGGAGCAACCGGTATATTTTTATCAATACAATGCTTAACCACATTAGGATTAAATCCGGGGCTTACGATAAACTTGGCTCCTGCCTCCACAGCTTTATCAACCTGTTCAACCGTAAGTACAGTACCTGCACCTACCAGCATATTGGGAAATTCTTTTGATATTAATCTTATTGATTCTTCTGCCGCATCAGTTCTAAAAGTTACTTCCGCAACAGGAAGACCTCCGTCGCATAATGCCTTTGCAACAGGAATTGCATCCGCTGCATCATTAAGTACCACAACCGGTACCAGCCCATAATTTTGAATTTCTTCTAACACCTTATTCATTTTCTACTCTCTCCCTAATTTTAAGTGAATTACGAGGTGCTGCGGTATGTGTGTTAATCTGAGGGCATTGCCGAAAGTCGTTACTTGGCGAGGTCCTTACGAGCCTAGTAACGTGACCATTCGGCAGTTGAGCGGAAGCGCCCCGAAGATTAATATATATACCGCAGACCGTATCAATTTACTTTTTCCAACTCGAAATCAAAATATTCTACTGCGTTATTGTATGAGATGCCCAAAATTATGGGCGCTAACAGTTTGTCGTCGTTGGGATACTGTCCGTTTTCGACCCAGGAACCTATCAGGTTGCAAAGGATGCGACGGAAGTAATCGTGGCGGGTATATGACAGGAATGAGCGCGAATCTGTAAGCATTCCCACGAAATTACCGAGTGCCGATAATGAAGCCAGTGATTTAAGCTGGTCTGTCATACCCGTAACATGGTCATTGAACCACCATGCACTTCCCTGCTGAACCTTTCCTTTAACAGGACCCTGCTGGAAGCATCCGATTACTGTTCCGATGGCTGCATTGTCCGTCGGATTTAATGAATAAACGATTGTTTTGGGTACTTCATTTGTTTTGGCAAGTTCATTAAAGAAATTTGCAAGAGAAGCCGAAGGCGTGTAATCATCAATACAGTCAAAGCCTGTATCAGGTCCGATACGATCAAACATATAAGAGTTATTATCTCTTTTGACGCCGTAATGAAGCTGCATAACCCAGTTACGTTTGTTGTACTCACGGGCTACAAACAACATAAATGCACTCTTATACCGAAGTTCTTCTGTTCGTGATATCTTTTCACCTGAAAGGGCCTTCTTAAATATAGCCTCAACCGTTGAATTATCAGCCTTTTCGCACATCACATAATCCATTCCGTGATCCGAAACCACGCACCCCATAGATGCAAAGTAATCAATTCTGTTAACTAATGCCTTCTTTAAATCCTCAAAACAATTAATTGCAATTCCGGACGCCTCGGCAAGCTTGGCAATATAAGAAGCGAAGGTTTCCTTCTCAATATACATTGCTTTATCGGGACGCCATGCCGGAAGTACCTTAACGTCAAAGGTATCATCCTCGGCAATCTTCCTGTGCCATTCAAGGGAATCAATGGGGTCGTCGGTAGTACATATAAGTTTTACGTTTGATTTCTTAATAAGGTTACGTGCCGAAAACTCCTTAGTGCCGAGTTTTGCATTAACCATATTCCAAACCTCCTTGCAGGTATCGGGATTAAGATTTCCTTCATAGCCGAAGTAATATTTAAGTTCCAGATGCGACCAATGATAAAGAGGATTGCCTATAAGCTTCGGCATACACTCCGCCCACTTTTCAAACTTTTCATAATCGGAAGCATCACCGGTTATATATTTTTCATCCACACCGCAGGTTCTCATCTGACGCCACTTATAGTGATCGCCACCAAGCCACACCTGAGTAATGTTTTCAAACTGCCTGTCCTCATAGATTTCCTTAGGATTGATATGACAGTGATAATCGATTACCGGAATCTTAGACATATCGGCATAGTTCTCATAAAGATGTTTAGCTGTTTCATTTTCAAGCATAAAATCCTGATCCATGAATTTTTTCATTGTAGGCCCCCTATTCTTCTATGAAATAATTTGGATACTTTCTTTCCAAATGTGAAATATCGTTTATTATATGTCCCAGGTGAAGTGAAAGTGCTCTGGCATAGCCCTCTTTATCTTTCTTCTCCAACAAAGATATAAGTTCATCATGACCTGCAACTGTTCTTCCCTGATAAGAATCTTCAAGTTCCGTCAAAAAACGGAGTCTGGAATAATTGGCATTATTATTTGAAATAACCGATAGCGCCATTTCCTCACCTGCGGTTCTGAAGGTTACCGCATGAAATGCATTGTCGGCACACTGATACTCGTAGCTGGTGGTAATATCCGGATTGTGTTTCATAAGCTTTGTCATCTGCTTATTGTACTTCTTCATTTCTTTAATATCCTCAGGCTGAATATGATTAATTACTCTGCCCACCATAGCCATCTCCAGAGATTGTCTTATGAACCATTCCTGTTTTGCCTTATTAAGATTGATTCGCGAAATGACAGATTTTGATTGCGGTATTATATCAACCAGTCCCTCTGTTTCCAATTTCACAAGTGCTTCCCTTGCAGGAGTACGACTCACATTGTAACGATTCGCCACCTTGGCTGCAGAAACCGTATCCCCCGGTTTTAAAGCAAAGGTCAGTATATCTTTTTTGAGTTGTTCGTATGTTGATTGATTTAACGAATTGTCCATATACACCTAATTAAAATGATAATATAAAAAATGACATGTTATTTTCTATCCTTAAAATAACATGTCATTTCGCGTTTGTAAAGATATATCGACTTATTTCTTACTGTGTTTCTTTTTATCCCACACAAAATATATTCCGATAAGAACCCAGACACATCCTAAGGTAACAAGCAATGCTACCGCTCCACCGGGCAAGGGGCCTAGATCCCTTTTAGCGCCTGATGTTGTACTGATTTCACCAAGCTTATAAAGATTCGAAACATCCTCATAGGTTTTCGTAACAAACTCGTCGTCCACCGTTTTCTTGCGTCGCACGGATTTGGTTACCACTTCTATCATTTCACCTGCTGCCTGACGAACGGAAGCCGAACCGTTAAATACGGGAGTAACAAAAGTGTTGTCGGTATTATCAAGAAGCATCTTTGTTGCTTCGATTTTGACGTCATAATGTTCATTATTATCAATTCCGGAAGAAGCAAGATAATCAACATATTCCTGAGTATTTCGAGCCTTGGTGGTTACAGGAACATAACCCTCCGTTTTGGCATAACCTATCTGTACATCATTGGTTAATAAAAACTGTGCAAACAACCAGGAGGCCAGAACTTCGCCGCTGTCTGATTTATTAAAGATGCAAATGGACGGTCCCTGTGAAATCATTTTGGGATTATTCGCATCATACTGAGGAACCATTCTTACAACCGTTTCAAAGGGTACGATATCTTCTTTAGCTATATCGCAAAGGGGAGCCTCCGTTCCCATCCAGGTAGCACCTGCCGTTGAATCCACAGCAAATATACACTGACCTGCGTTTAGGAAATTGGCAGGATAACTTGAAATCTTAAAGGTTGAAAATGCCCCCGATTCGGCATGGGATGCAACCTCTTTTAAAATAGATGATGTAGTGTCGTTAAACATAAGCACCTCGCCCGTTTCGGAAGAATAAGGTGCATCAAGCTGCTTAAGAGACTGAATCATCATATTGTCGGTAGACTTATAGATAAAAGGAATAAGTACATTATCTTTGTTAATCTTATAGGTTCCGTCGGCATTCTTTGCCATTGCCTTTTCGGATACTTCATACACAAAATCCCATGTTACCACATCAGGAACAGTGTATCCCAAGGCTTCAACCATATCTTTGTTAATATAAAGTGCCTCGGTTGATCTCATATAGGGAAGAGCATAATGCCTGTCGTTAAGAATTCCTTCATCAAGGAACTTCCCAATAACCTCGTCTTTGGCAGGGCCGTCATATTTAAGTTCACTTCCGCCAAAACCATACCTTGGATCATCCATAATCCCGTCAAGGGAAACCACAGTATTCACGCCGCTTAAATAAGTTGCTATATGGTCAGGATATGTAATACATACATTAGGTGTTGTATTTGTTGAAATATTGGTAATTACATCATTATAAATTTTGGAATAATCCGTATACAGTTTAAGTGTTACGTTTATATTCGGATAAAGTGTATGGAAGTCCTCAATAGCCTTCTTATAGACATTGGTCTGGGCTTTGTTCGTATCGTTCTTGGCCCAGAAGGTAATATCATAAGTACGTGATTCATCAAAGGTGTCCGGTACTTCAAATGACTCCATTCCCTTCGTACCGTGACAGGCGCACAAAGATATACATACTGTTCCGAGCATAATCGCAACAAATAACCTTAATAAACAATTCATTCTGTTAATACCGGTCTTAAAGGTTCTAAACTTAATCATCCCTTAGTACCTCCCTGTGCTACGCCGGCCATAATCTTCTTATGGAAAATAAGGAACAAAATAATAAGCGGAATAGAAATTACAACAACTGCTGCCATCATGGCAGGAATGTTCTCTCTTCCGAAACCGTTCTCTCTTATTTCCTGAATTCCGTTCGAAACAAGGAAATAAGCTTCATCATCCGTAATAAGTCGTGGCCATACAAAGGAATTCCAGCACTCGATAACCTTAAGAATTACTATGGTAATCATTGTCGGTTTACAGATTGGAATAAGCACTTTAATCAAATATCTGAAATCCGAAGTACCGTCCACCTTGGCCGCATAATAAAGATCATCCGGTACTCCCTGAAAATTCTCGCGAAGCAGATAAATATAAAACACCGATGTTACCGACGGAAGAATAAGTCCCGTAAAAGTATTACGAAGTCCCATATTTGTAATTGTTGCAAAGTTCGTAATTACAACAAGTTCGTTAGGTATCATCATAAGTGACAAAAACAAAGTAAATACTATATCCTTGCCCTTAAAATCAAGTCGTGCAAAGGCAAATGCCGCAAGGGTAATAACAACCAGCATTATTGCAGTTGTAACAAGAGTAAATATTAATGTATTTACAAGATATCTGCCCAGGGAAACAGTCGTGAATGCATCAATATAGTTTTGCATTGTGGGACTTAATGTAAAAAATTTCGGAATATACTCTGAGTTGTACGCGCTGTAGCTTTTGACAGATGACAGAATCATCCAGTAAAAAGGGAACAGAACTATAATTCCCCATATTCCCAAAAAGATATAAATAATTGTATTTCGAATGCGTCTGTTACGCACTTCCTTAAGCTCTATTTTTTCGTAATCCATATCTTTATCCCCTCGAAACCGTCTTGTTACTGATAAGAAGATTAATGCAGGTAATGGTCATAACAATAACAAAAAGTATGATTGCCGCTGCGGATGCATATGAAGGATAACCTCCCGAATTTCCGTAAAGCATATCATAAACATAACCTACAATCGTATTCATACCGGCTGCATTAAGGTCGGTTCCGAATAACGCAACCGCATCTGAATATGCCTTAAAAGCACCAATAAATCCTGTAATGACAAGATAAAAAATCATTGGTGAAATCATAGGAAGTGTAATCTTGTAAAAAATTCTGAATCTGCCTGTTCCGTCCACCTTGGCTGCATTGTAATAAACCTGTTTAACAGATGCCAGGGCACTTGTAAGAATAAGAATCTTAAAAGGCATTACAATCCAAACCGTATAGAAGCAAAGCACGAACATCTTCGCCCAGTAAGGACCTTCGATAAAGTCAACTCCCCTGCCTCCGAAAGCCTCAATCAGAATATTAATAAGTCCGTCGGAATATGCTGTCTTTTTAAACAGAATCATAAAAACAAGACCAACTGCCAGTGTATTGGTTACATAGGGCAAAAAATATACGGTCTGAAACAAATCCTGCAATTTCTTAATTGAGCTTAGTGCCAAAGATATAACAAGCGCCAACCCTGTCGAAACAGGAACGGTAATAATAACCAGAATAAACGTATTCTTAAGTGCCTGTAGGAAATACCCGTCATGAAGCACATAAGAATAATTGTATGCTCCCGTTCCGAAATAGGAACCGGAGGCGAAATTGTATCCTTCTTCAAAGGAATATATGAATACATCTATTAGGGGATATACCATGAATGCACCTAAAAATAGGATTGCAGGAATCAGGTATAACCAACCCTTTATGCTTTTGCTTCCTGTCATATGTGCATCCTCTTAGTAATTAATTCTTTCTTCCGTTTCGGCATCAAAAATGAATACCTTATTCTTCTTAAGTCCGAAACGTACAGTTTCTTTTGAAGCATCCACCTCATTCTCCGCATTAATAATGGAACGGATTGTTCCGCTGTCATTAAGCAGATTATCATGGGTTGAAACAATGGAAACATCACGTCCCATAACTTCAATTCTGTTAAGCTTACATTCAAAAGGACCGTTTTCGTCAAGAATAAATCCTTCCGGTCTTATTGCCACATAAACCTTCTTATCGGCAACCTCGGGTGCATCCAAAACAGCATCCTGCCCAATATAAATTCTGCCACCTCTAACTTCACCTTCAAATACGTTAATAGGCGGAGTTCCCAGGAACTTGGCAACAAACAGGTTAACAGGATTGTCATAAACTTCCTGGGGCTTGCCCATCTGCTGAAGCACACCTTCCTTCATAACTACAATAATATCCGAAATACTCATTGCCTCATCCTGATCATGAGTAACGAAAATCGTCGTAATCTTGGTTTCTCTTTGAATTCTTCTTATTTCCTCTCTTGTCTGAAGACGAAGTCTGGCATCAAGATTTGATAAGGGTTCATCAAGCAGCAATACCTTCGGCATCTTAACAAGAGCTCTTGCTATAGCAACTCTTTGTTGCTGACCGCCGGATAATTCGGAAGGCTTACGTTCCATAAGCTGGTCAATCTGAACAAGCTTGGCAGCTTCCATTACACGCTTGGCCATTTCTTCCTTGGTAAGTTTCTTATCTCCCTTAAGATTTTCAAGAGGGAACTGAATATTCTTAAATACCGTAAGATGAGGATAAAGTGCATAGCTTTGGAATACAAGGCCCACACCTCTTACCTCGGGAGGCAGTTTGGTTACATTATCATCTCCGAAATAAATTTCACCCTCGGTCGGAGTTTCAAGTCCGCATATTAAATTAAGGGTTGTACTTTTGCCGCAACCCGAAGGACCGAGGAGCCCCACCAACGTTCCGTCCGGAATTTCAAAATCAAAGTCGCTTACGGCAATAACGTCACCGCTCTGCTTCTTGTTCCTATTGGGAAATTTTTTCGTCAAATGTTTCAAAACAATTTTCATTCGCCAGTTTCTCCTGTTTATATATCATAGAAATGTTTCAAATCACGGGATATGTGATCAAGGTCGGGGTATATTGACCCTTCGGTAATCCCAAACACACGAAGTGAATCAATGAAATACTTCTTCTTATCATTGGGTATCACAATCTTATAAAGTGTATTTTCATCGCATATATCTTCCAGTCTCTTAAGTGAATTATGTACCGTAAAATTCGACTGCTGTGAATACATACGAAGATTATTTTCCGTAGATGCTACCGCAAGGATTCTGTCATCCAGTTCATGATTATGATGATTATGTTTAAAAGCCGGAAGGAGCATCTCCTGAGTGGTTTCCGCATCAATGGGATAGATACATTTACCAAAGCCCTGTGTTTCATTAAATTCATCCGGAATAATTACCCAGACTGCCGCATCCATTTCGGGATGCTCTTTATATGTCTCACAGGCAAAAAAGGAAGCTATAAGGGGTGACTGCGACCAGTCAAGCATTCTTGTAGGTAATCCGTAGTGCTGCATTATCGAAACCCACGCGGCATAATTTTTCTTTTCCGGGGGATTATTCATTATCTGCTTAGCTTTCATATAAAAATCATTTGTAATGAATCTTTCCACCTCAATACGTCGCTTTGTTCTTTGAATTGATGGGATAAGGGGCATAAGTGCATCCTCCATACCTCTGTACCACAATCTAAGACTGTGCTTTTCTTTTAATCCGCTAACAAACTGCAATAATTCATCAATTGTGCTTATTGTCTCAACCACCATGCTATTCTCTTCCTTTAAATAATTTAACGAGCCCATGTTATACATGGGCTCACTCATTTCTCATTAGTGTAAACTAATCATTTTTGATAAGTTCCTCATATTCGTTCTGGGGCATCGGTCTTGCATACAGATAACCCTGAATAATGTCACAGCCTACGTGTTTTAAGAACTCTGCCTGATCCATGGTCTCAACACCTTCGGATACTACTTCAAGATTAAGTTCCTTTACCATGGCAACTACATTTCGAATAATGCTCTCACCCTTTTCCTGGTTACGACCCCGTAAGAAGCCCATATCCAGTTTAAGAATATCAAGAGGCATATCTTTTAATACGTTCAAAGATGAATATCCGGAACCGAAGTCATCCATTGCCACCATAAATCCCAAGTTACGAAGGGCATTAATTTTCTTTGCAACCACATCCTGTCTGTCCGAATATGCAGACTCGGTAATTTCAAAGTGCAGCAATGACGGATCTATAGGATATTTTGCATATAACTTATTAATGGTATCAACGAAATCATTTTCGTCAAGTGATACTCGTGAAATATTAACGGAAATAGGAATCGGCTTATATCCTTTTTCCGACCATTCCTTGGCCGATTTAAACGCAAGTTCCCACATATATTTATCAAGTCGTTTGATAAATCCGTTCTTTTCAAAAATAGGAATAAACAGTCCCGGCGAAATAACCGAACCATCCTTCTTAATCCATCTGCACAGAGTCTCCGCACCCACTATCTTCTTTGTTCTGTGTGAGAACTGTGGCTGATAATATGCTACGAACTCTTCTTTTTCGATAGCCGCAATCATCTGAGATGTAACCATTGCCTCTGCTGCCAGACGTTCTCTTAATTCTTCATTGTAGAACAGGCATGTACTTATACCGTCTTCTTCGATTCTGTCCCTTGCCAGCGAAGCGTAGTTGGTCATCGAATCAATACTTTCAATTCTGTCTTTGTCAATGAAAAGACCTGCTCTAAAGCTAAGAGGGAAGGATACTCCTATATCGGCAAAGGAATATGTATAAGCACTTGAAATCAAATCAATTGCTTCCTTTGTATTTTCGAAGCATACCAGGAATTCACCGCCGCCCAGTCGTCCGCAACATCCGCCGCAGCTTTCCACGAACTGGGTACAGATTTGAGCAGCCTTACGAATAACGGCATCCCCCAAGCTAAATCCGTGCAAGTCATTAATAAGATTAAGCCTGTTAATCGAAACAACTCCGATAATATACTGTGTATCCGGATTTCTGTCATACAGATACTGCACATCGTTCCTAAAGCCTTCCGAATTCGGGATCTTGGTAAGTGCATCCGTATAATAACGCATAAGCAGTTCATCATGCATATAATGAATACAGTTTTCCATCTTGTTGTAGCCGTAAGCAATTGCCTCAGCCATTTCGCGGCATGTATTGTAACCGCAGGAACCGCAGTCTATATGGCGTTTAAGCGGTGTATCTTTGTACATCGCATTAAATATATCTTCGTAAGTAGATTCGGGAACCATAGACATCTGTCTGTAGGAATTGAAATACTCTCTTGAGAAATCATCATGATTGATTCCCAGCTCCTGCATCTGCTTTTCAAGCATAAGGAAATTCTCATGTGCACTTCCTCTGCCCTGAATTGTCTTAGCAAGTTCACGGCCTATAGCCTTAATATTAACGGCAACCGTCTTAAAGCTTGATTTCTTCATATGAACGCCGGCACCGCCCAGACATCCGTTCTGGCATCCGGAAATACATACTAATCCCGGTTTGATATCAGCATCAAGAGCTTCAAACTTAAGATTAAGAACCGCATTCTTATTGTATCCTTCAGAACCGCCTATAGGCATATCTTTGTCCAAAAGGAACTCCATCATCTCTTTAAAGCCGTAGCGTGTTGTGGATAAAGCTCCGATGCTGTTGGCTGCAACATCCATAGTACCCGAATATGCGTACAAATCCACATCTTTAATCTTATTAATAAGATTCTCGAAGCAGACATTATAACTTATAATATTTGTCGTATCCTGCATCTCGGCTTTCTTGGCAGGACAAGGGCTTAATACTGCAAGGACGTTATGGTCGTCCATATATCTTTTTGCATAAATAGCCGTACAAAGAGTAGGCGACTGAACAGGAACCAGACAGTCAAGCATATCCGGCTCGTAATGCTCCACATATGTGGTAACGGCACTACATGAATTGGCAATAAACGCCCTCTTCGGATCATCCTTATTGTCCCTTAAATACTTGGCATGTACATAAGCCGAAATTTCAGCGCCAAAACCTATGTCGTATATCTTTTGAACTCCGAGATACTTAAGATATCCCAATATTCCTTTGAATGAATCCTGATAAAGAAGATAAAATGTCGGGTCAACAAGCAGCGAAACCTTGGTATCCGATTCAAGCGCTCTAAAGAAATCTTCCGTATCATCATGATATTTACGGGCACCATGACTACATGCGGGAACACAGGCTCCGCACTGTATACATTTTTTGGAAGAAACCATTATCGTTGAACTGTCATTTTCAAATACAGAAACGTTGGCTCCGTTAACAGGACAAACCCTGATACATTTGTTACATCCTATACATTTTTCATTGGTATAGACCATTCCATCGTTAAAACGTCTCATAATCCCTCACAATTGTTTTACTCGAAAACTGCTATAACAGAAGACTGATTCAAATGCTTGAAATCCATCTGTTCGCCTTTTCCGGACATACCAATAAATCCCCCATAATTATTATTCAATGTATTACAATATTCACTAAGCAGTTTATGACCGATATAGTTATCTACCATAATACAGCATGTGATTACTATACAAAAATTAGGTTTAATACCATCCTCTTCAACTATCTGCTTACGGGAACGCTCCCACACGCTCCTTGGTTTTTCGGATTCCATAATCGAAAGTGCCGTTCTGTTATATAACGTAGCATAACAGTCAATGGAACCGTCCTTTCCGACTTCCTTGGCAGCTGTAATAAATATATCATCTCCTATCTTATTTCCCATAGGATGGTTATGAAGATAATCTATCAGCCTTGAACGCTTAATTCCCAGCTTGTCACACAAAAATGCCGCTGCCGGTCTGTCATCCAATTCATATAGAATTCTGTGTTCCGTATCAACATCGGTGGACGTAAAGCTAAAAATAGTGGGCTTATAATAATTTTCTTTGTGTATTTTAATTCTGCCCTGTTCATTATGAATAAAGGCATAAGCACATGCCTCATCATAAACCGTTCCGTTCAGGGAAACATAAGTCATAATACTATCATCAGGTGCCCCGCTGGATGCACCAAACATCGGAATACCGGTCTTTGATAATGCTGTTTTAAAGGTATCAAGTACGATTTCCTCGCAGGCAGCAAGAGACGTAATAAACTCCATGCATATAGTATTCTCAGCGGGCATCTTCTCGGCAGTTTGTGCTATATCCTTTGCATATCGCATAGGATATTTGCTTATATCCGAAATAACTCCGGCACTTACCGTAATGCCTTCAAATATAACCAGCGCACTAAGGCCGTCCGGGCCAAAGCCCTTTGAAGACATATTGGCACCTGTTGACGCACCTATAACAGTACTGTCATTAAAGGCTTCATATAATTTGGATGCATGATGATAGAACTGCATATTATTGGCAAAGAACACAATTAATATCGGAGTCCTGCCCTCGGCACCTTCATTAATCTTGGCAATAACGGAATTTACTGCTTCTTCTTTGTTATAGCTTTGGTCATAAACGACGAGGCATCTTTCTGCCATGATTTCATTTCCTCTTTCAAAGCTCTGGATTTGTCTATGAATTCTTCCAGTACTTTTTCCTCATTAATATCTATCAAACGTTTAATAATAACTCTAAGTGTATCCTTTGACTTCTGGTCCATATCTTTGTATGCACCAAAGGCACCAACCACGCTCTTCGTCGGATCCTTGATTAAGTCAAATACATTTTTGGCATCCGAAGCCGTAAGGACATCGAACAGAGTATCAATAAAAGTTGACACCTCAGCGTCGGACAGGGAATAAATCCATTCATTCAACGCCGAATCATTTCGTTTTTTCGTTTCGGTCATTCCCTTTGACCTTATGAATTCGCCTTCATTCGACTTCCATACATAAGTGTTGTGCTGAAGGGTTCCTATAGACCAGCATTCGATGACCTCATACTCTATCTCATCTTCAAGTAAAATTCCGACTATCGATGACCTGGGAATATACTTGTGAATCTTATTCCTGATGGAAGTAAAATGACCCTCTTTAAGTATCTCGGGTCTGAATCCCGGTCCGTCATTATCAAATATTTCTATTATTTTCTTTCGTGTATCATGGGCACAAAACATTGCCGCATAAACCGCAAGATTACCGCCTTTTGAATGACCGCCTATTCTAAATTGGCCGGATACACTGTCTGATACTCTGTCAAGATAATCGGCCGCCAGTTCCTGGGAACGAATCGGTTCCGAATAGGCCAGCTTCATGTCTTCCTTCCAGCCTATAAGCGTAGCATCCGTACCCCTAAAGGCCACATATATACTTTTGTCCGGAAGAATATATGTAATTGCTGCAAACTGAGCCGTCACCGACTCATTAAGCACATGCACATAATAGGCAAGTTTCGTATTGCCGAATCTTTTGGATGTGGCAAATGCGCTAAACAGTTCCCTGTTATTATGGGTATACCAATATCCTTTAAGGATATCATCGCAATTCTTTGAAGAAAGGATATCGGAAGCCTCCGTATATGCTTTTTCAGCATCAAAATCTCCCACGAAACCATCGTAGTTAAGATAACTCAACTGACAAAGAACTAATGAATCCACCTCATTAAAAGGAAACTCTTCAAAGGTTCTGTCACCATATTCTTCAATATAACTGATAATATTATTCATAAAATCAAGCTGACCTCACCGGCATCCATGCTTTTGACACTTCCGTCGGGAAGTTCCACAAGCAATCCGAAATCATCGTCTATCCCACGCACAATCACCTTGGGACCGTCAACTATTCGAACCCTTCTGCCGACAATAAACAATCGCTCTTTGTAGTCATCTATATATCCCTTATCGGGGAATCGGGCATAGTATTCCATGAACGTTTCTATAATATCCACAGCTACCTTATCTTTTAAGGTTTTAGCCTCCTTAGAAGATATGGAATCTTCAAAAACCACACCTGCTTTTTGCTCAATATCATTGGGAAAGCCGCCTTGTGGATACAATAAATTAATCCCGATTCCCACAACTACGAATTTGGGCTTCAGCTCCCTGATATCAGAAGAACATTCCGTAAGAATTCCGCCTACCTTCCTCTCGTTTACATAAAGGTCATTAACCCATTTAATAAGAATTCTCGGACTGTTATTTTTTTCAAGAGCTTTGGCCGCCGCACACGCCATCATAGTTGTAATAAGTGTAGTCTCACGAACCGTGGCATCAGGATGAAGCAGAATGCTTAAATAAATACCTGTTTGCTTCGGCGAAAAGAAATCTCTTCCTCTTCTTCCCTTGCCCATTGTCTGTTCGTATGCTACCAGGGCCGTATCCTCGGTAAGTACACCTTCGGTTGCCTTGGTATAAAGATATAGATTGGTTGAATCTATAGTATCCGTAAAATTAATCTGCATCGTCTTTTTTGATGTCAATTTTAATGTGTACATCCGCAAGCTGCTTAGGATCAACCTCGGAAGGTGCTCCCATCATTACGTCCTGAGCTGTCTTGTTCATAGGGAACGGAATGATTTCTCTGATGCTTTCCTCACCTGCAATAAGCATAACCATACGGTCAACTCCGGGTGCGATTCCTGCATGCGGTGGTGCTCCGTAACAGAATGCATTGTACATTGCAGGGAACTTAGCCTTAACATCTTCCTCACCAAGACCTACAATTGAGAATGCCTTTACCATAATTTCAGGGTCATGATTTCTTACGGCACCTGAAGATAATTCAACACCGTTAACAACCAAATCGTACTGGTAAGCATTTATTTCCAAAGGATCTTCGTTCATTAGTGCATCCATTCCGCCCTGAGGCATTGAGAAAGGATTATGACAGAATTCAAGTTCACCTGATTCTTCACCGATTTCATACATAGGGAAATCAACAATCCAGCAGAACTCATAGCATTCCTTTTTCATGTGGCCTTCGCAGTTGGCGCCAAGCACCTTACGAAGAACACCTGCCGTCTTCAGGCTCTCTAAATGTGCGCCTGCGCTAAGTCCGATAAAGTCACCCTTCTTCATATCAAAGAACTTAATTACTTCATCCTTGTTTTCCTGAACGAACTTTGAAATACCACCGACTAATTCGCCGTTTTCATCCATTCTGAACCAATACGTCTTAGCTCCGGAAATAACTTCGACTTCTTCAACCAGCTTATCAATCTGCTTACGTGTCAATGTAAAATCGGAAACCTTAACTGCTTTTACTTCATTATTTTCAAAAGGTCCGAATCCGCACTTAGCCAAAAGATCAGTTGCATCGGTAACAACAAGATCTATTCTAAGATCGGGTTTGTCCGAACCGTACTTTTCCATTGCCTCTTTAAAAGGTATACGTACAAAGGGCGCCTTTGAAGCCTCTTTGTATACACCGTACTTGGCAAATACGGGAGGAAGTACATCCTCAATTACGCTAAATACATCTTCCTGAGACGCAAATGCCATTTCCATATCAAGCTGATAGAATTCTCCGGGAGATCTGTCCGCTCTTGCATCTTCATCTCTGAAGCAGGGAGCTACCTGGAAATATCTGTCAAATCCCGAAGTCATAAGCAACTGCTTAAACTGCTGTGGTGCCTGTGGTAATGCATAGAACTTGCCCGGGTGATTTCTTGAAGGTACGAGGTAATCTCTTGCACCTTCAGGTGACGAACATGTAAGTATCGGAGTTGTAATCTCCAGGAAATCATGTTCTGTCATAGCCTTACGTAAATCCGCAACAATCTTTGATCTAAGAACAATCTTTTCTTTTACTGCAGGATTACGAAGATCCAAGTATCTGTATTTTAATCTTGTAGCTTCATCAGCTTCTTTTGATCTGCTAATTTCAAAGGGAAGCTCGTTATAACGGCACTTACCAAGGACTTTTATGTCCGAGGGAACTACTTCGATTTCGCCGGTAGCAATCTTGCCGTTCTTGGATTCACGTTCTCTTACAACTCCTTCTATCTGAAGAGTAGACTCATTATTAACGCCGTTAAGCTTGTTCATCATTTCTTCGGTTTCTACTACTACCTGCGTAATTCCGTAAAAATCTCTAAGCTGAAGAAAGCCCAAATTCTTGCTGACTTGACGCATATTATCGTAAAATCCTGCAAGGGTAACGGTTTTGCCCACGTCTCCTATTCTTAATTCATTACAATTGTGTGTTCTTGATTGAATCATTATATTTCCTTCTTTCTAATATAATTCTATATATATTTTATTATTATCTCATAAATAATCGGTATAACCAAAGCTGGAAGCATATTACCCACTTTAATTGTTTTGTCGAATACAAGGTTAATACCTACGCATGCAATAAGGGCATTACCTACCAAAGATAAGTCATTAAGCATAGGCCCCGATACAAATGCACCTATAAAATGGGCCAATAGGGTTATAAGTCCCTGATATACGAAAATAACAGACGCCGAAAAAAGAACACCTATGCCGTATGTTGAAGCAAAAACACAGGTGATAACCGCGTCAAGTACAGCCTTTGCAACCAGCATTGAATAATCCCCGTACACTCCATCCTGTATCGAACCTACAATAGCCATCGCGCCGACACAGATAATAAGTGAAACATTAACGAATCCTTCAACGAACTTCGCATCATTCTGGGCCTTAACCTTTATCTTTATTCTTTCACCGAGCCTTTCCATTTTTTGCTCGATATCTATCAATTCTCCTATTGCCGTTCCGATTACCATCGAAAGGATAAGGAGCATCGTACCCTGCATTTCAAAGCCGTTATCATTTACCGTAAGCATCTTGGACAGGCTCCCGCCTATGCCCATAATAATAACCGCTATACCGCAAGCTTTAATAAGTGACTTCTGGAAACTTTCCTTAAGTCCGCCCTTAATCAAAAGTCCTATAAATCCGCCGCCCAATACTCCCAGCGTATTTATTATTGTTCCCAAACCTATCATATTTTAGTAATATCCAAGTCAGAGTTTTCCCAGTCTTCAAGTGCTTCCCTGCATTGCTTAAAACACTCTATAATTTTCGGTGGGAACACACCGCAATCTCCTACATTAATCATGTTATAGGCAACATCCTTGGGATATGCCTTCTTATATACTCTGTCATTAACAAGCGCATCATAGGTATCCGCCAGCGAAATAAGTTGAGCTTCTATAGGTATGTCATCGCCTTTAAGACCGTCGGGATATCCGCCGCCATCATACTTTTCATGGTGAGAACGAACTATATTTCTGACAATCTTGTCATATTCATCCGACCAGCAGCCCTGTACGGAATCAAGAAGTTCAACACCTTTTAATGTATGTGACTTCATATACTCATACTCTTCCGACGTGAATCTTCCGGGTTTTAACAATACCGCATCCTGAATTCCCACCTTACCTAAATCATGTAAGGCTGTAGCCGAAACAATCATATCGATTTTGTCCGGAGTAAGTCCGTATTCCGGATACATTTCCATCATTTTATGCCCCATTATCTTAACAAGGCCCTTCATTCTTCGTACATGCGAATGATTCTCCGGATTACGGAATTCTACTAGGCGTCCGATAAGTTCAATCAGATTATTATTCTTTTCGATATATTCTGCCTTTGTGAGTTCTTCTGCCATTATTCCCCCTAATTAAACAATAGTGATTCTCTCATCTACCTTTTTAATAACAACATTGGTAGCTCTTTGAGAAATCATCTTCTTATTATCAATTGATATCCAGACATTCTCATACAGATCCTTTGATACCGTAAGTGACGTATCTGATGTATTGGCTATCTTATGTTCGATTTCCTCTTTTGCCGCTACCAGTTCTTTCTTTTCAAGATTAAGTGTGTAGATAGCATTTTCGATATTAATGTATATCTCCAGCACGTTACGTATCTCAGGCGGATACTTCTCTTCAAGATCCTCCTTGCCCTTATTAAGAACAAGCAGTTTGTTTTCAATATCATTTAGATCGCTGCTCACCTTACGCTGATGGGCAATCATCTCATCCGACACACCCATTTTGACTGTGGTTTTAACCCCCACCGCATTGCCTAAAGTACTTACCTTTACTGCGCGAACAGCAAAAACATTTCCACCCAGAATAAGTCCTTTAGATCCCATAATAATTACCGAATCACCTGCACTTGTATTTGAATTAAGCAAATAATTGGCTTTAATGGATTTACCTGCCGAAATATTGGCCGACTCAACGAACTTAGCTTCAATATTTCCGTCCGCCCTGATCATTCCTCGTCCGGATCCGTTAACTCCACGCTTAAGAAGAATATCACCCCGTGCTATAAGTGAAGCGTCCTCAACGAAGCCGTCGATTACAATATCGCCTCCGGCCTCTATCGTTACTCCCGAAGTAACATCTCCCGCAACCATAACAGTTCCCTCGAACTTGATATTTCCGGTTGCCATATTAACCTCGGCTATATTCATAAGGGCCGATACTTCAAGGCTGTTACCTTTGTATTCAACCTTACCGTCGGTATCGGCAATATATGTCTTCTTATCGGGAAGTAAGATAACTCCCTTTGTCTTAAGAATGGGAAGTTCCTTACCTTTCTTGGCCGGAATTCTTCGGCCTGTAACGGAAGATCCCGGCATTCCGTTTCCGGCATTATGGTAATATGCCAGTTTCTGTTCTCTTTTAACCTGTTCACACCAGTCGGTATTCTGATAATCCACAGAGCCGTCCGGATTAATCTTCGGAGTTCTGACTTTGTAAATGTTAAAGAAGAACTCATAATGTCCGTCCTGTCCGTTTTCGGCAGGACGTCCGTGTGCAATAGGCACCATCTCTCCCAGATGTCTTCCTGCAAGAATCTCGTCTATCATCTGGGTATCTATATTCTGGGTAACTCCCATAACTCTTAAGGAACGAAGTATATCTTTACGCGTAACCGTTCCGTAAGCAAGTTTATTTACCATAATGGATGCACTCATATCATCCTTGGCTATGGAAACAGTAATACCGTCCCGATTCTCATCAAGTACCACGGGATCCGGTTCTTCATCATATCCGATTCCTTTGTATGTGCCGCTGTTTGAAAGGCTGAGTCTTATCTTACGCATTTCACAGGCCGGATACATGAAGGATGTATACTCATCAACCTCAAGACCTTCTTCAAGTCCCAGACGAATTTCCTGCATCTGAAAACGGTCATACAAAGGTGAATTATAATAGGATACATCCACCTGTGACATCAATCCCAAACGAAGCTGTTCCATTTGTGACCAGGAATAACACAATTTGGCATATGCTTCCACATCTACATTGTTACGTATTCCCTCAGCGATTTCATGAATGGAAACCGCGCGGAATTCCGTATCCAGATACTGGAATATATCAAGGCCTTCCTCTGCCGCTTCTCTTATCTCACCGAGCTGATCGGCTTCATAACCCTGCTCAACATACGAAAGTATATCAACACGGGCAATGAGAGCTTTACGAATTTCGGATATAACGCCGGCGTCATATTTTAAGAAATCCGTAAGATCCATTCCGTCTTCAAGTCCACGCCTTATCTGGTGCATTTTCATTGACGGAATTTCGCAGGCATCATACTTTGAAACATCAAGATTTGCCTCAAGACCGAGCCTTATTTCTTCTAACTGGAACCAGTCATACTCGGGCTTTGCATAGCTTACCATCTCGACATTATTCTGTAATCCCACACGAATCTGATACATTTGCTGGGGCATCAGATTCTTTTTGGCATAAATAACATAGGGAATGTTAGCTTTCATTCCCATATCGATTTCTTCAATTTGTGCCTCTGTAAAGCCTTCCTCTAAAAAGGCTTGAAACTGTTGCTCAGTCATTAATACCCCAATTACTTTATGTTAATCATAGTTATACATAGTTTATTGTAGTATAAAAGCTCAAAAAAATAAAGAGTATTTATAAAACTATAGATACTCTTTACGCAATTGATTCAATTAAGTTTTTAAGTTATGTTAACCATTCATCTTTGCGAGTTTAGCCGTCTGGTCGGCGGTTATACATGCATCGATAATTTCCTGTATATCCCCGTTCATAACCTTATCAAGCTTGTACAATGTAAGATTGATTCTATGGTCCGTTACACGTCCCTGGGGGAAATTGTATGTACGGATTTTCTCGGATCTGTCGCCTGTTCCTACCTGGCTTCTTCTAAGTTCGGCTTCGGCATCGTGTGCCTCCTGAAGAGCAATATCATACAGTTTGGTACGAAGGAGGGCAAAGGCCTTCTCCTTATTCTGAATCTGTGATTTTTCAGTTTGGGAATAAATAACAATACCCGTGGGATAGTGCGTGAGTCGTACTGCCGAATCTGTTGTATTTACACACTGTCCGCCGTTACCGGACGCCCTCATTACATCGATACGTATATCTTTTTCATTAATCTCAACATCCACCTCTTCTGCTTCGGGCATTACGGCAACGGAAATGGTTGATGTATGAATTCTTCCGCCCGATTCCGTCTCGGGAACACGCTGTACTCTGTGAACCCCCGACTCGTACTTCATTACCGAATATGCGCCGGAACCTGTAATCATAAAGGTTGCGGACTTCATACCGCCAATACCGATTTCATCACACTCCATAAGTTCAACTTTCCAGTGTTGAGACTCTGCGTAGTGTACGTACATTCTGTAGATTTCGGCCGCGAACAACGCAGCCTCATCGCCGCCTGCGCCGGCTCTTATTTCAACGATAACGTTCTTATCATCATTAGGATCCTTGGGAAGAAGCAGAATCTTAAGTTCCTGCTCAAGCTCTTCAACACGCTTTTTGGCATTTGACAGTTCTTCCTTAAGCATCTCCTTCATCTCAGGGTCAGACTCTTCATCAAGCATCATAAGAGAATCTTCAATATCCTGCTTACATTTCTTGTACTCCTTGAATGCATCAACTATAGGAGTAAGCTCTGCCTGCTCTTTCATGAGTTTACGGAAACGTTCCTGATTGTCGGTAACACCCGGTTCACCGAGTTCACCCATTATTTCTTCAAATCTTATTAAAATTGCTTCTAATTTGTCAAACATGATTTGTACCCTACTACCACTCTGTCAAGACCGCTAAGGTCTTTAATAACTGAAATATTTATATATCCGGCTCTTTCAAGAAGATTTAAAACCTCTTGGGCCTCATCATAACCGATTTCAAAAATAATCACGCCGCCGGGATTAAGATAATCCCCTGCATTGTCAATAATTCTTCGGTAAAAATCAAGACCGTCCCTGCCTCCGTCCAAGGCTATTATCGGATCATGATCTTTTACTTCACTGTCCAGCGTCTTAATGACTTCCGTTTGAATGTACGGAGGATTAGACACAATTACATCAAATCTATTTTCTTTGTTCAACTCGTTAAATAAATCCGATTTGATAAAAGTGACATCAACGTCAGTTCTGTCACTTAAAAGAATATCTGCATTTTCTTTGGCAACCTCAAGTGCTTTGTCACTTATATCAACACCGACGCCGCAGCAGTCGTTTGAATACTTAAGAATGCTTACAAGTATGCATCCGGAGCCTGTACACATATCAAGAATTCGCATTCCGTCATGCACGTGTTTGAGAGCTTCCTCAACCAAAACCTCTGTATCAAACCTGGGAACAAGGACATTGTTGTTTACCTTAAACCGCAATGACATAAAATCCTGGTATCCTACAATATGTTGAAGAGGGATACGCTTGGCGCGCATATCAATCATTTTGAAATAACGGTCTTCGATTGAGTCCTCGCAGGAAAGCTTAAGTTTCTCATTTGCATGCATCAAAAGATATGCTTTATTAACCTGTGCCGCTTCCTCCAACAGAAGTCGTGCATCGATCAAAGCGTCTGCGACACCTGCTTTGATAAGTATATCTTTGCCCCTGTTGTATGCTTCTTCAAACGTCATTTGGCTCAATCCTTTCAGGCGTCCAAATCCACGAAATTATCATCATCAAGATAAGGGCGAACATCTTCATTATAAAGATTGTCGTCCACATCATACTCAAACTCGTCTTTTATAAACTGTTTCCAATCAAATACAGCCTCTACAGACTTAATGGCAACCTCAATCATATCTTTGTCAGGTTCCTTGGTTGTAGCACGCTGAAGCCACATTCCCGGAGCAGATATTATGCGAACGAAAATATTGTCGGATTTACCCGCAAGTCTGATTATTTCATATGAAATACCTGCTATAACAGGAACCAGTGCCAGCCTTATAAGCACTCTGTATGCAGGATTCTCAACTCTTATAAAGAAGAACAAAACCACACTGATTAAGATAACCAAAAACATAAAACTGGTTCCGCATCTTCTGTGAATTCTTGATGCTTTCATGGCATTTTCCACATTAAGGGGACGTCCTCTTTCGATACAGTTAATACACTTATGTTCTGCGCCGTGATACATATAAAGACGCTTAATATCTTTCATCAAAGATATACCTATAATATACGCCAGAAAAATTATAATTCTGACCGCACCTTCAATAATTGCAAGAAGGGAATCATTACGTACATATTCCACAAGTTTGGCAGATATAAAATAGGGAAGAAGCATAAAAAGGCCGATTGCAATCGCTACCGACAATATTGTCGTAAAGCCTGTAAGAATGCTCTCTCCCTTGCCATGTGATATCTTATCAAGAGCCTTATCAAATTTGGTAGGCGGAGTATCTGCATCATCATAAAACTTGGCCGAATAGTTAATTGTTTTCATACCGAGCACAAGTGAATCTATGAAATTAAACACGCCTCTTACGAAGGGAATCTTGGTAACTTTGGCATTATGAAAAACGGAACGATATGCTTCGATATCGACTTCTATTTCTCCGTTGCTTTTACGAATAGCTACCGCATAATCATCCTTATTCTTCATCATTACGCCTTCGAGGACCGCCTGTCCGCCGATTCCCGAATAATGTACATTCTTTTTCTTTTTTGACATAACTGTCTCCATTACCTAAATGTAAAAAAAGCTGAGACATGCAGCCTCAGCTTTAAATAACTATTTGCTTTCAACGCCGTACTTCTTATTGAATCTTTCAATACGTCCATCAGCTCTGGCAGCTTTCTGCTGACCTGTATAGAATGAATGACACTTAGAACAAACTTCAACGTGGATTTCTTTCTTGGTTGAACCTGTTGTAAATGTGTTACCGCAGTTGCAAGTTACTGTAGCCTGATAATACTCAGGATGTATTCCTTCTCTCATAATTCTTCCTTTCCGAAGCAATCCTACACGACTTCCCAGTTAGCCATAGCTGAAGGATTAAGGGAATCGCATCTTTCGGATGCTTTGATGTAATATTAATAAAGTATCCGCTGTCACCACGCGACAGCCTAGTTATTGTAGCATAGCCGTATTAAGTATGCAAGCAGTTTTTACAGCCACTTGGTTTTCTTAACGACATTAACAAAATCCATATTATTCTTGGTACGTGAGAACATGTCAAGAATATGGTCTACCGCCTCATCAGGTTTAAGTCCGTTCATGGCTTTTCTTATAATATTGATTGCCTCAAGTTCATCTTCGTCAAGCAAAAGATCTTCTCTTCTTGTGCCGGACTTGGGAATATCTATAGCAGGGAATACTCTCTTTTCCGATAATTTACGATCAAGTACAAGTTCCATATTACCTGTTCCCTTAAATTCCTCGTAAACCACGTCATCCATCTTGGAACCTGTTTCCACCAAAGCTGTTGCAAGAATGGTAAGGGAACCGCCCTCGCGCATATTACGTGCCGCACCGAAGAATCGCTTCGGCATGTGTAACGCTGCAGGATCAAGACCACCCGAAAGTGTTCTTCCGGAAGGGGCTACCGTCAGGTTATAAGCTCTCGTTAATCTTGTAATGGAATCAATAAGGATCATAACATCCTGATGATGTTCAACCAATCTTCTTCCTCTTTCAATAACCATCTCGGATACTCTCTTATGGTGCTCGGGAAGTTCGTCAAAAGTTGAATAAATAACTTCAACATTTGGTCCCTGAATTGCTTCCTTAATATCCGTAACTTCCTCGGGGCGCTCATCAATAAGAAGAATTATAAGATGAGTGTTCGGATTATTCATTTTAACCGACTTGGCAACTTCCTTAAGAAGTGTTGTTTTACCTGCCTTAGGCTGAGAAACAATCATTCCTCTTTGACCTTTACCTACAGGCGAAATTAAATCCATGATTCTCATGGCTACCGAACATCCCGGTCTTTCAAGCTTAATTCTCTCATCCGGGAAAATTGGTGTCATATCTTCAAAGTTGGCGCGTCTTGAAGACTCTTCGGGTGTATATCCGTTAATACTCTTAATATACAAAAGTGCCGCAAACTTCTCAGTCTGTGTCTTAACACGGGTATTACCGATTAGAAAATCACCTGTCTTTAATCCGAATTTACGAATCTGTGAAGGAGCTACGTAAACATCATTCTCACCGGGAAGGAAATTCTCACATCTTATAAATCCGTATCCATCCGGCATAACTTCAAGGATACCTCTTGCACTTATACCTGAATCAAGTTCCTGAGGGAAATTATTGGCATCATATACTTCCGATGCATTCTTAGGCTTGTTTTCTTCAGAAGAATTAGATGCATTCTTCTTTGTTTCAGGAGCCTTTGAATCATTGGCTTTTTGCGAAGATGCCTTTTGTGCAGATGCTTTGGCATCATTTGTCTTAGATGAAGATGCCTTGGATTCATGCTCCTTTGATGAAGATGCCTTTGCTGCAGGCGCCTTCTTGGGTATCGGTGCACTTGCAAGGGATTTTACTTCAATTTCCTTGCCCTTTTGCAAATCCTTTTCATCCTCATCAAGCATAACCTTAATGATTTCGTCTTTTTTCATAGTAGAAGTCCCTTTAAGTCCGCGTGCCTTGGCAATAGCCTTAAGGTCTACGAGCTGCAAAGACTCATACTTTTCTTTCATACTCATAAAAATAAACCTCCGATTGTTCGTCAAACTAAATAAATATAATTACATCAATAGTCCGTAAGTATTCTAAATTATTACCTGTTGGGAAAAATAAACGATTTCGTTGGAAATATTAATGAAATCAGATGTGTAAACAACCCTGTATGGGACTGTTTACATCATTTTTACGAGGTGATTATACAACAAAAGTCCGGGATTGAAAACCCCGGACTTTAAAAAAATTATTTTTTATTTATCTTATGCGAAGAACAACTTAGAAAGTGTCATAGGATCGATGTATTCACCGTTCTTGTATACACGCATGTTACCTGAAGCGATTTCGTCGATAAGCATTACGTTTCCGTCCTTATCGTAACCGAACTCGAACTTAATGTCGTAAAGGTCAAGACCCTTAGCCTTAAGATCGTCGGCAACGATCTTTGTAATCTTCTGTGTCATATCCTTGATATCATCATACTGCTCGCCGGACATAACTTTAAGATCAACCAAAGCATCCTTTGTAACAAGAGGATCGCCTAAAGCATCGTTCTTAAATGTTGTTTCAACATATGCGGGAAGATCTGCACCTTCCTCGATATAATCACAGTATCTTCTGAAGAAGCTTCCGACAGCCTTATATCTGCAGATAACTTCAAGTCCTTTACCGAAAACCTTTGCAGGAAGTACTTCCATTGTTGTTTCCTTCAAATCAGCGCTGACATAGTGAGTTCTGATTCCTGCTGCATTAATCTTCTCGAAGAAGTAAATAGACATACGAAGGTTAACATCACCAACGCCTTCGATTGTTAATCCTACCGAATTTTCACCGGGATCAAACACTCCGTCCTTACCTGTGCAATCATCCTTGAACTTAAGAAGATAATTACCGTTATCGAGTGCAAATACGTTCTTTGTCTTTCCTGTGTAAACAAGATTCATTCCCATTTTCTTTTCTCCTATCCTGTGGTTTGGTTTTAATAAAAAAGGGCATACCGGATTAAATCAAGTATGCCCAGACGGTCGACTTAATATTCTCAATGCTCCTTTGTGGTGCTCCACTTTAATCCGTCAGTCGCAATGAGTTTTTTTACAAAAATATAAGTACCATAGCACAAGGTTTCATGTCAAGATTTTTTTGTGCCAAACCGTATATTTTTTGTATATTATTTATTCACTTTCCAATGACTGCCATACAGGTACTTCATGCTTCTCGTTGTAGCATGCGAATGTTTCCTCAACGAACTTTTCGTCAGGCTTCTTTGTAAGAAGCGATACAACGGGAACAATAATAAGTCCTGCAATCATTGTAAACGCGCCCGCATTAATAGGTGACTGAAGTATGACAGGAAGAGTGCTCTTAAAGAACATATTGTAAGTCATAAATCCGGCACCGAAAATAAAGCTTGCCATACAACCCCATTTGCTTGTTCTCTTCCAGTACAAACCGTATAAGAAAGGAGCAAGGAAAGCACCTGCCATTGCGCCCCATGATACACCCATGAGCTGAGCGATGAAGGTTACTGAAGACTTATACTGAATAACCGCAAGTACTACCGAAATAGCTATGAATATTACGATAAGTATTCTGATTGAACGAACCTGTTTCTTATCATCCATATCTTTAACAATATTTCCCTTAATAACATCAATCGTAAGTGTCGAGCTGCTTGTCATTACAAGAGACGAAAGTGTAGACATGGAAGCTGACAAAACAAGAATAACAACAAGTCCTATAAGTGCCGGTGACAATTCACTAAGCATTGTGGGAATAATTGCATCAAATCCGTCAGCTGCTATATCAATCTTATCAGAGAAAAGTCTTCCGAATCCGCCGAGGAAATAGCATCCGCCTGCTACCACTACAGCAAAAAGTGTAGAGATAATAGTTCCCTTGGTGATTGATTTTTCCGATTTAATTGCGTAGAACTTCTGAACCATCTGAGGAAGTCCCCATGTTCCAAGCGAAGTAAGAATAACGACTCCCAGAAGATTAACAGGATCCGGTCCGAAGAATGAAGCAAATATACCGGGTGTATTGCTTGCCGTCGCATCTTCTATTCTGGCAAGTCCGTCAAGAGCTGCCATAAATCCGCCCTTTGTTTTAAGCACTGCGGCAATAACAGCCACAATGCCGAAGAGCATTATTATACCCTGAATAAAATCATTGATTGCCGTAGCCATATAGCCGCCTGCAATAACATATATACCCGTAAGAATAGCCATTACAATAATACAAACCGTATAATCAATGTTAAATGCCATTCCGAACAGTCTTGATAATCCGTTATATAAAGAAGCCGTATAGGGAATCATAAAAATGAATACTATAATTGAAGCGGCAACTTTTAATTTATTAGACTGGAATCTTGCCCCGAAGAATTCAGGCATCGTGGCAGAATCAAGATGCTGTGACATTACTCTTGTTCTTCTTCCTAAGATTCTCCATGCAAGCATCGAACCTAAAAGAGCATTTCCTATTCCTATCCATGTGGAAGCAATACCGTACTTCCAACCGAACTGGCCTGCATAACCTACGAAAATAACCGCACTGAAATAGCTGGTTCCGTATGCAAAGGCTGTAAGCCACGGGCCTACGCTTCTTCCGCCCAAAACGAAACCGTTAACATCTGTTGCACTTTTCTTGCAGTAGAATCCAACGCCGAGCATAACGGCAAAGAACGCTACAAGCATTACTACTTTAATAATCATTTTTCTGTCTCCTTCATTGCGCCAACGCTTTAAACCTCTAAAGCATAGTGGCCTATTTACAGGGTGCAGCCATTTCTGCACCCTATTAATTACTTAACTGTTCGGTAATTTCCCAAGCTTTAATTAAGCTTTGTTCTGAGCTTCGACAAGACGTGCACCGCCGTATCTTTCGCGAAGCTTCGGCTTTTCAATCTTACCTGTGGGATTTCTCGGAATATCCGCAAAGATAATCTTATGAGGTCTCTTGTATCTTGGAAGATTAAGAGCAAACTCATTTACCTCATCTTCTGTAAGGTTCATTCCTTCCTTCAACTCAATTACCGCAAGAGTTGTCTCACCAAGTCTTGAATCGGGAATACCTATTACCGCAATGTCATGAATTGCATCAAGACCTGCTCTTAAGAAGTTCTCAATCTGAACAGGGTAAATATTTTCACCGCCGGAAATAATAACGTCTTTCTTTCGGTCTACCAGGAAGATAAATCCGTCTTCATCTTCCATGGCCATATCTCCCGTATAAAGCCAGCCTCTGTCATCCATAACTTCAGCTGTAGCCTTAGGATCATTATAATAACAAGTCATAACACCGGGACCCTTAACGGCAAGTTCTCCGACTTCACCCTGGGCAACCTTATGACGGTTTTCATCAACAATCTTGGTTTTCCATCCAAAGCCCGCTTTTCCGATAGCTCCCACCTTATCAATGTTTTCAACACCAAGATGTACACAGCCGGGTCCGATAGATTCACTAAGACCGTAGTTGGTATCATACTGATGATTAGGGAAGTATTCCTTCCAATGTTTAATAAGTGAAGGTGGAACAGGCTGTGCACCGATATGCATCAGTCTCCACTGGGATAATTCATAATTCTTAAGGTTAACCGCACCCGAATCAATAGCTTCAAGAACATCCTGTGCCCAGGGAACCAGCAACCATACTATAGTACAATGTTCCTCCGATACGGCACGAAGAATAGTCTCCGGCTTTGTTCCCTTAAGTAAAACTGCCTTTGAACATGAAAGCAGCGAACCGAACCAGTGCATCTTGGCTCCGGTATGATAAAGAGGCGGAATACAAAGGAATGTATCCTTTCTTGTCTGACCGTGATGTTCCATTTCAACATTTGCCGAATGGAAAAGGCTCTCGTGATTGTGAAGAATAGCCTTAGGGAAACCTGTTGTTCCGGAACTGAAATATATAGCGGCATCGTCCTTGGCATCAAGCACAACCTTGGGAGGCTGTGATGAATGGTTAGCGGTAAGTTCCGTATAGCTTTCCGCATATGAAGGGCAATTTTCGCCAACGTAGAATAACATTCTGTTAGGAGCAATTGACTCAACGATTGTCTGAACCCTGTCTACGAAAGAAGGTCCGAAAATAAGTACATCGGCCTCTGCCAAATTAAGACAATATTCAATTTCGTCAGCTGCATATCTGAAGTTAAGGGGTACTGCAAGAGCACCTGCCTTTAAAACACCGAAATAAATCGGCAGCCATTCTATACAGTTCATAAGAAGGATAGCAACTTTATCGCCTTTCTTAATTCCTCTCGAAATCAAAAGATTGGCAAATCTGTTGGCCTTTTCGTCAAATACCGACCAGGTAATTTCTCTTCTGTATGAATGCATGGGATTGGCTTCAACAAGATCAGCCTCCATCCATGATGTACGTCTGACTTCTTTTTCTTCCGGATTAATCTCAACAAGAGCAACTTCATCCGGACAGTTTCTGGCATTAATACCAAGAATATCAACTATAGTCATTTGGAATATTCTCCTTATATAAACAATTTGTTACACTTTTTCACTTAAACGCACCAACGCTTTAACGCTTTTACCTAGTGAAGTATATAGCGTATAATAATTCCTGTCAAGCCCTTTTTATACGCTATCTTATTACAACGGAACCTTTGCAATCCATGACAGCATCCTCCATAATAACTTCGCCGACGGAATCTACAGTAATAATTCCTTCACGAGGGTTCTTTATGGAATCAACATTTCCGATAATCGATGCTTCTACTTCGGAATACTCAAACGCAAGGTCACAGTTCTCCATGGTGCAGTCCACAAGCACGAGGTTTTTGCAATAGCAAAGTGGCTGAGTTCCTATTATCTTGCAGTTAACAAGAGTAAGTCCTTCCGAAAACCATCCAAGGTACTCGCCTTTAATCACACTGTCTTTAACCACAACATTCTTACTGTGCCAGAATGCATCCTTAGTATCAAGCGTAGAATTTTCGATATAAAGATTTTTGATATATTGAAAAGAATACTTACCCTTCATATCAATTTTCTGAAGAGTAATGTTTTTACTGTCAAAAAATAAATATTCCGAAGTGATATCTGAATTTGTAACAACAATATTCTTACATTTCCATCCAAACTCTGCCGAATCAACAGAACTTCTGTCAATTAAGATATCCTTACATTCACGAAGAGTCTTTATTCCCTTCATCATGCACTCTTTGATTTTGCCGTTCGAAGAATACCAGATAGGGGCCCGGCAATTCCCCGACATATCAGAGTTCTTAAGGGTAAATTTCTTAACATGCCAAAGGGGATATCGCAGATTAAAGGAGCAGGAATTTACTTTAATATTCTTAGCTTCCTTAAGAGCCGACTCACCGTCTGCTTCTCCCGCAAACACGCACTTTTTGACAATAGTGTCATGTATTCCGTACAGGGCACGTTCTTCATCAAACTGCTTTCCTTTAATTTTAGTCATTTGTATATCTTTTTTACTCATAGTAATATCCTCACCTATATATTCCTATGACATTTCCCGTAATTTAATGTTTATCAACCTTTTCCTTTATTTCGGTAATTTCATTGGCAACCGCCTGCTTTACCTCTGACAGATCGCTTGCAACCGCGTTCTTTACTTCGGATAAATCGCTGGCAACCGTGTTTTTAATTCCCACAAGTCTTTCCTTGTACGCATCAAGGTGTTCCTTAATAGAAATATTGGATACAAAAGTACCGAAGAATTTAGAAGCAATATTATGATCTTCATTATACTTGCGGATATTTTCCTTAAGTTCTTCGTACCGGATAATAATTGCATTTTCTTTGGCATAAGCCTTAAGTTTGCCTGCAACATTAAATGAATATGCAAGGTCTGTAAGAAGTACTCCGAAATAAATTCCTATAAAGAAAATAAAACCCACATTATCATAGAGCCAAAGCACCATCTTAACTATATAGGGCTGAATCAAGAAATAATAAACTGCCCCAAGTACTGTCCATAAAAATGAAAACAGCGGGCAGATAATTCCCTGAATATTTCCTCTGTTACCGGAATAATCCCAGAGTTTAATATTCATACGCTTTATAAAAATGATGCCTGCAATATATTCAATGAGAGTCATCATTACTCCCATTATAATAATCGAAACAACAACCCGCTGCCAGGTAGGTTCAACCCACACTCCGTTACCTATTGACGGTACAAGAGAAAGGCCGAACAAAGCGACATTCCCGAAACCGTAAATCGGTAAGCACGGGCCTACCAAAAAGCCGGGATTAATCCACTTTCGTTCCGGATTTGTATCTGAAATAAATCGTCTAAAAAGCACCTCCAGGCACCAACCAAGAATACTTCCAAAGCCAAACAAAAATACAACTATTACAAATATTCTCTCCCAACGGGCTATTCCGCCCATCATATCACCGAATTCAAACATATAAATTTCCCTAACTGTCAAATTACCCGGTTATTTTATTCCTGACCGTCCCAACAGTAAGTACATAATTTTTCCTTAGGTAATCCTACAGCCTCAATCATGTCATCAAGTCTGTTAAACGCCAAGGATGTGAAATTAAGCTTCTTGCGGATACGTTCCAACATCTCCTTATAAGAATCGGAATCCGGATCCACATAAGAAGACAAATCAACATTCTTGCCGTCACCTTCCATTTCCTTAATGGTTCTTCTGGTAATAAGTTCCATTTCAGAGCTGGAACGTGAGAAATTAAGGTATTTACAACCATACATAAGAGGCGGACAGGCAGGACGAATATGAACTTCCTTTGCGCCGCTTTCATATAAGAATTCTGTAGTTTCACGAAGCTGTGTTCCACGTACTATAGAATCATCAATAAGCAAAAGGCTCTTGCCCTCAATCAAATCCTGTACCGGAATAAGTTTCATCTTGGCAATAAGATTACGTTGCGATTGAATAGTCGGCATAAAAGATCTGGGCCATGTAGGCGTATACTTAATAAACGGTCTTGTAAAAGGTATACCAGACTCATTTGAATAACCAATGGCATGAGCAAGACCCGAATCCGGTACACCGGATATGGAATCAGGCTTGATATTATCCCTTTTGGCCATTAATGCACCACAGTTGTTTCGCATCTTCTCGACACTGATACCTTCGTAGGAGCTGCTGGGATATCCGTAGTAAATCCATAAGAAAGCACAAATTTTCATATCTTTGCCCGGAGCAACCAATGTTCTTGCCTCTTCAGGAGTTATAACGGCAATTTCGCCGGGGCCTAATTCACGTTCGTGCTTATATCCTAAATTAAGATACGCAAAGGACTCAAAAGATAAACAGTAGCCGTCTTCCTTGTGGCCTATGGAAATAGGTGTTCTTCCCATCTTATCTCTGGCCGCATAAATCCCCATCGGTGTAAGAATGGCGATGGACATAGAACCGTCTATAATCTGCTGGGCGTATTGAATTCCCTCTATTAAATTACCTCTTTGATTGATAATTGCCGCAACAAGTTCAGTTGCATTAATATCACCACCCGACATTTCAAGGAAATGTGAATGTCCGGTGTTAAATATCTGCTGAACAATAGCATCAAGATTATTTATTTTACCTACGGTCATAATTGCGTAAGTACCGTGATGGGAACGAACCAAAAGAGGTTGTGGCTCGTAATCTGAAATACAACCGATACCAAGATTACCGGTCATTTCGTTGACATCCTTGTCAAATTTAGTTCTGAAAGGAGAATTTTCAATATTATGAATGGCTCTTTCAAACCCTGCCTCCTTATTGTACACAGCCATACCGGCTCTACGTGTACCTAAGTGAGAATGATAGTCTGTTCCGAAGAACAAATCAAAAACACAATCCTTCTTAGACGCTACGCCAAAAAATCCACCCATGATTAAACTCCTTATAAATCATTTATAGTTAGGCATTAAATTTGCCAATAAATTCCTGCAGACGGGCATTATCGGAATTAAACAGTTCCTCCGGACTTCCCTGGGCCTGAATAAATCCATGCTCCATAAAAATAATTCTGTCGGAAACTTCACGTGCGAACTGCATCTCGTGAGTTACTATTATCATTGTCATATGCTGCGCTGCCAATTCTTTGATAACACGTAATACCTCTGCGGTAAGTTCGGGATCCAAGGCCGAAGTCGGTTCGTCAAAAAACAAAATCTTCGGTTCCTTGGCCAAAGCTCTTGCAATTGATACTCTTTGTTGCTGCCCTCCCGAAAGTTCACAGGGATATGAATTTTCCTTACCTTCAAGTCCCAAATTTTCAAGCAGGGCTTTTGCCTTTTTAAGTGCCTGTTCCTTGGGTACCCTGTCAGTGCAGCAGGGGGCTTCGGTTATATTTTTCATTACCGAATAATGCGGGAATAAATTAAAATTTTGGAACACAAGTCCGAAATATTTGCGTACTTTTCGCAAATCATTTTTGGAAGCGTAATGAACTTTGCCATCAATTTCCCTACAGGCTTCCATATCCAAATACTTAAGGCTTCCGCCGTCCATTTTCTCAAGTAAAGTAGCACATCGAAGCAAGGTTGATTTGCCCGAGCCCGAAGGTCCGATAATCGAAACCACTTCACCTTCGTTAACCGACAGGGATATTCCCTTAAGAACATCAAGAGTCCCGAAGGATTTTTTCATATCTTTTATTTCAAGTAAAGTCATATCCTTCGAACCTCCTACTTATAATAATCAAGTTTCTTTTCAATCCGTTCCATACCGACGGCAACCAGGAAATTGAATACATAATAGAACAATCCTGCTACCATAAGTGGGATTATCGAAGCCTCCTTGGCTGCAATCTGCTTGGCAATCGTAAACATTTCGGCCTGAGCCAAAACAAACGCCAAGGAAGTATCCTTAACAAGGGTAATTACTTCATTTGTAACCGAAGGCAGTATTCTCTTTATAACCTGTGGAAGAATAATTTTAAAGAAAGTCTGGGCTTTGGTAAATCCAAGGACCTCGGCAGCTTCATACTGTCCTTTGGGCATAGATTCAATTCCGCCCCTGTAAATTTCAGCAAAATATGCAGCGTAATTAACTGCAAACGCAATAATTATTGCCGGAAATCTGTATCCGTTTATTGACCATCCAAAAATATAATATGGTGCAAAATACACCACAATTAATTGGAGCATAAGCGGAGTACCGCGCATTATGGAAATATAGAATTTGATAATACCGCGAACAATCCCATTCTTTGACATACGTCCGAATGCGACCAATAATCCCAGAGGTAAAGACAGAAGTAGCGTCAGTAGGAAAATACCTACCGACACTACCATTCCTTGACCTAATTGTTGCAGCATAACGCTAAAAGACATTATTATTTACCTAAACAAACCGAATCAGTTAATTCATATTTTTCTGCTACTTTCATAAGAGTTCCGTCAGCAGCCATCTCAAGTAACACTGCTTCAACTTCATCCTTAAGTGCATCGTTTCCCTTAAGGAATCCGATACCGTACTGCTCTGTAGCAAGCTTCTCATCCAAAATTACATAGCCATCACCACGTTCTTTAATCTGGTAATCGGCAACGCCCTTATCAATAGCTACAGCATCTGTAGCACCTGCTTCAAGATCCATAAAAGCTGTATTGTAATCGGCATACTGAATCATATCACCGAATGTCTCGGCTAAAGAAGCAGCATCACCTTCCAAAGCAGCAAGTGCCGAAGAATCCTTCTGTACACCTACAATCTTGCCGGCCAAATCAGCCTGTGTGGCAATTCCGGAATCAGCCTTAACTACAAATACCTGGCTGTTATCAATATAGGGAACTGACCATGTATATGCATCCTCACGTCCCTGAATAGTAAAACCGTTCCAAATACAGTCAATTGAACCTGAAGATAATTCCATATCCTTTGAATCCCAGTCAACAGGCTGCTTAACAAGCTCCCAGCCCTTTCTTGCGCAAACTTCTTCGGCAAGTTCAAGGTCAAAACCTGTATATTCACCGTTGTCATCCATAAATCCGAAAGGCGGGAACTCCGCATCAAAACCTACGACGAACTTGGTTCTTGCTGCATCTGCAGAAGCTTCTGTTGCTGCTTCGTCTGTAGCTGCCTGTGCATTTGAAGATGTGTCGGTTGAACCGCATCCTATTAACATTGTCATTGACATTGCAACAACAAGCATTACGCTTAATAACTTTTTCATAAAATTCTCCTTAAAATTAATATAAATTTATTTCTCTACCTTGCTAAAGCAAGATGAACAAACATACTCTATCAAAGGAATAAATAATCGTCAATATCTTTTACCTGTAATCCTCTTCATATTCGGAAACAATATCCAGAATTTCTTTGGCATATCTTGGATATTTGTCCACCAGGTCTTTAATCTCATCCTGAGCCTTACCTGCAACTACTTCCTTATTATAGTCCATACGTCTCCTGAGTGACTGACGCTGAATAATAAGCTTATGGCGAATCTCAACCATTTCTTTCTTATCAAGAATAGCCTCTGTCTGATGAAGCCAAAGCATAGGATCCTTAACCTGATATCTTCTAAGTTCATGAAGCAATTCCTTCTCACACTTATCAAGTTCTTCCTCTGCTTCTTCGTATCTTATGCGTTCTTCACGTTCTTCAAGGAAATCGTTGTAATCCTTGCCCAGTTCTTTGGCTGAATTAACACCGTATTTAACATACAGATAATCAAGAAGATTTGTATTATTAACATACCTTATTTTTACGGTGTTCTGTAATCTTATCAGTCGACCTATACCGTTTTCGACACTTCGAAGTTCCTTCTTAGAATCATTATGGCGAACGAAAATCATAGTGATTCCTATGGCACCCGCAAGAGTTGCCGACAGATATCCTATGGCTGTATCCATATCAAAAGCGTATTGTAAGATCACAAGAATAACAACGCATATAACTACGGCAGCTGCACAAATAATAGACATTGAACGACAATCGTTCAAAACATTATGCAGTTCACTCTTTCTGTAAAAATATGCCTGCTTTTCGTTTTCCAGTTTCTTTAAGTCCCTTTTGATAAGCAGCTGATAATTCTCTGTCTCGGAAAGCTTCTCATAGCCCTCCTGCAGTTCCGCTTCCATACGTTCCATTTGGCGGTACTTCATCTCGTCCATATGAACCGTACGCTTAAGATATCCGGACTGTTTTTCCTTAAGATTCTGAATCTGACGTGCATAGCCTTGAATCAGTTCCCTTTCTTCATCCGGAAGAGCCTCGATTTCTTCCATATCCTTAAGCTTGGAAGTGACAATATTATACTCAGCCTGAAGAGTATCAACTTCCCTTGAAGCCTCGGCGATTTGTTCAAGACACCCTTTAACATAATCGGTTCTGCTTTGACGATTATTGATTTTTAGGTCGTCACGATCATAAACCACTTCGTTCCAGGCATCTACCTGTTCCCAGTCCTCAAGGTCGTACAAAGGATCTTCTATTTTCTTTTTCCATGCAAAAAATCTTTTAAATAATCCCATTAATCCATTACCATATCGATATATTGCTCTTTTAATCCCAGTATCAGTTTATCAACTTCGTCATAATACAATGAGACATTTCCTTCATCCTTTAATCCGATAATGCTCTCGAGCTCATTTTGTTCTTCGGAAAGTTCATATGCATTAAGTATCTTGTTCATTCTGGCTTCAAGTGCCAAAGAAGCATCTTTATATTCTTTGTTATCGGCAATAAAGGAAAGATACTTTTCATCACTAAGATACATTCTAAGACAGGTTAAGAACTGAAATGCACTGTCAATCAGTCCCGTCATCTCATAAGAACGCCTAAAGTACTTAGCTGCCACGTCAAACATATAAAGGTTGGCGTATGCATAACCTATATTATGAAACACTACCGGCTTAAGTGCAGACTCAACATCCGGAAGTACCGCAAGCAATCCGTCGTATTCTTCAATGGCAGATTCAAACTTTCTGTTACGAAGATAGTAATCCGCCTGATTCTTCTTTCGTTCGAACTCACTTAGACCGCTGTTGCTTGTCAATGTTTCGTTAATTACCGCAATTTCATCTTCATCACAATAATTGGCATAATGAAGAATTGTACCAATGAATTCAGTAAGAGAAGAGCCCTTACGTAAATACACCTCAAGCATTCCCGCAAGCTCCTTAAGGTCGCACTCCTCATCCAGCCATCTTATTATATCTTTGCTCATGATATCCTGTGTAATAACAAAAGGATTAAGTGCAAAAAGATAGCACAGTTCCTCAATGCAGTATACGTTCATACATACAGTGTTAAGATAATATGGAGTTGTAGCATACTTGCCTGTGCAAACTAAAAGATTTCCCATTAAATTATTATACTCTGATTCCAAGCTCTTCCGCTTGACTTAATTATTTCTCCGAATCCCTTATCGGTTATTTCTATCTGCAATGTGTTTACGGAACTCATTTCAATATGAAAGCCAAGTCTTGTTGTTCCTCTGGGACGCTGGGGCAATCCGTCAAGAATCATGGGCTTTTCTATAACTCTTCCGCCGGTTAATGACGTAACGACAAGGGAGAACTCATTTCCCTCATCAAGAATCATATCAAAATCGGCCACAGCTTCATACCAGGCCGTACCGGCATCAAGAATCGCATAATAAGAATCTTCGCCTCTTCTTATGGCCTTCATACCGATATTTGACTTAATCTTATCTTCACCAAGATATACGTATTCTTTAGCAATATCATTAGGCACCAGCTTATCATACATGGCATAGCAGGCGCCCTTACTGTAGAGGTTATTTCCCTGGAATACTCTTCTGTTGCGGCACAAAACCTTAAGGGACTCCTTGGCCCAGCCTTCTTTGAAGCCTTCCCCCAAAAGATATACCGTTGTTATATCCTGCCCGTTATTTATATTCTCACATACACTTTTGAATTTACTGTCAAGCTCGTTCGCAACAGGCGTTTTGGCATTTTCGTCCTCCGGCCAGTCAACACGATCAATTTGCGGATATTCTTCGGTATTAATCACCACAACATGGGGTTTTGTGTTTACGGTGCTTTGAAATGTCATGCTTTTTAAGCTATCGTTATATTCAAAAGCAAGAACTCTGTATTCCCATAATTCCTTAGGCTGATGCAACATATAATGATAAAAGCTTTCGATATGGGAATGGTAAGTAATAACATCGCATTTAAGGCCCAACGAGCCTGCCACTCTTCCCAGGACTTCTACCACTCTTTGATTGAGCTCATCTACCGTAAAAATGAATGCCTCTATATCCTTGGCAGCCACTGTCATGTTAAGAAGGCTGAGAGCTCGTTTTACAAAAAGCGTAAGCAGAGCTACCGGGTCGTAGAATTCGTCTTCAACCAAAACCTCTTCACCCCGTACGGCCTTGCTAAACAAATCATCCACAAGAATGCATCCGCTTTCCAAAGACTTAAGTGCTTCTTTGCCGTAATACCACTGCCCCACATGTGAGCGCTTGGACAATACTGTAGGTATATTATACTGCTCCGTACCTGTAACCAAAGATATGGTAGAGGGCTCTTTTTCCCCCAGATACATATAGCTTAACTGGGAATAACTGTTTCCCAGGTCAAAACCGACAACCGCTTTTCCTTTATTCAGTTTGGGATTTCCATCTTTTACCGTAATCATAATTACTCTGACATTTTAAATATCTTTTTGCACAAATACTCGTATTGATTATATTCTCTAAGGAGCTTATCCATAGTATTGTAATCCCCAAGGGTTCTGGCAATGGCTATATCATTAATCATACTGTATTTACTGTTTGATTCATGTTCATCCATATCGTTTCGTGAGAAGGAACCGGACTCATTAAGCATTTCATCATCACCTTTATTTTCGACGATGTAATACTGCATCTGTTCTCCGAAGAAAAGCACGAACATCTTAACGAATATTCCGTGGAACATGTCTTTCATCTCTTCTTTAAGATATTCGTTTTCGGCTTTACCGTTCTTTTCCATCATATAATGAATCGTTGCCCTGCTGCCGTCACTTCCGCGATACTCAACTATAGTCTTATCAAGGAAACGATGCATAAAGGTAAAGGTTGTCGCATATTCCTTAAAATACGGGAAGTACATACCTTGTGCCATAATCTGGCGTAAATATACAACCAGCGTTCTTGATACCTTTTCGGGAAGTTCGTTAACATACATGGAATAGTACTTGGTATATGCAAGCTTACATACCATAGGCAGTGAGCGGTTATTATCAATATATTCCTGCAAAATATTAAGCAGATTTTCATCGAGAAGTTTATCCAGTACGAAATAATCAAATCCGAACTGAGATAATACCGCAAGCACCAGATCCGTATTGGGCACTTTATGATTGTAGCTTTCGATAATTCCCGTAATTCCGCTTACATAAGCGTTTGAATAAAGCATCTGCAAAAGAAGTCTTTCTTCAAGCTTTGTTGTATCAACGTTATACTCTTTGGCTTCCTTCCAGATTTCTTTCATTTCACGGCATGTTCCCGTAAAGAATTCAACGAAATACCTAAGGGAAGTCTCGTCACACTTGCCCCCCACGAAGGCTCTGTAGCATAAAGCACTCATGGTGGCATCTTCCTCACGTGCAACCATATATTCACCGGATGAAAGCATTCGGGTACATAGTCTTAATATAGTCTTGGCTTCTATGTTTTCGCCGGAACATGCACATATCCATTCATAGGCTTTTTCGTACATCCCCCTGATAACCATCGAATGTACTATCTCCGAAAAGGCCGATGAAGATACTTCATCAACTGTAATCTCACTAAGCAATGTGTCAAGATTTTCCATCATATCTTCCTCATAATAGAATCTTGCCAATCTTAGTTTTATTTCCTTTTTGAGTTTCGGCAATACGACAGGCGAATCGGCTATGCGACGCATGCTTGGTGCGTTTGTTTTGGATACCGGATATAACTCCTTACCGTGTTCGCACATCCATAAGTCAAAAAGGATATTATCCTCAATATAATCAGCTATATATCCCGACAATTTATCAGGCATCATCAATCGCTCTATTTCATATTCCTCTTCACGGGTAAATGAATTATCCGCATCATCATAAACCACAATCTGATAATTGCTTCCGTACAAAGGAATATATACACTTTTATCCTTGACCGGATATGTATAGGTTTCCGTAAGATTGTCATATCTTACCGTAAGTTCCACTATATTTTTACGCGTAAATGTAACCTTATGCACGAAGATTGCTTTAACAAGTCCCGTCGCAACTTCCGGAGTAATCATTGATTCGGTAATTATATTTTTGTAAAGATACGCCAGGAACTGGTTGTTATTACCCTTCTGAATTTCAAAGGCCACGAATCTTTCGATAGTGGACTTATAATTCTCATAAAGTTCCGGGAACTCCGCCTTATTACGATACACATAGGCATAAAGGAAGGAATTATGCATAGTATCAAGACCTGAATCAAATGCAAAATACATAAGAACCATCTTGGGAATTTCGATAATCGCTTCCATGTCGATTGACATTATGTAATATTCATACAGTTTTGTTATTTTAAGCTCTGCTTCAATTGCCTTAGCATACCACTCAAAAGCCTGACGGGTGGTCATGCCCAGGTTAATAAGCAAAATACAGATTGCCTGCAACACATCATTGTTTGGAAGTACCCTGTAGCAGGAAATAAGGAGGTCAAGCATACTCTTTTTATACACTTTGCATCTTCCGAACAAATATATAAATTGCTCTATCACATCCGGCGTAAGAATTTCCTTACGTGCCATATATTTAAGAACCTGTAATTCAAAGTCTCCCAAATTGCCGAGTACCGTAGGATTATTCTGAAGAATCTGAAAAGCCTCTGCATAAGTAACGGGGCTTCGGGAACCGAATCTAAACTGCTCGGACAAAAATTCCCAGCGCTTCTGCGTGGAACGGGCATATTCTTCGGACAAATACATCAATAACCATCCTACGCGCCAGTTAGTCATATCCTTGGAATATATGTGTGAAACCAGCGAAACCACCCGGTCTGTATTGGATTCGGATCTGTTAACAAGTGTAGTCAGATAATAGTAATAACAATAAAGTGTATCATCATTTGTTGTCGCTATATACGGCTCTAACTGCTCAAGAATCCATCTTGCCTCGTTATAACGCTCGGCAGTAACGAGAATCTGAGCGTGCATAAGCTGATAATAGATATTGTCTTTGTCGGTTTCCAGTAACTCATCCACAATTTTGGAGGTTTCCTGCATCCAGGTTGCAGAGGAAATCTTACGACATCTAAAAGCCTCATAATAATTCATAAGGTTTACCATGTGGTGCTTGGTGGTTCTGCTTATATCCGCGATTTTACGATTAACGGGATTCATAACAACGCATACGGTAATATGAATATCATTGTATGCATTTTTTAATACAATGCTTCCGTAATTGCGGCCCTCATGAAGTTTTTCTTCCGAAACCGTATATTGAATTCTGGCACAATTTCCTATGAAATCCTCATCCGAAATATGTGTTTGGGAAATTTCGATAAACTCATCATCGCACTCTATATCAAGTTCCGAATATCCCCATCCGTTTCTGTTAATAATTATATATTTTTGAAGTTCGCCAAAAACATTATCAATACGAACATTAGGTTCTTCGATAATGAAATCGGCGGGCTGTTTTTTCTTGATTTGTAATAGGAATTCTTCAAGATTCTGCTGTCTGTTACGACCTGTGGCAAGTGCTCTGTAGCTTCCCATATGCATCTTGTCGGATCCGTTAAGAATCGCTTCAAAATCGCTTGAATGGAACAGTTCTACCGCTTCATCCCAATTGGTTCTTGCAAGATTTGTAAAGTGGAAAAGATTCTTAATATTACCCAGAGAGGTATCAAGATTTTCATTACCGATGGTAATGTCATAGGGCACCATATATTCTCCCTGATTAGAGATGATTCTAAACTCCCCTTTGAAGGTATCCCCCATACTCATTCCGGTTGTATCAAAGGCAAAGGGTACTGTTGACTCAGCACCTGCAAAAGTATCAACCAGACATTTCATACGTAAACGGGTAGACGAAACCCGTCCTTCGGTCATAGCATCCCGGGGACCGTAGATGGTAAAACTTCCCTCATAAACGTCACCGGCATTAATGTTCAATTCAATAACCGGAGTCGAAAAATCAAGGGTATGTGTATCCTTATTAAAATTACCTTCCAAAATGCGTTCTACAGCAGATTGCATTAAACTAAAATGCCCCCTCAAAATGCTTTGGACACAATGCGCCCATACTAAATTAGTATAGCATTTTGAAGGGGTAATTATCAACGTTTCGGCGTAGTACCTAAGTCCTACTATTTAGTCAAAAGCATCATAATATCGTTTGAACGTGCAATGAATTTTTCCATTGCCTCAGGTTCAAGGGGAGCATGCTGAATAAGTGCCAAATCGTATAACTGTTCACAAATCATCTTAGTGTTGTCGCCCTCGGTATTATCCATGATGTAAGAAACAAGAGGATGATTCGCATTTAATATAAGGCTTATACCTTCTTTGCCGAAAGAACCCATATCCATTCCGGGCATAGAATACATTTTCATCATATCCTGCATTCTGCGGGATTCCTCAGACAAAGTAACCATTGAAGCTATCTTTTTATTCTTGAGTTTTTCGACCTTAATTGTGATATCGTCCTTCTTAAGAGCCTTCTTCATTACATCCTTAATCTTGTCTGCAATCTTGGTAAACTCTTCTTCTTCCTTCTTGGATGTCTTTGACTTGAAGCTGTCTGTCAAATCAGCATCAATTCTCATGAACTTAATACCTTCATTCTTAGCTTCAAGCTGTGATACGAAGGGCTGATCGATATTATGTGTCAAAATAACCGCATCCATCTTGGCTTTCTTAAACATCTGAATATAAGAAGCCTGCTGCTGCTCGTCGGTTACATAGTAAATAACCTTTTCCTTCTTTTCTTCAGCCTCGTCATCCTTTGTGAGGGATTCACCGTTTTCATCCACTACATCGGGATCCTCTTCCTTATCCTTGTTTTCCGGGTCATCGGGATCAATCTTATTAACCTCAAGGCACTCGGGAAGTGTAAGATACTTGCCATCAAGGTTCTTAAAAAGAATATAGTCTGTCATCTTCTCACAGAACTTATCATCTTTTAAGCAGCCGTACTTGATGAAGGGGCTTATATCATCCCAATACTTGTCATATTCGTCTTTTTCGGTCTTGCACATGCCCGAAAGCTTATCTGCAACCTTTTTGGTAATGTATTCGCTTATTTTGTTAACGAATCCGTCATTCTGAAGAGCAGATCTTGATACATTAAGAGGAAGGTCCGGACAGTCGATTACACCCTTTAAAAGCATAAGGAATTCGGGGATAACCTCTTTGATGTTATCTGCAATGAACACCTGGTTATTGTAAAGTTTAATTGTGCCCTCGATAGATTCATACTCCATATTAATCTTGGGGAAATAAAGAATACCCTTTAAGTTAAAAGGATAATCCATATTAAGATGAATCCAGAATAAAGGCTCCTTGTAATCGTTAAACACCTTACGATAGAAGGCCAGATATTCATCCTTGGTGCAATCATTCGGATGCTTCATCCACAAAGGATTCGTATCGTTAAGAAGTTCCGGACGTTTCTTAATTTTAAGTTTAGGCTCGTCACCGTCCTTTTCCGGTTTAACTTCTTCAATGATTGTGTCATCGGGAAGGAATTCTTCTTTTTTGATAGTCTGTGTAGAATCGTCGTTTTCCTTTGAAACATAAATTTCCGTAGGCATAAACGAACAATACTTTTTGATAACTTCTTTAGCCTTGTATTCGTTACAGAACTCAAGCACGTCATCATTTAAGAACAAAGTAATCGTAGTTCCGACGGTATCCTTGTTGCCGTCTTCCATACTAAACTCGGTTCCGCCGTCACACTCCCAATGCACCGGTTTTGCATCCTTTTGGTAAGAAAGTGTATCAATATGAACCTCACTTGCTACCATGAATGCCGAATAGAAGCCCAAACCGAAATGACCGATAATCTGGTCATCGGAAGCCTTATCCTTATATTTTTCAATGAAATCCGTTGCTCCCGAAAAAGCAATCTGGTTGATATATTCATCAACCTCATCCGCTGTCATTCCAATACCGTTGTCAATGAACTTAAGGGTTTTCTTGTTAGGATCGCAAACCACATCAATGCGGGCCTTAAATCCGTCAGGAAGTGTATATTCTCCCATCATATCAAGTTTCTTAAGTTTGGTAATTGCATCGCATCCGTTGGAAATAAGCTCTCTGTAAAAGATATCATGATCCGAATAGAGCCATTTTTTGATAATCGGAAAGATGTTTTCACTGTTGATTGACAAACTGCCTTGTCTTGCTGCCATATTTATCACCTCGTTATAAAAAATAATTATGATAAACCTCGAAAAAGTCCAAGGTATACTCATCCACATTATCAAGGACCGTTACACGATCCCATAATTCATCATTAAAATAAGTCGTCAAAGTCTGGGCGAAGTCATCGAAATTTTCGGAGAAAACCTGTTCCTTAGCCTCTTCGGCACGTCTTATCTTATTTAAATCCGTCTCTTCTCTGTTAAAAGTCGTAATACATTTAATTATGTGATATCCGTACTTGGTCTGAACCACATCGGATATTTCATCTTTACCAAGATTAAATGCCGCCGTCTCAAATTCAGGCTCCGTTTCCCCAAGGCCGAAGGAATAATCCGCCAAATCACCGTCCGAATACTGCATTACCAAATCCGAAAATTCATGTTCACCGTCTGTTGCCTCGCCGTGAATCATTACCGCCCTATCATAGGCAATCTTCTTTGCCTGTTCGGAATAATCCACCATCTGTCCCTCATCATCCGTAGTATATGTTTTGATAAAGATATGCTGTACCGTAATGGTTCTTGCTTCATCATCGGATATCTCGGGACTTATATCTTTTATAAACTCATCATACAGCTTATGGGCCATGGCATACTCATAATACATCTGATAAAGTATATCCTTTGTAATGCCGGTTTTAGTAATTATATCGCTACTCAGCGATGCATAGTAATCATTTGTGGCATTCTGAACCAGTACCAGCTCTTCCTCGTTTAATTCCGTTCCGCTCTGCTTAGCCAGAATATTCATGGCCTTAATCTGACTGATTTCCGAAAGCACATTCTCTTTAATATTTTCCGGCATAGTGACACCGTTTACCATTGTATTCCAGATTTCGTCACCGTATACATTTTCATACTTGGCCTGGGTATTAAGAAGATAAATCATAACTTCCGGAAGAAGACACTTTTGATCCTCTATTACGAAAACCTCATTACTGTCAAATCCCGTTGTCAGGTAAACAGGAACCTTGTCTTCCGAAGAACATGCCGTTAAGCAGGTCGTGGTTAACATAACAATAATCAGGCATGACAGAACGCCTTTCATTCTGCTTAAAATATTAGATTGTTTGTTTCTTGACGTGGTTGATAACATTCTATTTATATTCTGTATCTTTAAGTATATTTCCGTATCGGTCGTATATTCTGTCGCCATCCGTAAGAAGATACATTTTGTCCGATTTAACCAAATCTATATAATCCTGAGTGCATGATATCTTTGTATCCGTAAGAATTCCTCCGCCGAACATCAAGGTTCCGTGAACGTCGGAGCCCGCCGTCATGGGGAAGTTATGCTCTTTGGCATACTTTATTGCTCTTACATCAAACTTCGGATCGTTATGTGCCGTGCTAAGGTGTGATGCATGAGTTGCATTAACTGCTTCAACTCCGTCAACATATTCCGGGAACAGTCTGATTTCCGGAATATACCATTCTTCACGATAAGGATGAGCATGTATAACGAGTCCCCCCGCATCATGAATAAGTTTATACTGTTCTTCAATCGTGGCATCATGAAGTTCTTCATGTTCCATCATCCATTCAGGCATCACACCGTAAATCAAGAATTCCGTTCCGTTAAATCCTGCCTCGAATCCCCACATTACAGTAAGACCGTTCTCATCGCCCCATTCCTTGGCCTTTTCATAGCCTGCGGCAAATTGTCTTACCCATTCCTTCCAGGGAAGGCTTCTGTCTACGCTAGTGTTACCGCCCCAGGCATGATTCGTTACAAATATTCCGTCATACCCCGCTTCCTTGGCAGCTCTTGCCATATCTTCGCCCGGCGTATGGCTGCAGGCGCTGCCTTCCTTAGTATGAAGGTGCGTCTCATACTTATATTTGTACTGACCTATATCTATCATCCTATCTCCTTTGTGACAGTAGGGACGGTTCTTTTTGTCACATTTTATTATAACCAAGTTTTTGTAATATACATAATAAAGAATGCATTAAAAATATAAAGAAAAAATTAACTGAACTCAAGTACCGGCTTATTCTTCCTTAAGAGCTGCGAACTTAGCCTGCATAGTCGGATTATCCTTGGTAAGTTTTTTAATAGTAACTTCTTCTACCTTGCCTGTTGCAATTCCAAGCTGTCTGTCAGAACCGAGAAGTTCACTCTTAACCTTCTGAAGGTGAGAGATTGTCTTATCAATTTCATCAATTGCCTTATCGAAGTGGTCATGGGCAATGCGATAGTTCTTACCGAAATTATCCTTAAATTCCATCAGACTTTCTTCAAAATTGGTAATATCAATATTTTGGTTTTTAACAAAAGCAAGTTCCTGCTTATATTCCAGGGCCCTTAATGAAGCATCACGAAGAATTGTAATTATAGGGATAAAGCACTGGGGACGCACAACATACATTTTGTCGTAACAATATGAAACGTCAACTATACCGGCATTATACAAATCATTATCCGCTTCAAGCAAAGATACCAATACCGCATATTCACAGTTCTTTTCCTTACGATCCTTATCAAGTTCCTTAAAGAAATCCTCATTCTTATGCTTGGTCGCCGTTGTCTCCATCTCGTTCTTCATTTCGAACATAATGGAAATAATCTCAACACCGTTCTCATCGAATTCTCTGTAAATATAATCGCCCTTGCTGCCGCTTCTTGCGTCATTATCCTTGCCGAATTCCGCTCTGGAGAAGGCTGTCGCGCGAAGCTTGTTAAATTCGATTTCACAGTGCTGTTCCAGAGACTCACCTACCATCTTGGTGGACATCTTCGTTTTCATATCACGATAAAGTTCAATGAGTTTATCCTTTTCCTGCAGTTGCAGTTCATACTTCTCTTTTTGATTATGAAGGTCATTCTCCAGAATATGCTTTTCTTCCGTAGCCTTATTAACAGCCTCCATTACGGCAATTTTCTGTTTATCTTCTGCCTGACTTATTTTAGCCTCAAGCTTGGCAAGTTCGGCTTCGTGCTTATCCTCAAGATGAGCAACCTCTGCTTCATGCTTATCTTCAAGCTTAGCCACCTCCGCTTCGTGCTTATCTTCAAGATGAGCGCAGGCCTCGGTAACACGGGTATTTACGTCCTTTTCAAATTCTCTGTCCCTAATCTGCTTAATAATCGAATCAAGTTCGGTATCATCAACCGTAAATGCCTGTCCACAATGGGGACACTTTAATTCTGCCATAAAACCCTCCACTTCTAAATCAAAAAACTGTCCACTTCTTCTATCAGACTGTATATCTTTTTCATATAATAGTCACGCAGACGCCTGTCTTCCTCCGAAAGCTCGGCACCTTTGTTGTTACACCGCCGGATCAGCCTTACATATGCAAGCAGTGCGGCCTTTTTTGCTATATCCTCAGTCTCCGATGTGCCGAAATATTTTTCCAGAAAAAGATAGAAAAATCTCCGGCTCGTTTCATAGGAAAATCCCATAAAATCTTCGACAACTGTAGCATCAAGCTCGCCAAAAGCAATATAAAACATATACATTCCGGATATTTCCAAAACAGGATGTCCCATTGACATTCTACTCATATCAATAAGCATATATTCGTTCAAATGTGACATGACATTCCCGGTATGAAAATCTCCGTGAATAACTATATCACAGGGCAGTTCATCAATCATGGCACGCACCCTTTTCGTAAGGTCATCATCCACCCAGGCTATTCCGCCGTCAATCCACTCATATACCTCATCAATAAAACTTGGCAATTTAAGTTTTGTCGCATCCGTGTTATGTATATCCTTTGCCAGCCCTGCCATAATCGATGCATAGGTATCCACTCGTGAGGTATCGGCAGCAATAAGCTCGGATATTGTGCTTGAATCCATAAGTTCAAACATAGAACCGTATTTGTTGCCCACTTTTACTATGCCAAAAGAAAGAGCTGTCGGAATACCCGCCACAAATGCCTGCCTTGCCAGAGCGTTTTCCTGTTCAATATCTTTGTACTGATTATTTTCATTGTATATTTTTATAACCAGTTCATCATTATATCGGTATACATCGCTTTTTGCACCTTTGCCTATCAGCCTACAGTTTTCCAGCGATACCTCCCGGTATTTTTTGTACTTTTCCTTTTCGCTGGGAAAAGTCCCGGGCCATATGTAATTGATATGCTTAATATATTCCTTAAAGGCGCCTGTCTGATTAAGGTGCATCTCCAGTATCTGTGCTATTGATTTGTAATACCACAAATGCAGTTTATCATCGCCTTGATTAAAAGATTGCCAAACCTTTTCACCCTGCTCGCTGTATGCATTGGCAAGGGATCTTATGTTGGACAACTTATCCGCCAGCCACAGGATTTCAACATCTTTATTATTAAGGCTCTCCAGTTTGCGTAAGGATTCCTCTTTTCGTATCTTCCAGGACAAAGTTTTGTCCATATCAACGTATTTATTTTCTGTCTCGGAATCAACAAGATACGCAACCCGTTCTCCGAAAAGCTCCCTTATCTCATCGACAGTGCCTTCCGTATCCTCAACAACATCATGAAGAATTCCGGCCACCATAACCTCGACATCATCCGTTATCGACGATATAATCTGAGCCACTTCCATAGAATGCAGGATAACGGGAATCCCCGTCACCTTCCTCTTCATTCCGTTATGCTTTTGCGTCGCATATATTACAGCCTCTTCAAACACACCCATACTCTTACCATTAAAAAGTGTGACAGTAGGGACGGTTCTTTTTGTCACATTTTGATTACGATATGGTAGTGCACATATATATTTTGTCGTCATCGTCACGCAAGATGAAGTACGAAGTTAGTGAATTACTTCCAAGTAATTAGGGAAAACACCCGGGATGGGTGTTTTAGGCGTAATTTCGACACGGATGTCGAACTACGCCGGCCCGCGCATAGACAATGGTAATTCACTTAATTCGAACGAATCTTAAGTGACTAGACAAAAGATATATGTGCACACCATATTCAATTCTGTAAAAGTGTGACAAAAAGAACCGTCCCCACTGTCACACTCTTGACACATCATCTATTATAATACACTATTATAGATATATCACTAAAGAGGAATCAGTATGAGCACATATATTTCAAAAGATGACGCAGCAAAAGCAATATTGGATATCGGCCAGCGAATGTATATCAAGAACTTCGTTGCCGCTAATGACGGTAATATTTCGGTAAAGATAGGCGATAATGAATTTCTTGCCACACCTACAGGCGTATCAAAAGGATTCATGACCGAAGATATGCTGGTTGTCGTAGATTGTGACGGCAATGTCATAAACGGAAGTCGCAAGCCGTCTTCAGAACTTAGGATGCATCTTAGAGCATATAAAGAAAACTCCGCAATAAAGAGCGTGTGCCATGCCCACCCTCCTATTTGTACCAGTTTCAGCATAGCCGGGATAGAACTTAATTCTCCTATTTTGGCAGAAGCCGTAATTACTCTGGGAAATGTCCCGATTGCTCCTTACGCCGAGCTTGGAACGGATGAAGTAGCAAATGTAATTGCACCGTATACTCATACACATAACGGAATAATGCTTGCCAACCATGGCGTAGTAACCTGGGCAGATGATCCTTATGCCGCATACTACAGACTGGAATCCATGGAATATTATGCCAACATCGTTATGATTACGGATAAGATACTGGGCAATCAAAATACATTATCAAAGGAACAGGTAGACCGCCTTATCAGCATGCGAACCAAGTTCGGCATTACTCAAGGCGGAGAACCCAAGTGTATAAAATAAATTCAAAACAAAAGGCTTGCAGCAACCGTTGCAAGCCTTAATTATTAGTATCTCAATGTATACGCTTTATACGTGAATATTGAACTGATCCTTGCCGCTGTTCTTCGAAAGATATAACGCCTGGTCAGCAGCCTTGTACAGTTCCTGATAATTGTTGCCGCACTGACCGTAAATTGCAATACCGATACTTGCGGTAACCTGAACACTTATATCATCATTTGAATATGTATGACGAAGATTCTCATTAAGAGCCTTCGCTTTTGACTCAATCAACGCACGTGCATTACTCTGCATTCCCTTAGGAATATTAAGCATAACAGCGAACTCATCTCCGCCGATTCTTCCGATATAATCGAATTCCGTAAATACAAGTTTCAATGATGCTGCCACCTGACAGAGTACCTCGTCACCTGTGGCATGTCCCAAATTATCATTAACTCCCTTGAAATTATCAAGGTCAACTATGAAAAAGGCATAACTGCCGTCGGGATTCTTATCAATTGCACGATTAACCATTTCCTGCATTGTAATCTTGTTGTACAAGCCTGTAAGAAGATCGGTCTCGGCCTTATTCTTAAGAACGTGCTCCTGAGCAATCTGTTCATCGGAATTCTGGATATTGCCGACGAATCTGTCAAGCTCACCCTTTTCGTCCATAACGCTGACACCGTTAAGTCGATACCAGCTGTAACTTCCGTCTTCATTCTGCATACGGAACTCTGTGGTATATCTGCGGTTTCCATCTTTAAGTGCCTTGGATATATTACGGCTAAGAGCCTTGTCATCAGGATGAAGTCTTTCAATCAAAGAAGCCAAATCCACTGTTCCCAATTCTGCAATAATAGGACCAAGGGTCTGTTCAACAGCACCGGTAAACTCTACTCTTCCCGTAAGTTTACTGTAGTTGAAGTTAACAACCATTGCCTCTTTACTAATCATTGCATACTTATTGTTCGCATCCTTAAGCTTCTTATTTCTCTCAAGAAGTTTAATAACTGTATATATGGTAGCTCCGAACAGAAGAGCCAAGAATATCTGGTAAATATTAATCTGTGGGAATGCAGTCTGTCCGTACTTATCAGCCTCTGTAGAGGGAAGCACAAAGCATATAAGCCAGTTCTGATATCCCAAAGTCTGGAATAGGCATGTCTTTTTCTTTAACTTGTTATACTTAAACTCAAACTTTCCGCTAAGGCCTTCTTTGAGTTCTTCCGTAATCTGGTCCACAGTGGTGTCATAAAGGGTAGTCTTCTTTAAGTAACCTGTAAGGGGAACCTCTGTCATGATACGGTCACGTTTAGAACTGGATGAAACAGTGCTGTACTCCTCATCAACAATCATGATAAAACAACCTTCGGAAGTCTGAGAATCATCAATATAACTGTTAAGTACATCCTGCAAAATATATCCGAACAGTACACCGTCTGTCTTATCGTCTGAGGAAATAGGAACCGCAACAAGTAATCCCTTGGTTTTAACGGTCAACGATGAAATAGTAGAATTAACGAATGTATTGCCAAGCATAGCTTCCTTAAAGAAGACTTCATCCGCAACACTTATAAGGTCGCTGTCTTCAACGCTGTTGGCACATATTTTGCCTGTTGCATCCGCAATGGCAAGATTATTAAATACCCCTTCTGCCTGAATCTGGGTCAGAATTGGCATGGCAGTTTGCTTATCAAGTAACTCCTCGGAAGGTGTTTTGGTGGCAACGCGTAACAAGTCTTTGACATTTCTGTCAACATTTTCCATAAAAATAGTACCATGGAGCTTAAGCAGGTCACTTGCCATCCTGTCTGTATTAGTGTTTATGCTGTCGGAAATAAACACCCTAAAAACGACGCAAGCCACTAAAAACAAGGCGCAAACCACACCGATTGCATGAAAATTCGAAGTCCTTTCGTCCTTAAAAAGTTTATGCATAAATTAGTACCCCCATATGTACATTTTATGTCATAGGGGGGTACGTTGTAAATAAGAAAGTCTGTATCTTTTAACAAATTTGAGCTGAATAAAGGTTATAATATTCGCCCTTTTTACGCATCAGTTCATCATGAGAACCCGACTCTAGAATTCCGCCATCATCGATAACAAAAATTCTGTCGGCATTACGTATGGTGGAAAGTCTGTGTGCAACAACAAATGATGTTCGTTGCTTAAGAAGTTCTTCTATTCCCTGTTGAACCAGTATCTCGGTTTTGGTATCTATGCTTGAGGTTGCCTCGTCAAGAATTAATATCTTAGGATCCTGAACCAGAGTTCTTGCAAAAGCTATAAGCTGCTTCTCACCAACGGAAAGGCCACCGCCTCTTTCTGCAATTTGAGTATCATACCCTTTTTCCATTTTCATAATAAAGTCGTGTGCATGTACTGCCTTTGCAGCATTAATTATTTCTTCGTCGGTAGCATCTTCCTTACCGTATTTAATATTATCCTTTATGGTCCCGGAAAAAAGATAATTATCCTGAGTCATAATACCAAGCTGACTGCGAAGTGAATGTATCTTAACCTTACTTATATCAACATCATCTATAAGTACGCGTCCGCCGCATACATTATAGAATCTGCTTATAAGGCTCACTATCGTAGTCTTACCTGCACCCGTCGGACCTACAAGTGCTATTGTTTCGCCTTTATTTGCCTTAAATGAAACGCCGTGAAGAATTAACTTATCCGGTTCATCCGGATATGCGAAATCCACATGGTCAAACACAACCTCGCCCTTAAGAGGCGGCATATCGGTTGCATCATTATCATCGGTTACAGAAGGCTTCGTATCCATTATTTCGAAGATACGCTCTGCAGCTGATATATTTGTAATAAGTTTATTGTAGTAATTGGCCAGATTACGAATCGGTCCGAAAAACATACCCATGTATATTGCAAAAGCCGTAAGAGTTCCTACGGAAGATGCATCAACATTAAGCACTTTGATTGCCAAATAATACAGGATAAACGATCCCACTCCGTAAGAAATCTCAATCGTGGGGCTAAAAAAGTCCGCCACCCTGACAGCACTCCTGAATGCTTCCCTGTGTTCATCTACTATGTCGGAAAATTCATCGGTGCTTTCACCTTCGGCATTGAAACTTTGAATAACTCCCATTCCGGCCAGATTCTCGTGAATGAAGGCCGTCATGTTTGATTCTTTCTTACGCATTATCTGCCAACGCTTATGCGCCACAATTTCACACATAAATACTCCGAAAACAATAATCGGAATTGCCGCAAGTGCAGCAAGCGTAAGCAGCGGTGAAACGCAAACCATTACCACTATTACTACTATTATTGTCACACCTTCGGGAACGAGCTGGGTAATTGTACTTGAAAGTACATCCTTAAGAGAATTGACATCTCCCGTTACTCTGGCAAGAATCTTACCTGCCGGACGGGAATCAAAAAAGTCAACCCCCAGTTCCTGAATGTGCATATAAAGACTTCTTCTTATTCCGTAAACAACATCATTTGATACATCTGCCATAATGTCACGCCAGATTCTGTTGGCTACCATATTTATAACAGCCAGCCCTGTCGCAACGCCTACCATAATAAGCAGACCCTTAATATCTTTATTTATTATCTCAACATCAATTACATGCTGGACAATAAGCGGATATGCAATACCTATGGCAACAGTTATCAGAATAAGTAATGTTACGATCACAATTTGTTTTTTATAGGATATAAGATACTTAAAAAGTCGCTTAAGAACATCGAGTTTTAAGCTCTCTTCAAGTTCTTCATCATCTTTGGTGGAATTGATAGCCATTATGAAACACCTCCCATCGCCTTTAGTGCCTCGTGATAGTTACCGTACTGTGATTCATATGTAGAGTAATAGAGTCCCTTCTTATCAAGAAGTTCCTTATGTGTACCCCGTTCGGCAATACGTCCGTTCTCAAGAATGATTATTTCGTCTGCATCCTTAACAGAAGAAATTCTGTGGCCGATTATTATCTTACTCATATCTTTTTTGGCACGTATTTCCTTTTGAATATCAGCTTCGGTTTCCATATCAAGAGCAGATGTAGAATCATCCATAATCAGAACTCCCGAAGTATTAGCCAGCGCTCTTGCTATGGTAAGTCGCTGCTTCTGACCGCCTGATAAGCCTATACCGCGTTCCCCGATTACAGCCTCATAACTGCCTGTAATCTTCTCAACGAACTCGTCTGCATGTGCTTTCATAACGGCACTCTTTACGGTTTCATCTGTCATGCTCTCTTTGCTTCCAAGCTTAACGTTTTCTTTGATTGTGTCGGAAAACAGGAACACGTCCTGGGTAACCACCGACGAAAAACCTCTTACATCGCTAAGCTTAAGTTCACGAATATCTACGTCATTAATTGTAATTGAGCCCTCCGTCACATCGTAGAAACGCTCAATAAGATTAACCATCATGCTCTTACCCGTACCGGTCTGACCCATAATTCCCAGTGTCTTTCCCTTAGGAAGAGTAAATGAAATGTCCTTAAGTATCTGTTTGTTATCAAGATTGAAGCTTACGTTATTAAACTTAAGGGTTCCGCCATTTTCGGACAAAGATATAGGATTTTCAATCTCTTTAATCTCCGGCTTTGCAGCAAATATAACCTTTATTTTCTTATAGGATGCTACTGCAGCGGACAGGAAATTAAGCATCCATCCCATATTTTCAATAGGCCATACAATGTTACTTGTATACTGCATAAAGGCTACAAGAACACCGTATGTAATATTTCCCTTGATTGCGGCATATCCGCCTATTGCAAGCATACTTCCCTGCATAATTTTGGGAATAAAACCTATAATCGGCTCCATTTTGGCCATATAACGTGCCTGTTCAACATTTAAATCGTTATATGCTTTGTTCTTATCATCGAATTTTCTGATTTCGAAATCCTCTGCAGCAAAAGCCTTAACGGTACGAACACCGGAAATATTCTCCTCTATAACCCTATTGAGAGAAGCATTTTCTTCACTTATCCTGCCGTACACTCCATCCAGTTTCTTTTCAAGGCGCATTACCAAAAAGCCCATAAACGGCAAGAAGACAATCGGGATAAACGCAAGCTTGTAGTTAAGCTTGAACATTGCTATGATTACTCCGGCAAAATACAAAATAGCCTCAACAAAAAGCATTGTTATGAATCCGGTCATATCCCATATCTTACCTGTATCATCCTTAACCCTTGCCATAAGTTCGCCGGTATTATTAGCATCAAAAAACGACTTGCTCAGTGTTTTAAGGTGCTTCATCATATCTTTACGCATGGTTTCCGCTACGTTACAGCCTGCCATATCGCAATTATATTCTTTGATATATTGCATTAATGCCCGTCCGAATCCGACTATCAAAATATATATCAAGTCGGTTCTAAGCATTTCCATATTGTGCCCTACAATTACATCATCCACAATTGACATGGTTATAAGTGGGAACCATATATCAAGTGCGGTACTTGCTATGAGGGACAACCCGCCGATTATGTAACGCGGCAGGTTCTTAATTAAATATTTCTTCACTAAAATCACACTCCCTGAAAAAACAAAAACCCGATATCATACGATACCGGGGTAAATAAGCTTAACTATTAACAAACGTGCTGAATAAATGTCTATACACAGGATTTGACATATGTTTGCTAATAACTACCTCCCGAGGTAATCGTACATGATAATAATATTCTGTTTACTGTTCTTAATTTACAATTGCCGTTAATCATCTTAATTACCTCCGTTATTATTGACTTACGTCGCGGCTCCGACGTTTAGCCTATTGACTAAAATACGCTACAAAAATATTAAAGTCAACCCTATTTTTTATTTAATACGTGTATACAATTATATTTTACTGAATACCGTACCTGACCTTCGTCGCTTCATCACACTCATAATCGCCCAGCATATCCTTTGCCTGCTTATAAAGCTTCTTGGGTGTTACATAAGGAAGCTTATAAAGTTCCTTACCTGTCGTGACGAAGAAACAGTTATCTTCGAATTTAACGAATTCTCTCATTTTGGCAACAATATTCATGTTCTCATCCAGAAGATATGAGTATGAATAGCTGTCAATAATATATACACCAAGTTCCTCTATCTTCTCGACATCTATCAAAGAACCTTCATAGTTGTATATGGTACTTAGAATTTTTCCGGATTTATCGGTTACCGAAACACTTCCGTCAACATATAATGTAAAAGTGTATTCACCGTCTTCGGATTGAAGAGAATTTACTACATTATATTCCTTATTCTCAATTGATGTGCTCTTTTGAACACAATTGGCATTATATTCTTCCTGAGAAAATTCTCCCACCGGTTCGCCCAATTCGTCATATGAATACTTCATAACATAATTTGAATGCTCTGCGATAAAATAAAATGCCCCATTTGCTCCGACAATATCAATCAGGCGCATATCGACAGGCGGGTTTCCTATATACGTATATGAGGATATATCCCGCACCGTATTATCGTCCACATCCACGGAAAATCTGGAACCGTCATCGGCAAACATTTGAATCTGTCCATCTGAAACTATCATCTTTAAAATATTTACACTCGAAAAGGCATCGATGCTGATTGCATCTTCGAATAACAAGTCACCTGCATATGCATCAAGCACAAAAAATTTATTAAAAGTGTGCCCGACAACACGCTCGTTCACATCATCATAATACAAAGCATGAAGATAATCTTGGTCGACGATACTGTACCAAACTTGAGAAGCACTATCAATGTCAACCGCATAAACTACGGAATAACCCGACTGGGAATATTCCTGAGCCAAATAAACCGTATCATTACTTGTTGCAATATTGTTTACCAAACTGTACTCCGTTTGAAAAGCCGTACGTATCCGGCCGGACGGAACATCGATTATCAGCACGTACGGAATAGCATCTATTCCCAACTCACAATATATAGCCATCGTTTTTCCATCAGCAGAAAAAGCAGTATCTTGCATATAACTAAACTTAATGGCATTTCCGTCGTAATCTTCTATATAATCGTCTAAGACTATGGTATAATCATTTGATCCATCATGTGTATAATGCGTCAGATGATTCAAATCAAGGGAAAATACTCCGGAATCCTTGTTATTCCATATCTGAGGAGATGATGTATCCAGGACTTCATCCTCTTGACTGAATATATTAAACCTGTGAAGACCGTCATTTGCCACAAAATAGATATCCTCGGTATCAAATGCGCAAAGCGAAAGCAGACTGATGCTGGCTTCATAAACATCGTACGTAATTGATGCTATTTCAACATCATTCTCGACATCAAAAACCTTAACTGTTCCCTTATTGTCCAAAGCTGCCAAATATCGAGAATTCGAAGACCATAAAAGGTCTTGAAGTCCATTTCCGCACATGTATATCTCGCTTGGGTAATATCCCGTTCCGACCTCATACGTATATAAGATATTTGACAGTGAATATGCCACATCAGAGCTTATTGCATCTTCGCTCATACCATTGCTTAAAGCATATAATGCATCTTTACGACGTCCTTGTGAAAACAATTCCGAAGCGCAGGATACCATAGCACTTTGATATTTTTCCTGAATTTCGTCATACTGTTTGGAAATAGTATCATTTTGTTCCGTTATCTGTTCATTCTGCTGCGTTATCTGCTCGTTCTGTTCCAGAATTTGATTATTCTGGACTTTAATCTTGGCAAATAAGAAAAGACATACAGCTGCAAAAGCCAGTGAAACTGCTGCCACACCTACGGCTATCTTAATTCTTCTCTTATTCTGCTGCTCCTTGTGGCGCTGCTTAAGGTCATCATAGTTTAATCCAAAAATTGCCGCACATAATCTAAGAGTAGCATCATCAAGAAGCTTCTCTGTTTCGCGCTTATTCTTGCCTCTTACATCTGCTGCAAGGGGTTCTATCTCACGCTCTTCTTCAACAGTATTACCGTCGGCATCTACCTTCGTTATCTTCTCATGCGTTAATTCATAAGGGAAAGACTCCTCAGGTTCGCCCTCGGCCAAAACCACCAGAATATGGTTTCTGTCATGCTTTTCCAAGAAAGTGTTGATTTCCTTAAGACACCACTTGGACTGAGGAAGTCTGGGAGTACAGATTACAATAAGAAACTCTGTATTTGAAAGAGCATTATCTATAGGATCCGATAAATTATCCGCAAGCGGTAGCTCATCCTGGTCTCTAAACACTCGATTAATCTTCGTTTTCGTACAAAGCTTCTTTTCTATAATACTTTTGGGAAGTTTAAAGCTTTCAAGACGTCTGTGAATTGATTTTGCAATAAACATATCAACAGGAGAATGCCTGTAGCTTATAAATGCGTCATATTTTACGTTTTCTAATTCCATTTTTACACCCTTTTCTTATATAGCAATGTTTCTAATTTTTATCACTTCGTACATATTATCACATATTTATTAAGTTGACACATATCATCATAACTAAATTACCGCTTTATCAAGCAAAATCTTATTTGATTTGATTTCACCACTTATATTCACAAAATATATTTTTATTTTCAGAATGCTCATCTCGACTTATCTTCTTCAACCTTTTGCGGGGCAGAATATAGTTGATATCAAAAAAGCAGATTAAATATACAATCTTCCATTTCCAGACATTCATATCGGTTGACTTCGACTCTTTATGATTATAACATACTAGACCAGCTACGTTTTAACTTACATAGCTGGTCTCTACAGTTTCATTAGTTATTTCCTGCCTTTCAACTTCCATCCTCTCTTCTGTGTATCTTCCGTCGGAAGTAGTTTCAGGCAGACCCTTTGAATATGCATACCACCCGGCGACCAACATTGTCGCATCAATTACATCCCCTAAACCTTTTTCACATAAGAAGCCAAATTCCTGACATTTTCTTTCTTCTTCATTCTTTACCAATATATCGAGGAATTCATCTGTTATAATAAATCCGTCTTCTTCACTATACCCAATCCCATCATATAAGTCTTTGCCATATCTGGCACATGTGTTTTCCAAGGCCGGCAGTAATCTGTCGTCGGCACCTTCCATCTCGGCATTTGCCAGAAGCCTAAGCAATACACCTATTCGGGATTTCTTTATTTCTTCCTGTTCGGTAAGTTTCCCACTTTTTATAACAGCCTAAGGACCTGTAAGTTCTATCTCAGTTCTTAGATAGACTGTCGCAACAGCCATATTTTTCTCATCCTGATACCAATAGGAATATTCAAACATCGGATCATTTAACCAGAAATCATTAATTTCTTCTTCGGTCAAAGTTTTCTCTTGAAGCTGTTCCCTTATTTTCTGGGATGATTTCATATCTTCCGCACGATATAATTGTTCCCGTCTTGCTTTCTGACGGTCATAGGCCTTCTTTATTGCTTCTTCCCTTGATCTTATGCTTTCTCCTACCAGGTCCTTCTCGGGCTTTTCGGTTCCATAATAAATAGCATCAAGTTCATCTTTATTCTTTTCGTACTGTTCAACCAGGCTTACTTTATCTTTGTCTTAACCATCTTTTCAAAGATTGAAGTAAGTATCATTTCTTTGGAAACAGTGCTATCATAATCAGATTTTTCTTCTGCATACTCCCTAAGAAAAATCCTAAGATGTTCTATTTTTTCGTTATATTCTTTGATCTGTCCTTAAATCATAAGGATAGATGTCAAACTTACCATATTAAGTTCCTCATTTTTACAATTATTCCAATCCGTCAAGAAGATTTTCGCAGCATCCTGCCAAGTACCATGGGCCATCCTGGAAGTTGTCGGATGTACTTCCTCCTGCAGAATATATACACACTTCTCCTGTATCTAATTCGAATCTAACCTCATATACTATTGATCCTGTGTTATCCGGTTCATAATCCGAAAAATCAAGTACCCAATTTCCCACATCATCGTTTTTATTAACGTCTTTAAAATATCCAATGTCTTGTTCCAAAATATCATGTGGTGTAGTATCATCAACATAAAATACCCCTTTTTCGACATCTACCACCACAGGCCGAATTGGATTATTTCCTATTTGCGTATATCCCCCAATTCTAACTATGGTATCATCAGGCGTCAGTTTGCGGTCCGACTCGTTTACCTTATACATACGATATATGATGTATTCGTCGGTTAATTTGTAATTGTCTTT
>JAZQQM010000037.1:0-3615 GCA_045629045.1 Lachnospiraceae bacterium
TAGGAAAGTTCGCTATGAGTTCGGCAGCAAATCTTACTTGTGTCCATGTTCCGGAAGGCGTTGTGACTATAGGTGACAGTGCTTTTTACAATTCAAACTTTATAGAGGAGATGGGATTACCAACCACCCTTGAAAGCATTGGTAACAGTGCATTTACGTGGTGCGATGCCCTTACCCGCATTAATTACGCTTCAAGTAGTGATGATTGGGCCGGAATATCAGTTGGAGATAACAACGAACTTTTAAGCAACGGCCAGGTAACAGTATATCCTGCAAAATAAAATAGCCTTCGCATTTTAGGTGATGAATGAAAAAAGACACCCTTCAGATGATTAATCTGAAGGGTGTTTTTGTAATTTGGTACCTTAAAAAAGATTACTTGATTATGTCCTTCTCTTTGACTTTTTCTGTTTTTACTTTAGAAGTTTTGGCAATATATGACCTTACGATAGAATATGCGTAATCAAGCCCTGAATTTAAAAGAATATTCGAACAAGAATCAGGGCTTCAATTGACTAATTATATACAAACGTACCTTGTGGTCCCCATAATTCACTAAATTCACTGTCTTGTTTTTTCAATTGGTTTTTGATTTCTTCTTTACTCATCGGCGGAGTAAAGTTTAAATAATATTTAACTTCACCGTTCGCTTCGTATACATAAATATTTAAAAGAAAGTCTTCTAATGCGGAATCCGATATTTCATTGCCATCTATTTCACCTATATAATAGATCACAACACTGCCTACAAGCCTACTCATTTTCTCCGCGTTGAAATCATTTTCTTCGCTTAAATAATAATTTAGATTAATCGTATTTTTATCCAAAACGGTTTCTGATTTTTCAAAATCATCCTTCATTGCGACTATAAGATCTTGCTCCGAAATATCTTGCATCTTTTCCGTTACATAGCCTTCCATTGTTTTGTACTTACCGTCTTTGTCCACAGTACTTTTGCATCCAACAAGACAAATACACGAAAGCAATGCTGTTACCAATAATATTTTTTTAATCATTTGCATTCCTCCAAATCTTCTAAATTTAACACTTATATACAAATATCCATTCAATTGGTGCCGTTAATTCACCCCAATCATCTACGTCCTCTAACTCAAAACAAACATACCTTCAATATTAGGAAGTAAATAGTCTGTTGAACAATGCACCATTTTGGGTGGGTCATTCAAGAACCACTTTTCGTACTGCTCCTCCGGTATAAGTTTCTACCAATGCATCTTGTCCCTCAACCGTTTCCACCTTATCCCACTGCTTCAATTCTATTATTACAACATTCGGATCTTGTTTCTCATCATATCCGGAGATAATAAAATCAACACGTTTTGATGTCTGCGGGATGTTATATTCAATGGCAATTCCTGATTTTTTTGGAATCGCGTCATCATTCAATACTTTGTACATATACTCAAGCGAATTTTCCCATGAACGAAACTCACTCTGAGCACTTCGTCTATGCATTTTGTTATATATTTTCTTCGATTTCAGCAGCAATCGAGTCTTGTTCTGCCGCTTCCAAAAAATCACTCTTTAATCCGGAGTATACTATCGTATCTAGCCTCTGTTTTTTCCTTCTGTTACTATTTTATTGCATTCTTGAAATCAATTTTCTTCCTTAGACCACTTACCTACCCATAAAAAGCGGATAATAAATCCTGCAATCAAAAATCCAAGCCAAAGAATACCGCCAAATACCCAATAAATTGAAATTGCGCCCATTTCCATAGCAAAAACAAATTCAATAATGTTTACTCTGCCTGTAAGCCCTTGCGTATCCAGAATGAACGTAAAAATCGACATGATTCCTGTTGCAATATACGGAGCCAATAAAATTATAATTGTCGAAATCAAACCGAGAACTACCGATTTTTTATTGTTTTCATTTCTTTTTATCAGCATCAGTATCACAAAAATACATGCCGCAATCATCACAACCAAAAGAACAATATGGGATAGAATTCCAAAAATTACGATGATTGGTTGAGAAATAATATCAGAAAACAGCGATTCCACACCCGAACCAAAAGAGCCTGCTCCAAGCGCTGAAAACAATCCGATAATAGCAGTCATCAACGCTCCGAAAATCATATAAATACCTGTAGGCATAAGCATACCGACTATCGCACTTCCGATTGCTCCGATTGCCGCAAGCACTCCTCCGACCTTCATTGTCTTTCTGTGACTCTTTTTTGGCTGATTGGCACTCACAGCCTTTGTGTCATTATTTTGTGTCATCATTCAATTCCTCCATATAATTCATTTTTTCAAAACCATTCTGCAAAATTCCTTTATTTCAAGTAATTTGTCAAAACATTTTTCAACAGAGAAACCCGGAAATTCCCATTCGATAATATGCGCGAACCATACAAATGCCCCAACATCGTAGAACCTGATTGGTTTAAATATTTCTTCATCTCTTATTATCTCAAAGCCTGCTTCTTCAAACTTCTTTCTCTGAATTGACAATTCAAGTTCTGGGAAAGGTGCAGGTACATCCGGTACAACCTGCTGTCAGCAATAAAACTGCACCGAGTAGTTATCTTGCATTCTCATGATTACCTCCCATGCGACATCTGTTTATCCAGATTGTCACAACAAAGATATTATATACAATGTTATAAGCACACGTAAATACTAATATAATTATATTCTGGTTGAACGACTATCACTTTCCTGTAAGTTTTAAGAATTTCTTATCGTTCATCTGCTCGTTTGTAACATACTCCCCATCATGGAATAACGCATAATTCGTAATCGGTGTCGGTGCATTCTGTGCTTCTTCTTTGCTTTCAAGATGTATTGCCTTGAATGCAATACCACTTTCTTTTGCCGTCTGCTCCAAAACCGGGACATATTTTGCATTGAACGGGCACTGATTCGTATAGTACAGAACATATCCCTGCTCTTCTATATGCGGATGTTTTGCACATTCCTTAAACACCGGAGCTTTTGCATTTTTATCGAACGGCATATACCAAAGCTGAATACCATTATCAGCTTCATCGCTCACGACAAATCCTTTGTACTTCAGAAACTTCGGATCAGCCAGAAACGGTTTCTTCTTTGAAGCGCAAAGAATACAAAGCCCTTTTTTCCCCTTTTCCTTACTATCCTCGATGCAGGCAGTAAGTAGATTAGTAGAATATCCATGTCCTTTGAAAGCCCCTGACACCCAGAGACAGTCAATGTACATATATCCATCTGCCTCTATCGGAATCCATGCGTTTTCCGCCGGGATATATTCGATAAAGCACTTTCCGCGCTCTACGCTCTTTAGGAAAACAAGGCCTTCATCAAACCTCTCCGAAAGCCATGCCTTCTTAGAAGAAACCTGAACATCCTTATTATTTGATATCGCGCAGCAAATATGCTCCTCTTCGAGGTTATCTTTTGTTACATGAACATATTCCATGACCGCTCCTTTCATTAATATGCCAAGGAACACCTAAGCTCCTTGGCATAGATAGTATTTACTCAATAGGGAAACAAGCTTCCGTTACATACTCATCAGGATTCTGTGTCTGTGCAGGACTCACATAATAGATATTAAACATAGGTCCATTCATTTTATATCCATTAGCTTTGATCCATGACGCCACA
>JAZQQM010000038.1:0-57229 GCA_045629045.1 Lachnospiraceae bacterium
GATGCAAGTCCTGTCTGGGGAAGTACATCACCTTCGGGAGTCTCAAGATCCTCAATCTCGATTTCCTCTTCTTCAACTTCCTCTACTGTTTCAACTTCCTCAACTACTTCTTCCTCTTCAACTTCCTCAGTTACTTCTTCACCTTCCTCAACTGCACCCTCGGGAGTCTCAAGCTCTTCGATTTCGATTTCTTCTGCTTCCTCAACAACTTCTTCAGCTACTTCTTCAACTTCCTCAACTGCTGCTTCGGGAGTCTCAACCTCTTCAAGCTCGATTACTTCTTCTGCCTCAGGCTCAACTACTACAGGAACATAATCATAGATAATGGGAACGATATATGCGGGAGTATTGTTCTCATTGTTGTTTCCATTGTTCTCATTATTATTGTCTGCACCACCCTGGTCGTTCTGAGTATCGTTTGCAACATTTTCTTTCTCGGTCTCAGTCTCTGTCTTGGTTTCCTCCTCAGTCTCTGTTGAAGGATTCTGAGCCTCAATTGCTGCAGGTGTTGTTGCCTCGGTAGTGTTAGCCTCAATTGCTGCAGGAGTGATAGGTGTAGCAGGAACCACAATTGCCGCAGGAGTACTAGGTGTAGCAGGAACCACAATTGCCGCAGGAGTACTAGCCGGCTGTACATTAACAGCCTTTCCGTTTTCGTCATGTGCAGAACCGTTATCTCCCTTGTTACCATTGTTATCAGTCTTGTTGGGAGTCTCTAATCTGATTCCGTCAACATGCCATCCGTCGCTCTCTTCTTTTAATACGTACCAGTCAACTGTTCCTCTCTCAACTTTTTCGCTGAGTTTATCCATGATATCCTCACCAAGAGCACGCTCAACACGACCGCTGTTAGTATAAGTCTCACTTGCTGCATCGTACTCGTTTATATTACCCTTATCCTTGCTGTAATTGAATTCAGTTTCAAAAACAACAGCTGAAAACTGATCTGTAGGCTGTGAAACTGTATCTTTTTCAGTTGTTGTATCGTTTACCTTAGCACCATCGTTCTGGATAAAAAACTTAACTGTTGCTGCTGATGCTGCTACTGCGTTGAAGCCGAATGCCATTGCCATTGCTAATGATGTGGTTGCTACTGCCTTCTTAATAATGTTCTTTCTCATGATGTTGTTCCCCTTTGATGATTGATTGTTTTGTTTGTTGTGTTTCGTTTAATCTGAACTAATGGTATCATCAAAAAGATACACTTTAGATACATTTCGGTATTTGTAACCATCTTTTTGTTACAAAATTATCATTTTGTATCTTTTTTTTATTTCAAACACTTGATTATTCAATTATCACCTACTGCAAGTGGCTACTAGCCCAATCGCGAGGTCTTCCTGAAGCTTTTGGGCTATTAGCTTGCGCTAATTCCAGGGTTATTATCCCAATCGCGTGCTTTTCCAGAAGATTTTGGGCTATTAGCTTGCGCTAATTCCGGGGTTATTAGCCCACTCGCGTGCTTTTCCAGAAGATTTTGGGATATTAGCTTGCGCTAATTCCAGGGTTATTAGCCCAATCGCGTGCTTTTCCTGAAGCTTTGGGATATTATCTTGTCGACATGCAACAGTTATTATCCCAACCGTAAACTATCCCCGGCGTTTTGGGATACAATAGAAAAAGCGTTGCTTTCACAACGCCTTTTTCTTCAATAATTATCTTCCAAAATCATCAACGAACCCACAACTCCGTCCCCGGAGTCATTCAATCAACCCGGGAAACTATATCGGTTACGCTTCACGGTACCTTTTCCGTACTGAATTGCACAGGCCGGACAGCGATTTATGCAGGTACTGCATTTGCCGCAATGTGAGGCTGTCCATACAGGTTTTCCGTTTTCAATTTTAATCGCCTGCTCAGGGCAATTGCGCTCACACATTCCGCAAGAGGTACACTTCGCAGGATCTGCATAAAACTTTTTTGTAGAACAGCTGAGATTATAAAGTTTTCCTACAAGTGTTGAAGTAATAGCTGAGTTTGAAATGTCAATTGTTTTTCCTTCTGAAATATCCTTTTTGATTTCTTCAAGGCGAGCAGCTGCCGCTGCAATTCTGCCCTTACCTTCTTCAGCCTTCGGTATCTGATAAAACAGCATGGAATTATCGGGCATCAAAAGCTTTGAGACGTAAGACAACACTAAACCCTTTTTCGCCAGAAGTTTTTTCAGGACTGTTCCCGCTTTTGCAATTCCGCCTCCGCATGTTATCACCGCAAATACATATCCGGCATTATTGATTTCCATTTTCTCAATAAAGCTTTCAACAAACTTCGGCACGGTATAAAAATAAACCGGAAATACAAATCCGACTCTTTCTCCCTCAACAAGCTTAAAATCTGTTTTACCGCTTTTCACAGCTTCTGCCATACTGATAAGCTCTTCATTGTCTTCTGTAAGCTTTTTTGCAGCAAACAAAGAGTTGCCGGTTCCCGAAAAATAAAAAATCATATCCCCATACCTCCATTTATCCGAATATCATTCATTATTCAGGCTGATTTCAGGCATAAGTTCCTCGTCGATAACAGTGAGCAGCTTTTTAAGCATTGCAAGTTCTTCTGAATTGAAATGGTCAGCTATTCTGTCCATTACAACATTCATATAATTGTAGCTGATGTTGTAATAGCTCATGTATTTCTCTGTCACTTCAAGATGATACTCACGCTTATCATTCTTGGACTGCACACGACGAAGATATCCTTTCTTAACAAGATTGTTAATCTTGTAAGCTGCATTCGGAGAGGAAATATTAGCAACACCGGCAAATTCCGCAACAGTCGGGTTGTTGAGAGCATAGATTATTTCCATGCAAAATGTCTCCACCGTCGTAAGTGAAGCCTCTCTGTCCTGAAGTCTTTCAAATACTTTTTGATAAAAATGAAGCTTAAACTTCGTATAAACATTGCTGAAAGCTTTCTGCAGCATAATCGCCTACTCCTAACCACTCATATTTCCTTGCGCATCTGCAAAAATTATAACATTACTCATGATCTATTGCAAATACGAGGTCAGCTATGCATGCAAGTTCTTCGCCGACATAAGCTTCGGCATGACCGATTCCGATCGGACCTTTCGCAGAAACAATCTCACAATTTAACTGAAGAACATCTCCCGGAATAACCTGCCTTTTAAATTTGGCATTTTTAATTCCGCCGAAGAAAGCAATCTTACCCTTGTTTTTTTCTTCCGACAAAATAGCAACCGCTCCGGTCTGCGCCAGTGCCTCAATAATAAGTACTCCCGGCATAACGTGCTTTTCAGGGAAATGACCCATAAACTGCATTTCATTTGCCGACACACATTTAATCCCTTTTGCCATCTTTCCGGGTTCCATATCCGTAATACGGTCTACCAGTAAGAACGGATATCTGTGGGGGAGGATTTTCTGAATTTGATTTGAATTAAGTTCCATCTTCTGCTTCTTTCTCTTTATTTTACTGCTTGTTGATTTATTAATTATTTATTCACTTTTTTAAATAATACTGTTGCATTGTGCCCGCCAAAGCCGAGTGAATTTGAAATCGCATAATTAACGCTCTTGCACTTAGCCTTATTCGGAACTATGTCGAGATCGCACTCTTCGTCTGCAACCATATAATTCGCTGTAGGCGGCACGATATCATTTTTTACGGCAAGTGCAGTGATAATAGCTTCAACTGCTCCGCTGGCCCCAAGCAAATGTCCTGTTTCAGACTTGGTTGAACTCACACTGAGTTCATACGCATGCTCTTTAAAAGCCGCCTTAATAGCTTTTGTCTCTGATTTATCATTAAGCTGAGTCGAGGTTCCGTGTGCATTTATATAGTCAACCATGTCAGGAGTAATTCCGGCGTCCTCTACAGCCATCAGCATACAGCGTGCTGCCATACTGCCGTCTTCCAGAGGTGCCGTAACATGATTCGCATCACAGGTAGCTCCGTATCCTGCAACTTCACAGTAGATAGTCGCACCGCGCTTAACCGCATGTTCATATTCTTCAAGAATAAGAGCGCCTCCGCCTTCTCCCATAACAAATCCGCTTCGTTCTTTATCGAATGGAATTGATGCTCTTAAAGGATCGGCAACAGTTGAAAGAGCATGAAGCGAAGTAAATCCTCCTATTCCGAAAGGTGTAATGCAGGCTTCGCTGCCTCCGCACATGCATACATCAAGATATCCGTCACGAACCTGTCTGAATGCATCTCCGAGTGCATTGGTCGAACCTGCGCAGGCAGTGACCACTCCGGAACACATTCCGTTAAATCCGAATTTAATTGCAATCTGACCTGCAGCCATATTTGTAATGGCCATCGGAACGAAATGAGGAGAAATTCTGTCAAAACCCTTTTCAAGTCCCTTTTCACATTCATTCTGAATGGTACCGAGCCCGCCGATTCCGCTGGAATAGATTACTCCGCATCTTAAACTGTCTTCCTGATTCATATCAAGCCCCGAGTCCTTCATTGCCTCATCAGCAGCTGCAACTGCAAATACAGTGAATCTGTCAAGTTTACGAAGCTCTGATTTTTCAAATATACTTTCGGGTTCGAAGCCCTTTACCTCAGCAGCAAGTGTAACCTTCCTGCCTGCAGTATCATAGCCGGTAATCGGTGCAATACCGCAGCGGCCGTTTATTACGGAATCCCATAAATCCGCAACATTGTTCCCGACGGGTGTCACTGCTCCCATTCCCGTAATAACCACTCTTCTCATATCGTCATACCTCCATCAACGCAAATAACCTGACCGGTAATATAGCGAGCCTCATCACTCGCAAGAAATGCTACAGCTGCAGCAATATCTTCGGGCTGACCCATTTCCTTAAAAGGAATAACATTCAGCATCTTTTCACGTTCACTTTCCGGAACTGCTTTTACCATGTCAGTCTCAATCATACCAGGAGCAACGGCATTTACTGTGATCTGTCTGCTTGCAAGCTCTCTTGCCAGAGATTTTGTCATACCGATAACTCCTGCTTTGCTTGCAGCATAATTTACCTGTCCCGGATTTCCCATCACTCCGACCACGGAACTCATGTTAATGATTCGTCCGTACTTTTGACGAAGCATATACTTTGCTACTCCGCGCATCATATAGAAGGGACCTTTAAGGTTGACATCAAGCACCATATTAAGATCCTCATCCTTAATTCTCGGAATGAGATTATCCTTCGTAATTCCTGCATTATTTACAAGTACGTCAATCCGATTATTTCCGAAGACCAATGCCTGTTCAATAAGCTTTGCACATTCTTCGGAGTTGCTTACGTCCGCGCAAATGCCCAGAGCTCTTACCCCGGCTTCTTCGCAGGCTCTGACAGTCTCTTCTGCCTCTTCAGCCCTTGATCTGTAGCTGAATACTACATCCATCCCGCATTTAGCCAGTTTAATGCATATAGCCTTTCCTATACCGCGACTTCCGCCCGTAACGAGTGCTTTTTTTCTGCTGTCCACTTTATTCACCTGCAACCTTTCTGAAATCTTCAACATTGTCTATTGAAATAACCTCTGCCTCTGCTCCCATAGCTTTCGCTGTTTTCTTTAAAAAACCGGCCATGGTATTTCCCGGCCCGATTTCAATAAATCTTGTGTATCCGTTCTCAAGAAGTGTTCTCAGCTCTGCCTCCAGACGAACCGAAGACTGAACTTGTCTGACAAGAATCTCTGCAAGATTAGTTTTGCCATCGTACAATTCACCCGTAACATTTAATGCTATCGGTATTTTCGGGTTATTGAACTTAATGCCCTTAAAGAATACCTCCAGGTGATCGCCGGCAGGTTTCATGCATTTTGTATGAAACGGTCCGCTTACATTTAATCTTACACACCTTTTTGCACCTTTTCCTTTCAGGACATTCTCCACTGCAGTCACAGCTTTTTCATCGCCGCAGATTACGGTCTGTCCGGGACAATTGTAGTTCGCAACAGTAATCAGTTCCGGTCCCTCATAATTGCTGCATGCCTCTTCAATAACCGCAGCCTCTGTCCCGAGGATTGCACTCATACTGCATTCACAGCCCTTTGCCGCATCTGCCATCACTTTCCCGCGAAATGCGGTAATCTCCACTAACTCAGCAGCATCAAATACTCCTGCGGCATAAAGAGCACCGTATTCCCCAAGGCTTAATCCGCAGGCTGCATCGGGAGTGATTCCTCTGCTGTTTAAAAGCATTGTTACCCCTGCTGCAAAGGCAGACATGCAAGCCTGTGTATAGCAAGTGTTCGACAGATCCTCGATAGGTCCTTCATGCATATATTTCTTCAAATCAAAGTCAAGCTTTAAAGAGTCGATAAATTCCGCATATTCGGGATATTCATCGTAAAAATCTTTTCCCATGCCAACCCTTTGACTTCCCTGACCTGCATATAAAAACGCTGTTTTCACTTCTGTTTTCTCCTCCGGATATCAATTAAGTCCTGCTGCAATTGCCTTGTATCCGGCAAACATATCTTCAAATATTTTGCGAACAGGTCGGATCTCATTCACCTGGCCTGCCACCTGTCCGGCCATCAATGAACCAGTCTTTGTATCTCCCTCAAATACCGCGCGTCTTAAAGAACCGAGAGTAAATTTTTCAAGTTCCGTTTTGTCCGCGCCGGCCTTTTCCATCTTGATATACTCTCTGGCCATGGGATTCTTTATTATTCTGACCGGAGTTCCTGCTATTCTTCCTGTAACAGTGGTGCCGTTATCCTTTGTCTTAATTACCGCCTCTTTATATGCCGCATGAATGGGACATTCGTCAGATGCAAGCAATACGGTTCCCACCTGAACACCGATTGCACCCAGTGCAAAAGCAGCAGCAACTCCTCTGCCGTCCGCAATACCGCCTGCCGCAATAACGGGAATCGAAACCGCATCGGCAACCTGCGGCACAAGTGTCATGGTCGTCATTTCTCCGACATGTCCGCCACTCTCCGTTCCTTCTGCAATAATCGCATCAGCTCCGCATTTTTCCATACGCTGAGCAAGAACGGTACTTGAAACTACAGGGATAACCATCATACCTTTTTCTTTCCAAATCGGCATATATTCAGCCGGACTTCCCGCACCTGTCGTAACAATCTTCACACCTTCCTGTGCAATCAGTTCAGCCATCTTAGAAGCCTCAGGATTCATCAGCATAAGATTAACTCCAAAAGGTTTATCCGTAAGTTCTCTGCAGCGTCGGATATTTTCTTTAAGCATCTCGGTATTCATGCCGCCTGCTCCGATCAGTCCCAGGCCTCCGGCATTGCTCACCGCGGCTGCGAATTCTCCAGTTGCAATATTTGCCATTCCTCCCTGTATAAAGGGATACTCAATTCCAAGCATTTCATTAAGTTTCATGCCAATCACCATTCCTTCTTAAACAGTCAAATATAATCCGCTCCAGGTAAGCCCGGCTCCGAACGCAGCACACACAAGCTTCATTCCGGCTTTAAGTTTTCCGGCTTTATTCAGTTCACCCAAAACAATCGGTATACTTGCAGCAGATGTATTTCCGAATCTTTCTATGTTCATGTAAAATTTATTTTCGAATCCCGGAAATTTCTTTTGAACATGAGTGATAATTCTTGCATTGGCCTGATGACATATACAATAGTCTATATCAGCCATGGTAAGCTTTTCTTCTTCAAGGATTTCAACAACTGCCTGCTCTAGTGCATTTACTGCAAATCGAAATACCTCTTTACCGTTCATTCTGAGTTTCGCGTCATTGCTTCCTGTACCTGCACAATTCAAAACCTCAATATCCCCTCGTGCCCAGCTTTTTTGCCTGAAAGTATTATCAGCACTTTCAATAAGCACGGCTCCTGCTCCGTCACCAAAAAGGATACACGAAGACCTATCACCGTAATCCAATACCTTTGAAAGCTGCTCGCTTCCGATGACCAATGCGTATCGCTTTGCCGAAGCCTCAAGAAGACCTCTTGCAGCACCCAGCCCCATCAAAAATCCTGAGCATGCTGCAGCCACATCAAAAGCAGTTATTTCTTCACTCAGCCCAAGGTTCTTTGCAACCAGACACGCCGCGGAAGGAAAACTGTAATCTGAAGTTTGAGTGGCAACAATCACCACTCCGATGTCTTCAGATGCAATTCCCGCAGACTCAATTGCTTCTTTTGCAGCGGCCGTTGCCATTGAAACACAGGTTTCCTCCTCACATTTATACCTGCTTTTGATACCTGTTCTGGTTACTATCCATTCATCATTTGTATCAACTATTTTGCTCAAATCATCATTGGTAACAACCCTCTCAGGAAGTCCCAATCCTGTAGAAACAATATGTATACCTTTCACAACAATGTTCTCCCCGGTAATCATTCATTGCCTGTAAAGACAGTCAATCATTCGATACTTTTTGTATCTTTCCGCAACCAACTGCTTTTTGCTGAGCTTCTGCAGTCTTGCAATCTTTTCTGTTAATAATCTGTCGAGCACCGTAAAGGTTTTGGAATTTTCTTTTATAACCTCATCAATCAATCCCAGTCCCTTAAGTTCGTCTGAAGTAATCTTCATTATCTCAGCTGCTTCGGAAGCTCTTTGAGGATTTTTCCACATTATCGATGCGAAGCCTTCCGGAGAAAGTATCGAATATACTGCATTTTCAAGCATAAAAACCTCATCCGACACCGCCAAAGCAAGAGCGCCCCCGCTGCTTCCTTCACCGGTAACAATCGCAATCGTCGGACAGCAAAGTCTGCTCATCAATGCAAGATTTTCTGCAATCGCATTACTCTGTCCGTTGCTTTCCGCTTCGACCCCCGGATAGGCACCCGGCGTATCAATAACAGTAATAACAGGCCTGCTAAACTTTTCAGCCTGCTCCATCAGTCGGTAAGCCTTTCGGTATCCCTCAGGAGAGGTCATTCCAAAATTGCATGCAATGTTCTCCTGCGTATCTCTGCCTTTCTTATGTCCTATTACCGTAACAGGTATATCATGGAACATAGCCACGCCTCCTATCACGGAAGGATCATCTCTAAATAGCCTGTCTCCGTGCAGCTCGACAAAATCTTCAAAAAGACCTTCAATAAAATCCTCGATATGAAATCTCTTCGGATCTCTCGCAATCTGTACGGCTTCATAAGCTGTTTGTCTTTTTTCTTCATTCATAAATAATCATCCGGCCTTTATTCCATGCAGTTTCAATAACTTATGGAGTGTCTGCTTCAAATCTTTCCTTTCAACTATCATGTCAAGCATTCCGTGCTTAAGAAGGAACTCCGAATGCTGAAAGTCCTTCGGAAGCTTCTGACCGATTGTCTGCTCAATTACTCTGGGCCCGGCAAAACATATAAGTGCATCCGGTTCAGCAATAATAATGTCTCCGAGGCTTGCATAGCTTGCACTTACTCCTCCCGCCGTAGGATTGGTAAGGCACGAAATAAAAAGGCCTCCCTTATTCTTAAAATGTTCCACTGCAGCAGCCGTCTTTGCCATCTGCATCAGTGAAAACAGACCCTCCTGCATACGGGCTCCGCCGCTCGCAGAGAAAATAATGAGCGGAAGTTTCCTCTTTTCGGCATGTTCCGCAAGTCGTGCAATCTTTTCGCCGACTACAGTTCCCATACTTCCCATCAGAAAGCGGCTGTCCAAAACTCCTATAGCAACTTTTATATCATTAATTCGGGCTTTACCCGCTAAAAATGCGTCGTTTCGTCCGGACTTTAATTTTAAAGCCTTAAGCTTATCTTCATACTCAGGAAAATCAATAGGATTGCTGCTCTTCAACTCCGGCCACATTTCTTTAAAGCTTCCTTCGTCGCAGACCATACCGATCCGGCCCATCACGGGAACCGTCAGATAATGCCCGCAATAACTGCAAACCCACTTCTCTTTTGCAAGCGTTCCGACAGGCACCGACTCTTTACATGCCGGACATTCGGCCATGTTTTCCGCTTTGCTGCGCTGCTTTAAAAGTGAATTCCACTTTTTGCGCCGTTGGAGAAAGATATCATTTATTCTCATTTCTTTTCAATCCCCTCCTCAGCCCACTGCTCGATTTGTCTGCTGTTCTCTTCCCAAAAAGCAGTATTGTAATTCCCTTTCAGAAAAACAGGATGATACGTCAGCAGATGCATGAACTCATAATTGGTTTTTACTCCTTCGATAATAAGTTCCTCCAAAGCTCGTCTCATTCTCCGAACAGTCTCCAACCTCGTTTTTCCGGTAACAATGATTTTTGCAATCATCGAATCGTAATACGGACTTATTTCGTAGCCCGTATATACATGGCTTTCGACTCTTACCCCATAACCCGAAGGGAAATGAAGGAAACTTATTTTTCCGGGACTTTGCGCATTGATTCTGCACTCTATGGCATGCTTATCAAAGCTAATGTCTTCCTGCTTGATACCAAGCTTCATTCCCGCTGCAATTCTGAGCTGTTCCTTTATCAGGTCCACATCACATACCTGCTCGGTAACGGGATGTTCAACCTGAATTCTGGTATTCATTTCTATAAAATAGTAGTTTTTATCAGTGTCAACGATAAACTCTATTGTTCCGGTGCTGAAATACTCTGCTGCTTTAGCTGCCCTGACTGCTGCTTCTCCCATTTCACGTCGCAACTCATCAGTCAAAATGCATGATGGCGATTCCTCAAGAAGCTTTTGATTGTTCTTTTGAATAGAGCAGTCTCTCTCTCCCAGATGAACTGTATTTCCGAATTTGTCAGCTAAAATCTGAAACTCGATATGATGCGGGTTTATTATGAGCTTCTCCATATACATATCATCATTTCCGAATGCTGCCCTTGCTTCTGCCTTGGCAGTGAGAAAAGCTGTTTTCAATTCATCTTCGTTAAACGCGCGGCGCATTCCTTTGCCCCCGCCTCCTGCAGAAGCTTTTATTAATACCGGGTATCCTATCTGCTCCGCCATATTAACCGCCTCTTCCGCAGAGGCAATAAGCGTTTTTGATCCGGGAACCACAGGCACATTGTTCTTAATCATAAGACTCCTTGCTGCCTGCTTATCTCCCATCCTTCTGATAACTGCGGCAGAAGGTCCGATAAACGTAATTCCGTTATCTTCACATTTCTGAGCAAAATCCGCGTTCTCAGACAAAAAACCATAACCCGGATGAATCGCATCGCATTCCATTCTGAGTGCTGCTTCTATTACCGCATTCGCATTTAAATAACTCTCACTTGCTTTTGCCGGTCCTATACATACCGAATAGTTTGCAGTAATTACCGGAAGTGATTCTCTGTCCGCTTCCGAATAAACCACAACAGTTTCGATATCCATTTCTCTGCAGCACCTGATGATGCGAACGGCGATTTCACCCCTGTTGGCAATCAATATACGTTTGAACATTTACCGTTTCTCCCGACAATTATTCAATAACAAACATCAGCTGTCCGTATTCAATCATACTGCCGTCCTTTACAAGTACCTCACGGACTGTTCCGCTGATATTTGCACGAACCTCATTCATCATCTTCATCGCCTCGATAATGCAAACCACATCACCTGCTTTTACCTTGCTTCCGACTTTTACAAAAGGTTCAGCTTCAGGCGACGGTGCAGCATAAAATGTTCCGACCAAAGGAGCCTTTATACCCTCTGCGGCAGGTTTCGTCTTTGCTGCATTCTCGAATTCGGACACTTTTAAATCCTGCTTTTCGGTACCGGAAAATGCATGAGCTTCAGCAGAACTTCCGGAATTCAATTTTCCGGCACCATTTTGCTTTTTTAAGGCAAAATGAACTCCCTGCATATCAATTTCCAGCTCCGAAACCGAAGAAACCTCAAATCTGTCCCAAATCTCAAAAAGATTATTCAGTTCCATAATCATTTCTCCCGATGTATTCAAGCTACATTTGCATCAATATACTCAACAATCTTCTTTACGCTGTCGAAAGTGTTGATAGCTTCTTCCCGGATTGAAATGCTGTAAGCTTCCTCGATAGCCATGCAAAGCTCCATTGCATCGAGTGAATCGATTCCGAGATCATCCTTTAATGATGCCTCCATGGTGATGAGCTCCTCATCAACATTTATTGTTTCCATGATAATTTCTTTAACCTTGTCGAATGTCATAATCGTAATCTCCTTTATTAATTTTACTCTATATATTTATCTAAATATATTTAGGTAAATACTTTAAGGTAATTATACACATCTTCTGAACAATGTCAAACACAATTTCACAATCACTGATAATCAGCTCAAAGCACAAAAAAAATTTGCATATGAACTATGCCCCGAAAGACATATCTCATATGCAAATTCCGTAAATCAGTATTTAGTTTTCAGCCCTCGCCGATAGTAAAATTCTGCCTTATAAATTCGGTTTTTCCTGCACTGTTTACTGCATATACCCTGATAGTATAGCTTCCTGCAGATGCTTTGAAACCGTTGGACTTATATCCGTCCCAGGTCCATTCAGCACTGCCGCTGTCCTTCTGTGCTGTATACTCACTGACTGCAACAATTTGCTCGGCATCGTTCCACATTACTTCCATTACTATCTTCGATCCCTTGCCGGTGTAGTTGCAGCTGAACTTATATGCATCCTCATTATTCTTCTTGGTAAATCTTACGGAAACACCTGAAACCGTAGGCTTTTTAACGACTGTCGGCTTCTTTGCAACGCTGAAAGTTTTGGTCACAGTTGATGTACCACCGCTGTTCTTTGCAGAAACAACAACGCTGTAGCTGCCGACAGCATAGCCTCCGAAATTGAAATTACTCTTAATTGTTCCGGCAGCATATTTTCCGTCAATTACGGTTGCAACAACCTTTCCGGAAGAATTCTTTACCTGAACAGTTACGTTTGATGACTGACTTGTCTTGAAAGACAGAGTTCCCAGGCCCTCACCCGTACTTAAAGATACACTTGAAATCTCAACCTTGGGAGACTTCTCAACCTTGAAACTGATATTCTTTGTAACCTTCTTGCCGCCTATAATAACAGCAGTAATCGAAGCGGTATATTTTCCTAAAGAAAGATTCGAATCAAGCTTCTCAAGATCATACCACCTGGTATATTTACCTGCAGGCTGCGTGTAAGAGTCATTTACGATAACGGTTCCTTTAGCATTCTTAATCTTCACTTCTATTTTAGAACCGATGCTGACATTATTGGAAATTCCGATAAGCGGATTTTCGTAAGTCGCATACTCTCCACCGTTCAGGCCCGTTGCCACAGAAGACAAAGTCAACGAACCGGTAGGCTTTGCAACTTTAAATTCGATGGTCTTTGTTTTTGATTTGACTGTTTTGCTTGAACTCTTGCCATTGTTTATAGTGGTAAGTTTTACCTGTGTATAAATCTTTACCTTATATGTTCCTGCATCAACATATTTATTGCTTGAATTGCCCAAATCCCAGCTGATGTTGCCGAAAGCTACACCCTTGCTTCTGTCCAAACTGCAGCTTTGCTTTACGGTACGAATTTTCTTGCTACCCTTATAAATCTGGGCTACTATCTCACCGCCAAGGTCACTCTCTACATCAAATCCGATTGATTCACCGTACGCACGAGGAACTGTCTTTACAGGAGCGGTAACCGTTATTTTCGTTGATGACCTTGCAACACTGAAGCTGACCTTTTCCTTAAATGACTCCAAATATCCCGCACCGGAATAAGAAAACTCAACGGTCACAACACCGGCGTAAGCAGTATCACCATGAGAAAAATCATTGATAAGCTTTAATATATCCTTTGCCGAGAATTCAAAATTATGGGGCTTTACATATCCCTTGACATAATCTGTCTTAAGCAAAACACTCTCAGAAGAACCGGCAGGCTTATAATTGATTTTGACATTGGTAGTTGTAGACTTATCAAAGTCATAATCTAAAGAAGAATCATCATAACCTTTTCCGATCAGGGCTCTTTCAAGATCTTTCCTGCACTCATCATAGTTAAACGGCAGCTGTACAGTAAACTTAATCTTGTCACTTGAATCAAGATCCAGATGAGTCTTGTTCTTTGCAAATGATACGCTGAAAGGAATCTTGCCGTTCTTAACCTTGCTTTCATCGACGCCTAAATCAATTGAAGGAGCGACAGTAAAAGTAGTCTGAGCAATCAAAGAACTCTCGGTATAATCATAAAGATATACCGTATAAATGCCTTTCTGTGTGAAGGTATAGTCAAATGTTTTTTTGTTCTTTCTTCCTGCCGTACCGTCTATGGTTCCGTCTGTCGAATACCAATCAAGAACCCTTGAAGAGTAGCTGTCATAAAAACTATCCCCGGGCTTAACAATAAACATATTATAATCATGACCGGGTTTCTCAAGCGAATACTCAATAGTGATCGTTTCTTTTACATCAGGCTTATATGTCGCTTTCTCAACCGACAAAGAATTCTTAACCCTGCTGCCGCTCTCATCGGTAATCGCCGATATATTGAAAGATTCCGATGCGATACATTGAGGTTCAAAGGCTCCGACATTTCCGTTCGCATCACTTTCATAGACAGCGAGCGTATACTTTCCGGCCTCAGAAAACTTATGCGGAATAACGATATTTATCTTACCGTCTTTTGTACATTCTTCCTCCGTAAAAGTGGTAACCCATTCCGCGGTACTCGGTCCGTACACTCCGATTGATATCGTCTTTCTGTACTTTTGCGGAGTAACTGTAGGCAAAATGTCACAGTCGAAGGTGATATCAATAATAGTCTCACTTCCGACAACCGAATTCTGAAGATTAAGCTTCATATTCGATAAATGATCATACGGTTTCCAAACCATTTCCAGTTCATCACTGTCGTAACTTAACCTGTCATCAAGCGTGTATGCGCCGCCCGAAAATGAATCTGCTCTGACCGGAAGCGCTCCCCCAAAAAGAACTCCCGTCATTATCAGGCTCAATGCCAACGTGGCATACCTGATGCATTTTACGAACCAATTTTTCATAATTCCCCTCCGCAAACTCAAGACTCCGATACAAAGCAGTTTTCCTCAGAATCTTTTCTCCCTTTTACAAAAAGGGCAATGCAATGAAGACCTGCTTCACTGCATTGCCCCCTCAAATCATTGATACCAAACTATTGTCACCATTGACTTTCATCATGATGTATCTGCTTAGTAGAATACATGTTTTTATCGGCAATTACAATAGTCTTTTCAATATCTCCGATGTCTTTCGGATTGCATAACGAATATCCTATGCTGACTGTCAGCGGAATATTTTCTCCCGTTTTTTCGACCAGTTCAGCAAGTCTCTTTTCAATTGCAAAAATAATTTCCTCAGGTGTCTGCTCGAGTGATTCTGCTCGTCCGGCAATAAGGAATTCATCCCCGCCGAATCTCGAAATAGTAAGTTCTTCCGGGATAGCTTCTTTCATGGCCTGCACCACAAGTTTTAAGCTTAAATCCCCCTTTGCATGTCCGAGGCGATCATTAATGTACTTCATTTTATCAACATCAATCAGGAAAAGTACACTTTCACCGTCTTCCTTGCCGAAGGAAATCATATCTTTAAATACATACTGTTCACAGCCGTGTCTGTTATAAACGCCTGTAAGCTGATCCGTAATCGACTGCCTTTTGAGCGCATCCCACAAAGCAGCCAGCTTTATATTGCTTCGAACCTGATCAAGCGCATTAATCATATGACGCGACCAGATATAATACTGATTCTCGTTTGCGGCATTTAACGGTCCGCTTAACATCGCAAAGCCATATGTTCTGCCCTCGGAATAAAGCGGCAGGAAAATATAGCATCCCGGTGTTCTTAATCTCTCCGATGCCTCGTAGATACAGTCCTTAAGAGCAAGTCTGCTCTTCTCACACTGCTTTCCCTCTGCTAAAAAGCAAGCCATTTCCATCTCGTCCGAATAGCCGATAATGGGAAGACTGGACTCATTGTCTCTTGCCGTAAAGAACTCCGGAACCAAACAGAGTTTGAACTCATTTCCTTCAAGTATATGCTCTCTTTCAAACATATATTTAAAGCCGTTGCTGGTAGTATCAAGATTATCTGCCTTACGAACCGCTGCGTAAAAATGTCTGAAATGAGAATCAAGGTCTATAGGCTCAATAATATTGTCAGCAAGTGCCTTTACGGATTTGTTAAACTCACTCGGAATCACCGCATTAACCATACATCCGCAGCTTCCGTTCGGAACAAACTTTGTCCTGAGCTTTATACTCATATCCTGCTTCTCACCGTTAATCAGCTTTAACAAGCTTCCGAGAGCTTCACATCCCATAATCTTCCATTCATGATTTACCGAAGCAATCGGGGGAGTAAGTGTCTGCGCAAGTCTGATACCGTCATATCCGGTAACCTTCACTTCATCAGGTATCGAAATGTTCTTCTCTCGAAGATATGTGCATACAGCTATAGCCATAATATCATTTGCACAAATAATGGCTTCCGGATATTTGCCTCTTGAATCAACCCACCCATGAATGATGCTCGGGATAAATGTCTTTGACCAATCTCCGTAAGCTATATTTCCGTCTGAATAAGGAACCCCGTTTGCATCCATAATCTCTTCGAATGCACTGAGACGTTCAACCGCTTCAGGATGATCCTTAGGTCCGCTGATATATAAGATATCCCTGCAGCCATGGTCGACTATCATATGCTCGACAAGTTCCCTCATTCCGCTTGCATTGTCGGTAGAAATACAGGGAATTCCGTCTATCGGATATTCAATACTGATACACGGAATATTGTTTCTCTTTACTGAATTAGTCAAATAGTCGATTTCCCACTGACGGTTAAAGGTATTCGCAAACAAAAGAACACCGTCAAAATCCGTCATATCGGGAAGTCTGAAAATATTAGTTTCGCCGTCATTTGTCGATGCATCATTTCCGCGCACCGAAAAATTAACGAAGCTAAAAATATCTGTTTTCTCGGCACGCGCCAATTCGATAATGCCCGAAAGCGTTTCATGCAAAAATTCGCCGCCCCAACCGCCTGAGAAAACTGCTACCTTCTTTTTATTCATATTCTGTTTCAACCCATTTATATAAAAACAGTCGACGAGTTACAAATTATTTGTGATATTATAACAAATCTCCCAAAAAATATCCATATTTTTTTTATAAAATGAGCAAAAAGGATCAAAAAATGCGCTTAATATTTGAAATCGTGTAAAAGCTTTGCATCATTTAAGAATACCCATAAGTGAATTGAATGCGAGTTCAAAGGCCTCAAAGCCCGAAAGCTTCCTGCCCTCTGTAAGCAGTGTCTTTTTATCAGAGCCTTCCAATGAAGCAAATCCGACAAAATCAGACAAATGAGGTTCAAGCGAAAGATATCCGGTATATCCCGACTCATTTAAATCGTTCAGGATTGCCGCAACATTTCCGTCTCCCATACCGGCCGGAACAACCTTGCCGTTTTCAAGCAAAGCATCCTTAACATGAATATATGCAATGTACGGCTTTAATAGGCTGTAAGCTCTTAATGTATCTTCCTGCGCCTGAACAAAATTTGCGAAATCAAAAATGGCCTTAAAATGCTCTCCGTAAAAAGTCTTCATCAATTTAAGGCACTCATCTGCTTTCTCACCGTATATTCCTTTCTCATTTTCATGCAGAAGCACTGCGTCATTTGCTTTGGCATAATCTGCAAACTTTCCGATTCTGTCAAATACTTCATTCTCACAGTCTTCAAGTGCACAATTCTGAGGCATATAAAAACTGAACATCCTGATATTGGGTGTCTCCATCATGTGTGCAATTTCAACTGCTCGTTTAAAAGCTTCAAAATGAGGTTCGAAGTCCTCAGTAACACCAATCTTTCCCAAAGGTGAACCAAGCGCCGAAAGGGTAATTCCGTTCTGATCAAGAAAAGCCTTTATTTCTTTTACCTTTTTATCATCGTGAAAAATAAGATTGTTGCCGTCCACACCTCGCATCTCTATATGAGATATTCCGAGTTTTTTGACAGACTCAACCTGAGTCACAAGATCCGAAGCTATTTCATCGGCAAAACCGGTAATTCTTTTGCTAATATCCATAATCAATCCTCCTAGTATGTTCCTGTAGTGTCAAATACGATTCCGGTATCCTGCTTCTTTTTTGATGTGGCACGCTTTTTGTTGAGTTCCTTAAGGAACAGTTCTTCATCAAAGGGAATCGAAACCGTTTCATTCAACCAGCTTGAAAGATGCATTGCATTCGAAAGGGTAAGCGCTCTTATGCCCTCTTCTCCTGAAGCAACCAATTCCGTGCCGTGAAGAATCCTGTTCGTAAATGCCTTCAGGACTCCTATATGCTGCTCGTTCAGACCATCGGTTTCAACTTCTATCTGAGTAACATCCGGAGATTTAAATCCCTCTTTCTCAGTCATGCAGAAGGTTCTCTCATTTTCACTGAGCTTATAATATGTCAGTTTGCCATACTCGCAGATAATCTTTCCCATCTCGAAAGTAATCTCAAGTCGGTTTGTTCCGGGCGCATCGGCAGTAGTCGTAACAAAAACGCCCGTAGCTCCGTTCTCAAATTCCATATAAGCAGTCACGTCATCTTCAACTTCGATATTGTGCCATTTAGCCTCGTGGCAGAACGCACGCACCTTCACCGGAAGACCGCACAGCCACTGCAATAAATCAAGCTGATGAGGGCACTGATTAAGCAATACTCCTCCGCCTTCACCGTCCCAAGTAGCTTTCCAGCTTGCCGCATCATAATAGCTCTGGGTTCTGTACCAGTCGGTAATAATCCAGTTAACACGCTTCATCTGTCCCAATTCGCCGCTTTCAATCATCTCATGCAGCTTCCTGTATGTACAGTTGATTCTTTGATTAAACATGATTGCAAATACTTTATCCGACTTAGCTGCAGCTTCATTCATTTCTCTTACCTGCTTTGTATAAACGCCCGCAGGTTTTTCGCTGATAGCATGAACTCCGTGCTCCAATGCATAGATAACATATTCAGGATGAAAATAGTGTGGTGTTGCAACCAGCACTGCATCACATTTTCCCGAATCAATCAGTTCTTTTCCGTCAGCAAACACGGCAATATCAGCAGGCAGATTCTCTTTTGCCCAGTCAAGTCTTGACTGTCTGACATCTGCTACCGCAGTCAGCGCCAGGTTCGGTACCTTACCGTCCATAATACTGTGTACATGATTTGTTCCCATACCACCGATTCCGATGATTCCGATTCTTACCTTCTCCATTCAGTCCTCCTTTTTTTCATTCCGACGTCTTGCATCTTTGTATATTTTCATCGTAGTCCTGAGGGTATTTTCAACCCCGTCTATATCATTTCCGTACGCCTTTTTGTTAATAAGGCAATCATAAAAATCGCTTATGCAGGCCAGGTGGCCGCTTCCCCAGTAACTCTTTCCGATACCTTCCCCGTTTTCCTCATATGTTATTATGACAGGCTTCTTCCCGTCCTCACAAATCTGAACGGTGCGGTCAATCATAGTTGCGCGTCCTCTTTCAAAGCTCAACTCCAAAATTACAGGTGCATCACAAGTATAAGCTGTTGTCGCAAAAAACGAAGCTCTTTTACCTTCTTCAAATTCCATCCAGGCCTCTAGAGTATCCTCAACCTCAATTACATCGCCTAAATGATGATTTTGCATGGATGCTGAAACCTTAACAGGCTTCCCCAGATACCTGAGCATCAGATCAAGCGTATGAATCGACTGATTTATCAATGCTCCGCCGCATTCCTTTTCCAGACTGCCGTGCCAGTCATCCGAATAGTAATCCTTATCACGCTTCCAGGTTACAATGCCTCTTACCCCTGTTACTTTACCCAGCTCGCCGCTCTGAGCCAGCTTATCAAGTTCAAGTGTTGTCTTGTTATACCTGTTTTGAAAACAAAAGCCTGCCGGAACTTTTAAATCGGCAGCAAGACCTTTCATCACCTCGAACTCCTCTTCAGTCACAGCCGGAGGCTTTTCCATAAATACCGCAATACCTCGCTTTATCGCTTCAATCGCCATCGGAACATGAAGATAGTGCGGTGTACAGATATGAACAACTTCAGGCTGAACCTTTTCAAGCATCAGAATATAGTCATTAAAGACATCCGCCTTGCCGCCGGTAAACTCCTGAGACATCCTTTCGGCTCTTTCCGCTTTTATATCTGCAAAAGCTGCGATTTGTACATCCGGTATCTTCTTGAGCGCCCACGAATGAACCTGCGCAATATGACCGCAACCGATTATAGCTACTCTCATATACAGTTTCCTCACAAATGATTTATATGGTTCTTATATCATTGTATAAGATAAAAAAATGATATAATATGTATATATAATACTAAAAATATGTAATATCACGACTTTTCGATTAAGGACCTAATATATGCCTGATAATATCCCCTACTACGTTGTAAATGAGCCATACGAATTGTATTACAAGAACGAAGCAAGTGCCTTCCCTGTCGGTGCACACACTCATAACGCTGCAGAAATATACCTGACCCTTACCGATCTTCCTGATGCCCTTTTAAATGACACAGTATCAAGTATCAGAAGAGGAACACTTATCATCATTCCACCTTTTTGCGTGCACCAGCTCTATCACGAAAAAGATGTAATATATGAGCGCTACATTATGAACATCGACATAGCCTGGCTTGATAACATATTATACGGTAATAAAGACTTCACCGAAGCCTTAAAACATTCTGACCGTCCTCTCATACTGCCCTTATCCGACCGGGTATTAGTTACCCTGACCGCAGCACTGAATCATCTGCTGCCCGTAATAAAAGAAAAAACAATAAAAAGTACCGCAGAATTCTTTTCGACACTGTCGATTCTAAATTCTGCGGTACAGGATGCACGCCGTAATACCTCTTTTGACTCGATAATAATCACAAAATCTCAAAAGACCGTTAATGATATCATCGCATATATAAACAATCATTTGGAGGAAAATATAACCCTGTCAGAAATATCGGATTATTTCTTCCTCAATAAAGATTATCTGGCAAGACTCTTTATGAAGCATACCCACACTTCCATCGGCAGATACATATCCATTCAGCGTATCGCAAAGTCTCAGGAATATCTCCGTTCCGGTATGAGCGTATCTGAAGTAAGTGAAAAGATGGGCTTCTCCAGTTATGCATATTTTTTTAAAGTGTTTCAAAAAATGACAGGCATCTCACCGAGCCAATACAAAAATACTTTGCAAAGTCAGCGTAATGATTAATAAGCGAGGATATATGTCAGGCAAACATATCATTATGACGTTTCGCCCGAATAAGCTGAACAATGGCATCCGCCACCAGCAACCCGACATACACAAACGATATCACTAGCGTGCTCAATTCGGAATCCATAAATAAAATAACCTCGAACAATGAATATATGCCGGACAAAAGACCCATGACCGTGATCATCGTCACCATGTCGCCGTACACAACCACTGCTGCCTGAGGTTTCACCTTGAAAGGCATGTTCCAATATTTCGGAGACACAAGGTGACTGATCAGACAAAACAATATCACCATACTGAGCATAATCAGCGGAAGAATCAGTGCGCTAAAAGGCGACCCGTACCCGTCAATCTCCCCCGCCATATTGTAATGCGTAGGTATTTGTCCATCAATTGTTGATGCCTTAATAATCACATAAAGTACGGATGCCAGGATAAACACAAAGCTTACCGCCTCCATAAATATATGACTGATTCTGATATATGGTTTTCTCATATATTACTCCTTCATCATTCGGTCACGTTAGTGCATCGTGACCTCATTCGGATTTCCTTCGAAAATCCGTACCTTCATCATTCGGTCACGTTAGTGCATCGTGACCTCATTCGGATTTCCTTCGAAAATCCGTACCTTCAGTCAAATCATTTAATATCAAATTCCGGCGGGACATCTATCTCCTGTCCCACATACTTCCCATCCTTTTTTCTCTGTCTTACACATTCGGAAAGCAGGTACTCAATTTGCCCGTTTACCGATCTGAAATCATCCTCTGCCCAAGCGGCTATATCTGAGTAAAGTTTTTCCGACAGTCTTAAAGGAATCTGCTTTTTCTCTGCCATTAATATAAGCTTCCCGAATTAACTACCGGCTGTGCGTCGTGGTTGCCGCATAATACCACGAGAAGGTTCGAAACCATAGCTGCTTTTCTCTCTTCATCAAGGTCAACAATGCTCTTTTCATTGAGTCTTTCAAGAGCCATCTCAACCATTCCTACCGCTCCGTCAACTATCATCTTTCTTGCATCAATAATTGCTGATGCCTGCTGACGCTGAAGCATTACGGATGCAATCTCAGGTGCATAAGCAAGATAAGTAATTCTTGCGTCCATAATTTCAAGTCCGGCGTCCTCTACCTTTGACTGAATCTCTTCTCTGATACGTAAAGCTACAACCTCTGCAGAGCCTCTCAAACTGCCCTCATCTGCCTGTCCGTCACCTGTAGTATCTACATCCTTCGCGATATCGTAAGGATAGATTCTGACAATATTTCTCAAAGCAGAGTCACACTGAAGTGAAAGATATTCTTTATAGTTGTCAACATTAAATACAGCCTTAGCTGTATCGGTTACTCTCCAGATAACAGCGATACCGATTTCGATAGGATTACCGAGACAATCATTAATCTTCTGGCGTCCGTTATTAAGTGTCATAGCCTTAAGAGATATTCTCTTGGTAAATGCATCGAGCTGAACAGGCACTCCGTCAGGGTTGACCTTAACTCCGTTCACTGTTCTGTTGTCACCACTCTGTGCAAGTTTTGTACCTGCAGCAGGATTGATGGCAACACAGAAAGGATTTACAAAATAAAATCCGGGCTCGCGAAGAGTTCCCTTATATGTTCCGAAAAGGGTAAGAACCAAAGCTTCCTGAGGCTTAATAACCTTCAGTCCGATCATCGGTATCCATCCTAACCCTACTATAACAAGTCCTGTAACGAGTGATGCAACTCCCGCAGCAGACTCTGATGTCTCTAACTGAATTCCTCCGAAAACGACAGCTGCAATTCCTGCACATAAAACCAAAATGTTTAGAAGCAAAACAGCCATACCGTTTTTCTTTGTCGTATAAGTTTTTTCTGTCATATCAATTCCTCCCTACATATTCTGTCACGTTGATGCATTCATGGCCTCATTAGGATTTGCTTCACAAATCCTTGCCTGCTATTACATCTGACAAACGCCTTTGTGTACAAAAGCATATTTGTTTGATATCTTTATGATATCATGTTTATTTCAAAAGTCAAGCGATTTTTATTCTGATCAATAATGTGCTATTTTGATCTGATTCAGCGAATCCAAATTTACCGTACGACACAAATCCGCTCACACACAAAAAAAGAACCCAACACCTAAAAGTCAACAAACTCAAAAGTATCGGGATTCTTTTCCTGAATGAATATATGAAATGAAGATATTTGTTATCTCTGTACTCTTGCACCTGCTCCGCCCATAAGTGCCTCTACTTCCTTCTTTGAAGCCATAGTAGTGTCACCGGGTGTAGTCATTGCAAGTGCACCATGTGCTGCGCCGTAGTTAACTGCAACTTCGGCATCACCTGTAGTCATAAGACCGTAAATCAGACCTGAAGCAAAAGAATCTCCTCCGCCTACGCGGTCCATAATCTCAAGTCCGTCATACTGCTTAGCCTTGTAAATCTCGCCATCAGCCCAGCAGATTGCACTCCAGTCATTAACTGTTGCAGTCTTTACCTGACGAAGTGTAGTTGCAACTGCCTTGAAATTAGGATATGTTTTTGCTGCCTCGTTAATCATCTTCTTGTAACCCTCAAGGTTAAGTGTCTTAAGGTTTGCATCATTACCCTCGATTTCAAAACCAAGGCAAGCGGTAAAGTCTTCTTCGTTACCGATCATAACGTCAACATACTTTGCGATTTCTTTGTTTACTTCCTGTGCCTTTGCCTGACCGCCGATAGCGCTCCACATAGAAGGTCTGTAGTTAAGATCATATGAAACTACAGTTCCGTATTTCTTTGCTGTCTTGATGGCTGCCAGAATGGTTTCGCAAGACTGCTCTGAAAGTGCGGCGTAAATTCCGCCGGTATGGAGCCATCTTACTCCGAGTTCACCAAAGATATATTCAAAATCAAGATCTGCAGGAGTAGCCTTTGAAATAGCGGTATTTGCACGGTCTGAACATCCTACGGCACCGCGAATACCAAATCCGCGCTCTGTAAAGTTAAGTCCGTTTCTGCATACGCGGCCGATACCATCTGTTGGCATCCACTTAATAAGTGAAGTATCTACTCCTCCCTGAAGAATGAAATCCTCCATAAGCTTTCCTACTTCATTATCTGCAAATGCGGTAATAACAGCAGTCTTCATGCCAAAACATCTGCGAAGTCCGCGTACAACATTGTACTCTCCGCCGCCCTCCCAGGCTCTGAACTGACGAGCAGTACGGATTCTTCCCTCACCGGGATCGAGTCGAAGCATTACCTCTCCGAGAGATACTGCATCAAATGTACATTCCTTTGCAGGCTTAAGATTTAATTCCATAATTATAAATTCTCCTTATTTGATTCTGTATGTAACTTAATTATGCTGATTATATAATAAACATCATTTTAGCATGTTAAATTCAAAGTAATTTACTGCATTGTTGTAAGAAATATTCTGTACGATCTCGCCGAGAATATCATAATCCTCAGGGAATTCACCGTTATCTACCCAGTTTCCGAGAAGATTGCAGAGAATTCTTCTGAAATATTCATGACGGGTATATGATAAAAAGCTTCTTGAATCAGTCAGCATTCCCACAAAGCCCGAAAGGTTTCCGAGATTTGCAAGGGAAATCATCTGATTTATCATACCGGTTTTGTTGTCATTAAACCACCATGCACTGCCCTGCTGAATCTTTGCAACTGCATCAGAGTTCTGGAAACAGCCGAGAATAGTTCCGATAGCTTCGTTATCATTAGGGTTAAGACTGTAAAGAATCGTCTTGGGAAGTGCTCCCTGTGACTCAAGTAAATTAAGGAAATCAGCAGTCTGTGCCGAAGGAGCATAATTGTTGATGCAGTCGTATCCGGTATCGGGACCAAGCTTTGCAAACATAGGCTTGTTGTTGTCACGCTTGCATCCGTAATGGAGCTGAAGAACCCAGTTTCTCTTTGTATACTCACCTGCAGCAAAAGCCATAAATGCCGTCTTAAACTGCATCTGCTCTTTGTAGGTCAGTTCAGCATTTTCAAGTCCCTTTTTGAATATAGCCTCAACCTCAGCATCCGAAGCAGTTTCGCACATTACATATTCAAGTGCGTGATCCGAAACAACACATCCCATGGAAGCAAAGAAATCCATTCTGTTAATGAGTGCCTTCTTCAAATCCTCAAATGAATTGATTGAAATTCCGCTTACCTCTGCAAGCTTTGCAATATAAGCACTGTATTCAGGCTTTTCAAGATTCATAGCCTTATCAGGTCTCCATGCAGGAAGAACTGCAACATCAAAGCTCTTATCCTCAGCTATCATCTTATGCCATTCAAGTGAGTCTACCGGATCATCAGTTGTGCATATAAGTGTTACATTTGACTGTCTGATGATATTTCGAACACTCATGGAAGGCTCTGCGAGCTTCTTATTGCAAAGCTCCCATACTTCTTCGGCATTCTTAGCCGAAAGAGCACCGTAAAAACCGAAATAACGCTGAAGCTCAAGATGTGACCAATGATACAGAGGATTGCCGATAGCCTTTCCGAGACACTCAGCCCACTTTAAGAACTTTTCCTTATCCGAAGCATCTCCTGTAATATATTTTTCCTCTACACCGCAGGAGCGCATAAAACGCCACTTATAGTGATCTCCGCCAAGCCAGACCTGAGTAATATTCTCAAACTGTCTGTCCTCTGCAATCTCCTTAGGATTAATATGACAATGATAGTCCAAAACCGGCATTTTTGCCGCATAATCATGATACAGCTTCTTTGCTGTCTCAGTCTGAAGCAGGAAATTCTCATCCATAAAAGCCTTCATACTAATACTCCTCCAACATAAAAATGTTAATTATTTCAGTAATCTATGCTCCTTCATAAGCATTATGACACTTTATAAAGTTACACCTTGCTTAAAAATCGCCATATCGTGGAAACCTGCACGCTCACTGGCAACCTTTTCACCCGAAGCGACGCTTAATACATATTCAAAAAAGGTCTCTGAAAGAACATCCATCTCTTCATCTTCGGTAAGCACTCCTGCATTGAAGTCAATCCAGTTTGTCTTCTTTCCGGCAAGCATTGAATTTGATGAAATCTTCATGGTCGGCACAGGACATGCAAAAGGTGTTCCGCGTCCTGTTGTAAAGAGCACAATATGTGCTCCGCTTGCAGCAAGTGCTGTAGCCGCAACAAGATCATTGCCGGGTGCGGACAAAAGATTGAGTCCCGGAACCGAAACTCTTTCTCCGTATGCAAGCACTCCTTTCACTATAGCACTTCCTGACTTTTGTGTACAGCCAAGGGATTTATCTTCAAGTGTCGAAATGCCTCCCTTTTTATTGCCGGGTGACGGATTCTCATATATGGTCTGATGATTGTCTGTAAAATACTTTTTAAAATTGTTAATCAGACACACTGTTTTGTCAAACAACTGCTCGTTTTCACAACGATTCATCAGTATGGTTTCCGCTCCGAACATTTCCGGAACTTCGGTAAGAATTGTGGTTCCGCCCTTACTTACAAGCATATCGGAAAATTTTCCGACAAGAGGATTTGCCGTAATTCCGGAAAAACCATCACTTCCTCCGCACTTCATACCGATAATAAGTTTTGAAGCCGACACAGGCTCACGCTCAAAGCCCGAAGCATATTCGATAAGCTCATCGATAAGTTCAGCCGCAGCCTCCATTTCATCAGGAACCTCCTGACTTACAAGAAACTTGACTCTTCTCTCATCGTACTCACCTATATAAGGCTTAAGAACATCTATATTGCTGTTTTCACATCCGAGCCCGAGAACGAGAACTCCGGCTGCATTGGGATGACGAATAAGATCACTCAGAATTTTTCTGGTATTCTCCTGGTCGTCACCCATCTGTGAACATCCGTAAGGATGAGGGAAAGCAATAACTTCATCTACCTTACCTCGAATTCCTTCATCACATGCCGCAAGTCTTTTGTTTGCCGCAGATGCTATGGCTGCAGCAACATTATTGACACAGCCTACTGTCGGAATAACCCATATTTCATTTCTGACACCGACACTTCCGTCAGGTCTTTTATATCCCATAAACACTGCTTCGTTAGTCTCTTTAATGTCGCTCTCAACAGGCTCATAGGTATAATCGACGATGTCCCCGAGTGCAGTTCTCAGATTGTGGGTATGAATCCATGCTCCGGCTTTAATATCTTCCTTGGCAAAGCCGATACGTGCACCATACTTGACTACTTCACTTTCTGCAGAAATATCGCATAAAGCCATTTTATGACCTGCAGGAATTGTCTCAAGAGCAGCAACTCCCTCGACTGCCGTACCTGCTAAGATATCCCGAAGTGCAACAATTACATTGTCTTTTTCATTTATCTTAATATATTCCTTCATACCGGGCCTCCGACACAATATCAATTATGCAAAGATCTTCTCCATTGCCGCACGCATTCCGTTTTCACGAATCTGAGCGATATACTCAGTTACGGCAGCCTCAACGCCTTCAAGCTTTGAAAGGTCTGTTCCCCAGAAGTCTGTATTAGAAAGAACTGCGTGAGTAAATTCCGCAGGGCTCTTTGAGCTGTTTGCAGCAAAGAACTCAAGTACCGAAGCATCATCAAGAATTTTGTACTCTTCGCCGTTTCTGTGTCCGATAAGAGCATTCTCACGAAGCTCAGAGCCTGTATAGAAGCTCATAAGGGCTGCAAGCGAGAATGTAAGATGAACGGGAAGCTTACCCTCATTCTTAATATAATCGAGGAAGCTTGGCATACATCTTGCTCTCCACTTTGAAACAGAGTTAAGTGCTATAGAAAGATGCGCATGCTTAACATAAGGATTGTTGAAACGTGCAAGTACTGCCTCTGCAAAATCAAGAAGATCCTGCTTGGGCAATGTAAGTGTGGGAATAACCTCATCAAAAAGGGTTCCCTTAATGAAATTAAGAATCAACTCATCATTCATCGATTCGAGAACGATATCATTTCCGCAAAGATATGATGCAAGGACAAATGATGTATGAGCACCGTTAAGGATACGAACCTTACGCTGCTTGTAAGGGTGATGATCCTCTGTATAAATAACAGGAAGTCCTGCGGCAGGAAGTGGAAGCTCATCGGATAAGTCACGGGGACTTTCAATTACCCAAAGAGCAAAAGGCTCACCCGTAACAATAAGATTATCTTCATAGCCAAACTCTTCACAAAGCTGTGCAGCCTCATCACGGGGATATCCGGTTACAATACGATCAACGAGTGTTGATGTGAAGATACATGAGTTATTAATCCAGTTGATGAATTCGCCCTCTAGTCCCCATACCTCAGCATGCTTTAATACGCACTCCTTAAGATGAATACCATTGTCATCAATAAGCTCTACAGGAAGAATAATAAGTCCCTTATCTTCCGCTCCGTTAAAATGCTTGAATCTCTCATATAAGAACTTTGCAAGCTTTCCGGGATAGCTCTTGGGAGGATTCATCTCAAGAGTATCATTTGCGTCATACACAATTCCGGCCTCAGTGGTATTTGAAACAATAAAGCGAAGTGTATCAAGCTTTGCAAACTCACTGTATTTCTCATACTCGTTGTAACAGTCTACTGCATCAGCCACACTGGTAACAATACGTGTAAGCTTCTTGGGTTCACCGTCAACACGACCGCGAAGCTGTACGGTATACTGACAATCCTGCTGATGGAATCTGTCAAGGTTACCGAAATCGATAGGCTTTACAATAACAATATCTCCGTCAAACTTTCCTTCTTCATTGGCAATATCAATCATATAATCAACAAATGCGCGGAGGAAATTACCCTCTCCGAACTGAAGAACTCTGATAGGTCTTTCTTTTTTACCTGTCATTTTTTTAGAAATCATTTCCATAATTTTTGTTCCTTTCTCGCCTTGAATCATTTATGTGTTTTAAAAGAATTTTCAAATAATGTAAGCGGTTACATTTATCATTTTACTCTTTTTTATTCTTTAGTCAATATATGTTTTATAATTAGCTCTATTTTGTATCTTTCGTACATTTTCGAACTCATTTTTTGTCTAAAATGACTAATGGCATTGACTTTCATTTCCGGCTGATTATTTTTTGAAATAATACAGCTGAAATGTTTGAAATATAAGGACTTTGTAGTATAATGGGTAAGTAAATGTAAGCATTTACCATAGTATTTTGCTTACCTCGAAGAATTTTTACGTTTTCGAGTCAAAAAATCAATCATTATCGGAGATTTATTATGTCACTTACCATATATGATATTTCAGAGAAAGCCGGAGTATCCATCGCAACCGTATCACGTGTTTTAAACAACAGTCCCAAAGTTAAAGAAGCTACACGTAAAAAAATCATGGACATCATTGATGAGTTCGGTTATACTCCCAACTCTTCCGCTCGTGCCATGGGTCTTAAGACCATGAAGACCATCGGTATTCTTTGTGCCGACTCATCAGATATATTTCTTGCCAAAGCTGTTTACTATCTTGAACAGAATCTTCAGGCACGCGGATACGAATCACTTTTATGTTGTACCGGATATAATACCGATGCACGTGAAAACTATGTTAATCTGATTCTTTCCAAAAAAGTTGACGGACTTATCCTTGTAGGTTCAAATTTCATCGGCTCAACCGAAGAAGAAAACCAATATATAAATGACTGTTCCGACAAGGTTCCGGTTATGATTCTGAACGCTTCTCATCACCACAGCAATGTTTACAGCATCCTTTGTGATGACCGCAACTCAATGTATCGTGCCACAACCGAAATGCTCGATTCCGGAATTACAGATATTTTATATCTGTATAATTCTCAGTCATACAGCGGACGCAAGAAACTGGACGGATTCCGAATGGCTATGCAGGATCATAAAATAGATGGTTATGAGGAACTGATTCTTCAAGTGCCTTCCAACCTTTTACAGGTCGATTCCCAGGCAAAATATATCAGCCGCTTTGCAGATGCAGGCCACACCTTCCATGGAGTTATAGCTTCTGACGATTTGCTTGCAATCAGTGCCATAAAATATGCTCAAAAAAAAGGACTTTCCATTCCTGAAGATCTTTCCGTAATCGGTTACAACAATTCCATGCTGACCAGCTGCTGCACTCCCGAGCTTACATCAATCGATAATCAGCTCGAAACTCAGACTCGTGCGCTTGTAAGAACACTTATCGGAGTTCTCTCCGGTCAGGACATGCCTGAAAAAACCGTATTCTCAGGCACATTGGTAAAAAGAAAAACAACCAGATTCAAATAAATTAAATTATATTCGTCGTATCAGCCTCTGATGCGACGAATCTCTGTATAAGCAAGTAAATAAGGTCCTACACCTTTCGCATCATCTTTAACTACAGGCTCAGACATATAATAATCATAGGTTCCGGGACGGCGCGTATTTCCGCCAAGACCTGCTACAAGACAAATTCCGTCCATATGCAGTTCACCGTTTTCGTCGATATTTAGCCTTTCACGTGTGATACCATCGAATGCTTTCTCACCAAATTTGCGGTATTTCTCAGTAAGCAGTCCGAGACGTACTCCTTTAAGCAATGCATACGCCATGATTGAGCTGCCGCTGGTTTCAAGATAGTTGCGATCCATTCCGCCGAAATTTACCACCTGATACCACATACCGTTTTCATGCTGGTATGCAATCATTGAATCCATCAGATTTTTGAATGCATCAAGCAGTGTACTCTTCAGTTCGACAGCCTCCTTCGCTACTATTTCATATGTATCAAGAAGTGCCATCGAATACCAGCCGATAGCCCTGAGCCAGATATTTTGTGAAAGACCGGTAACCTTATCACACCAAAAAGCCTCTCTTGATGAATCATACGCATGATAATACAATCCGTTAAGAGGATTTCTCATAATTCTGATTACATTTGAAAACTGACGGTGAATATCATCATAATGCTTCATATTGAGGAAGCGTGTATCATACTCGGCATAGAAAGGCTGTCCCATATACATGCCGTCAAGCCATACCTGGTTAGGATAAATTTTTTTATGCCAAAAATTGCCTTCGGCGGTTCTGGGCATATTCTCAATCTGAGAATAAATCAAATCCATTGCCTTACGATATTTTTCTTTACCGGTAATATCATACAGTTCAAAAAGAGTCTTTCCGGCATTGACATTATCAATATTAAGTTCTGCAGGATCGTATCCGACAATACTTCCGTCGTCGCTTACTTTAGCATCAACAAAATTATCCGCAAACTCCAGGAAGCGCTTTTCTCCGGTAATGGAATACATTTCCATGATTGCCTTTATCATGCAGCCGTCGATATAATTCCAGGTCGATTTTTTACCCTGACGAATCTTCTCGATATTCCATACAGGATAATCAGGAGTGCTCTTTTTCATGAGCATATCAATATAGCTTTCGATTTTGTCCATACTTATTACCTCTGATTAAAAATAATTAAGGAGCCTTATGAAAGAACTCACAGTCAGCAAAAACATTCAGAATTCCGATAATAATCGATTCCGAACTGTACAGGAAGCAATCGATTCGCTTCCCCGTAACAACGAGCCTGCCAAAATATATATTGAAGCGGGCATATATCGTGAAAAAATAACCCTTACACGCGGCAATACTGTTCTTGAAGGGCTCGGAAGCACTCCTTCCGACACCATTCTGGTCTACGGAGATTTTGCCTTTGACAGCATGCCCGATGCCTCCAAAAGAGGAACATTCCGTTCCTACTCTTTCTTTCTTGATGCGGCAGATGTAACTCTCAAGAATCTTACCATATCGAATGATTCCGGTGATGAAAAAATCAAGGGACAGGCTATTGCTCTGTACGCAGAAGGCGAGCGTCTGCTGGTAGAGAACTGCAGATTAACAGGACGACAGGACACTCTTTTTACCGGTCCTCTTCCTCCGAAGGAAATCCAGCCCGGAGGCTTTATCGGTCCAAAGCAGTTCTCCGACCGAATAAACACCCATCAGCACTATCTGAACTGCTATATCTGCGGCAACGTTGATTTCATCTTCGGTTCAGCAACAGCATTGTTTGAGAACTGCACAATAGAGTCTCTGGCTCACGACAGCTCATCCGTCATACAAGGTTACGTTACTGCACCCTCTGCACCCGAAGGTCAAAAATACGGCTATGTTTTTAAAAACTGCAGTTTCACTTCCTCGGAGTGCCCTTCAGAATCTGTTTATCTCGGACGTCCCTGGAGAGACTATGCAAAGGCAGTATTTATAAACTGTAAGCTGGGCAGACATATATGTGCGGAGGGATTTCATGACTGGGGTAAGCCTTCGGCACACTCCGGATCATATTTTGCTGTCGGCAACTGTCTGAATGCATGCAACGAATCGTTTGTTCCGTCAGCGGATTTTTCACACCTTTTATCTTCCGATGAGATTTCTGATTATTTGAACAACAACGATATACTTACAAGCTGATACCATCATAAATATTCTGAATATACTCCCGGGTAGCCACAGCGTTATCCGGGATTGTATTTTCGAGAGTAGCATGCATAAAAGGCTTGCGTTCTTTTACAAATCTTAAAATGCGTTCATAATTCATTTCACCGGTTCCGCATGCCACAGAATCCAGTCCGCCTTCTTTAATAACAAAGTCTTTAAGATGCAGTACAGCAATATCATCTCCGAGAATTTCAATCGCTTCTTCAAAAATTCTGTCTCTGTCCGTATAATTGCTGATGTCAAGAAGATTAACCGGATCAAAAATAATTCTGAGATTCGGAGAGTCAATCTCATCGAGTACTCTGCGTGCCCTTTGAGAAGTAGACACAATATGCTTAAAAACCGGCTCTATAGCAAACAATACACCCATCTGTTCAGCATACTTGACAACAGGCCTCAGGCGATCAATAAAAATCGACAGCGCTTCATCGGTATGACTGAAAGGCTCGAACTTATATGCCTCATTACAGGCACCGGTCTCTGTACCTACAACACCGGCTCCCAAATGAGCAGCAAGTCGAATGTTAGCCTCGTATTTTGCATATATTTTCTTCATTGCTTCAGCATTCGGATTCGCAAGATTCAGATAGCACCCTAATACAGCTACGTCCAAATCGTACTTATCAAACTGCTTTTTGAGTTTCATTGCCAGTCCCGGAGTAAGAGCACACTCATCAACCGGATACTCACTGATAACCTTCGAAAGAGCTATATGTCCGCATTTAAACCCCTGTTCATGAGCTATTGCCAGACGCTCCTCCAGCGGAGCTTTTCTAATATCATGTAAACGTATACCAAGCTGCATATCATTTCCTCTCAAATTCATCTAATTCGGATAATATAACATCATCTCCGACATTACCTGAGATATCTACGTTCTCCAAAACAACCTTCTTAATGTTCTTCGCAACGATTCCGACTTTTGAACAAGCTTCAACACCATCGCTCATTGCGGGTACCGAACATTTTGCATCCTCTGCAAACGTAAGCTTAATGTTCTTCATGATAAGCTCTTCTATCTTCTGCTCAGGCAGGCCTTCAACATATGCTGCTGCGACATGGCTGTTTTGTGCATCAATATTTTCAAAGATAAGTCTCTTTATTGCAGGCGTGCGCTCATCTACCGGAAAACAATCTCGGCTCTGAACATAGGAAGTCTTGCCGTCCGGATCGCAGAAATAGAAACTGTTTACAACGAACGGAGTCATGACATTGTTCATATCGATATTGCTGAAACAGATATTGTCAATAATTGCATCCCGGCCCCTGCCGCGTCTTGTTTTCACTCTCAAGCCGCGATCTGTATTTATAAACGAGCAATCCTCCACGCGAAGGTCAATAACGCCGCCGGCCATCTCACTGCCGAGAGTAACCGCTCCGTGTCCGTCACGCATCAGACAATTTCTGATAATAATGTGCTCCGAAGGCTTATGGTACTTGCGTCCCATGTATATTTTGCCTGCCTTTACCGCGATGCAGTCATCACCGAGCGAAAAGCATACGCCTGCGATTTCAACATTACTACAGCTTTCGGGATCAAGACCATCCGTATTGGGTGAATCAGAAGGATTCACAACATTGAGATTATAAAAGCCAAGGTTATCGCTGAAGAACGGATGCATGGTCCATGCAGGAGAATTCTTAAGCGTTATTCCCTGAAGCCTGATATTTTTACAATTTCTGATAAAGAACAATCTCGGACGATAAGCAATGTTGAACTCTTTGGGATTCTTCCACCAGTTTTCCTTACTTGCGGCACCGTCCAGAATTCCTTCACCGTAAATGTTAACGTTCTCCGCTTCAATTCCGGATAATATGCCCGAAAACATCGTCTCAGGATTACCTTCCCAGCTGCCCATATGAAATTCATCACGTCCGTCAGTCGAAGGAAGCACTCCGGGAACATATCCGAGACCCTTACGTCCGGGTATTGCCATAACAACAGCATTCTTTGCAAACTCCAAGTTCATGTTGCTCTTAAAGAAAATAGTTTTCACGCGATAGCAGCCTTCCGGAATAAGCACTCTTCCGTCCTTAGGACAATTCATGATTGCTGTCTGAATCGGATGGGTATCATCTGAAACACCATCACCGATTGCGCCGAAATCACGTACATTAAGTGTGACACTTTCATATGCGGTCGTAAAAGAAACTTTTTGATATTTTGTGCCATCTGCACTTACGGCTGTCAGAGTATACTCATGTGAAGGAAGCAGGCCGTATATGCTGTTAACTATTTTATCCGTAACCGATGTCTTTTTTCCGTTTAAATACAGATCAAAGTTCTGAGCACTGTTGTAATGACCTTCCGCCTTTATACGAAAACATACACTTCTGGGCGTGATCAAAAGCAGTTCAGGTTCATCAGTCACTTCGCCTGCAGGGCACATACTGTCATCTTCGGTTTTCGACTCTTTTTTCTCAAACCACTCTTCAAGCAGAAAATGCTTTTCCGCACCAAAGGCTATGAATTCCGAAAGCTTTTCACTTGCATCGCAGTCGGATTCATACATCTTCCTGATTACTTCAAGATATTGATCCGAAAGCGCTCTGTAATGCTCATATATCATAGGATCCATATCCGAAATAACCGACTTGAGTATATCCGCATATTCGACCAGTTCACTCACGGCCATTGACAAAACATCCTCCTTCAGCAGACATTCCGTAATCTCAATATACTTGTCCTTTTTATTGTCATTCTTTTGCTGTCTCATCATTTCGGGACATTCATTCAATGTAATCATCATTATCTCCGCTTATAAAAAATAATCTGTCTTTGTATTAATTCCGGCATAGCATCCGATCTTTTGGATTAATTGCTACAGCAAATTACATCCAATCTTTGGGAATAAACGCTTCAACAAGAAGCTCACGGTATATTCCGCCGAGGGAATATAACCCCGCTGCAATTACCGAAGCATACTTTACCGCTCCCTTGTAGTTCAAATGTGTATGATCATCTTTACCATCTGCAAATCCCGGATAAATTCCGGGCTCAACCACAACATGAAGTTCTGCTGCAGCCTCAGCACCGGATTCTGTAAGTATTTTCCGGCTTTCGGTATACAAATCGATGCAAGGAACATTTTCTTCTTCAGCGACCTGCTTCATTCCCAAAACATAGTCCGTATGTTCTCCGGCCCCGAGAACTCCGTTCTCATCAAAGCAGCGCCTCTCGACTGGTGTAATAAGTATCGGATATGCGCCCTTTTCTCTTGCACATCCGATAAATATCCGAAGATTATCTTTAAAAGATGAAAACGGCTCCGTATATCTTGTCGGGTCCTTTATTTTTTCATCATTATGTCCAAACTGAATAAAGAGGAAGTCACCCTTATCTATCCGCTCACTTATGGCGTTCAGTCTTCCTTCATCAATGAAGCTCTTTGTGGAACGGCCGTTTTTAGCATGATTAGAAACCTCAGTTTCAGGCTTTACGAACAAATGCATAACCTGACCTATTCCGGTCTGCGGATAGGTTGTAATATCGTTATACTGAACGGTCGAATCTCCGGCCCAATATATGTTTTTCATAAAAATCAAACTCCGTATTATAGTAATCCGAATGCTCTGGCAAGTGCGATAACCACAAACAGGCTCAGCATAGATATTAAAGAAGTCCATACAACAAGCTGTCCTGCCAGCTGCCCGTCATTATCCATCGCCTCCGCCATAACTGCAGAAGCAACCGCAACAGGAGTAGCAAACAGCGATATTAATGCTGCAAATACTTCAGGCCCGAAATCAAGCACTCCCATACCTGTCAGAATTCCGGCTACGCCAACACCCAGAAGCGGTGCAAAAATGTTTCTGCCGACAACTCCTACAGTCAGCTGTTTCTTATACCCGCTCAGGCGCTTAAAGTCAAACTGTCCTCCCAGAATAATAAGTGCAAGCGGTGTCGCTGCTCTTGATACATATCCGATTGCAGAATTTATAAACGTCATTTTTTCTACTGCATGAGCAAATTCGGTATCCGCAAGATACATTCTGCCAACCGCAAATACAATTCCGCTCAGAACTCCCAAAATCAAAGGATTCTTTATAATGTCTTTAAATATCTTTTTTACATCTATTTTGATTTTTTCGCCCTTATAAACTGACAGAACAATTACCCCGGCGATATTAAACAACGGAATTGAAAACATAGACAAAATGGCTGCAACTCTTATTCCGCTGCTTCCCCCAATCAGTTCAGAAAGAGGTACTCCGATTAATGCGAAGTTTGACCTGAATACGCACTGATGGAGAACGCCCTTTTGCTTTACATCCGGTATCATAAACGACACCAGATATCCGGACAGTATCAGCAATGCAATAATCACAATCGAATATACAATAACATCCGCCCTGATCATTGACATGTCTTCAATGTCTGCAATATTTTTAAACAGCAGCACAGGAAGACAAACATAAAAAACCGTCTTGTTTCCGATTTTCAAAAACTCTTTTGTAAAGAAACCCTTGACCTTTAATATATATCCTATGAGTATCAGGATAATCAGCGGAAGAATCGAATTGACGGTAAAAAGTAAAATTTGACCGATATTCATAATCTGTTATTTCCATCCTTCCGGAAGGTATTTTATTGTATTTGCAATCATATCATCAGCAAGTGCCTTTAATTCAGTTTCACTCAGTCTTCCTGCTATCAAAGGATCAGAGGCAAACGCTTCATATACGGATTCTTTGTCACAGTTCAATGCTGCCTTTAAAATTCTTTCATGATTCATTACATGAGGAATAATCAGATCATATAACTGTTTAGGAAGTTCACCGGCAAATACAGGTCTGATTGAATCACGGCTGAAGAGTGCATTTGTCTCAACCACTGCATCCTTCGGAAGATTAGGTATTTGTGCGCAGCTGTTCGGAATATTTACATTGCTGACAACTCTGTCAAGTCCGCATAATGCCTTTATCAACAGTATTCCTTCCTCACCTGTTGCCTTAAGTTCGATTTCTTCCTCAAAAGAAGCAAGTCTGCGGCTTTTTGCCAGTCTTTCCTGCAGATCATTTTTTCTCCAGGCTACGGTGGTCAAACCGTAATCCCAGCTTTCAACAGTTGCAGGATCTTTTAGATATGTATCTCCGGGCATAAATTCAACAAGATGTCTGTCACCTGCCGCTGCAATAAGTCCGAAACGATTAAACAGATCAAACTTTACTCTGTGCTTGCATTTAAAGCTTTTATTCGACCAGTTATCAAAGTTTTCGGGACAATACCCGGTCTCCATATTCTTCTCGATATAGCTGCGATAAATCGGGAATATATCGATTCCCTTATAAGAAGCAGACGAAAACCATGTAAAGTGATTGATACCCATTACATTTACAACAATCTCGTGACGTTCAGGTGCTTCTTCCGTAATGCCCTCTTCTTTAAGAATTCCGGCAAGGACCTCTTCCGTTCCGAATACTTCATGACAGCATCCGAATGCCTTGATTTCAGGGAATACGTGATAAAGAGTCTTAACGCAAAGCGACATCGGATTGGTGTAGTTAATTACCCAGGCATCAGGGCAATATTCCTTAATCTTCTCAGCAAACTCAGCAAACATCGGAAGTGTTCTGAGTGCTCGAACCATTCCGCCGGGACCTGCAGTATCTCCTACAGACTGATAAATGCCGTGCCTTTCGGGTGTATGTACGTCGCTTTCCATTTCATCGAAGGTTCCGGGTAATATTGAAATAACAACAAAGTCCGCACCTGTCAGCGCCTCTTCATAGCTATCCTTTACGGAATAGTGCCATTTTCCGGCGGCATCGCTTCGCTCAGAAAGATGGTTTCCTATTATCTCGTTGCTCTTTGCCGCATCACGATCAATATCGAAAAGTCGAATATTACCGGATAATTTATCCTCCAGTGCAAGATCGGTCATAAAGGTTCGAGCCCAACCTCTTGAGCCTCCTCCGATATAACAAATATTTACATCTTTCATTCTGCCGTTTTCATATATCATAATCTTTATCCCCTTTGCATAAAATAAATCAGGCATGCGGAGCACTCAATCCCCACACGCCTGATAATCAATCTTTTGTGTTACTTATTCCCTGGAAATAACTTCTTCCGTTTCAACATCAAACAGATAAATATATTCATGAGGAATTGCAAATGTTATTTGTGTATCCATATCAGGAGTCTCATGCGGATCGATTTTAAGTATCGAAGATACACCGTCAATATCAATATAGACGTTGGTGTTGTCGCCAAGAAGCTCCGTAAGTTCCACAACTGCGTTCATCTTAACGGCATCCTTGCATTCATCAGCCTTTGAAAGAACAATATGCTCGGGTCTGAAACCAAACACTACCTTCTTTCCTTCAAGTGAATCAAGCAGAGGCTTTTTTACGAACGCACTGAAATCAATAACATTGCTTCCGACTGTCATGCTGCCGGATTCTATCTCTCCTGTAATGAAGTTCATAGGCGGCTCACCGATGAATCCTGCCACGAACATATTTGCAGGATGAAAATAAAGCTCATAAGGAGTTCCGACCTGCTGAATATATCCTTCCTTCATAACAACGATACGATCGGCCATGGTCATCGCTTCGATCTGATCATGAGTTACATATATGGTTGTTGCACCTGTCTGACGATGAATCTGAGTTATTTCGGAACGCATGGTTACACGCTGCTTTGCGTCGAGGTTTGACAAAGGCTCATCCATAAGGAATATTCCAACCTTACGAATAATGGCACGTCCTACCGCAACACGCTGTCTTTGTCCTCCCGAAAGTTCACGAGGTTTACGATCAAGGTAATCAGTAAGTCCGAGGACCTTCGCAGTAGCAAGAACCTTCTCCTCGATTACATCTTCGTCAACGCCCTGCAGTGTAAGTCCGAAGCTCAAATTCTCATATACTGACATATGAGGATAAAGCGCATAACTCTGGAATACCATTGCAATGCCTCGATCACGCGGGCTCTTCTCATTTACACGCTTGCCATCAATAAGGAACTCACCCTTACTGATATTTTCAAGACCTGCAATCATACGAAGAGTAGTCGATTTACCGCATCCTGAAGGACCAACAAATACAATAAATTCACCTTTATTAATCTCTAAGTTAAAGTTGTGAACCGCATGAAAGCCGTTGGGATAAATTTTATTAATGTCAGTTAATGAAATGTATGCCATAATTATCTCCTGCTTTTTGCTTTAGCATCATCAATAATTCTTTTAAAGGTATTTTTTATTCCGATGAAGATAAGATCAACAATCAGGTAGAACACTCCGAAAAGAATCGGTCCTACCGAAAGAATCTGCTCACCTTCAGTACCCTTCATATAATTAAGTCCTATATTAATCAATCCATATATATACACAACAATATACAGACAAATATAACCGTAAATAAGATTCAGAAAAACGGACCAGAATTTTCTGACAGATACAAACAAATACTTATTATTGCTTCCGGGGCTGTTTTCAATGAAAATAATCATGTGATTAGTCAGCAAATCGGTCAAAATACCGAGCGCTGCACCCAGGACAAACAGCAAGTCAATCTGATTTGAAAGAACCGTTCCCAAACCGAAGAAGAAGAAAAAGCATATAGCGCCGCTGAACCACCATTTTATAAATAAAATCTTAATGAGATTCGGAATTTTAAATCTTTTACGACCGCTGACTTTTGCAATTTCCTCATCGGATATCTCAGGAGAATTCTCCTCGGTTGCATTTACGAGTCTCTCAACTGCATCCTTATTCAGATTGTAATAGCCTGATGTATCCTTTTTGCTTTCATTTACTTTGTTTTTATTTTTTGCCATTAATCCTCACTGACCTCGATAGAACCCAGAGTGCCGTTGTCTTCAACACTTATTGAAGTATTGACCTTCTTAAGGAGCTTTCCGTATACAGGCAGTAATGCAATAAGTACGGCCACTACGATAATCAATACCATATGAACAGTAACGATGTTAAGTGCCTGACCGATATATAGCTCTTCTGCCATAACCTTATCGAATCCGTCTCTGCCCATAGCAGCCAGAATACGATAACGATAATTGTAATCGCATACGCAAATAATCGCAAACATTACATATACCAGAGTAAGCATTACAGCATTCGGCTTCTTGCGCTTGGGAAATGCATTAAGAAAGCAAACAAACACAAGCATCGAAAACAGCATGGTCACAAAACCGCACAGACCCATATTTGCTCCCTGAATCTTTGCTGTTGTATCTGATATTTTGGTCAGATTTATCGAATAATAAATAAAGGTCACAGCAAGGGCCACAAGAGGAATATTCTGCGGTCTTCGCTTAAGTGAAACCATAAATTTACGTAAGAATTCTTTCATAATTCCGGATACACTCCTTTATCTGATTGCATTTGTGGTCTCTTTGTCGAAGAAATGAACTCTATCAAAGGTAACCATAACCTCATCATTCTTCTTACATTCAGCCCACTCTCGGAACTTAGCGGTAATCTTTGCATTTCCGATATTTCCGTGAACAAGAGTAGTCTGTCCGAGATTCTCATTCAACGAAACTATCATTTTGATACCTTTTCCGTCAATACTTCTGACCGCATTCTCAGGTCTTACACCAAGAACAACTTCTTTGCCATCATAAGCATGTAAAAGTTCTCTTTGATCTGAAGGAATCTCAAAAGTAAAGTTTTCACTCACAAAATTCTCACCGCTTACTTTTCCTTCAAAGAAGTTCATGGGAGGCAGTCCTATGAAGCTCGCAACAAACAGATTTGCAGGTGTATCATAAAGCTCAAGCGGAGTACCTATCTGCTGAACATGTCCCATCGACATACATACGATTCTGTCAGCAAGTGTAAGCGCCTCTGTCTGGTCATGTGTAACATAGAGCATTGTTGCCTTCAATCTCTTATGAAGAAGAAGTATCTCACGTCTTGTCGCACCTCGAAGCTTAGCATCAAGGTTTGATAAAGGCTCATCAAACAGGAATACCTTGGGAGTACGTACAATTGCACGTCCCATTGCAACACGCTGACGCTGACCTCCGGAAAGCTGGCCGGGTTTCTTGTTCAGCTGATCTGTAAGCCCGAGGATTTCAGCCGCAGCAAGAACCTTCTGATGAATAACATTCTTATTTTCTTTACGAAGAACAAGTGAAAATGCCATATTCTCATACACCGTCATATGAGCATAAAGAGCGTAATTCTGGAAAACCATGGCAATGTCACGATCCTTCGGGGGCATTGTGGTTATATCTTTTCCGTCGATAAGAAGGTGTCCTGATGAGATATCCTCAAGCCCGGCTACCATTCGAAGCGTGGTAGACTTACCACATCCCGAAGGACCTACCAAAACTATAAGTTCTCCGTCTTTTACATCCAGGTTGAAATCATATACAGCCTGAACCTTATTATCATATATTTTTTCCAGATGTTGCAGATTTAAACTAGCCATTGCGAATTCTCCGGTAATAACAATTATTTTTTATCTTCAAGTTCCTTTAAGTAGCTATTAAGTTCCAAAGTCTTTGTAATTCCGATGATTCCCGAAACGATACAAAGAACACCTGATACAACAAGATATAAAACAACTCTTGTATGCTGAGCAGGTCCCATCGCTGCTTCTTCGATTTCTCCTACTTTTACCATCGCAGCCGCAGCTCTTTTCGGAATAACAAATATTCTTAAAAACTGAAGTGCGCCGACAACCGCCAGAACACTTGAATAGCCGATGTTATAATTCTTTACTCCTTCGGAGCAAAGGAAAACAGTCAGCATAAACAACAGGTTATATATAATTGAAGCTCCTGTAAGCCAATTATAATAATAGTTACCTATATCGGTTTTATATATACTGACAAAGTAGAACACATTTATAAGTATTGCGAGATATGCAAGTCCGGAAGAAACCGTATTCTTCGTATAACGAAGACGATCCTTGCGAATCATTTTTTCATCCATACCGTTATGCTTCCTTTCCCTCTCTGATGAGCTTATTCTCTTCCTTTGTCATTATTATTTTCCAAATCATATTGACGAGCAGTAATGCCGTCGAAGCAAGAAGTATTCCGAATACTACCTTGCCTGCATCAAACCAAAACGTTGATTCAATGTAAGGGCTGTCCCAAACCTCAGACCACATCTTAAGACTTTCAAAGTCAATAGTTGTCAAAAACTGTTCCTTATAGGCCATGATGTTCTTAATGCCCCAAAACGAATACCCTACACTGGCGCAAGTCATTGCACCGATTGCAACAAAGTTGCCCACGTAATACTTTCTTCTTACATGAGTCTGCATAATAATCATGAATACGGCAAGCAGTATAAGAATAATTCCGGCCTTTGTAAGCTCCCTGTTAAACGCCTGCATTTCATAAAAAATCCCGGCACCGGGAACATATGCCGACTCAAGGTCAGAAGGCTCCGGAATCATAATATACAAGCTGTCATACAGGTCTGTAAGCAGACCTAACGAATATACGAACACGATAGCACTCGCGATCAGTACAAAATAGCAGATCAGTTTCTGAAATGTCATCTGTTTCTTATACATGGTGAATTGCCTCCGAATACAGTCATATATGACTGATATCTGATTTTTTAAAACTGCGGAAGGCGGCTTACGCCTTCCGCAGCGATAACTTAAATTGTTACTTTAAAGATTAAAGACCGTTATAGAAATCAACAAGTCTGTTCCAAGCCTGAGTCTTGAATGCAAGATACTGCTTTCCGTTGTAAGCGTTGGTAACTGTATCAAGAGTTTCTTCTCTTGAAGTAGTTCCCTCACCCTTGTAACCGCCGACAATAATATCGCAAAGAAGGTTTACGCCGTCTTTTGAAGTACTGAAGTCGCTTGTTAAGCTTGTGTATGTCTTAAGTGTATCATTCTCAACTGAAGTGTTGGGAAGTACTGTAGGAATAGATGTATACCAGCCGTTCTCTGTAATAGCAAGCTCAGGATGCTTGATAATTCCGAGACCGATTGCATTTGAAATGTATCCGGCACCTTCCTTACCAACAGTATGTGTACACTGATACTCAAATGCCTGGCTCTTTACGAATGAAAGTGTAGATCCGAGATAGTAACGAGCATAGTTGGTGTAGTTACCGCTTGCCTTTGACCAAAGCTCCTCATATGTAGCATCAGCAATAACAGGCATCTCTGTTCCGTTAAAATTGAATGTCTCATAATTTCCTGAAGCATCCTTCTTGATGAAAGCATCAGGGCCGTATGACATAAGAATCATACCATCTGCGCTGTATGCATAGTCAATAAGCTTGAGTGCTGCATAAAGCTTGTTCATATCATCACCGATACCGGCCTTTGAAAGAGCCCATCCATCAGTCTTAACTGATCTCCATGACTCAGTAAATCTCATATAAACGCCATCAGCGTTTGTTCCGTCATACCAACGAGCTACGGGAACGATAACTGCCATGTACTTCTCGCCATCCTGAAGCTTTGTCTCGTTCATGATAGTCTGAGTCTGGTTATAGTCATATGACATGAAACCAAGATCCTGCTCTAACATGTTAGAAGACTTAACATCTGATGCTTCGATGAATGACTGAGAAATAAGTCCTTCCTTAGCCATTGCATTCATTCTTTCCATTGCTGCATATGTATCAGCCTCCTGACGACCGTCATGAAGCTTTCCGTCTGAACCAAGGTAGAGATAATCCTGTCTTGACTCAAGACCACGAACACCGAATAATGTTCCGGCAAATCTGAACAAGTCAACACGTCTCTGAGTATTAGCATCCTCACGTGAGAAAAGTCCCTGTACTGAATCTGTTCCGTTTAATGTCTGTGCGTTAGCTACTACGCAACGAAGAAGAGCTACAAGCTCATCTGCATCCCATGCAGCATTCTGTCCTACGAAAAGGTTAGAACGTGTGGTTCCGTAGTATCCGTTGTATGCCTCATCAATATAAGTACGAAGCATGTTAACAGCAGCAACACCGCTCATGCTGCCTACAGCATTCATCTTTGCAACAATGTTGCCGGCCTTGTCGTAATCCTTGACAACCTTCTCAGTTGCTGTTCCGTCGGGAGTTACAACATCAACCTCAACCTTGCCTGAAGTAGGCATGTAAGGCTCATAAGCCGGAGCTGCTGTATTGCCGCTAGCTGCTGCTGTGAACTCGCCTTCACCATCAAGAAGTGCTGATACCCAGTCAGTTCTCATAAGAGGCATACGCTCGATATCGTTTACACCATCGAAGTAAGGTGAGAAGTAAATTGCGCCCTTATTGTCACCTGTTGTTGAACCGGTAATTGAAAGGCGAACGATTTCATTTGCATTAAGGTATGCCTTGAAGTTAGGCATAAGATCAAGGTACTGAGCGATATCTACAAGGTATCCGCTTGCGCCGTACTCAGAAAGTGTAGCTGCAGATCCTGCAACCATATCTACCTGGCTAAGCTGATCCTTCCAGTAATCAAACTCCTTTGCTGCTGAAAGACCGGTATATAAGCTCTCGAAGCTCATTCCGAGTCTGTTCTGTAACTCAACCCAGGTAGGCTTAAGATCGCCTGTGTAGTATGTTACACCATCAGCAAGAGTGATTCCCTCACCTGCTGTCTCAGCGTCGAAAGTAATACCTGTCTTTGTGCTGTTGTAACCGCAAGCCATACGAAGTGTGGTTCCGTCAGCGAATACAAGCTTTTCAGCCTCAACAGTCTCTGTAATCTCGAGACCTGTACCGCCCTGCTCACCGCTGTTGTCAGTTGAGGGCTTTGTTGTTTCGGTTGAAGGTGCTGTAGTGGGTGTTGTAGTTTCCTGGTTTTCTTCTTTCTTACCGCATGCACTTAATGAAGAAACAACCATTATAACTGCAAGAACCAATGCAGCAAACTTTTTAAAGTTTTTCATTGTAATAATTCCTCCTGATAAAATATATATTGAACTGCACTCCTCTAATGCAGTTGCAATCAATTTGATTATTCCTTAACGCCACCGACATTTGTGCCCTTGGCAAAATATTTCTGGATAAAAGGATAAATAATAAGAATCGGCACGATTGAACAAACAATCAATGCGTAGATAACGGAATCGGACGAGTAGGCCTTGTCCCATCCTGCCATCTGCTCAGCATCCGTATATTCCTCAAGCTTCATACGTACAAATACCTGAAGCGGATGCTCGTTTGAGTCGGAAATCATCTGTCGAGCCCAGAAGTAACCGTTCCAACGTGAAATTGCAAAGAACAACGCAACGGTTGCAATTGTCGATTTGCTCATCGGAATATAAACCTTTCCGAGAACCTGCATTTCAGTCGCTCCGTCTACAATAGCGGCCTCTTCGATTTCCGAAGGCACGCCCTCGAAAGCGTTTCTTAAAAGGATGATGTTCATGGCTGCCATACCCATGGCAATAACAACAAGCCATTTATCATCGAAAATACCTACTTTGTTGAATACTTTCTTAGTACTGATATAGTTCAGATACTGAGGAACAAGTCCGGCACTGAACCACATTGTGAATACCAGGAAAAAGTTAAATGTCTTTCTGAAAAGAAGTCTTTTCTTTGAAAGAGCATATGCTCCGAGTATTGAGTATCCCAGTGACCATAATGTTCCGTAAAAAGTAAGGAACAAAGTATTTGAGTATGCATTCCAGAAAAGGTTGCTGCTGAACATTTGCTTAAATGCTTCGAACTGAATCTCCTTCGGGAACAGCACAATCTGGTTATAATCAACATAAAATTTTCCGCTGATTGCTGCTGAAATTGCATATACAAACGGATATAAGCACATCAATGCAAATACAGTTAAAAGAAGATAACTTATATTTTTAAAGATCAGCTCTGAAAGTTCCAATTTTCTCTTCATATTCGTCTCCCATTATTCATTGTAATTTCTAATGTTTAGTAAAGGGATACATTTGACGCCTTTCGAGCAATCGTATTAGCACCGATTACCAAAAGCATACCAATTACGTTATTCATCATTTCGGCTGCCGAGGCTATATTTTTCCAATTGTTTTCTATACCGAGTCGGTAAGACAATGTAGAAACAACATCCGCAGTAGTGTATGTTCCGGGATTGTAAAGAAGCAGAACCTTCTCATATCCGATGCTCAGCAGGGATCCTATTCGTGTAATCAGCATGATGACAATTGTCGACAGGATACTCGGCAGTACAACATACCTCATCTGAGCCATCTTGCCCGCTCCGTCTATCTGAGCCGCTTCGTAGCTTGTAGGCGAAATAGCTATTATCGCCGCAAAATAAACAATGCTGTCATATCCTGCGCCTTCCCAGATACCGCTTATCTGATAAATGCCTCTGAAGAAATCAGCATTGTTCAGAAGTCCGGCCTGACCGACTTCTTCAGAAATCAGTCCCAGGCTTACAAGTGCCTGTGAAATAATACCCATACCCGAAATTAATGAACCCTGCTTAACAAGAAGGGTAACCAGTGATGTCATAACAACGGTAGACATAAACTTAGGCAGATAAGTGATTACCTGATAAGCACTTCTTGCAATGTTTGATCTGATCTCATTGAAGAACAGTGCGATAATAATCGGCATCGGGAATCCGAAACACAGACCATAAAAGCTGAGAAGGAAAGTATTTCTTAATGCCCTCCAGAATCTGATTGATTCAGAGCCGAACAGCAAAGTCTTAAATGCCGAAAAGCCTGAATAAACCTGTTCGGAAACCGGTTTTACAACATCGTAAACCTTAAAGCTTCCGAGCAGCTCGTACATCGGGAAGTATCTCCAGAACAGAAATACGAGGAGCATCGGTACAAGCATCAAATATAATCGCCAGTCTTTTGCAATTGTTCTGACAACTCCCAGCCAGTAATGTTTTTCAACATCATCTCTTACAAGCTGTTCCGGATCTTCATGATATTTTCCGGTTGTCTTGTCGTAAACAAGATAATCTGCTGCTCTGTTTTTCATAAGCTTCTCCTGACATTAATTATAGTAATTGATATAATTTTCTTCTTTTTCTTTCTCTTTTCTTTCCGCGTCAAGTCTTAAAAGATACTTTTTCTGATCTTCAAACAGGCCGTCGACATTTCTCAGTAAGGTAATGACAATAACTCCGAACAAGCCGCTGAGTGCATCTGTTGTTACAAACTGAACAATGAGCATCGGGTCATGTCCGAGTAATGTTGATACCGTCCATCTTCCGAGCTGAACAAGAACAAACACAAGTACAACATATATAACTCTTAATGTATTGTCTGTTCTGATGCGTTCGCTTCCGATTACTTTTATAAATAAAAGAGTCAGAAGTGCAGCCAGATTGCCGACACAATAAATAAGATACTGCTCAGGAGCAGCTCCCGAAGCAAGACAAAACGACAAACCCGAAACAATCGCGGCTATAAATCCGAACCCCCTCCAACGAATAAGTTCAAGAGAGATAAAAACCAAATACAATGAAAGTGTATACGGCAGCTGAGGAAACCATATATTAGCACCAAAAGCTATCATCGATTCAACCACCGAAAAAACGACCGAAAGAAGAACAATATTGATTATTCTGTACTGGTTGTATGTAAGCGCTTTCATTTTTATGGTATAAAAAACCTTTCTTTTAGTCTATAAATCGATAATACACTATTATTTTGCCTCCGTCAAGCAAATCTGGTCAACGTGTGATAAAAAATCAAGGCAGAAAATTGTGCATTTTTCACAAATATTAAAAATGTAAGCGCTTATTTTTCCTTTTACAAAAATAGATATCAAGATTAAAATATGTAAATAGAAAGGGTTCTCTTCTTAATTTGAGAACCCTTTGTGTACACTTCACATTTTGTGAGTAAATTAACCTCTGATCTCTTTGACGATTTCCGCGGCCTCACGTGTAAGCTCTTCAATTTTTGCAAAGTCACCGGCCTTAATAAGGTCCCCCTTTACCATCCAGCTTCCTCCACAACACAGAATACGGTCATATGCAAGGTAGTCGCGTACATTATTGGCATTAATACCGCCTGTAGGCATAAACTTAAGGCCTACATAAGGAGCTGCTACTGCTTTAATCATCTTCAGACCGCCGATATTCTCTGCAGGGAAGAACTTAACAACATCAAGACCAAAACTCATTGCCTGCTCCATCTCTGAAGGAGTTGCTGTTCCGGGTGCTACCGGAATCCCCTTATTAACACAATACTCAACAACCTTAGGGTTAAGTCCGGGAGCCACAATGAATTTTGCGCCAGCTGCTACTGCGCGGTCAACCTGCTCGGTAGTAAGTACTGTTCCTGCTCCCACAAGCATGTCAGGGAAATTCTCACTGATGATTCTTATCGACTCTTCGGCTGCATCTGTACGGAATGTAACCTCCGCACAGGGAAGGCCGCCCTTAACGAGTGCTTCTGCAAGAGGCTTTGCATCCTTTGCATCATTTATTACAACAACCGGTACAATACCGATCTTTGAAAGCTGTTCCAATACCTGATTCATAATTTATTTCCTCACTTTATATTCTTTTTAATAAAATCACTGTGGCTGCTTGCCGATATAAGCAAGTATTCCTCCGTCAACATAAAGAATATGTCCGTTAACCGCATTTGAAGCCTCTGATGCAAGGAATACTGCAGGTCCTGTAAGCTCTTCAGCCTTTAACCATCTGTTTGCAGGAGTCTTTGCGCAAATGAACTGGTCAAAAGGATGTCTGCTTCCGTCAGGCTGAATCTCACGAAGAGGAGCAGTCTGAGGTGTCTCAATATATCCGGGTCCGAGGCCGTTGCACTGAATATTATACTGTCCGTACTCTGAACAGATATTTCTTGTAAGCATCTTAAGTCCGCCCTTAGCCGATGCATATGCTGATACGGTTTCACGGCCAAGCTCTGACATCATTGAACAGATGTTAATAATCTTTCCGTGTCCCTTCTTAATCATTGAAGGAATAACTGCCTTAGAAACGATAAAAGGTGCGTTAAGATCTACATCAATTACCTGACGGAACTGAGCTGCTGTCATCTCTGTCATCGGAATTCTCTTAATAATACCTGCATTATTTACAAGAATATCAATAACTCCAACCTCTTCTTCAATCTTTGCCACCATTGCATTAACAGCATCCTCATCGGTAACATCACAAACGTATCCGTGTGCCTTGATTCCGATTTCCTCGTATGCCTTAATTCCCTTATCAACCAGCTCCTGATTGATATCATTAAAACAAATTGTTGCTCCGTTTTCTGCATATGCTGATGCAATTGCAAAACCGATACCGTATGAAGCACCTGTAACAAGTGCTACTTTTCCTGCGAGTGAAAAATTAGTATACTCTGACATTTTTTCTCCTTCTCTGTAATAAACAGTCTCAATATATTTCTGCTTCTTCAAGCATATAATCACATTAACTTCAAAATTGACTTATCTGAGATCCTGATTTCTGACATTGTCCATATCATCGAAATCCTGATTTTCTCCAACCATACCCCAGATGAATGTATAATTTCTCGAACCGCATCCGCAGTGAATTGACCAGCTGGGTGAAATAACCGCTTCCTCATTTCGCATTACAATGTGTCTGGTTTCCTGAGGCTCTCCCATGTAATGCATTACAAAAGCATCCTCAGGAAGTTCGAAGTAAAGGTAAACTTCCATTCTTCTGTCATGTGTATGGCAAGGCATCGAATTCCAAACACTTCCGGGTTCAAGATGAGTCATACCCATCTCAAGCTGGCAGCTCTCTACCTGTCCGGGAAGAATATACTTGCAGATAACGCGGTGATTTGCTTCTTCAACGCTTCCGAGTTCTTTTTTATTTTCATCCTTCACAATAACCACACCGGGTTCAGGAGTTCCGTTGGGCTTAATAACAACTGTAGGATAAGTTGCGTGAGCAGGTGCGCTGTTAAGATAAAACTTTGCAGGATTGGTCTCATCGTCGCTTTCAAATGAAATGTCGCGGCTTCCCATTCCGATATACATACCCTCGCGGTGTGCTACATTGTAAACTTTGCCGTCTACAGTAATCTTTCCGTTTCCGCCGATGTTGATAACTCCAAGTTCACGTCTCTGAAGGAAATACTCGGCTCTAAGCTCATCTCCTGCTGTCAGGACAAGCTTTTCCTTTGTAGGAGTCGCAGAACCTGTGATAATACGATCAATATGACTGTAAATCAAATAAATCTCTCCGGGGCGGAAAACCTTCTGAATCAAAAACTCTTCTCTTAATCTGTCGGTGTCGTAATTTTTAACATCTCTGGGTGATGCTGCAGTTCTAAGTTCCATAAAAAAATACCTCCTAATATGGTTGATATTAGCAGATATTTTTCAAAATGTAAACCCTTACATTTTTGTTTTTTTAATTTATTTCAGAGTAACTTATTCCAGAGGTTCGCCGTAAAACAGCCCTCGACCTCCGGTACCGAAATAAAAGCGTCCGAATTCCCTGCAGTCACCATCAAGACAATTTATCTCACCGTAGCGCTGCCTCTTAGTCGAGAGAAGTTCATAGGTTTTGCCTTCGTCGAGACTCCTGAAAAAACCGTATACTCCGTCAATTTTTGCTGCAGCATACAGAGCTTTTCCGGGTTCAAAATAATTGCCGCCGGCTCTGTTAAGTCCGAGACCCATTCTGTAGAAAGAATCCGAATCAGAACTTAGCTTAATTATATCTATCATATCCTCCTGTTCGGAATAGATAAATTTATATAAACCGTAACCTCTGATGCATATATATGCCACACCCTTCTCTCCTGCAGCAAATTTTACGCAGGATTTGTCAGCAGTATCAATCAGGGTAAAATCGAACTCCGGCATACTTTCCCTGCGCAGATCAAAAGTATCTCCGAAATCTTTGCTCAGATAAATTCTTCCCTTTTCATCAAAGCCGTAGAAAAGCTTATCGTCCACTCTGTCAGAAAATACTTTAAAGCCTTCAGCCGGTCCGTTAATAATAACTTTTTTGAAGCTTTCTCCGCCGTCATGACTGACAATTACCATATCACTCGGAAGTCTGATTCCTATACTCACGGACCATACTATATTGGAACATTTATCGGAAGCTGCAACGAATCCCGAATTAACATTCGGCTGCGCAATACGGTTCAATGCAGCATCAAGCTTGTCAGATATTCCGAACGGCAAATTTATATGCTGATATGTTTTGCAGGCATCATCGGTACGAATAAGTCCGCCTGTAGTTTTTCCGGTCCAATTACCTCTGGCTGCAATGACAATATGCTCAGCAGCATAATCAGAATAGTCTGCATTCAGGCACGTAATATATCGATTGCCGTTCTCATCGTCAAAGGAGTTCCTGCAGTCCTTATCCAAATCCCTGAACGCAAATCCGCCCAGGTCACCGACTATATCAAGCAGCTTAACGTCAGTTCCCGGAAGCGCATAGCAGTTAATATGCACCGTTTCCTCAATACCGTCACACCAATCCGTAAACATTACCTCAGAATCCGAAAGATTAAGTGTTCTGAAAACTCCCGTCCCCGTATTAAACCATGCTTCATTTTCGTTGAACGGATTTATTTTAAAATCGGAAAGCCAATGAATCAGGTTATTACCGCCATTGTACTCCGGCCTCATATACGAAGTCCTGAATTCCATTCGTCCCGTATTAAGTCCGTGAAGAAACTCTTCCCAGGTCTTTCCGCCGTCAAAGCTTCTGTATAAAGAATCGCCATCGCGCTTGTTCGCAGTGGAAACACATATAAATGAACCGTTGTTGCTTACAGCTATTCCGGATATTCCTGTCTCCTCCTGCGGCGGAGTAATATCACAAACATCCCCGATTCGACCGCCTGTAATCGGATATTTAAGTACTCTGCCGTACAAAATACGCCCCGCATCACAGCTGTACGCCAGCTCCGGTCTGTAATATGTCTTAGGCATAACTGAAGCAGTCACATAAAACGCCTCATCCGTTACCGCTGCACGAAGCGGAACAGAACCCGGCATTTTTATGCCCTCCATATCTCCTACGCAAGGAACTTCAAGTTCAAGGAAGCTTTCTCCTTTATCATACGAGACGTACAATCCTGCACCTCTTTGAACCACTTCTTCAGTCTTTCCGTTCTTTAAAAGAGTGGTCGTTCCTGTGTTCTTCGATGTGGTCACGCCCGCAGTGCCTACCAAAAGTATGCTGCCATCCTTGCTTTCACATACAAAAGTCAGAAAATCCTCAGGCATGGAACTGTACTTCTCCCATGTATCTCCTTTGTCTGAGCTTTTCCATAGGCCATCAAGCTGTGAAGCGTATATCAAAAGATTACTGTCGTTCCTGCTTACGATAAGCTTCGAACCGGTTCCTCTTCCGCTTAAGTTGCCGTGTGCTCTGAAAGGAAGTTCCCTGTATTCAAAATTCGTTCCGTAATCTTGAGATATTGCGAGTTTCGCATTCTTCCCCTGCCAGGAACCGCTTATTATATAAAGTGAGCCCTTCTGCTTCTCATCTGCTGCAAGCGCAATCGGATATGTCTCACGAAGATCCTCCATCGAAACATCATCATTAAGAGGACACCATCTCTCATGCACTCTGTCAAATCTGTATGCGCCGCCGACATCAGTCCTTATATAAAAAGCATCTGGATCCGTTTCCGAGAACAGAAACGAAGTAACGTATCCACCGCCCGGAATCGGACAATTCTTATATATATATTCTTGTTTTCCGGTAATCATATGTTCAATCCAATCTGTATTCAAACATCAGAGTTCTCTGTCATGCGCTGCTGCTCGTCCATAATCCAGCTTTTTCCGACCTGCTGATAGAACTTCTGTAAAACATAGAAGGCCGGCTTTTTGTACTTCTTGTCCTCAGACAAAAGCCCCTTCCTGTTGTAATACTTCTGAATAAAGCTTGTTCTTCTGGGACAACGGAAATCATATAATATCCAGGGTGTCATACCCTTGATATACGGAATCTGACTTATTACGCTGATTTGTTTCTCATATACATCAGCCTGACACTCCTCAGTACCCTTATCATCAACAGTCCCGTGATGCCCGCTTAATGCATCAGCACCGAACTCCGTAATAATAACCGGTTTGTCAGGATTACTGTTGCTGAACAACTCGGGAAGTTTCGAAAAATCAGGATTATACCAACCGCAGTACTCATTTATTCCGATTACATCGAGATAATCCGCCAGTCGGTCTGCAATGCAATTCTCTGCATCATCTACCAGACACGCTGCCGAAACCAATCGGCTGCCGCCCTGCTCATGAGCAACCTCAGCCAGTCTTCCCATAAAAGAAAGCCTTTCATCCGAGTCGGCATTCTCATTACCCACAGACCAAACGATTACGCTTGCCCTGTTATAGTCACGGGTAATCAATTCCTTCAGTTGATTTTCCGCATCCTCGTAGGTCTTTTCTCTGTCAAACCTGATAGCCCAATACACGGGTATCTCTTCCCATAAAAGCATACCCAGTTCATCCGCCAACACGGCCATATTTTCATGATGCGGGTAGTGTGCGACTCTCATAAAATTGCAGCCCAATTCCTTTGCAATCAATATGTTCTCACGTCTCTCCTGATCAGAAAGCCCCTTGCCGTGTTCCACACTTTCTTCATGACAACTGATGCCTCGTAAAAATAACGGACTGCCGTTGAGCAGAATATCCCTTCCGACGACCCGGATTTCTCTGTATCCGACTTTGTCACTGACACAGTCATCAGCACCTGACGCACCTGCATCCTTTTCATCAGCATAATACTTCGCTTCAACCTCATAGAGCTTAGGATTCTCAGGCGACCATAGTTCTAATGATGAACCTGTATTAATAATTGTACATCCGCGTCCGTTTACAATCCCGATGCACTCTTTAACATTAAGTTCCGGGATTGATACCAGGGCATGGCCGTTTACCGAGCCTGACATCGTAACATCCATGCTGATATTTGAGAATGTTCCGTCAGGAACAAGCTCTGTTTTAAACTGCTTTATAAATACCTCCGGCACTCTTATCAGTTCAATATCTCGATATACCCCGCCGTAATTGAACCAGTCTGTATTTTCTGTCGGAACCTGTTCAGGTCTTCTCGTGGAGTCAACCACAATAATTATTCTGTTTTCGATTTTTAAATAATCCGTTATTTCCCAATATGCCGGCGTGCATCCTCCTCTGTGCATTCCGACGTATTCGCCGTTTACAAATACGCGGCAGAGATAATTTGCAGCACCAATCTTCAGATAAACCTTTTCCGACTCTGCAGAAGGTACGTATCGAAATTTTCTTGTAAATACCATAGTGCCCTCGTACAGCAAATATTCTTTGCTGACGGTATTCCAGCAGGCGGGAAGGTTCATTTCAGGCCATTGATCAAAAGAATAATCAACGGGAAATGTAAATTTACGATTTGCCTGATCAACTGCTCTGAACCAGCTTTGACGAAGACACGTATCATACTGATCAACAGCATAATTCCATAATCCGTTAAGCGATTCCTTTTTTCTTCCGCCTTCAAAAATCATTGTATCCGAAGTTGCAAAATGATTCTCATATCTGTCTGTATAATTCTCCAGATGAATATCTGACAGATACTTCTTGGTCTTTGTTTCCGACATACCCTTCTCCTTTTATATTCGGTCACGTTGGTTCGTTCGTGACCGAATTAGGATTTGCTTCACAAATCCTTACCTTATATCAGCCTTAATTACTCCGCTAATTCAACTTTCTTACCCTCAGACAAAACAAGCTGCAGAAGCTCTTCATCAGAATATGAATCCCCTTTTATATCAATATCTGCCTCATATACTTCTGTAACGTACATATATTCTTCTCCGTATCCTCCCGGAGCAGGATCGATACGTACTGCCGCAAAATACTTCCCGTCCTCAGCTTTATACAACTCATGATAAGTTGCTTCAAATTCATATCTCGCCACAAAGGTTTTATTTATGAGCTCTCGCAGAACTCTCTCTGCACCCATATCCTCTAAAAATCTATCGTATTTATTACCTTTAGCTTTTAATTCTTCGAATGTCTTATCCATATTACACACCCCCTGATTCCATTAGGTAGTGTCAAAAGTAACACTACTTTTTTTATTATCTAAAGGCTTTAAAAGCCTTTATTTTCAACGTTTTCTGGAGGTCTACAAATAAAATGAGCATTGACCTCCCATTTTTGTTATAATTATCCGCGACCAAACATCAAATTCAACAAAGGAGCAATGCTCGTGGATATTATACTTTATCTTATTCAACTATGCCACCAGCTTTATAAACAAAACTGCTGGTTAATCAACTTTATCTGCAAATATATTCCTCTCAAGCAGTGGGCTTATGATGATTCCCATTCACCTAAGTATCAAAAATTTAAGATTGATGAACTCCCTTTAATCCTCAATGTAGAGCCTTGGGACTATCGTGACTTTATGGCTTACCTTAAGTGGCGCTACAAGGATGATTACAAACCTATCAAGCCTATCAGCCGCAGATCTGAATGCGACATTGATGATGACTGTACGTGTCCTCGCTGTAATGCTCCAAGCATCTACCTATACAAGAACAATGGTTCCAAAGGCCAGCTTATGTGCAAGGTATGTTCCACCAAGTTCTCTCCAGAAGAGAACAGACATACATCCATTAAGCTTCGCTGTCCACACTGTATGCATACCCTTGTTCCTAAGAAAGACCGTAAGCACTTCATTGTTCACAAATGTGTTAATCCCAAGTGCTCTTACTACCTCAAAAATCTTAAGAAGGTCGATAAATCTGACCTTGATGAAGACTATGGTAAGAATAAATATAAGCTCCACTATATCTACCGTGAATTCACCTTGGATTTCTTCAAGATGGATCTTAATTCTCTGCCTAAAAATGCTTCATCCTTAAAGTTCACTAAGCACGATGCTAATGTCATGGGGCTTTGTTTAACTATGCATGTAAATCTGCACATGTCACTTCGTCAGACCAAATATGCTCTAAAAGAGTTATACAACATCAACATCTCACATCAGCAGGTTGCTAACTATTGCAAGACCGCCGCTATCTGCATCAAGCCTTTCGTAGACAACTACAACTATGGTGATACGGATGTAATGACAGCCGATGAAACCTACATCAAAATCCGTAGTATCAAAGCCTTTATCTGGTTCATCATGAATCCAAAGAATCGTTCCATCATTGGTTATCGTGTATCTACAGAACGTGATGTCGGAGCTTGCATTCTTGCCATGCGTATGGCTTTCAGACACTTTGTAAAGCTACCAAAAGACTTTAAATTCATTGCCGATGGTTACAGTGCATATGTCCTTGCTGCTCAGCAGTTCCTACATGAGTATGGTAAAGATTTTAAGTTCGACATTACCCAGGTGATTGGTCTTACAAACGACGATGAAGTATCCAAAGAATACCGTCCGTTTAAGCAGATGATTGAAAGACTTAATCGTACCTACAAGATTTCCTACAGACCAACCAATGGCTTTGACAATGTCGATGGTGCCAACTATGATCTGTCACTTTGGGTTGCCTACTACAACTTCTTAAGACCTCATGAATTCAATCATTACAAGGTGCTTAATGAGGTTGATATACTCAAGGGGGCTGATAACATGCCAGGCAAATGGCAACTACTAATCTTCCTCGGTCAGCAAACAATTCTGAACCTGCAGCAAGGCGAAGCCTCTAACTGTTCTTAGATTCAGAGCCGGTGGTAGTAACCCAGCCACCGCAAAGCGGCTTGCCCTTGCCAGCTAACTAAAAAGAACTGCTACACTGATGTCAGCGACGGAGAAAATCTTAACTGTTCTTGAGTTCTTCGCCGTCGGTAATTACCTGACAGCAGTTCTTTTTATGCTGTCAAGGGTGGCGGAACTCTTTCCAACCTTAAATATTTGCAGTTTTCAATGTGCAACTATGCTCTG
>JAZQQM010000039.1:0-5519 GCA_045629045.1 Lachnospiraceae bacterium
ATGGTAAAGAGCTTCCCGCCTGTTGTGGCTTTTCGTAAAGGCATACGTACACATAACTTCAGACGCAATGTACTTCCGCTGGAGAAGTCGGGAAACAGCATAAATTGCAGACTTGGCTTTAAGGACAGCATCAGAAACATACGGACGGGTGCAGGCATTGGACTTTGTATCTTCCTTGCAGGTATTGCGCTTTTGTTTTGCATGTTCACCTTTGTAATGTTCTTTAAAGGGTCCGATGGTCTGGCCAGGCTCATGGGAATTGAACTATCGGATGATGTCATCACTGTAAATGAAGGCGTTGATGCTTATACATTAAGTGAAGAAATTCTAAGTTTTCCGGAGGTAAGAAAGACCCGCGTCTCATATCTTTACCCGACTTTACGTGTGGAAAATCAGAAAGAGGGAACAGTATACGCATATGATGAATTTACAGATATGGAATATGTTTTCCCAATGGAAGGAAGATACCCGGAACATGATAATGAGGTAATGATTTCGCTTCGCAGAAGCAGAGACAATGATTTGGGTATCGGCGATACGATAGTTATTGATCGAAAAGGTGTGAAGACAAGTTACATTATTACCGGAATTGTCGGCGCCATGGCAAATAATCAGATGAATCTTTATATGACAATTGACGGCTTTAAGAGGGCAAACGGAAGCGCCACGCCGGATATTGTTGAGATTTATCTTGAGGACGGAGCAGACAGAGCACTGTTTGAACAAAAGCTTAGCTCAATTTATGGACAGAGCGCGAATGCGTCTATGTCCGGGGACAATTTAGGTAAAACCCTGGAAGAGCGGATACAGTCGGCGGCTGCCGACAAAATTGCTACATTGATTTCAACATATGGAATTACGAGTGTAGATTATGCAATAAGAGTTGGGGACCGGCTTATTACCGGTAACAGCAGGCAGTTTGTCATGAAGGACCTTCAGTCTTATAAGGATCTTATCAAATCACAGCTTGACCCGATAGCGAACATCACGAGGATATTTACGGGAATAGGAGCAGTGGCTATAGGTTTTGTTGTTGCCGTTATTCTTGGAATCATTGCCTCTTCAAATGTTAAGAAGAGAAGGAAAGACTTGGGAATCATGAAGAGTCTTGGTTATTCATCGAAGGATTTGATGAAGCAGATAGCAATAAGTATCATGCCGGTTACGATTGTATCGGTAATATTAGCATCGTTTGCAGCGATTGCTGTCAATAAGATATTCTGGTTTACGGCTTTCGGAGTTCCTATGAAAACGAATATTCCGGTTCTGATTCTTACCGATCTGGCGCTCATAGTATTTACATTCGTAATGACCTATATAGGCGCAGGAAAGATTAAGAAGATATCGGTAAATGAACTGATGACAGAGTAAGGGGTGAACAGCGTGAAAAATATAGTTAAGAATATATTGATATCGGCGATGATGATTGGAATTGTTGGCGTCGGTATTGCAAGCGGTTTTACGGGAAAAGCATATGCAATGACGTCCGACGGAAAAACTGCTATGGGACAGACATCGGATGAGAAGATTTATTGCGTAGGTTCTGTAAGCAAAGTATACGTAACAGCGGCTGTTATGCAGCTTGTAGATCGGGGACTTGTAGAACTTGATGAGCCGATTACAACTTATATTCCCGATTTTACGATGGCAGATGCCCGATATCAGGATATCACCGTCAGAATGCTGATGAATCATACATCCGGTCTCATGGGAACATCCATGAAAGATACGGATTTGTATGCTGATAATTATAAAGACGCAGAATTCCTTCTTGAGAATCTGTCTTCTCAGCGCCTTGTACATGCTCCGGGTGAATATGCGGCATATTGTAATGACGGTTTTGAACTTTTGGAGCTTATTGTGGAAAATGTGACGGGTACAGATTATACGGAATACGTAGAGAAAAATATTGCGGCGCCCGTAGGTGCAACGCATACAGGTTCAGCATTTACCCTTTTTGAAAATGATTTGAATGCCCCGATTACTTTTGCAGGTAATGTTCCTTATGATTACGAATACTGCATGACCTTTGGCGCCGGTGGTATTTATGCTACAGCATCGGATGTTGCAAATTTTGGCAGTTCATTCTTTACCGGAAACGATGTGCTTTTGTCAGAAAAATCGAAAGAGACAATGGCAACAAGGTGGAACGCTGAAGGGGAGAATAACGATGTTTACAAGGATGGTAACGGTCTCGGCTGGGATTTTGTTGAAAGCCTTGCTTATGAAGAAGAGGCGGTAACGGTACTTGGTAAAGGCGGAGATGTAATTAATCAGCATGCATTTTTACTGGTAGCTCCGGATGAGGAAGTATCAGTAGCCGTGCTGTCTTCCGGAGGAAGTTCGATTCATAATGGGTTGATGGCAGAGGCACTCCTTGATGTTGTTCTGGAAGAACAGGGCATTACTGTGAGTCACGAGAACGATGAGACTTTTGACTTTATGGATGAAGTGCCGGAAGAATATCATGCATACGAAGGCTTCTATGTATTTTATACGCTTTCGGGAAACACATATGCGTATATATCCTTTGATGACAATCTGATGCATGTGCATCATTATGACTTTGCGGCACAAGAAACGGAGGATTATCGCTTTATGCGGGACGGCAGTTTTGTACGTGTGGATGAAAACGGTACGCCTACAGCCGATAGCATTGTCGGAAGATTCGAAGAAAATGAGAACGGACTATATATTACTGCCCGCGAAAGCATGCAGGTGCCGGGGCTTGGTACAAACACCTATTATCGATATGTGGCAGAACGTATCGAACCGAATCCCGTAAGCCCTGATGCTACTGCTTCATGGCAGGATATCTGCGGAAGAGATATTGTAGTTTGCAACGGGAGATATTCTTCAGCTGCTTATGACACTCCATTTGGTTGCGTATATATGACGGAAGAACTTCCGGGGTATCTATATGTACACACAGAACATTCCGGAGGACCGCTTAGGATTATTGATGAATCAAACGCATCATTTTTTACAACCATGCCGTGCTCATCGAACCGCGATCTTACCGATGCGCAGCTTATTTCGAATAAATTATCTGACGGAACTTCAATTACAGAACTTTCGCTGACGGCAGGAATAAATTACAGATTTGTTGATGAGCTTCCTACATTTACAGGCGATGTTACAGAGATTAGTCTTCAAAGTGACGAGCCACAGTGGTACTTAATCGGAGATGATGCGGCAGGAACTACTATTACAGTTGATTGTCCCGAGAATGCAGTTATCTATGTCTATAATAAGTATCATGAGGTTGTATATTCAACCCATATGCTTAATGCAGACGGCAACATTCCGCTTCCTTCGGAGGGGTATATAATGTTTACAGGACTCACAGGTGAGAGCGTATTGATAAATTAATTCCTGTTGTGATATATTTATTTTGCGTATTATTTCGACTACATTAGAAATGACTCCGTATGATGCGGAGACTGTCGGTAACTAAAGTAATGGAACATAGAATAAATAGTACGAAAGGAATATATTATGAAGAACGAAATTATGAAAAATGAGAATAGTGACGTAATTCTGTTTTTTGTCGGTCTTTTGATGACAGTAGTCGGTGGATATCTGTTTATGCAGAATGTTGAAGTGTATGCATCAAGTATATTTAGTTTTAATTTGTTTGGAAGGCAGATGGATGGGCTGATTTTTATTCCGCTTATAGCAAGCGTAATCTTTCTGTTTTATAAGTACAACTGGGTGTCAAAGCTTTGCTGTGGAATCAGTCTTGCAATCATAATTGTTAATGTGATTATGAATATGAAGCTGTATTGGAAAGCGACATCACTTTTTGCAACAGTTATTATTTTCGTACTCTTTTTCGGTGGTATCGGTTTGCTTGCCAAGGCACTTTTTGCAAATCCTTCCGGAAGACACGGTAAGAACTATTGATTATCTTGAATGATTAAACTAATGACTAAAGCTAGCGAACCATTGTTGATGATTTATGCATCTGCAATTTCGGTAGCTTTTTCTGTTAACGGAGTATTTGTTAAGGTTGATAAGTAAGCATACAGCAATAGGTTGTGGTAAAATATATGATTAGTAAATGTGTCAGATGCAATAAAGAGATAGAACATGAAAATACGGGAAATATGATTATTTTTTGTCCCTATTGCAGAAAAATGGTACACAGTAACCGGTCTGCCACCAACATTTTTCATTGCACTTTTTGTCTCACTTATGTTTATTTACAGTAATATTTATATTGTTCAGGGTAAACAGATTCAAAAGAATGAACTAAAGATTGCTAAACAGAAAAATCAGATGGCACTTTCCCAGATTCGACCGCATTTCCTTTATAATGCACTCGGAAGTATCGAGGTTTTGTGCAAGAGTAATCCGGCTAAAGCCGGTGAGGCGGTGCCCTTTTCTTAATTTGCTTTAACATGATGAAGTGAAGAAATCTGCATATTATAGGTGAAATAATATGCAGATTTTTATTGTTTATCTGCATATAAAGAGCTAAAATATATGCAGATAATAAGGAGGAGAATATGCATATTTTTGATTATTCTTTTTTAGATGAGGGATTATTTCCGGCAGAAATAGTTAATTTAACATCTGCAATTGCAACTTTTAATGCGATATCAGGGACAAGAAAAGATAATAATAAGATTGTTTATACAGAATTAGAAAAGATAGCCAGAGTACAATCTGTAAAAGGATCGAATGCTATTGAAGGTATTATTACAACAGACGCACGTATTAAAGAAATTGTAGACGGTAATAGTGCGCCGTTAAATCATAGTGAAAGAGAAATTGCTGGCTATAGAGATGCATTGGATGAAATACATACATCATATGCTGATATGTCATTTTCGGAGAATATGATACTTCATATCCATGAAGTAATGACTAGAATAGCTGGATATGAATTATCGGGAAAATATAAGGAAGAAGATAATCTGATTTTGGAGATAGAGGAAAATGGTAGGCGTAAGGTGCGATTTACACCTGTTTCTGCAGCTGAAACAAAGGATGCCATGGAACAGTTGATATTTGCATATATGGAAGCTAGAGATAATCCTAAAGTAAACAAGTTATTGTTAATACCATGTGTTGTCCTGGACTTTTTGTGTATACATCCTTTCGGGGACGGAAATGGAAGAGTTTCTAGATTATTGTCACTTTTTCTACTTTATAAATGTGGTTATGATGTAGGAAAATATGTCTCATTTGAAGAACAGATAAACGAGTCAAAAGACTATTATTACAGTGCACTTGAAGAATCATCGGCAGGCTGGCATACTAATGAAAACTCTTATTTTGAATTCATGAAGAATTTTTTATCAACACTTTACAAATGCTATAAAGAATTAGATAAGAGATTTTCTACTGTAAATGGTAAAAAACTTAGTAAAACAGAAAGAATTGAGCAAACTGTATTAAATAGTGTACTGCCTGTTTCTAAATCGGAAATCTGTGACATACTGCAAGATGTAAGCCCAACAACAGTTGAGTCTGTATTGGGTAAGATGGTTAAAACAGGCTCTGTCGTAAAG
>JAZQQM010000040.1:0-5489 GCA_045629045.1 Lachnospiraceae bacterium
AAGTCATTTTTCCTCACCGGAAAGCACCTAAGATTTGCTCTTAAGTGCTTCCTGTATCTTCTTATATAGATTACGTTTTATACTATCCTATTATTTATCCAATTTCTTCTGATGTTCCAAGAATCTGACCGATGAATAAAGTTCCTTCGTATACATGACCGCTGAAATCTATCACTGTTCCTCTCGGAATTGTCACTCTGTACATTTTGCCGTTATGCATAAATACAAATACGAAATCAATGTCAGAAGCTGATATTTCATTTAAGATATCTGCTGTAAAGTTCATCGGCTTATCTGAATATATGGTTACCGATGTTCTTCGTGCAGTATTATTATTGGCAGCATTGTTGGCAGCATTCTGAGCTTTAACGTTCTCGGATATCTTATTTACTGCGGCTACAAATCCCTGTGAAGTTACAATCTTTGAGAGATTGTAAGATGCACCTGCGCTTTTAGCTGTTGCAGGTATTTTAGCTACTGCTTCATCAGATGTAAATGATGTTACAGGCATTTTTTCTTCAGCTGCGATGACTGCTTCGATAGCTGCAATCAGGTTGGCAGCATTTGAATCTGCTGACGATTCATATGTGTTACCTGTATTCTCATCGTCATTATTATTGTTATTATTATTGTTGTTATTATTGTTGTTATTATTATTGTTGTTGTTATTATTATTGTTGTTATTATTGTTGTTATTATTATTGTTGTTGTTATTATTGTTGTTGTTATTATTGTTGTTATTGTTAGTAGGTTGCTTAAATAATATGCTGATTGTACCGTCAATTTTTCCAAATGAGATAGTACCATCTTCATTCATGATATATTCAATCGGTTGGCCTTTTAAAGTTGCAGACTCAAAAACAGTTCCCTCATTGGCAGCTACTGTAATATAGTAATCTCCAAGTTCACTGTCAGTTGATTCTGCTTTACCAATCCATGTTCTGTTATCGCGAGTTGTCTTTTTACTACCGCTTACATAACTACCGCCGGTAAGAATATACTCATACCACTGGTTTGTAACTGTACCGCCATCCACGTTATTAACTGTTCCTCCGTAGTTGTTATATACCGTTCCTTTGTTTTCTGTTACCGTTCCGTAGTTGCTATTTACTATATTATGGTTTATTGTTACTGTTCCGTAGTTGTCTCTTACATTACCATCGTTTATTTCTACCGTTCCTGTAGTACTGTTGGTATTTACCATTCCATCGTTTTTTTCTACCGTTCCGTTGTTGGTTATTATCCTATCAACGACACTCCCCGTACCGTTTTCTTTTACCGTTCCGTTGTTGGTTTCTAGCTCTCCTGTGTTTAATTCTAAGACATCACCTTGATTGACATCTCGTGCATATGCCTGTACCGGGAAGGCAAGTGAAGAACCCACAAGGGTTACTGCCATCATAATTGCTACAATTGATTTTTTCATATTACATACTCCGTTTCTTATAAACTTTACAAAATACCCTATAATCCACTTTGTAGTATATGCTCTTGACCCCCCCAGTCAATGGATTTTGCTATGTTTTTATGTTATGTAAACCAATAATTTGCATTCAAAACATTTGTCGAAAGCAGCAATGACAAAATGACAAAAATGACACTCATCTTCCACTGCCAAGAATCAGAGGTTTTGCATCTGCTCCGAAGTAATGAAAAAATGTCATTTTTATCATCAAGACCGAGCAAAGCCAATATTTATCAGCCTTGTCGGGTTTTCGTTTTTGTCATCAAAATATCATTTTCGTGACAAAATTTTGTCATTTGGTATTGGATTATATAAACGGACAGCCTTGCATCAGCTCATCATCTTCCGTTATATCTATAAACCCATCATTAATCAGCTTCATTCCTTCATATACAAAACCGTTTGCGGTACGCTTTGCAGGATATCCTTTGTCTTCCATATATTTGAAGAATATGCTCTTTTTATGTTCGCTTCGTTCTTCCCGCTTACAGAACTCGGTATATGCCTCGTACATTTCTCTGCGTCCGACATTACCAGCTTCATCCTGTTCAACACATTCATCAAGGAACGCTTTAACACTGTCTGCACTTCTGTGAAGTGATTCAACGCACTCTCTGCTTTCATCACTTTCCTTAAACGTCCCATCCTCATAAAGCCTGTTAAGAGATTTGACTGACATAGTCAAGATGTATGGCATTTCGGCATACAGCTTATCCTTAAGGTACTGGTCCTTATCCGGTATTGCCTGATTCATATTAAGAATCATCAGTCTTCTGTAATATGCATTGGACTTTTCATCAAGATTAAGCGGCAGCTCATTTGCTGAAAAGAGAAGTTTGGCATAGGAAGTAAACTGCGTTGCATCGGCTCCCTTTCTTTCATAGAGAAGTGTATCTTCGCCGACGGCTTTTTTGATTACATCCACATTTTCAAGTGCCGTTGCCGGAATATCGGCACAGGCATTCAGCAGCTTTCCAAACAACCCCGTTGCATAGAATCTTTGATTAAGACTCTGCAAAGATATACTTGAAGCATTATCAATTCCGACTACCTTCTGAAAGATAGATACCAGAATGGATTTGCCGGTTCCGCCACGGCCCTTAATCATCAGAAACTTCTGAAAGGATGTATCTACGCTCATGCAATATCCCAGATATTCCCACATCATTAACTGATTATCCGCATCAGGAATAGACGATGACAGATATCTTTGTACATTTTCACCATCGGGAATATCGCCAAGCCACTTGGTATCAAACTCATATGGTATCTGATTGATAGACAGATATTTGGGATTATGCGGATGCATGGTCAGTGTCTTTGCATCCAGCCATCCGTTTTTGAAGTTAATCCAGTGCTTGGGATGATTATTGATTTCATAGAATTGCTTAATAAGCCCCGGCTGCGTAAGAAGGAGTGAAAGAACTGCCGATATGACAGCGCTCTTTATAAGCTCCGGATATATATATTCCGTTATCTTTGTGCGAAGAATAATGCAATCCTTATCTTCCTTATAGACACCGTTCTCATATACATAGGCCACACCGTTAAGAAGAATGAACGGAACGGTATTCAGAATAGATTCAACGATCCTGATATCAAAGGTTCCTACTGGCTTACCTTTTTCGTTAAAACGATGATATCTGTCAAGGTTCTTCCTTCCGTCCTCTGTTCCTTCGAATCTGGCAATGAACTCATCGATAATTCCCTTAAGTTCTTCCTCATATTCTGATTTTTCAAGATATTCTTTTTTATTAAAAAGCCAGTACCCTTCAACATAATCATGGTACTGGCTCTTAAGATACTCTGTTAACTTGTCATTATCGCTTTTTCGAAGGTACGTAACGTATTTGTAATCGTTGATATACAATCCTCGATACTCATTGGCATTCATATATTCAATCAAATCATCTACACTGTCACCATCATTTCCGATATATAGTGAATTATATCCGGCTGCAATTATATTTATCGCAAGGTCACGTCTGCTGACGATAAAGATATAGCTGTGAGCTACATCAACAGGCGGTTCACTGACTAGCTTGTTATAATACTCCAAGTTCATCGAATCACCTCCGTCTGCTTCGTATTCTTCTGTGAAAGTTCACGTTCCATTTCCTTTTTGAAGCCGAGTCGTTCCAGGAGATTTCTTAAGATCGTATTTTCCTTATTGACGGCTTCAAGGTCTCTTTTTTCTGTTGCAGCTGCCATTCTTGCTTTAATTGATTCTTTTTCATCAAGCTTCTCCTGCAACGTTTTTACTTTCCCTTCAAGACTTGAGATTTTACTGTCCTTCTTCGAAATCTGTGTATCTTTTTCCTTGATTTCTTCCTTCAGTTTTTTAATACTGATATTTTCCTTGGCAAATGCAATATATTTCTTTGCGCAGTCCATGATATAGTCAAGGGCGCTTTGGGGCAGTGACACAAACCCAAATAGCCCCTTAGTAACCTGAATCTTGTCTATTTCATCTATCGCAATCTGTTTCTTGGCCAATTCATCGAACTTTACTTTCTTCTTATCAATATCCGTATCAAGCTTCTGTGACGATTTGGTTTTGGCTTCAATTTTCTTATCAAGTACAGCCACATCATCCTGCTTTTGAGTAATTGCAGCTTCTACAGCATCAATTACCTTTGTTGCCGTCTCAAGCTCCGTATTAAGGGCTTCCAGCTCTTCTTTTCGCATCTTAACCTTATAATCATATACATCAAGATGTTCCTCATGTGTATTCTTCTGCAGCCATCCGATATCATGCTCCGCCATAACTGTAGCCATGAGCTCTTTATTGGCATCTATGAAGTGATTCCACTCGGTATCACGTTTTCCCGTTCCTTTATATCCCATGGCAGCCAATGCGCCCTTAAGGGTTACTCTGGTATCAAGACCACGCTTACTATCGTCGATAAATGGAACAAAATCGATATGAACATGCGGTGTTGCCTCATCCATATGGATATAGGCTCCGAATACCCTTAAGTTCGGATTGTTTTCAACAAACCTCTTCGTGAATTCTTCCAATATTTCTTTTGCTTCTTCGGCTCCCTCGCCGTCAGCCGGTGTATCATCCTTATTTCCCATCTGAAATATTGCTTCACAGAAAAGTTTTTCCTGCTTACCGGTTCTTATGTGTTCATAATAATCGGTTATCTTTCTGCTCTCCCTTGTCTGCTTGTCATTATATCTTTGCAATGCATCATCAAAAAGTTCATGATATACAACCTTGATATCATCATCAATCTCTATCACATTCCTTTCAGTCCTCTCAGCATCAACATTACTTGCCAGGAAGCTTCTTTTATTATGGGCCATTGAACCGGGTCCCATACACCCGCTTATTGTTTTTTCTATTACTATTGTACTCATATATTTAATCCTCCGTATAATCTGTTATGAAATGTACGTGCGCGTATTCGCGCGAAGGCTCCACAACGGAGCCATAATTGTGTACTCGCCGACCACTCAGCCTTTGTTACTTTCGGCGAAAGTAACGCAAAAGCGCTTCCGTCAGAAACAAGTTCCAACAGAAGCGCCATTGCGGTCTTGCAGACGGCTTTTCCGTCTACCTGCTTGCACGGCATTCCTTCGTCATACCGTGTTCGTTAGGTATCCGGCACCCGCATACCGGGTGTAAGTGTGCCACAACGGCACATTGTTTTATTCCATCACAGACTATACTTTGGATTAACGCGTCGAAGTTTTCCTTTCTTGGTATAATTTTCAAATTATCATAATGTTCATTTCCCGTCTCAACCTGATTTTGGTTCCCACCGGTTCCCACCCTAAATCGATGGTTCCCACTGTGTCCAAAAGTCCGGGAATGCCCGAAAATACAATAAAAAAAGGATTCAAGTTTCCTTGAATCCTCAGAGCGCGAGACGGGACTCGAAGTCGATTGAGTTTCGCAAACCCGCATAAATACTGAAAGGAGAGCACGCTATCTCCCACTGTATTCAAAGTGTATTCAAAATATTGATGGTACATCAGATATACTACTGTTGTAATTTCTTAATATCAAGATACT
>JAZQQM010000041.1:0-35365 GCA_045629045.1 Lachnospiraceae bacterium
CCACAGATGTCCACCCCAAAGTTGTTTTTTTATCTCAGGGTGACTTAGAAACAACCACCTCGCAGTATTGCCTTTAAGTATTTTAATAGCATCCGAAAGCCGAAGCTGTGGCTTGCAGTTCACAAGAAGATGTATGTGGTCAGGCATTATTTCCATTGCAAGGATATCCATATCTAAGGATTTAAGCGTTTCGATGAGATAGTTTTTAATATCCTGCTCGATAGCGCCTATAAATATGGGCTTTCTATATTTGGTAACCCATACGATATGGTATTGTAATGAGTACACATACCCACGACCATGCGTAACATCTTTAGGTATTGTAAAATATGATGTTTTATCCATATTTATATTATACCATATGTAGCAGCACATTACAAGAAAAGCCGCCTAACTCACGACTAAAGTCACGAGTGTGCGGCTAATCATCAACCCACAAAATATTTTTTATAACTGCTTGGACATAAATAATAAAAGTTCATCATCATTGCAGCATGGTGCGTATTGTTCCAATTGTTTTCCCTGATACCACACTCCACTGCCATCAGGTATATAACCTCGTTTAACATATATTCTTTGTGCGGCACCATATCCGGAATGAACCCCCACAGCTAAATAAACTGCATCAGATACTTTTGCTGCCTCCTGTTCGGCTACATCCATTAATTTATTCCCAATACCTTTATTATGCACGTTAAAGAAAACTGTAAGATCAACTATTTCAGGAAAACCTAAGCCTCCCAACGGGCCTTCATTGGGATTCATTACCAATGTGCACAATCCGGAAACCTGTCCCTCATATTCGGCAATAAAGACTTTTCTCTTATTTTTCTCCTGCTCATAAAAATAGTTTTCATATGTTGTTAACACAGGATTCCAACCATATGACTGATAAGTATCATATATTATTTGAGCATCATCCATAGTCATACTTCGGATCTTAATTTTATCATCCTCATAATATATTCTGTTCATAACTTCTCCTATCGACATATAACTCGATCTTTGAATGCCTAATCCATTTTGCCGTTTATTCGTCGCATGAATATCCGGGCTTTTTATACAGATATTTTTCGTCCGGGACAATATGTCTATCCCAAACTTCATCTTTCCACTTTGATTGCTCCACATCCTTTATGGCAACAGAAACACTCTTTGTCTCACAGCCTAATGTGTTAGCAATAACCTCAGCTATCTGATTGGCACATTCTCTTTTCTGTTCTTCAGTTCTTCCTGCGAAGCATTTTATATCTACATGTGGCATAAAGCACCTCCATTAGTCTATTGCCTTTAAATTGTAAAACATCATAACCGGCATAAACAGCCCGATTTACAGTTGGTATATTCTTTCTCTGAATTCCTTGGCAATTGCATCGTACTCTTCTTCAGAATAGTCACTATCATCCTTAATCATTTTCAGATAGTTCTCACAAATCTCATTTGCTTTGTCCTTGTCTCCTGCACGGTCATATGCAACCATCATATTGTGATTAAGTTTCTTCCAAAATCCCTTCGTCCTGTCGCCTGCATATTCCGGAATGTCTGTAAATGCCCTGGCAACACCTTCACACCATTTTAAGTTTCTTATTGCTTCATCTTTATCACCCCAGTATGCATAGTTTTCAGCGATACAATGCAACTGACTTAACAAAATATTACAAAGCATTTTATTTGTGGAGGCAAAACTCTCCTTCATTTCTTCAAATCCATGTTCAAAGAACGCAAGCTCAGAAATAATCAATTCCTTCATTCTGGTGTTTTCAAAACTGGGTAATACATTAATGTGTTCTCTTGCATTTGAGAAATCCTTCTTATGTATGTATATCCAGGCAAGTGCATAATGTGCTTTGTTTACCATCTTATTGTCACTTGCATAACGGATAATAGTCACACCTTTTTTTATTCCGTCCTCCAATATGTTTTCTGCTCTTTGAGGATCATCCGAAAGCAAACCTTCCATGTCAATGTAATAGCTTAACCCCGCAACTCTTTCAACATACATGAGGCATACTTCAAAATTCATAGGATTCCTGTTAGCTTCCTCTGCAAGAAACTCAACACATTTTAAAGCACTTCCTCTTGTATCGGAAATATCCCACATTCCATCTAGCTTTTCCTTAAGCTTAGAAGCAAGATAATCATCCTGATTTACCGCATTATATCCAAGTAACGTATCTGTAGTAATATTCAATGCCTGCGCGATCGGTACAATCATAGAAATATCCGGAAGTCCGGCTTCTGATTCCCATCTGCTTACTGCCTGAGGTGTAACACCAATCATTCCCGCCAGTTCTTCCTGGGTAAATCCTTTGTTTTTCCTATAGTTCTTGATATTTAATCCTAAGTTACTATTCATAATCTGTTCTCCTTGTCTATTAGGTTTTGTCTCATAAATAAACTGCAGATTTATTTTATGAATTAAGTATATCAAGCTATCCTTCATTTACAATCAATGTACTATTGAGCAAATAACAATTCAGCGTTGAGGTAAAAGATTTCTCGATAATTACAATTGCTTCAACACATTTTTAATCTCTTCTTCATTTAAAAAGATATACTGCATCCGCTTTATTGTATTCTTTACCTCGGCTACTCCCATTACACGCTCTGCTTCGTCAGCGCATTCTCCCAGAGCCCTTAAAATGTTATATTCCAGCCATTCTACCCATGTATAAGCCAAACCAAATACGTCCTCATAAGACTTAAAGCCATTATCATATGCAGCAAAATATCCTTCAAAAAACGCCTTAAGCAAAGATAGATTAAAATTACAAGCAGTAATTCCGGACCATTGTAAGGAAAGCTGGAGTACATGTGAAACCGGATTTCCATAATCCAGACATTCCAAGTCAATCACCATTGGCTCATTATGATTCCACATAACATTTTTGGGGTCCATATCTTCATCGGAAATGCAGCATATGGCCGGCAATGACTTTCTTGCAATATTCATCTGCTCTTCCGCATATTTAAGCAGCTTCATATTTTCTGACAAAAGGTCGCTTATCTCGTTATCTGTCTTCTTCGCCTTATCGGCATATTCTTCCCATTTTACAACACTTTCTTCCGGGATTTTAATTTTAGTTTCGGCACAATTTAACGAATGAATTCTTCCTAAAATATTGCCGGCCTCATAACATTGATTACATGTAATATTATCCCAATCCGTTATTTTTCCTTCCTGCCATCTAAACACATAAAAGAAATTTCCATCAATGCACTGCCTCTTTTGGCCATTCAAAACAAGAGACGGCACAATGGGTATTCCCGCCTCTTCAATAATTAATTCCAAAGCATCCGCCCTATCATAATTTTCCAAAGCAGATTCCCTTGCCATCACACCCGGGTTAAGATGTTTCACTGCATAAAATGTATCATTCGCATGGACCTTGTACATCCTATGCATAAATCCACCCGAAACGGAGATTATCGGTCGGTCTATTATTCCTAACCCGCTATTTTCAAATAATTTTGCTATGATATTTTCTATCATCATTGTTCCTAACTCATCTGTCTTACAAATTCAGTTCATCGTTATACGCTTTGCACATTATCATAATACTCCCGATTCGAGTATTTCTATTCTCGGAACATCGCAGTCTATCTCCATTAATGCTCCGGTAGGAATTACAGTCATAGGAGTTCTGTGAATGAAATCCACATTCTCCAATATAACCATATCAGGTCTGTGTACTTCATCACATATAACCTTTAAGATTGTTTCCCTGCTGTCTTCATCCAAAGGGCCTGTAATCACAGCTTTAGCCTTATCAAATACTCCGGCTGCGGCAAATGCACGAAGTTCATGTAATCCGGCTAATTTGCTGTCATAAACGTTACAGTGTTCCAAGGCAATAATGGAATCTTCCCAAATATCGGGACCCGGGAAATACTTTGTCCCCATTATCTGCCAAAGAGGGCCGCCGCAAACCGCAATGGCATTACCCCTTACTTTTCCGGATCCCTGCAATACCTTATATCCGGTTCCCGGGGTCCAGGGAATTATATCTTTCGGATCGGCAATCTCATCATTATCCAAAAAGCGTTCATATTGGACTTCTTCTTGTCCTTCTTTGATTGTATATGTGGTATTCCAATCAATGGGGGTAGTCTTTTCCGCCGGTTTAATCTCACCTATTACCTCATTTGAAAACACGGTTCGTCTGATTGCTTCTTCCGTATACTCATCGAGTTTTCCGGGCTGTGCAATCGGAGTCAAAACAGAAGGGCCGTAATAAGCCCGAACTCCTGCATATGCGAAAACAGCCATCCATGTAGCAATATCGGAAAAGCCCATAAATACTTTTGGGTTATCATGAATAACCTGCGGATTGATATAGGGAAGAACACGATACGAATCATCTCCGCCCATATTGCAGATAATTCCTTTTATGGAATCATCCTTCAAAGCCCACATCAAATCCTCGGCTCTTTTCTCAGGATGCTCATAAATGTATTTGCTTCCCTTAAGCGCATTAGGAGTCTCAACCACTTCTACATTAAAGATTTTTTCGAATCTTCTTTTACCCAGCAGGTATCTGGGAAGCATATCTTCATCTCCGGCACGACCACCCGAGATTGAAATAAATGCTACTTTATCCCCCTCATTTAATTTTGATGGAATGATTAGTTTTTTCATTTTGCCACCTCCACAAATTCAAACCCACTTCCATTTTATCATATGTAATGTGACAGTAGGGACGGTTCTTTCTGTCACACTTTGATGTATTTATAATGCAAAAACGGATACGGTATTATCAATTTCTTTAGGAAGCACTCTGTAGCTGTTCTTAGTGTTGCGAGTATTAGGCATGAGCCTGCAGGAGGCAGGCGAAAGAACTAATTGAGCCATGGATGGCGAATAGTTCGGTGCCGTACCCTTAAGAGGCATATATGATGGCAACACTTAGAAATGCAAGAGTGCGGACGAGAAATAGATAATACCGTATCCGTTTTGCAGTACCAATATTTTTCAAAATGTGACAGAAAGAACCGTCCCTACTGTCACATTATATATACAGCCTTACCATTGCAGATCGTATACTTGATTGCACCCGGAAGGCGCTTGCCAAGGAAAGGCGAATTGGAAGATTTTGACTTAAACGAAGTAACTTCCCACACTTCCGAAGGATTAAATATGACAAAATCCGCAGGAGCTCCTTCTTTAATCACTCCACCGGGAAGATTATATAATTTACATGGAGTATATGACATTCTCCTGAATAACTCCGGATATGTAAGAGCTCCTCTGTTAACAAGATTCTGTATAGCAAGTGAAAATGCCGTTTCAAGTCCTATAATTCCGCTTGGTGCTTCAGTCATAGGTTTATCTTTTTCCTCAAAACTGTGGGGTGCGTGATCGGTAGCAATAATATCAATCGTGCCGTCTTTAATTCCCTCAACAATAGCCTGTCTGTCTTCCTCTGTTCTAAGAGGCGGATTCATCTTGGCATTAGTACCGAATTTAATCGCATCCATTTCGGTAAGGCTAAAGTGATGAGGTGTAGCCTCGGCATGAACATTTATACCGCTGTTTTTGGCATTACGCACCAGTTCAACACCTTCCTTTGTACTTATATGCTGAATCACTACACAGGCAGAAGGCACCTGCTTCGCAATCTTAATGTCTCTGTCTATCATGCTGATTTCAGCTTCCTTAGGTGAACCTGCCACATGATAATAATCGGAAGCCATACCGGCATTAATTCCGTTCTCGCTTATTAATTCCTTATTCTCCTCGTGAAAAGATATAGGCATCTGAAGTTTTGCGGTAACCTGCATTGCATTAAAAACTATATCTTTGTCCATAAGGGGGATTCCGTCATCCGTAAATCCCACAGCACCCACGCTCTTTAAGGCATACATATCGGTAAGTTCCTTACCTTCCATGCCCATGGTTACATTGGCGCAGGAATATATATTGATGCCCGTTGTTGCGCCCTTATTAAGAACATATTTTAATGTATCAACGTTATCCACCTTGGGATTGGTATTTGCCATAAGAACAATACTTGTATAGCCGCCTGCTTTGGCTGCTTCGGCACCCGTATTAATATCTTCCTTATGAGTAAATCCGGGATCTCTGAAATGAACATGAGTATCGCAAAGACCGGGACCCACATATAGACCCGTAGCATCAATAACTATCTCAGAAGAATTGTTTCTGTCCTCATGAGCAAAGGACAACCACTCATCCACCTCGTCAACATTTCCTGTGTTGTCACTTTCGACGATTTTTGCGATTTTGCCGTCCTTAATATATATGTCTGCCTGAAACACTCTGTCGTTTTCAGGATCAATTACGTTTCCGTTTTTAATAATCATATTTATATCCCCATTTCATCCGTAATCCGGGCGGCAGCGCCGCAACTGCACGAATATACTAACCTATTTCACCGACAGTAGTTTAATTAATTCCCTCGCAAGCATCGGCTCATCCGTAACCTGAATCGCATCGATTCCGCACTTTCTTGCACCTTCTACATTCTCAAGTTTGTCATCGAAGAACAGACTCTCCGAAGCATCCAAATCATACTTTTTAAGCAAGGCCTCGTAAATTCCGCGATCAGGTTTATTAATGTGAACCATATAAGATACCATAGCCCCGTCAATCACTTCCATAAAAGGCCTTCCGGCTGTATGGCGGCTGAACATATATTCCGAATAATTGGACAAAAGATATAATTTATACCCTTTTTCCTTAAGACGCTTAAGTAATTCCCAAATAACCGGGCGGGACTTGGGCATAACTTCAACATTGGTAAGGAATGAAGTAATAGCATCCTTATGCGCAGGATATTTACCCGAAAGTTCATCAACCACTTCAAAATACGGACGTACCGCCAAATCAAGTTCGCCCCACACCGGATCGTCAAACAAATCCCTACCCAGCATAAGTGCATCCTCATATGAAGCTCCTGCCAACATTAATGCTTCTTTCCAGCCGTAGGAGAACAGAACTTCTCCCACATCAAAAATTATATTTTTATACATATTCTATCCTATTCTATCGTCTTAAGAGACTCAGCCATATTGATTTTATCAAGTTTAAAATACATGATACCGTTTACCAAAAAGGCAAATCCAAAGGTAATTGCTATTGCCCAGACATAGCTTATGGGCGCCACATACGTTTTAAATGATACCATATCAATTCTGATTGTGTACATAATAAATGTATGCAATGCCTTTCCCAGAGGCAGTCCCACCAAAGCTCCTATTGCGGTAAGTACCAGATTTTCTCTAAATACATAAGAAGCAGTTTCTCCCGGATAAAAACCAAGTACCTTGATTGTCGCAATCTCACGTATGCGCTCCGTAATATTAATATTGGTCAAATTATAAAGAACTATAAGTGCCAATCCTCCGGCACACATAATCACAATAAGTACTATAAAGTCCATACCGCTCATCATTGTTTCGATTCGCTCACGTAAATCATCAATAATGGAAACACTAAGCACATAATCAAAGGAAGCTATCGCGGCGCCAAGCTTATGCAAGTCATTTCCGCCATTAATCCATGCTGTATTATAAGAATCAAGTGTATTATCTTCCGGCAAATACACATAGCTGTACACATAGTTTTCACATATTCCCGAAACAACACACAGGCGCTCATTAAGGTCAGAATCGCGAAGTTCTATGGTATCACCTACATTAATTCCAAGATTTAATGCAAAACGTGCGCTTATTACCGCCTCATTTTCCGTTGGATAATCAATGGGAATACCATCCTCCGTCCTAAGCACCAGGAACTTTAATAAGTCATCTTTATTCTGAGGCAAAACGGAAGTTACCGTCTTAAACTCACCGTTAAAATATGCATCTACGGATTCCTCCCTGGTAAATGCCGCACTTTCCAGCCCTTCGCAGGAAAGCACCTCTTCAATTTTAGTATTATCAAAATCATCGGAAAACGTGACACTTATGTCATATTTTTGGATTGTAGTATATTGTCTGTCCGCTATACCCTTTATGGAATCACCGATACCAAAACCTGTAAGTACCAGTGCTGTACAACCTCCGATTCCAAGTACCATCATGAAGAATCGTTTCTTATATCTTAATATGTTTCTTGCGGTAACCTTATGCAGAAATTTCATATGTTTCCACAAAGGAGTAATGTATTCAAGGAACACACGCTTACCGCTTTTGGGTGCCTTGGGACGAATAAGATTCGCAGGCACATCCTTTAATTCATAAATCACGCTAAAATATGCCGATCCCACCGCACAAAGCATAGCAGCCGCCACCGACAGCACCGCAACCATGGTTACTGATTTATATTCAATAGTCGGTCCCATGTTGTACATAATGTTATATCCCTGCCAGATAGCCTGGGGCAGGAAGTAAGTACCCGCAAGATATCCTCCCACAGCACCTATAAGAGCGGCCGAACCTGCATAAAATGTATACTTGTTCAGAATAGAAAACGAAGAATATCCCAAGGCCTTTAAGATGCCTATCTGGGTTCTTTGTTCTTCCACCATTCGGTTCATGGTGGTCATACAGATAAGCAGCGCCACCAGGAAGAAAAATATAGGGAATACATTAGCCACCGACGCAACTATATTAGTATCCGATTCATAGCAGGCATATCCCACATTTGTCTTACGATTAAGGGAATAACTGAGGGGTTCTTCTACATCTTCAAGTTCTGCCTTAGCATCCTCAAGTTCTTTTTGGGCATCAGCAACCTTTTCGTTATATTCCTTAAGACCGTCTTCGTATTCTGCATAGCCCTCTTCCCATTCCTTACGGGCATCATCCAATTCCGCTATACCGTCATTTATTTCTTTTTCCTGTTCTTTAATTGTTCTTCGTGCTTTACTTATCTCATTGCGTCCGCTGTCAATCTGGGCAAGACCGGCCTCAAGCTGCTGCCTTCCTATTAGGAAGTCCGTAAGGGGCACAACTCCGGATATATATCCCAGTTTAAGTTCATTAAGCTTATTGTTGACCGTGGCCTCGGAAGCATTCAGTTTTCTTTCCTGGGACGATAACTTCTTCTTGGCGTCCTCTATGGCCTTTAGCCCATCGTCTATTTCCTTTTGAGCATCGTCTATCTTTGTACGACCCTCCTCCAATTCTTCAAGGGCATCCTCAAGCTCCTTCCTGCCATCGGCAGATTCCTTGTCAAACTCCTCCCTGGCATCATCAAGTTCTTCTTTTGCCTCATCGTATATGCGGTCAAAGCGTATACTTGTTACTTCATCTGCCAATTCTTCCATGGAATCTTCCTTGGACTCAATATAATCATCATACTCATCTGTATATGCCCCAAAATCATTATTTAGTTTAATAAAAATTTCCGAATAATAATCCGCATCAAAAATATCCTCCGGTACATAAATGAATCCCGATACTTTACCTGTTCCTATGGAAGTGGTGCCACGCTCAAAATTAATATAGTATGGGCTACGCACAATACCTACAACCTTCAAAGTATGCTCCTTTAAAAGATCAAGGGTATCTTCGGAATTATTGTCGGTAACGTTGATAATATCACCGACTTTTACATTTATCATGTAATTATCTATTACGCATTCATCGGTATTTGCGGGCATACGTCCATCAACCATATAAAGCTTATTAACCGATGAAGTGATTGAATGAAGCTTATATATTATTTCCTCTCCGCCTTCCTTTTGGCACAGGGCATCGACAAAATAGGAACCTTCCGCACATTCAATATCCGGATTGCCCAGATTCATAATATAATCAGGCGTATCCTTATCAAAACCTATTGTTGATAAAAAACGATAATCAAAAAAAGAAGAATTTTTAAGATATGTATCAAGAGTCTTAATCATTGCAGGTTTGGTACATTTAAGGCCTCCGTAAAAGCCCACTCCAAGTGCAATAATCAAAAGTATCGCCATATAACGACCAAGACTTGATTTAATTTCCCTTAAAGTTGTCTTAAGCATTACCACTCAATCTCCTCTACGGGAACTATATGTTCATTCATTTCCATTTTGGTAACAGTGCCGTTTTTGACCGTTATAATTCTGTCGGCCATAGGCTTAATTGCCTGATTATGGGTAATAACCACAACCGTAATTCCGTTCTTACGACATGTATCCTGAAGAAGTTTCAGAACCTGTTTGCCGGTATTGTAGTCAAGCGCACCTGTAGGTTCATCACATAAAAGCAGCTTTGGATTCTTGGCAAGTGCACGGGCTATGGCAACTCTTTGCTGTTCACCGCCGGATAATTGGGCAGGAAAATTACCCGCACGGTCCTTAAGCCCCACCTCCTCTATTACCGTCATGGCATCAAGGGGCTCTTTACAGATTTGCGCCGCCAGTTCAACATTCTCAAGTGCCGTAAGATTCTGCACAAGATTATAGAATTGAAAAACAAATCCTATATCGTATCGTCTGTATGTGGTCAATTTTTTGTTGGAATACTTTGAAATATCTGTTCCGTCAAGGAATACACTGCCGTTTGTAGCCCTGTCCATTCCTCCCAAGATATTAAGAATCGTGGTTTTGCCGGCGCCGGATGCACCTACGATTACACAAAACTCACCTTTTTTAATCTCAAAACTAGCATCCTTAAGGGCGCAAATATCCACTTCGCCCATATGATACGTTTTATCTACATTCCTAAATTCTACGAAATTCATAATTCAACCATTCCCCTTAAACAGTAATTACTTCTTTCTCTTCCTATAAAGATAGCACACCAAAACACATATAATCGTCATTATAAGTGCCCCTGTTGTATCGATAAGCACATCGCCCACCTTCCCGGAGCGTCCCGCAATAAACAGTTGATGAAACTCATCCGAAGCGGCATATAGGGCGCATATAATAACCGTAACAATTCCGGTTTTAATAAGCCTGCTGTCTTTGTTCAAAATCCCATTAAACCAGAACAGTGCCAGTATCCCGTACTCGGTTGCATGGGCCGTTTTACGGACAATATGAGATATCTCACTTGCAAAAGCAAGCTGAAGTGCTTTGTCCCACATACCGAAATCCGAGAACAATAATCTACCTATAATAAGTCCTATAGAATCGCTCTGTTCCGTCGAAACCTCCGCCGTCTGATGTGAAAAATAGAAAATCACTCCCATCAGTACCAAGGCCAATATAAAAAATATAATTTGTCTTTTACTCTTAAACATAGTTCAACATTTTAATACATTCTTCCCCAAACTGCAAAAGGTCACTTTTCACATTTGAAGACATAAATAGGGGGCAAGGACAACAATGTCCTTGCCCCTCATATATTGTCTTTAAATCACATACCTGTCATTTCGTTCAATAACAATCTTAATTCCATCCTCACCCACATGGTTCGAATTGGCTCTTATGGTGTCACGGCTTTCAACAATACAGTTCTCAATATAAGTATTGTCGCCGATGTAAACATCATTTAAGATAATCGAATTCTTGATTGTACAGTTATTTCCGATATATGCTTTTTTGAAAATAACAGAATTCTCTACTGTTCCGTTAACGATACATCCTGAAGAAATAAGAGAATTTCTAACCTGGGCGCCGAAGTTATACTTAGCAGGAGGAAGATCATCAACCTTAGAATAAATATCCGGATACTCTTTAAAGAAATAATTTCTCGTCTCTTTGTTAAGGAAATCCATATTAGTATAGAAGTAATCCTCTACAGTAGCTATGTTGCGCCAATAACTGTTAATCTTGTATCCGTAGATACGCTTCATATTTTTGTAGCGGATAAGAATATCTTTGACGAAGTCGTATCTGTCTTCTTCCATGCTCTTTTCAATCATTTCGATAAGCTGACGACGACGTACCACATAGATACCGCAGGAAATTGTATTTGACTTGGCAACTACGGGTTTTTCCTCGAATTCTTCAATTCTGGCATCTTCGTTCATCTTGATGGTACCGAATCTGTCTACATTAACCTCAGGCGGCATATCTTTGCATACTACAGTGATATCGGCCTTCTTTTCGATATGATATTCAAGCACCTTATTGTAATCAAGCTTATAAACGCAGTCACCTGACGTAATAACTACATAAGGCTCGTGGGAATTCTTAAGAAATGCAAGATTCTGTGCTATGGCATCGGCAGTTCCTCTGTACCATGAATTGTTCTCGGCTGTAACTGCCGGTGTGGATACGAATAATCCTCCCTGCTTACGACCGAAATTCCACCATTTTGAGGAACTTAAATGCTCATTAAGAGAGCCTGCATTGTACTGTGTAAGTACCGCAACCTTCTGAATGCTTGAGTTCGTCATATTACTAAGTGCAAAGTCTATACTTCTGTAACTGCCCGCTATAGGCATTGCACATACAGCTCTTTTTTGTGACAGTTCCTTCATGCGGTAGCTGTTACCACCTGCTAAAATAATTCCAATCGCTCTCACTAATTGTCACCATCCTTAACTAAAGTTTTGCCGCTGGGCAATGTATTATCGGGATAATCCTTAGCATCAGTCTCGCCGAATATGCATACATTTTTACCAATGGTAACATTATCCGGGATAATAGACTTTTCGCCGATACATACCAGTCCGCAGTTATAAATGTGAGGATCGGTTTCATTGGGGACTTCATCACCGATTCCTATCCTGACGCCGTTTCCGATAGCAACATCCTCGGCAACAACCGCTTTATTAATCTCGCAACCGTCTTCAATCTGAGTCTGATTCATAATAATAGAATCACGAACCACTGTATCCTTGCCGATCTTGACACCGCATCCGATTACGGAATTATATACTTTACCGTATATTTCCGAACCTTCACCGATAATTGACTTCTCAACAAAACCTGTGTCCGCAATGTACTGAGGCGGAAGTATTTCTGCACGTGTATATATTTTCCAATATTCTTCGTAGAGGTTAAATTCCGGAACTATATCAATAAGTTCCATATTAGCTTCCCAGAAGGAATTTAATGTACCTACATCCTTCCAGTAACCGTTAAATTCATAAGCATACAAGGATTCGCCTTTTTCATGGCAATAAGGAATGATATGCTTACCGAAATCAAGTCCCGACTGGTTCTGATTAGTAAGAAGGGCTTCCTTAAGGGTCTTCCAGTTAAAGATATAAATTCCCATAGACGCAAGATTTGAACGGGGATTTTCAGGCTTTTCTTCGAAATCCGTAATCTTACGATCTTCATCGGTAATCATAATACCGAATCTCTTGGCCTCTTCCATAGGAACCGGCATAACCGCAATAGTTACATCAGCACCCTTTTCTTTATGGAAATCAAGCATAACCTCGTAGTCCATCTTATAAATATGGTCACCCGACAAAATAAGAATATACTCAGGATTAAAACTGTCCATATAATCGATATTCTGGAAAATCGCATTGGCTGTTCCCGTATACCAGTCAGTATTATTTATTTTTTCATATGGTGGAAGAACCGAAACACCGCCTATATTTCTGTCAAGATCCCACGGAATACCTATTCCTATATGCGAATTAAGACGTAGCGGCTGGTACTGTGTTAAAACTCCTACCGTATCCACACCGGAATTGATGCAGTTACTTAAGGGGAAATCAATAATTCTGTACTTTCCGCCGAAAGAAACGGCTGGCTTGGCAACCTTTGATGTTAGTACGCCAAGACGGCTTCCCTGACCACCAGCAAGAAGCATGGCAATCATCTCTTTTTTTACCATATAATCACCTCATCGACCTGCCCCGATTAAGGGCATAATTATAGAAAATATATTAGTTAAAAGTATAGCATAAGTGACAAACAAAGTGAACAATTATAGCGATAATTGGGCGATTTTCACTAAATTTTCTGTTAATTTGCAACACTTTTACCTATGGAGTATAATTATCGCGGACAAAAACATGCCCTATCGGCATTAGGAAGGTAAACAAATATGTACCAGATAGATTTTGACAAACCGGTTAATGTTTTCTTCTGCGGAATCGGAGGAATCAGTATGAGTGGATTGGCAGACATTCTTCTCGATAACGGTTTTAAAGTTTCAGGTTCCGACAGAGCAGCTTCTGCACTTACAGATTCATTAATTAACAAGGGTGCAAAGGTATACATCGGTCAAAAGGCCGACAACATTACGGAAGATATTGACGTATTCGTATACACCGCAGCAATTCATCCGGACCATCCCGAATTTGCAAAGGCAACAGCCCTTAATCTTCCCATTTTGACAAGAGCAGAACTCTTAGGACAGATAATGGCAAATTACAAACTTCCGATTGCCATTTCGGGAACACACGGCAAAACTACCGTAACCGGTATGGTTTCCGAAATACTTATGGCTGCAGATACGGACCCTACACTTTCGGTGGGCGGAATATTGGAATCAATCGGCGGAAACATAAGAATCGGTCATTCCGACGTATTCGTTACGGAAGCCTGTGAATATACCAACAGCTTCTTAAGTTTCTTCCCCAAGATTTCGGTTATTCTTAACGTTGAAGGAGATCATCTTGATTTCTTCAAAGATATACATGATATAAGAAATTCCTTTAACAAATTCGCCAACCATACACCGGAGGACGGAGTTGTTATTATCGGTGATATTGAGGGCAAAGATATAGTTACCAAGGGTGTTAAATCACCTGTCGTAACTTTCGGAAGCAGCCAAAACGCCGATTACTATCCTACCGATATTAAATTTGATAATGGTAATACGTCATACACTTTGCACAGCAAAAATCATTCTGACACAAGTGTCAGTTTAATAGTTCCCGGAATGCATTCCGTTCTTAATTCAATGGCAGCAATTGCAGTTGCCGATTTCATGGGAATAGACAGAGATGTTACCCTTAAGGCTCTTAAAACTTTCGGCGGAGCCAAGAGAAGATTTGAGAAGAAGGGTGTTTACAATGACATTATCATTTACGATGACTACGCACATCACCCCTCGGAAATAAAAGCAACCCTGTCGGCTGCTGCCAATATTTCAAAGAAAAAACTCTGGTGTGTGTTCCAGCCTCATACATACACACGTACCAAAGCCCTGATGGATGATTTTGCTTCAGCTTTAGCTTTGGCTGATGCCGTTATCCTGGCTCCGATTTACGCAGCAAGAGAAACCGACAATTTGGGAATAAGTTCAAATGACGTATCCGAAAAGATAAAAAAACTCGGAACCGAGAGCTATTATCTTACCGATTTTGAAGAAATCAAAAAATTTATTAAAAATAATTGTGCACCCGGTGATATGTTGATAACCATGGGTGCCGGAGATATAGTAAATATCGCCGATGACTTAACAAAAAAATAATTATCCACAATATCCACAGTTTTGAGATGACTTGAACACATCAAAATCTGTGGATATCTTTTTGGCCAAAATAGGGACTTTGAGGAAGTAATCCACACTATCCACATTATCCACATTGTGCTGAAACCCTTGATTTTACTGGCTTTGGGCCATTTTTACTATTTCATTTTCGGAATGCTTGTGATAATATAATCCTTGCCTTAAAAAATGAAATGGATGTGGTTACATGAGTCAGTTTAAAGTTTATCAGGATTACAGTCTTGATGCGACTTTGGTGTCTAACGTATTTATTGATAAGTATATGGCAGATGCCAATGATGCACAGCTTAAGATATATTTATATCTTTTACGTGTACTTAGCGCGCACAAAATCTGTAGTATTTCTGATTTGGCAGATCAGTTCAATTACACGGAAAAGGATGTGTCCCGTGCACTTAAATATTGGGAAAAACATAATCTGATTGCATTGGATTATGATGAAGATAAGAGCCTTACAGGTGTCCGTCTCCTTGATTTTAGCGCTACTACCGGCACTATTGCTTTGGCACCCGTAGTTCCCATGCCACTTAAATCAGAATCAAAAGTCGAAATTACTCCTGCTCTCAAGAAGGAGTCTTTCCCTGAGAATTCGGAGGAATTATCCAAGATTACTTCCAAGTATTCTACAGATGATATTCTTTCTTATAAGGACAGAGAGTCAACATCCGAATTGATTTTTGTTGTGGAACAGTATCTTGGCAAGACACTTTCTCCTTCCAACATTAAATCACTTATATATTTCCAGGATGAACTCGGTTTTTCGACAGAACTTATAGATTATCTTTTTGAATACTGCGTAGGCCAGGGTAAACGTGATTTCCGCTACATCGAAAAAGTAGCACTTTCATGGCACTGTGAAGGAATTACAACTCCCAAGATGGCCGCCAAAGCTTCACGTAAGTACGATAAGAAGGTATATGATATTATGAAGTTCCTGGGAAGAACATCTTCTCCCACCGATTTGGAAGTTGAATTCATTCTCCGTTGGACCAAAGAATATGATTTTGCTTTGGAAATAATTCAGGAAGCATGCAACAGAACTGTTATGGCTACCGATTCTCACAGATTTGAGTACGCAGACAAGATTTTACTCAACTGGTACAAATCGGGGGTCCATCATCTTGCAGATATCGAGGCTGTGGATGCATCATTCAACAGCAGGAAGACTTCCTACAAATCCAAGGGAACTGTTCCTCAGTATAAGCAGTTTACACACCAGGATTCGGGATACACCGATTTAGAAAAAGAATTGCTCAGCAACTAGGAGTTAATCGTGGCACTTACTAACGCTCAATATGATTCAATAATCAGAAAATATAACCAGAAGAAGCAGCGTGCAGAGATGGATGCTCAGGAAAGAACTGCTTACATCTACGATAATCTTGCAGGCTACAGACAGATATGCGATTCCATCGCTTCTTTTGGTGTTGCCCAGACTAAGAAGATTCTGTCCGGCGATAAGGCTGCCGCACTGGAAATCGGTTCAACTATAGATAATTTCACCAAGATGAAAGAAGATCTTTTGACAGGTGCCGGCTATCCTGTTGATTTTACAGAACCTCAGTACGAATGTCCCGACTGCAAAGATACGGGATATATTAACGACGAAAAGTGTCACTGCTTTAAGCAGGCCATTATATCTTTATTGTATTCGCAATCAAATATCGAAAATTTACTTAAAGAAGATAATTTTAGCAACCTTTCTTACGATTATCAGACAGGCGAACATCTTGAATTATTCAAGAAAGCTGCAAACGCAGCACATAATTTCGTAGATAATTTTAATAGGGACTATCAGAATCTTCTTTTTTATGGTACAGTAGGTACGGGCAAATCTTTCTTATCAGGCTGTATAGCCAAAGCGTTACTTGACAAGGGGAATTCGGTTATATATTTTTCTGCGGTGGAATTGTTCGAAATTCTGTCGGATGTTATGTTCAATAACGGTGACAAGAACGAACTTAGAACGCTTCGCGGAGATTTGTATGACTGCGATTTACTTATTATCGATGATTTGGGAACTGAACTTACCAACAGTGCAGTTGCCACTCAATTGTTCTCATTACTAAATGAAAGGCATCTTCTTAAGAAGTCTACTATAATATCTTCGAATTTGTCTTTGGATGATTTACGAGAACGATACGACGACCGAGTCTTCTCACGAATGGCAGAGCGTTTTAGCATATATAAGCTGTCGGGTGATGATATAAGGCGTCTTAAACGCAAAGAAAAAACTAATTAAATAAGCATTTCATTGTGAAAGGAACATCTCATGTCAGAGCGTGAAGAAACCAGAAACTTAGAAACTATCCCCGTCGGATCTTTAGGAATTATTCCTCTTCAGGGATGTAAAGATCTCGGCACCAAGATTAATGATTACTTGGTAAAATGGCGTACCCAGAGAGAATCAGAACATAAGAATTCTCTTGCATTTACCGGTTATCAGAGAGAATCCTATATCTTAGAGGCTAAGGTTCCGCGTTTCGGTTCCGGCGAAGCTAAGGGCATGATTCTTGAATCGGTCAGAGGATATGACTTATATCTTTTGGTAGATGTTGCCAATTACAGTTTAACCTATTCATTGTGTGGACACGAAAACCACATGTCTCCGGACGATCACTATCAGGATTTAAAAAGAGTTATCGCTGCTGTCGGCGGTAAAGCACGTCGAATTACAGTTATTATGCCTTTCTTATATGAGTCAAGACAGCATAAGCGTACAGCAAGAGAATCTCTGGACTGTGCTTTGGCTCTTCAGGAAATGGTTAAAATGGGCGTTGATAACATTATCACATTCGACGCGCACGACCCTCGAGTTCAAAATGCCATCCCACTTAACGGATTCGAAACCGTTCAGCCTACATATCAGTTCATTAAAGGCTTGCTCAATCATGTCAAAGGTCTTTCCCTTGATGCTTCGCACATGATGGTAATAAGCCCGGATGAAGGCGGTATGAGCAGAGCCATTTACATGGCCAACGTACTTGGTCTTGATATGGGTATGTTCTACAAGCGTCGTGATTATACAAAGGTTGTTGACGGACGTAATCCTATCGTAGCTCACGAGTTCCTGGGAACTTCAGTTGAAGGTAAAGACGTTATCATCGTAGATGATATGATTTCTTCAGGTGAAAGCGTACTTGATGTTGCAGCAGAACTTAAGAAACGTAAAGCCAACAAGATTTTCATCTGTTCAACATTCGGATTGTTTACAGGCGGACTTGAGAAGTTCGATAAGGCCTACGCTGACGGAATCATCACCAACGTATTAACAACCAATCTTATTTATCAGACTCCGGAATTATTAAGCAGAGAATGGTATATCGATTGCGATTTAAGTAAGTATATTGCTTATCTTATCGATACTCTTAACCATGATGCTTCTATTTCAGACTTGCTTAACCCCAACGACAGAATTCAGTCTATCGTTGCTAAATATAAGAACGGTGAATTAGATTAAGAATTTATCAAGAACTCTTCGAAGTTCTGCCTTTACTATCGGTTTTGATAAGTAATCGGAATAACCGTCATTAATATAACTGTCGCTCATTCCATCCAGAGCATTTGCTGTAAAAGCAATTACCGGCATGTCGAATGAAGGCAGTTTTTTTAGTTCATTAAGAGTTTCCGTTCCCGACATTTTAGGCATCATATCATCAAGCAGCACCATATTATATCTTTGTGCGCCGCACATTTGAATGCACTCTTCCCCGGAAGAAGCCGTATCAACATCAACCTTAAGAAGTTCCAAAAACCTCTTGGCAACAATAAGATTAGTGGGAATATCATCAACCACCAGAATTCTGTTTCCGGGATATTCTCTTTGTTCTTCTACTGTCTTCTCTTCTGCTTTTTGCTCATAGCTTCGTATCTTTTGAGCAATATGTACCGTAAAGGTTGTTCCCACGCCGTACTTGCTGTTAACATCAACAGTGCCCTCAAGCATTTCTATAAATTGCTTTGTAATCGCAAGGCCCAGACCTGTTCCCTCAATTTGAGTATTCCTGTCTTCTTCAAGTCGGGTAAACTTGTCAAATAAAGAATCAATCATATCCTCTTTAATTCCGTGACCTGTATCAGTAACCGTAATTGTAAGATTGGCAGTATCATCGACATTAGTACAATCTATCTTAAAATCAATATAACCCTCTTCCGTATACTTAACTGCATTCGTCAGAAGATTGGTCATAATCTGCCTTAGTTTAGCTTCATCTCCGTATAATACACCCGGTATATTTTTGTCCAAAGATATACGAAGATCAATTGGTTTCTCGCCTATACGCGCCTTAATAAGCTTCCCAAGTTTTTCTGTCATCTTAAGAAGGTCATACTCTTTGTTCGTCACTTCCATTCTTCCTGCTTCAATCTTGGAAATATCAAGTATTCCGTTAATCAGTTCAAGCAGGGTCGCAGATGCCATAAGAATATCCTTGGCATCCTCCTGGGCCTTATCCAGAGATTCATCATTCTGAATACAGTCTGCAAGTCCCATAATGGCATTTATTGGTGTTCTTATTTCATGGGACATACTGGACAGGAAATCTGTCTTTGCCATATTTGCTCTAAGAGCCTGCTCCTTTGCTTCATTAACCTTCTCAAGCATCTGAACATCCGGATTTTCAATAGTAAAGTACATGGTGAGATTTACAATTGTAAGACCCATTGAGACTCCCGAAACGCCCGGGTCCACATAATAGACAGCCGCACATACTCCGGTCATAACAAGACATATAAATACAGGAGCAATCTGTTTGGTTGCTTTTTTGACATTAAGCAGAATAACCAGAATACTTAAAAAAACATTAACGGCACAGCAGGCAAAGGTAAAATAAACCGCAGGTCCGGTTATTGCAAGTACCTTGTCACCTTCACATATTCCGTCCAGCCTTAATATCCATATCAGTACAATGGCGCATAAAGCGCCGAGGCTGATAATCTGCTGCATTATATCACGCCACTTTTGGTGGTTTTCATCATTCTTATGAATAACAGTATATGCATATCTGCAAAGACACGAGCTCCAAGCCACAAGAGTCACATAATCACACCTGTTAAAAAACTTGATATATTCCAGTTTCTCCAAAGCCAGATCCTGAATATATATAACAGTAACAAATAAGGAATCCAGTAATATGCAGATAAGCATAATAAGATAAATATTGTTCTCTTTGATTTTAATCTTTTCCTTCGAACAATAAATGATTAGCAGAATAACCGAAATAATACCCGCAGAAACCGGCATATACAGATTAGACATTTTTACTTCCCCTCTTACGTTTATGCGACAATGTGACAGTAGGTCAGTTCTTTCTGGCACACTTTTCTATTTTACCTTTGCTGAACACTTGCATTTACTGGATTTTTTTAGGGAGTTCTCGTGTAGTTCTTAGTGTTGCCTTCTATCAGGCATGAGCCTGCAGGATGCAGGCGAAAGAACTAATTGAGCCATGGATGGCGAATAGTTCGGTGCCGTTTTATTAACCGAATTAGTCAATGCGCAACACTTAGAAATACTAGAGAACGTACTCAAAAATGCAGTAAATACAAGGGTTCTGCAATTTTAAAAGCTAAAAATGTGACAGAAAGAACCGTCCCCACTGTCACACTTTTTTCTTATATAAATACATAACTGCTGCCACTGCCGTATTATCAAAGATAACAGCCAGCACATAAGACAGTACAAAGCATACTATAATTATTCCGACTATAAACAGGCTAAGATGACCGTATTCGTATTCAAGGCGCCAACCTATTGGAAGCACAACCTTCATAAGAAGAAGAATATGTATCAGCATAACTGAAAAATTATACTTTGAAAGAGCACCGATTACTATATTGCGTTTGCCGAATATGCCCTTGAATTTACTAAAGAAAGCAAATATTCCGCAGCCCACAAGCCACATATTAGGTGTCCAGTTGCAGGTATAATACAAAAGATCCGGATTATAATAAATCATAAGGAACGAAGCTATAAAGCCTGCAATTCCAAGTACAATAAACACATTATAAAACTTCTTGGCATGATCGGTAGTCATGTAGTAGCCAAGCAGGAAAATTCCGATCCATGATGCAATCGGAGTCTCAATTCCAAAGGTCAGTCCCCCAAGAGGAAGATACATGGTAAGACAGTTAATAATAAATCCCGCAACCAGCAGGCCAAACAGCCATGAATTCTTAATGTTCTTAAGCATAATTCTAAGAAATGGTGCCAGAATATACAGTCCCAATATGGTATACACCAGCCACACATGAGGCATATAAGCCGGACGTCCCGACAGCAAATCCCGTCCGCAAGATTTAAGTCCTTCCCATATTCCGTTACCGAATACTTCCTTTGGATATCCAAGGAGCATATAAAGCCCGAAATAGCAAAGTGTCGGTATAATAACCTTCACCATTCTCTTAGTATAAAAATCCTTAATGCTCTCATCCTTAGGCTGCAAAATAAGCGAACCGCTAAGCATTACATAAAGCACATTGCATCCAAGAGACACCGCTAGCACGAATTTAAGAGTTCCGTACCCTGCATCACCTCTCGTTACCTGGGGCACAAAGATATCACATATGGAATGCATGGTAATAACCAAAACCGCCGCAAGAGTACGGATATAATCATATTCATACTTGTGTGCTGCCGGATTCTTGGGAGTATCAATAAATATCGACTTAACTGCGGATATAGTACCTGTCTTATTGGCCTTAACGCAATATTCTCCGGAAGACAGCAAAGCTCTCTCCTTAAAGGACATATAAGCCAAAATAAGAACAAGATAAATAAGAACAAACCTTATTATCAAAAACAGCAGCGAATCATCCCCGAAGCTATAGGCAGTCGTAGCCTTTGACTTAGTCAAAACAAGTTTATCGATTATACAGTCATTGGAAATATTAACACGAACAAGATTAAGATCATAATTTGAAAGCGCAACAAAGCCGCTGCTACTTCCTGCCGTGATTACGCATGATTTACTGAGTTTTTCGCTAAGGGCCTCGTCCCCTGCTCCCGTCCAGTAAACCTTAAGAACAGTATCATATAATACAGGCTCCTTAAGTGATAAATAAACACCCTTGTAAGCGCTGTTAACAGCTGTGTACAAAAGATATGAGTCACCGCCGGGGACTACCGAATAGTTACCGGTACCCATATCAAAAGATGCATCATTAACTTCGTAATTCAGGGACAGTAAATCAGTGTCCTCCCCCGAAGCATTATAAGTATACGCTTTGTCAAAAGAAGACAGTGTAAATAAAAATGACAACGCAACACTTAAAATTGCAATAACAATCCATTCAATTGCGGATAAAAGTTTATTACTCTTCATCATCTGTATTTCTTTCTTTATTAACCACCGAAGTAAATCTGTACTCGAAATCTCTTCTGTTCTGAGTATTTACCTGAGATAAGGTAAGTCCCGTAAAGAAGGTCTGAAGAGCAGCTATAAGAACGAATCCGCACACAATAAGAGTAGGGAATTTCGCAACAAGTCCTGTCTGTACATAATCCAGTAATACGGGTACAAAAAATCCGATTCCCAAAGCGGCCAGAATAATCGAAAGTATTGTAAAGAAGCCCATAGGCTTGTAGTCACGGTATAACCTTACGATTGTACGAAGTACCTTAAAGCCGTCCGAGTAGGTATTAAGCTTAGATTCAGACCCCTCGGGACGATCTCTGTATTCTACGATTACATTGTCAATCTGCATGTGATTATACACGCCAAATATAGTCATTTCCGTTTCAATTTCAAATCCCTTTGAAAGCACCGGGAATGTTTTAACAAACCCGTAGCTGAATGCTCTAAAGCCGGTCATTATATCCTTTATATCACAGTCAAAAAGGGAGTTAATGGATGCTCTTACCATTGAATTTCCAAAGTTATGGAAAGGACGCTTATTTTCGGTAAAATAAGTAGAAGACAGCCTGTCACCAACTACCATATCGGAATTGTATAATAAAACCTTGTCAACCATTTCACGTGCATATTCCATGGGATACGTATCGTCGCCGTCTACCATAATATAGCAGTGAGCATCGATTTCTCTAAACATTCTTCGAATAACGTTACCTTTACCCTGCATATATTCATGCCTTACGACAGCTCCTGCATCCTCGGCGATCTTGGCCGTATCATCGCTCGAATTATTATCGTACACATAAATAACAGCTTCCGGAAGAGCCGCTTTCGTATCCTCGATTACTTTCTTAATTGTCTTTGCTTCGTTATAGCATGGAATAAGTACCGCGATTTTGTCCATTACATTGCTCCCTTAATAATAATTTCACATAACTCGTTAAAAGATATACCTATTGCTTTTGCTTCCTGTGGCACAAGTGACGTAGGTGTCATTCCGGGAAGGGTATTTGCTTCGAGACAATAAAACTTGCCTGTCAGCGCATCCATCATAAAGTCAAATCTTGCATAGCTTGTTAATCTAAGTGCCTTAAAAGCATCTTCTGCAGCCTTCTGCATAGCTTTTGTTGTCTTTTCGTCAAGTTCGGCCGGACAGGTTTCAACCGTTGCACCTGCCTGATATTTATTCTTGTAATCGTAAAATCCCACCTTGGGCGCTATTTCGATTACAGGGTATGCCTCACCCTTCATAACACAGCATGAGAATTCTCTTCCTTTGATATATTGCTCAATTACAGCCACTTCATCGTATTTAAAAGCCTCCTTAAGAGCCTCCTCGTATTCATTCTGAGCATTGGCGATCTTAACTCCTACGCTGGAACCTCCGCAACAGGCCTTTACGATACAAGGGTATCCCACAGGTGAATCCAATTTTCCGTTCTTATCGTTCAAATACTCCTCTTTTGTATATGTAATACCCTTTGGAGTCGGAATACCGTAACAGTTAAATATATCTTTGCTGATTGATTTATTCATTGCAATCGCACTGCTAAGATAATCATTTCCCGTATACTTAATGCCCATAAGATCAAAGCATGCCTGAATCTTACCGTTTTCTCCGTTTTCCCCGTGAAGAGCGAAAAATACAATGTCAGCCTCCTGACAAAGCTTAATAACATTTGGTCCGAAGAAATTCTTGTCTCCGTCGGGACGAAGTGCCTTAATCGCTGCTATATCAGGATTAATCTCTGTTACATTACCGTACTTTTCACTCCAGTCCTTATTTACCTTGAAGATATCTGCCAAAGACAGTTTCTCTTCTTCCTTGCTAAACTCATAGCCCAGATAAACATCCAGCATGATAACATCATGACCATTTTCTTTGAGGGCCTTGTAAATCTGCGAGCCTGTGCTTAATGACACGTCTCTTTCCGTACTGGTTCCTCCGGCCAAAACTACTATTTTCATTTAATTACGCCTTCTTTCAAAAGTTTATTTATTAAAATAAGACACTATTTCCTCAAAATGCATTCCATGGGATGCCTTAATAAGAATTGAATCTCCCGATTCCAAAATTGACGGGAACTTCTCCATAGCCTCTTCTTTAGTATCAAAACAGTATACCGGCTTGTCTGCCGACAAAACACATTCGAATGCGCCCTGATACATATTCTGCGACAGGGAACCTATCGCAATAAGCACATCGACGCCATGGGACATTGCATAACTTCCCACCTCCTTGTGAAGTTCGCATTCATCTTCTCCAAGTTCAAACATATCCCCCAATATGGCAACCTTACGGGTGTTAGCCATATTAAGAAGGTCAATTGCAGCCTTCATTGAAACGGGATTTGCATTATAACAGTCATCTATTACTACGTATGGATCTTTCTTAATAACATTGCTTCTGCCTCCAGTAGGTGCAATGCTTTCGATACCCTTTTTAATTTCATCTATACTTAGTCCGTACTCAATTGCCACTCCTGCTGCCACAAGTGAATTAAACACCATATGTCTGCCCGGAAGCGGAATATGTACGTCAAAAGATATCTCCTGCTGACCTTTGCCCATAACAATAGTTGCATCCGATCCGAACAAGCCTTTGTTTATCACATTGATTGCCCTAATATCATTAGTCGCTCCCATTCCGTAATAAATAATATCTTTGCCGTTGGGGCTGTTCACCGTAAGTAATTTATCATCATCCCCGTTAAGGAATACCGTTCCTTCGGGATTCATATACTTAAACATTTCAGTCTTGGCCTTAAGAACTCCGTCTCTGTCACCAAGTTTCTCCAGATGGCACTGTCCTATATTAGTTATGACACAAGTGTCAGGTTTTGATATTGAAGCCAGGCGGCTCATCTCTCCGAAATCCGAAATACCCATTTCAACAACAGCTATCTTATCATCTTCACGAATTGACAAAATTGTAAGGGGCATGCCGACTTCATTATTGAAATTTCCCTGGGTCTTACATACCTTGAATTTAGTCCCGAGGGTACCTGCTATGAATTCCTTGGTACTTGTCTTGCCTACGGAACCGGTAATACCGATAACCGGAATATTAAGCTGTTGTCTGTAAAATCCTGCTACAGCTTTTAACGCCTCAAAGCTGTCCTTAACCAATATGTATGGCTTATTACAATCAAGGGGCTCCTTTTCGCATATAACGCCCAATGCGCCCTTTTCAAAAACCTGATTAATAAAGGAATGACCATCTACTCTTTCACCCTTGGTGGCAATAAAAATGCCGCCTTCAAGAACCTTTCGGGAGTCTACTTCCACACAGGATGCTTCCTTTGAGGAATATTCATCCGAGTAATTATGAAGTTCGCCTTCGCAGGCCTTAGCTATATTTTCAAGCGTTAAGTTTTTCATTTAGCGTAATTTTCCTTAAGCTCAGTATATTTTTGCAGCATAATATTCTGCACATAAGCTCCGATATGCTTGCGTTCTTCCTTCGTAAGTTCATCAGGTATAATCGGAGTACCAAAATCAATATAAACATCCTGAGGATAAATCTTCGGGAAATGATCCTCAAACACTGCAGACATATTGTACATAGTCATGGGAACAATAGGGCATCCTGTCTTATCGGCAACCTTAAAACTGCCTTCATGGAATGGAAGCATATCATCCTGAGTCTTATTTCTCGTTCCCTCAGGGAAAATGCATACGCTCATTCCGGCCTTAACATAATCGATAGCCTTAAGAATAACTTTAAGTCCCTGCTTAATATCTTCCCTATCCAGGAACAGGTTATGAAGCATCATCATCCACCATGATAATCCGGGGATTTTCTTAAACTGTTTTTTTGCAATGAAGCATGTCATCGAAGGAAAAAGCGAATAAGTAGTCAACACATCAAAGAAGCTTCTGTGATTACCGATATAAAGAACAGGAACATCCTTAGGAACATTCTCCAGTCCCGTAACATGAACCTTCGCGCCTGCCAAAAACAGTACGGTTTTGAATGCTATACGTACAACAACCATGGTAAGACGGTCGCGAAGCTTCATACTAAACAATCCCAGGAACAAAAATATCAGTAAAAAGGGGATGCTTACTATAAAAGCAATTACTACATACAGTGCTGTCCAAATAAATCTAATATATCCCATTATTCCTCCACAAATCCATCAAGGCTCACTATCTTGCTAAGCATGAAGATAAGTTTTGCATCAACATCAAACTGTTTCATTAATCCGAGAGTTTCGTTAACTTCCTTATAACTGTACGAACCTACGTTATCAAGGAAAGTAATTGATTTTTCATTACGTCCCAGGAAATAGTGCAAATAGTTTTCGATAATAGTATCGTACTCATGATTTGCAATAATATGGTCAACCAAACTCATATTTATCATGTTTTCAAGCAATACCACATTGCTGTCCGGGGTTTCGTCTCCGGGAACCAGGAACATACTTGTTCTTGATTCCTCCGAAATATCCTCGGCACGTTTCATAATATCTTTGACTATTTCCTCACAGTATTTTGCATTAACCTTTTGCTTCGTATTGATGTAAGTCACACAAGCATAAAAGGATAACTCATCCGCATATTCCAGATACTGCTTATTTTCAAGGAATTCGTTTAAACAACCTTCGCATTCCTTCGAGCCGGAAGCTCTGTATATTTCCGCCGCAGCTGCTGCCTTAATCTGAGACAGCTTATCTTCGGCGCCTTCATTCAATATGGCATATTTCCATGCTCTGTCTGCTGCCTTAAGACACATCTTGGCATATTCCAAGTCCCAATTCTGATAAAGATATGAGAACTTGGCAAGAGCAAAAGCAAAAGCTCTTGCAGAATCTATGTCGGCGTCTTCCACATACATGACCGTTGTCTTTTTTTCGACATTTTCGGCCACCGTAAGTTTACTGTATACGGCACCCGTTTCTGCATTCTGCATTTTAAGAAGCCAGTCTATTTCATATTTGGCTTCATCAAGTATATCCGGAATTCCGTTTCCGCTTTCGGGAATTCCCACCTCATCCGTAAATGCCGCCGGGAATATCTCATATGCCAGAAGCATGTTACCCAATGTTTTGGAAGAAGAAATTATATCTTTGGAACCGCTGCTGTCCTGATGCCAGCCTCCTGTCACATCCAAAGTTACAGTCATATCTTCTCTGAGAACAGCCTTGGCCGTATGGCATGCATTGTGGGCATTATCCCCTGCATACTTTTCGGTAAGGGTCATTCCGCATCTATTATAATAATATGTTTTACAAGCTTCCTTAAAAAGCTCATCGTATATTTTTTCGCCTATTTCAAAGGTAAAAGACCTTCCCAGATAATCCGCTTCAACATAATATGTTCCCGGGGAAACGAATTCACTAAACTCACCGTAGGCCACATCCGTTCCAAGCTCGTCATTATGGCCTTTCTTTTCGGTAAGGCCGGTATACACTGTCTGTCCCGTAGCTTCGTCAATCAAATCGAACTTATTGGGCAGTGTCGTTCCATAGAAAAACACACCCTTCGTACTATGTGGCAGATAACCGAGCTGATCAACCAGAATGTGCGGGAGCGACGTAGGAACTTCGTAGTTTAAGTACGGCTCGCTCTCCATACTGACAAAGGCCGAATCCGATGTTCCGTCAGACAAATTAAGTTCTAAAAAACTGCACCCCGTAAGCACCAAAGATGCGGCAACCACAAGGGCAATCATCTTTTTACACATACGTAATTATTATACTATATATTGTGGTTGGAAACAACGCGGGAATAGGAGACTATATCACCTTCATCTCATAAACTTCATACTCATCATACATATCCCCGGTGTCCATAAACCCAAGTTTTTTAAGAAGATTAATTGAAACCTCGTTATTAGGAAGCACAAGAGACTGTATCTTCGTAAAATCAAGTTCTCTTCGGGCATAGTCCAATATGGCTCGGCAGATTTCATACCCAAGGCCCCGTCCCCGGTATTCCCCGGCAAGAACGAAACCAAGTTCCGGAATATCGAAGCCGTCACGATTGGAAATCCCGGCTCTGCCTATAACATTACCCGTAGACTTATCAATAACCGTCCACAAGCCATAGCCGTAGAAGCCATAAATATCCTTAATATAGTTCTGTGTATATATTTTTTCATCAAGGGGATTATCAAAGAGCGGTTCTACGAATCGAAGCGCCTCATTATCGTATATACTGTAAAAAATATCAACATCCTCAACCGTCATCTCACGAAGTGACAGATGTTCCGTATCAAGGATATGCCAGGGAATATGCGCTAATCGCTGATATATTTTGAGAATGCTGTCGGGAATAAAATCAACGCCTTCCACAAGTATATCTTTGTCATACAAAGATATACTCTCAGAATCCACGACAGATGTCGGTACATCATTCACTTCATCCGGTGTTAGAAGCTCTCTTAGATTAGTAACCGCATAATCCGTATGGGGCCAGGACAAAGATATATTTTCATCCGTATATTCGGGGATTGCATAAAGTCCCTCGTCAAGAAGTTCCCGAAGGGTATCGGGCTCATCGGTTATATACAGTTTGTTATGGTCTTGAAACTCTATTGTTTTTAACATATTATTATTCTAAACGAAAACCATAAAGAAAGGAACATTTGATATGGCACAGAATCCTATAGTAACTATTACAATGGCTAACGGAGATGTATTTAAGGCCGAGCTTTATCCCGAAATCGCTCCTCAGTCGGTTAATAACTTCATTTCACTTATTAATAAGAACTTTTATGACGGACTTATCTTCCACAGAGTCATCAAGGGTTTCATGATTCAGGGTGGAGATCCCGAAGGCACAGGAATGGGCGGCCCCGGCTACTCTATCAAAGGTGAGTTTAACGACAATGGCTTTAAGAACGATCTTAAGCATACCGAAGGCGTACTTTCAATGGCAAGATCAATGATGCCTAATTCGGCAGGTTCTCAGTTCTTTATCATGCACAAGACTTCGCCTCATCTTGACGGAAGCTATGCTGCTTTCGGTAAGGTAATCGAAGGTCTTGAGAATGTTAACAAGATAGCAGAGTGCGACACAGACTGGAATGACCGTCCTATGGAAGACCAGGTTATGAAGACTGTTACTGTCGATACTTTCGGAGTTGAATATCCCGAACCGGATAAGATGTAAATTAAAATTTACCCCTAAACAGGGAGGATGCCAGGTAACTAATGTTACCTGGCATTTATTATGAAAAAGTTTATTTATAGCAACAACTTGTGTTAAAAGCTTAATTAATTTATTTATCTTATACTAATAATATAAAGAAAAATAATTAATAAAGAATATTATGTAAATTAATAAACGGATAATAATTTGTGAACAAAATATGAACAAGGGCTGTCACCTATTATCCCGTCCTCCCGTATAAACCTATCAGTCAGACAGCAATTATCTAAGCATACGCTGCTTTAGCTCTTTGATGTCTTGCAAAATCAATTTGCGATATATTACCTACATTTCCGTCTTCGAACAGGAATACGCCGGTGCTCCTTATTTTGGCATTTGTCTCGTTATTTTCAAGTGAGTTAAGTGAAAACTCGGTAGACGCATTACCCAAATATATGGCACCTATATTTTTGTCCTTAAGGGAATAAAGATGTGACGTACCGTCTTCATCAAAGGCCCAAATCTTTAACTTATCAAAGATTTCATCATCTTCATCTATGAATCCGTCGCGGTCCGTATCATAGATTGCCAAATCCTTAAATCCGTTGCCTGACTTAGTTCCGAATAATTCGGTTCCGTCATTAATTATTCCATCTTCATTTAAATCAAGACCTAAAAATCCACAGCCCGACACGAGCCTTGATATTTCATCCTCAACGCCGTCGGAATCAATGTCAAAATAAATGGTCTGGTCCGAAACATCATTAAGATTGCCGTCAAAGTTAATAACAAGCGGATCCGTGAAGCTGACTTCAAGAAAATCAATTTCTTCGGCATAGTACTCAGCAAAGGACCTGGACATATTAATATCGATATTGAACTCAATGCTTCTTCCGTCCTTACAGTTCACGATGCCCTTAGCTTCAAAGGATGTTTCTTCATACTCTTCGTAATAGTAACTGCTTTCATAACTAAGATGAATCAGGTTCGAAGAGCTGTCACCGATTAATTGGCCTTTGGTCGTTAACCCGGATGAAAGTCCTGTAAAATCAGAGTCGCCTGTTATATCGGCAGCTTCTTCACTAAACATCTCTTTTCTGTCAGGGAACAGCAAACGGATAAGAAGATTTATCATCTGCTCGCGCAGCCTTTTAAATTCATCCGCCACGCTTTTTTCCTCCATTATGCTGTTACTTCTTACGCGCGAGACTTTGCTTTGCAGTTGCTCCAACGTATCGGCAACTCCGATACCCTCTGCCGATATAAGGTTGTCGTCCTTATTCTCGGAATCTTCGTTTTCGGCTGCGGTATCAGTGCCAAGATAATCCGAATACGGATTATTTGCATAAGCTTCCTGCTTTAAACTTGCAGAAAATCTGCGGGACCTACTCTCATATGATGAGTAAGTTCTTGCGGAATCCATTCCTATGTTACCGGAATCAATTCTCATATTTAAGTTGTACCCTCCTTTTGCCCCTTGCATACTTCAAATCCTTTAGAGTATACAAAAGGACGAAACATCTTTTGTTTCCTTACAAAAAGTGTTCCGTCCCTGGCGATTCAATTAATATTGCACCTTGGCCTTTGGTGCTCACAATATATATCGGAAGGTATTTCAAATTTCTTTATCATCTGTGTCGGTTTATTTTAGCCGACTCATCCATAAACCTCGTCGAGATTATCAAGAAGTTCTCCGTATGCTCGCATAAAGACATAATGATTGCCCTTAACATAATCAACGTCATCTGCCTTAGCGGCAAATTCAAGGTTCTTGGCAAGCTCCGAAACCTTGTTGGCTCCGATGGTAAGTGCAGAGGATTTAACACCGTGTACCATAACGGCATAATTTTTTAAATCAGCATCATCATAAGCTTCCTGAATTTCATCATACTTATTTGACGTTCTGAATTCTCTTATTATACTCTCATAGAATTCTTCGTTATTCATGCAATACAACAATCCCGTATCAACATCAAGGAAGCTGAAGCGCTTAGCAAACTCGCTCTTAACATCTTCGGTACTGGGCAATACATCATAAACAACAGGCATTGCTTCGAATTTCTTTTCTTCGGGTTCCGGCGCTGTAAGTCCTATAGTAACTTCTTCAACAACAAGCATCTCCGGAGGCAGATGCTTAATAAGCATTTCATTAAGTTCCTGCTCACGTACAGGCTTGCTTAAGTAATCCGTAAATCCTTCCGCCAGATATTCTTCCTTGGCACCGCGTATGGCATTGGCCGTAAGCATGATTACGGGAGTTCTTACATTAAATACATCCCCCATGGTCTTTAACTTACGGAAGGTCTCAATACCGTCCATTTCAGGCATCATATGATCAAGAAGAATAATATCGTAATTTTCCTTTTGAACCATTTCAATACACTGTGCACCCGAAGAAGCCTTATCAACACGCATCTGTGTTTCCTTAAGAAGTCCCTGAATAACCTGAAGGTTAAGCGAAACATCATCAACAACAAGAAGTTTTCCGTTAGGGCATTTGAAACGGGCAAAGGTATCAATATTCTCTTCTTTACTGATATGTACGTAGTTTGCAAAATCACCCAGAATGCCTTTACCTGCAATTCTTTGAGGAATACGAACCACAAACTCCGAACCCATTCCGTAATCAGACTCTACCCGAATCGAGCCGTTCATCATATCTACGAACTGTTTGGTAATCTTAAGTCCAAGACCGGTGCCTTCAATGCTTCTGGTCTTCTTCTCATCCATTCTGGCAAAGGCATCAAACAAATGCTCTACATTCTCAGGTTTAATACCGATACCTGTATCTTTAACCGAGATAATGAGAATCATATTGTAATCGTCTATCTTTTCCCAGTCGGCGGTAAGTACTACCATACCTTCGGCGGTATACTTAATGGCATTACTAAGAAGATTAACGATAATCTGTCTTATTCTTACATCATCACCGTACAAATCGCAGGGAATCGTTGTATTATTTTCAAAAAGCAAATCAAGACCTTTGTCTCTTGCCTTAAGGAATTCCAGATTATAGCAAGCCGAAAGCACCTTTGACAAATCATACTGAACCGGGGATAATTCCATCTTGCCGGATTCAATCTTTGATAAGTCAAGAATATCATTAACCAAAGACAATAAACCGTTACCTGCATTGTCGATATTGCGGGCATATTCGAGAATCTGCTGGTCTTTGGCCTGCTTAAGAATAATAGCATTCATACCCAAAACGCCATTAATGGGTGTTCTGATTTCATGGGACATGGAAGCCAGAAATGCGCTCTTTGCACGGTTGGCTTCTTCAGCATCAAGCTGTGCGGAAATTGCTGCGTCATTGGCAAGTTCGAGTTCCCGCTTGCTGTTTTCCAGTTCCTCCAGGGTCTTCGTTAGTTTCTGATAATCCGGAGTTTCAAGTGCAAATAACAAAACTATCATCGTTGCAGATGATATAAACAGCATAATAAGAACATCCTGAGCCACGAAGGTCTGAATAATCGTAGCGATTATTTCGATAATCATAAACAACAGGAAGGAGCCAAACTGACGTCTTGTAATCGTCTTTCTGTTAATGGCCGTTACCACAATTCCCATAATAATGTAATAGAACAGAATTATATTAATTCCATAATACAAAATACCATGGCAATATTGATGATTACTATCAAAATAAAAAACAAGCGGGAAGAACAGATTGACTAAGAGAATAGCCATATAAACTCCCAGAAGCACCTTCGTCGAAATAAGAATTCTCCTATCGACTTTGCCTCCGAGATAAGCGGTAACATACTCGAAATAGGAATATTCCAGCATAAACGATACACCAAAATAAAATGTATTGATTAACATATTAATCCAGTTGGGAATATTCTGTGCATATGAAATGGTAACGGCTGAAGAAACATCAAAAATGATAGACAACATCAAGAAAACGGTAACACGACGATACTTAATCATTGTCACCGATTTCTTAGGATACATTAAGTTCATGTAAACAAACACGATAAGCAAAAATGCCAAGGCTGCTATATCGTAGTGTACGTTATAAACCAAATGCATAAAAAGCCCACCTTGTAATGTGTCAATTTAGTGTATTTTAGCATATTTTCTGACAAAATAAAAGAGATGTGTCTGTGGAACGACACATCTCTTTTATTTCACTCATATTACATTACTTAATGAGCAGCTTCATTGTTGCTACTTACAAATAAAAACCGTAATGTTTGTTTTGGCCGGTCTTATAATGAAATTCTTCAAGATAATATTTCCAAACTCATCGATTTCGCCCTCAATAGTATAGGTTCCGTCAATAAGGTTATAGCATACTGCTTTTATTCTGGTATTCTTGTCTAGTTTTTCGGCAGTAGTATTCTTCCAGGTAAGTGATGTTAACTTACCGTTATCTTCGGCAGAAAGATCTTTGCTTGCATAAACTCCGTATGTTGCAAGAATAGCTGCCTCTTTTCCTTCTATAGCTGCGTAGTATGCTGCAAGCCCGTTCTGATTGCTAAGGTCCTTTGCCTCAAGGTTTAAAACAGTTGCGCTGAATTTGTTTGCACCACTATATGCAGCACCTGTAGGTGCCATAGGTGCTCCCCCAAAGGTAATGGCATTGGCAGGCAATACAGACTTAGGTGCCTCCGCCGGAACTGCAGAAGCACTCTGAGGCTCCTGAGGTGCTTCCTCTTCATTAGAATTGTGAGCGGGCGAAGGAGGAAGAAATTCGTCGGGATCCTCCATCGGTGCAGCTGTTGGATTTAGCTCCGCATCCCCCTGCTGGTTAGAGGTAGGTGCCTTGGCAGGGCTCGCTGGGGGTGGCATCAATTCAAAAAGTATATCAACAAATACCTGATGGGGTACCATTGTAAAAGTCCATGTATCCGATACACCCGCTACAGGTGTAAGATCTATGCCTTCCTTAGTAGCAACACTATCACTCGGTTTCATCCAATATGCATTAACACTGTCTGTTTTATAACCATCAGCCGGTTTACTGACAATTGTTACCTCAGTACCATTTTCCGCACTAACCGCATCACCGTTAGCCACATCTGGATTAGTAACAAAAGTATCCCCTCCGTCAGGCACTGCAATAACATCAGCATTACCACCATCCGTAGCCATATTCTGTTCGTCCGTTCCGCCTACATAAGTATAAACTCTAACTTCACTCTCATCGTCTGCCATTGCAAAAACAGCAAGGGTTGTCACAAGCAATGCTGACATTAATAATACACTTAAAAACTTCTTCATATTTCCTCCTTAAAAATAATAATAATTATTTAGGTAGCTAAACATTATATAAGCATTATCACATTCGGTATTAGTATAAATCATTTTTTTGTTTTGCACATCACCCATTTTGATAAAAAAATGGGTGATGTGATAATCTTCTTTCCCAAATACCCTGTTAATCCTTACTGTTGTCCACTCATATTACTTCTATTATCACGGTTCTCTACTTTACGGATATAGCTTCCTTGTTGCCTCATATATCCGTAATCCGAGCAACCTCACTAGCCTACTTTACGGATATAGCTTCCCTATTGCCTCATCCATCCGTAATCCGAGCCTACTCTCCCATCTAATTTACGGATATAGCTTCCTTGTTGTCTCATCCATCCGTAATTCTAGCCTACTCTCCCATCTAATTTACGGATATAGCTTCCTTGTTG
>JAZQQM010000042.1:0-2926 GCA_045629045.1 Lachnospiraceae bacterium
TTCAAAAGTTATATGAGAACGTCTGTCGCTCCAGTTAACCTTCCAGCCTTCAGCCTGCATTAAACTTATGAATGATTCCTTGTCAATGCACTCGGGCTTGAGCATTACCTTCTGTATACTTTCAGCGCAATTTCGAACGAAGCTTTTTCCTGTTTCTCCGATAAGGGTTCTGTACTTGTCCTTACTCCATGCGATAACAGTACCGGGTGCAATGATAGTTCCGTCAAATCTTCGTCCCTTCTTAGCTACAGACAATCCTTTTTCACGACACATATCGTTGGTCAGTTCTTTCATCTTGGCTAAATCGCCCCGGTTCATATGATGCTTGGAACCATCCATATAACTAACCGTATTCGTTACCATATGGATATGAATATGCCGACGATCCTGATGCACTGCTACAAGTGTTTGAAACCCATCATACCATTTGTTTGCAAACTCTTTTCCAAACTCAAGTGCTTCCTCCGATGTTATCTTCTCTTTTTGATGAAATGATATAACACTATGCACATACATTCTGCCGCCGGGCTTATCCCAGATTTCTTTTTCATCCATAAAGGCATCATATACACCTTGAACATTTATCTCGTCACAGGGATACGGCCCCGTCATATATACAAGTTCATCCTTTATCTTCGAATCTTTCAGCACATAAGCTATGCACTTACGTGTTCCGGCGCCACTTTTTGATGCGCCATTAATAATCTTAGTGATCGCCAAATCTCATCACCTTCTTTCTTAATCAGATCAAAATCGCTTTTTAATTTAAGTAACTTTGATTCTGTAATTGTTTCCTTATTTGCATTGGCAATACGCGCCATCTGATTGATATTGTTTGCAATTCCACGAACCTGTTCAACAAAAGAGGCTACGTCATTTCTGATTTCTTCAAGATAGTTCATACCATCTTTTCCATATAGAACCGCTCCCATAACGGCGTTAATTACAAACGACTGCTGAGTAAGTCCTGACATTTCTACCTTCTCCCCAAGGAGCTTATATTCCTTCTCTGTCAGTCGTATGGTTATTGCTCTATTTCTTACACGTGCCATAACAACTTTTCCTCCTAAAATGTATTTTCTAATAATGCAGGTAATCCAAAAGGGTGCATCCCTGTTGGTGGTTTGCAAAGGCAGCGCCTTTAGAATCAGAGTCAGATGTGCTTTCGGAAGGTCCGGTGGACCTTTCAAAGAACTTCTGCTCGGATTCGGCCCCGGTTGCAAGGGTGGAACCATTGCTCCAAAGATGCAAGGAAGTGAAACGTCCTGCCGGGGTTTCGAGGGGCAGCGCCACCGACAAGTTTAGGAAGAGCCCAAAGGCTTCTTCCGCTGCAAATGTGGCTTGCCACTTTGCGAAACTTGCCTATTTCCAAAAGAATGGCGGGCAAGCGCAATGCGGGCGGCGCGGAGCATTTCCGTGAAATAAATCTGCCGCATCAGCCCTGCCAATTCTAAAGGAAATAGTAGCTTTTCGTGAGTAGCCATCATTAGGATGGCTGTCTACGAACATATGCCCGTTTCCGGGCCGTTTCTTTCGTGACATTACTTTGGCATCATTTGTAGATAATGACATTATTCTGACATCACGATTTTTCTTTCTAAAATGAAAACATGAAATTCGCCATTTCATCACTTACCGTCTCCTCTGATTCCTGCGTCTGAGATTCATCTGATTTCTGTGTCTTTGTTTCCGAATTCGAAATTGAATTTCCATTAGCCTCCACATCACTTTCGCCATTTGAGGGAATTACGAAATTGATGTTTTTTAATGCCTGCGATAATCCCTGAACAACTCCATCGACAATCAAGGGGACCATCCGATTATCCGCCGGTTTATCATCTTTCAAATCAGTATTCAGAATCGAAATAATATAAGCATTTTGTGATACTCCCATTTTTTCAGATTCATTGATAAGTTTCTGATAAGCCGATGCCTCATTTTCTTTATCCATATCAAATCGCAGGCTAAACCTCTTCATCATCTTCAGGCTCCGCGTCTGGCATTAATCATTAGGCAGCTGTAAGCAGTGTTCTCATATCCCTTAGCCGTAGCGCAGATATCGGTAATGATTTCAACCCTCTCCGGATCGTAATCTCCGAAATGTCTGATTATGCTTCCACCACCACCGATGAAATATAATTTCATCAACTCCGGATTATATTCATACTCAACAAGCTTACTGAAAACATCCTTTACATACTTTTTTGCTTCCCTTTCCATTATTGCAAGGTACCTTTCCGAAACCTCCGCTTTACCGGTAATAAGATAATCTTCTATCAATTCATCGTTCGGAACACTTCCGCAAGCAGCCAGAAGTGCATTCCTAATCTGCAGAACACAGGTATTCACACCCAGCTTATCCGTATAGTACTTGTCCGGTCTCGGTTTGCAATTATTGATATACACCGTATTCATAGTTCCGTTCCCGATATCTGCAAGAATATTGGAACCCGTAAAGCGGTCCATGATTGATGTAACTCCTGCAAATCCCTGGGGAAAAAGAAGGACATCCTTAATATTCACTACAAATCGAGTATCGCGATATTTAAAATCAAGATGTTCATTCTTTTTAAGATAATTTATGAATTCCTCTTTTTGTGACTGAATCCACGTAATCGGAAGACCGACTGCAAGAATCACATTCATATTCATGTTTCGCAATCCCCTTATTGTAAGTTCCTTGGCTATAGCAGCCAGTGTCAGAATGTAAAAATCTTCATCCATTGACTTATTGGATATGAAAGTCTTGTGTCCCTCTCCGATAAGATAGAACTTGTTGTCATATTCAATCACATCCGTTCCGAATGTCGGCATACTCTCTGAGGTAATAACTCCACTCTTAAATACTGTGTTCCTTGTCTTCATGTTTCCGTATCCGTGATCAATGCCTAATATCAGGCTTCCTTCAAAAAATCTGTTTTCCATA
>JAZQQM010000043.1:0-3526 GCA_045629045.1 Lachnospiraceae bacterium
AAGTCATTTTTCCTCACCGGAAAGCACCTAAGATTTGCTCTTAAGTGCTTCCTGTATCTTCTTATATAGATTACGTTTTATACTATCCTATTATTTATCCAATTTCTTCTGATGTTCCAAGAATCTGACCGATGAATAAAGGTCCTTCATTGGCAGCTACTGTGATGTAGTAATCTCCAAGTTCATTGTTCGTTGATTCTGCTTTACCAATCCATGTTCTGTTATCGGCAGTTTTCGTTTTACTACCGCTTACATAACTACCGCCGGTAAGAATATACTCATACCACTGGTTTGCAACTGTACCGGCACCCACGTTATTAACTGTTCCTCCGTAGTTGTCTATTACTATATTATTGTTTCCTGTTACCGTTCCGTTGTTGGTTATTATCCTATCATTGATACTCGAAGTCGATTGAGTAAACACTGAAAGGAGAGCACGCTATCTCCCACTGTATTCAAAGTGTATTCAACTTTTTACTCCGAAATATTTGCAAACTTCCAAGTAAAATTCCATCGCACTATTATACTGTTCTTTGGCCTCTTCTTTAGAAACAATATAAAAATCATTGTAGTTTACATGAAAGATACTCCATAAAAAATTGATAATAATACGAAAATCATATGCATACTTATAGAATTTGATGCCCCAATTTGTTAGAATATTATGTAGAAATACGCTAAGGAGGACAAGATATTATGACGAATTCTGAAGCTTGGGATTACGCTATTGGAATGATTAAGGTAGACGGTTTAGAGCCTACCGAAGATTTTAAAAAATATATAGAGCTTGAAAAAAGCGGACAGATTACAATGGAAGATGCCAAAAAGTATTTAGATAAAAAATATAAGATGAGGGAATCCGTTAATGCATGACCCTTACCTTTATGATGATGTTCCTGTTTTAAAAAACAAACTGGATATAAAGCAACAAAGCCAATTGGATGATGCCGAGGCTGATTATGTTGTATATCGCCTGAAGGATTTGGCTATGAATCCATTGCCCGGAAACTATCATACTGAGCACTTACTCGCAATGCATGAGTTTATTTTCCAAGACCTTTATACTTGGGCCGGAGTTCCAAGAACAATTGCAATTTACAAAGAAGAGGATATTCTTGGTGGTCAGTCAATTGAATACTCCGATCCTTTCGACATAATTAGCGATATTCATCATGTATTAAGTGATATGAGGGCCAAGCCATGGCAAGACATGGATGTAAAGCAACGTTCGGCAGAATTCTGTGACTCTCTATCGAAACTATGGAAAATACATCCATTTCGTGAAGGAAATACCAGAATAACTGTTACTTTCTGTTGTCAATTTATTGAAGAGTTAGGTCTCAAAATAAACAGAAAACTTTTTGAAGATAATGCAAGATATGTCAGAACAGCATTGGTCGCCTATAATGCATACTTCAATGATGGTACCGATTTTTCCAAAAAAGAATACTTAGAAAAGATTGTATATGATGCATTCTGCAAAATATGATTATCATCTTAGATTTGTACTAAATAGAAAAACTACGAGCCACCAATTGGTGGCTCTTCTTGGATAATGATTATGAAAACTTTTGTTTAACCCAGAGCGCGAGACGTCGCAAAACGTCCGGTGGACGTTTGCTCTGCGACGACCGGAGCGAAGCGGAGACACTCGAACTTTCGAGTGTCCGGCTGAGCTTCGGTAACACGAAAAAAGGATATCCATTCGGATATCCTTTTCGTGTTCCTTGAGAGCGCGAGACGGGACTCGAAGATAAAGGGAACTTTCAAACATGCCGTATTTACTGGGCTTAGCGGCATTTATGATTTGTTCGGTTCCCATCTTGGTTCCCACCAAGTGCTCCTAAGAACTCAAGGCAATCGCAGCTACACGATTACACTTATTTATCTCTTCTTTAATTGCATTTTCATTCTTGGTTGAATAGTAATAATGATTCTGTGTTGTCTGAAAACACGAATGACGCATCTGGTTCTGAACGACCTTGGCAGGTACATTAATCTCAAGCAGGTAACTGCAATAGGTCTTTCTGAGTTTGTGACAGCCACGCGGCTGAATCCCCAAATCATCGCAGAGCTTTCTGATGGCTTTATCAATCTTGCAATCGGAAATGTAATCTCCGTTTTCGCTCATCAGGTATTCGCACATCTCTCCGTTCATCAATCTGACCTTCATCATCTGCTCATATACCACCATAGCCTCTTCCGACAAATATATAATTTCATTACTTGAATCGGTTTTGGTTCTTTCTTCTATCGCTCTGTGGTTCTTTCCGTCAGGTCCTTTTGATTTAGTCAGCGTTCTTTGAATGTGAAGCTTATTACCGGCAAGGAAATCTGTTGTCTTAATGGCAACCATTTCCCCCAGTCTGACGCCTGTTGTCAGCATAAACAGAATCGCAAGATATCTTGGATCGTTCCAGTGCTTTGCATGGATTTCCTTAATCATCATTTCGACTTCGTCATCCATGAACACTTGATTTTCCTTGCTCACCTTCTTAAAAGCATTAATCGGTGCTCTGTATGCGGCAAGCAGTTCTCCGATCAGAATACATTCTACCCTAAGATAAATCTTGGCATGTCTGAATACTCCGGCGATAACACCTTTGGTATTATTAAATGCCCTGGAACCGATTTTCCCCATATTTTCCTTAATCATATTGTCAAGGAATCTGAGGATATGCCTTTCGGTAATCATTCCTATCGGAAGACTGTCAAGCTCTGTATCCTGAATAAACCTTCTGTAATCGCAATCCCTTTTATCAATGGTTCTGTCCGTCACATTATGAACTTCCCTGCAGTAATCCTGCCATTTCTCATATACTTCTCCGAATGTAATATTCGGCTTAACATATGCCTGCGTCTCATTCTCTGTGTAAAAAAATACCAGATATTCAATCAGACTGTCCCTGTTTTTATTCTTAACCTTTCTTCGGTTCTTCGGCTTGGTATCGTCAGGAACGTACGTATACCAATTGCCATCGCTTCCTTGCCATATATTATGGCTGTGTCTTGCAAGTGCTGTTTCACGTTTTTTCATCTTAACATCTTGCTTCAACGCGTCTATATCAATACTACCATTGGCGATACCCATTTGCAACGCCTCAAGTATCTCCTCGTCATACAAATTACACTCCTGGCCGATACCTTTCACCTCCCTTCCGTAGTTTAGTCATTGATGGAATTGTATAATCATTAGGCTTTTTTCGTATGACTCGGTGCCGGTGTTCCAACCGGCCTTTGATTATCAGAAGATGAAAATGTGCGCCCCACCTTCGCGTAGTATTCGCACCCTTTCGGAAGTGTCCTTGCCTGTTGCCGACTCATACAGCTCATGAAATTGTCAATGTTCTGTGCCGAATGTGATATAGGCACTTTCGGTGTCTGAATTCATTTTCGGTCAGATTGAATTTTTACGTGTAAAATGTCGGGAAATTTATACATTGAACAGATTTTTACGGACTGATGTCGGCTGTAGTTGACATTAAAGATACTCCATTCTCAAAAGTAATAGTTTGACCAGCTTTAG
>JAZQQM010000044.1:0-5304 GCA_045629045.1 Lachnospiraceae bacterium
TCTTCTCAAAAAATAACAACACTTAAGAAATACATTTAAGCCGCTAGCTGATGAATGAAATATCGAGCCAGGAAGTGTGGATTCTCCAGTTACAAAATGAGCTGAGCGAGAGTCGACGCTTGTTTGCTGTGTAATTTTTTAAGTGCAAAGCTATTATAACACGTCTGTAAAGTTCGTAAACTATGGAAAGTCGCTTACAAAACGGGACTTTCATTTACAAAACGGGATTTCTGATTACAAAATGTGTTTTTCATTTACAAAATGGGATTCTCGCGTTACAAACGGGAATCTCGGATTGCAATTCATCAATTATTATAACTGTCAGAAATGGACTTATGGACAATATATTATCCATTATTGCCTAAAAAGCCCAAAAGTGCTAATATATTAGCATGAATATTCTAACACAAAAAACTTATAATGAAATTAATATGGAACTTGCTAAACGTGTTGTACTCCTTCGAAGGAGAAAAAAGATTTCTCAAACGGAACTTGGTAAGAGGTCCGGCGTTAGTTTTGGGTCGATTAAGAGATTTGAACAGACAGGAGAAATTTCACTTTCATCGCTTACCAAGATTGCTATCGCTCTTAATGTCGAAAAGGAAATGGACAACCTGTTTAGCAAGGTGGAGTTTTCATCAATTGAGGAAGTTATAAATGAACAAACTAAATAGTATACAAGTGCGTTATAATGAGCGACTTGTCGGCACTATGGCTGTGTACCAAAATCGATTGGCGGCATTCGAATATTCGGCGGAATGGTTGAATGATGGTTTTTCGATTAGCCCATTTTCATTGCCACTTGAAAAGAAAGTTTTTATCCCGACAATCGATCCTTTTAATGGGGTGTTTGGCGTATTTGCGGATAGTCTTCCGGATGGATGGGGGCGCGTGCTGGTTGACAGATTGATGCGCAAAAATGGGCTGGATCCGTTTAGCATGGGGAATTTGGAAAGACTGGCTATAGTCGGGAATTCGGGCATGGGCGCTCTTTCGTATGTTCCCACTATTAAATTGGGAGAATCTAAGGTACAGTTTTCATTAGACGAAATATCAAAGGAATGTAAAAGAATTTTGGAAACAGAAGATGATACAAGACAGTTGGATTATCTGTTTATGCACGGCGGGTCATCCGGTGGTGCAAGACCTAAAATACTTACGCAGATTGCCGGAGAAGAATGGATAATAAAGTTCCCTTCGTCCAATGATGACAGGAACATAGGAAGACAGGAATATGATTATTCCATATGTGCCAAAGAGTGCGGCATTGAAATGGAAGAAACAAGACTGTTTGAATCTGATTTATGTGACGGATACTTTGGAACCAGACGTTTTGATCGTTGCAACGGTAAAAAAATCCACATGGTTTCGGTGGCGGGATTACTTGAAACTTCGCATAGAGTTCCTAATCTGGACTATGATTTGTTGATGCGGCTGACATTGCAACTGACTCAAAGCATGGAGGAATGTGAGAAACTCTATCGATTGATGTGTTTTAATGTATATTCGCACAACAGAGATGATCATTCCAAGAATTTTTCATATCAATATATAGAAAAAGAACACAGATGGATTATGTCGCCTGCGTATGATTTGACGTACAGTAATTCAATCGGCGGAGAACATGCTACGACAATTCACGGAAACGGAACCAATCCGGGATTAGGCGATATATTGGCAGTTGCAAAGGAAATTGGAATAAGTTCTGCAAAAGCAAAAAAAATATCAGAAGAAGTATATGAAATAGTGATGATAAGACTGAAAGAATATCTTAGCTAAGAAAGGATATATTATGAACAATAATATTTTAAATTACAATACAGTAGAATTGGATACCACAGATAACAGCATGATAATTATCGATCAGACCAAGCTACCGGGAACGACGGAGCTTATTAAGCTTAGAACGGCACAGGAAATTTGGGATGCTATTTATCTTCTTAAGGTACGCGGAGCTCCGGCTATCGGTGTGGCAGCAGGTTTTGGAATATATATTTTGGCTACGCAGATAGTGAGCAAAGATATACAGGAATTTTATGATGAGTTTGTTAAACAAAAGGATTATCTTAATTCTTCACGTCCTACAGCTGTTAATCTGTCCTGGGCATTAAATAGGATGGACGCAGTGTGCCGTGAGACCTTGTTTGGGGATTCACCCGAGAGCGGGGCCGATAAGATAAAGGCAGTTTTGGAAAATTTGAAAAAGGAAGCCTTGGCAATTCAGGAAGAGGATATATGGACCTGTAAGATGTTAGGCGAGTATGGGCTTACTCTCGTTAAACCGGGGGATGGAATTTTGACCCACTGCAATGCCGGACAGCTTGCAACCAGTAAGTATGGAACCGCTACGGCACCTATCTATTTAGGCCATGAAAAAGGATATAATTTTAAGGTATTCGCCGATGAAACAAGACCTTTACTTCAGGGAGCACGACTTACCTCCTATGAACTTCATTCCGCAGGCGTAGATGTTACATTGATTTGCGACAATATGGCATGCATGGTTATGAAGAACGGTTGGGTTAACGCTGTTTTCGTAGGTTGCGACAGGGTGGCAGCTAACGGTGATGTTGCCAATAAAATCGGAACCAGCGGAGTTGCTACTATTGCGAAACGATTTAATGTTCCTTTTTATGTATGTGCTCCTACTTCTACTATTGATTTAACCACTCCTACCGGAGCTGATATTAAGATTGAACAGCGTCCCGATACGGAAGTGACCGAAATGTGGTACAAAGAGCGTATGGCTCCGGATGGGGTCAAGGTGTTTAATCCCGCATTTGACGTTACGGACAATGAGTATGTGACGGCTATTGTTACGGAGTACGGTATAGCAAGAGCTCCTTATGATAAATCGCTTAAAGAAATACTGGATAAGAAAAAGTCGATGAATAAGTGATGTAGCGAAACCGGAGCTCCAATATGGGCAGTACGGACACCAGCTTAATCATCCGCCCCAATTTTCATATGGCTTGTTAGTTCGTCAAATTATCTCCTAAAAGCAATTGATTTTCTCCCAAAACAAGCGTATATTTGGGATATAAAATAAAAGTTGGGAGAAAGAAGGTTTATGAGAGAATTTAATTATTCAAAATTATCGGAAAGAACCTGGGATAATGAGATTATGGCATACGTTGCCCAAATCCACGAATATAAAGGAAAACAAGAACTGTTTTTGAGACAAAAGCCTGTTGAACTTAATCGCCTGATTGAAATTGCCAAAATACAAAGTACTGAAAGTTCAAATCAAATAGAAGGTATAGTAACAACTAATGCAAGATTGAAACAATTGGTTGAGAACAAAACGACACCGAAAAATAGAGATGAGGAAGAAATTCTTGGATATCGTAATGTGTTAAATATTGTTCATGAGAGTTATGAAGCAATTCCTGTACGCAGTAATTATATTTTACAATTGCATGGGGAAATGTTAAAGCACACAGCTTTTTCATATGCAGGTAAGTATAAAACTGCACCTAATGAAATCGATATGGTGTTGGAAAATGGAGAAAAGGTGGTATTATTTAAACCACTGGAGCCGTATGAGACACCTGATGCAATCGACAGGCTATGTGACGAATTTGATAAAGCTCTTAATGAAAGTGTTGTTGATCCTCTTATTTTAATTCCAAATTTTATATTAGATTTTTTGTGTATTCATCCGTTCAATGATGGAAATGGAAGAATGAGCAGATTGCTTACATTGTTGTTATTATATAGAAGCGGATATATAGTAGGGCAATATATAAGTATTGAAAAAGCAATAGCTGACACAAAGGATAGTTATTATGCAGTATTACAGCAGTCAAATCAAAAATGGTACGAGGGAGATAATGATCCAAAGGCATTTATAAAATATATGTTAGGGATTGTTTTGTCTTGCTATCGTGAGTTTGAATCAAGAGTTATGCTTGCCTCAAAGACAGGAAATAAGAGTACTGCATATGATATTGTTAAAAAGTATACTGAAAGTACACTTGGGAAATTCTCAAAGCAGGATACACTTATATCTTGTCCAAGTCTTGGCAGTTCATCAGTTGAAGCAGCATTGAAGAAACTTGTAGAAGAAGGTGTAATAATAAGAACTGGCTCAGGAAGAAAAACTATGTATATGAATAAATTACGGTCGTGAATTAGGGGTATTCCCGAATGAGAACTACGTGAACGCTTCTTTGGAAGAGGCACGAAGCGGAATACTAAATGGAACATATGGGGCATTTATAGTTATTCCACCATCATTTTCTGATGCTGTTGAAAGTATTAATGAATTTCCGCAAAAAGCGGAGTTGTCGTATACAATTAATCCAAATTTATCTGATGCGACTAAGTTAATTGTTACGGAGGAAGTTGTGGAATATTTGTCATCTATGAATGACACTTTGTCATATGTTTATGTAACAAGCATAATGAGTGAATTTCATGATGTTCAGGATGGCTCAAAGATAATACTTGAGCATGATATAGAAGATTTGAATAATATAATTTCAATTGATCTCGGGAAATTATCTACAGATATCGAATATACTCCTTTGCAACAAACGGATTATAAATGGGAATATGTTGATTTAAGCGAATACAGTGATAGAAACGAAGAATACATTAATAACATAGACAAGTACTATGAAGAAGTACATCAAAAACTGTCGGAAAAATATAAGGAAATAGATGATGGCGCAAAATCAGCTGCACAGCAGTATGCGGATGTGAAGAGCCAAATAGGAGCCTTTGATCCATTTAATGATGAAGCCGGTAATAGTGTTCTTGATGGGGGATTTGCGAGATTAGAAACGGAAGTTGCGCGTACTGATGTAAATAAAATGAACAGTGAAATGCAAGCATCAATTAATCAAAATAAAAGTGGTTTGGATGCTTGCTATTATGAGGCTGTAACAGATATTACGAACGGTGTGACAAATAGAATAATATATGGAAATGATAGTAGATACTATGTACATTCGAAGGAAGATTATTGGAAATCGGATTCAGGACTAACAGCTGAAGAATTGTTTGCTGAATTTTTTTCATATAATATGACCGGAAATATTGAAAAAGTAAATATTACCAGAGAATATTTTCCCTTAGCCACTTTGGCAATAGACGAAATGGTAGGTAGGTAAGTATGCATAAACCAAAAAAAATAATAGTATATTTAATTTTTGCAATGTATTTATGTAGTTGTAATATGCCTAAAGATACTGTAATAACAGAGAATCAAAATATAGATTTTATAAAAACGCAAGAGCAGGATGAAAAAAATATGATGGAAAATAAACTTAGCGGTGAGGAAATAGAGAGGCGGAAAGA
>JAZQQM010000045.1:0-2571 GCA_045629045.1 Lachnospiraceae bacterium
CAATAAAAGACTTTTATTTACCGGTACACTTGTTCCATTGAAGAACCCTTCTCTAGTCAATGTATATGGTAAGCCCCCATAGGATACAATTTCTATCCTGTCATCGAACATATCTACAGATGGTGCAATCGCATTGTTCCAATCATTATGCAGACAAGCATTTATCCATGCTTCTCTGAAACTAGGATAATCGAAAAGATTGATTTCTCTTCTCTTTGTACCGTTTACATCTACTTTTGTAACATTTAATGCATTGAAATATTCTGCTATTTCATCAAGTGATAACAGCAAACACTTACTCCCATATTCGGTACGTCTAGACATAACACTTTTATCTTTTCCTTCAAATGTAACAACCTTCATTGAAATATCATTATTATCTGAAAGAAGATATGCATTAACATTAAATTTGCCTTCGCGTGTAAGCATTCCATAGTTTCCATAAAATTCTTCTGTATCAGTTGGATGTTTTCCGCTACCTGCTAATAAAGCAAAAAAAGACTTAAATGTCAAATCTTGCTTCGGAGATGTTTTCTGCCTAATGATATCAAAATCAGATGTTGCTAACATTTTCCTTAATATCTCATTAGAAGCCTGCTCATCTGACGAAACATTTCTTACATAATATCTTCCATCGTAAGAGTAAGGAATATCTGCACCATTAACCGATACTTGTATATACGCTTTACCATTCTCATCTGACAACTGTACAATATCTGCATATATACGCGGTTCTATTTTGTCACGAATCTTATTGCGAATATCAATCAAAGTATCTTTACCAATGGATAATCCACATACATCTCCATTGTCTGATACACCAAAATACACTTTAGCTTTTCCATGTCGATTCAACATGGCTGTAATGGACTTCAGACCTTTATCCAATTGTCCTAGACTTTCTTTGAACTCTTGAAACTCATCTTCTATACCTAGGTTCATTTGTTGCACCACCTTAATATATTAGTTCCGTTAGTATACCATAAAAGCTACTTAAAGTCTACTTTTAAAGTATAATGTTTCTTTGAAAACTCCACTTTTTAGCCAATATATTTCTTATGAGATATCTTCAAATTATTCTGTTTAACCATTGCATAATGCAGCGTTGTATCAATTTTCTCATGACCAAGCAATTTCTGCACCTGCTCAATCGGCATACCTTTATCTATAGCGGTTGTCGCCATTGTTCGCCTGAATTTATGTGGATGAAAATGAGCTATATTGCACTTCTTGCCCATTTTCTTAAGCATAATCTCGACTCCGCTTGTCAACAATATGGTATTTGCAGACCCATAAAAAACACGGCATTTTCATGCCGTGCTTTATTTTATAATCTTTTAACCGTTTAGAAAATCTTCCATTCTCATTTTTTCCGGTTCTTCTTCGATCAGTTCATCCATAGATTTGTTTTTACCGTAATTACGTTTTTTCGTATCGGCTTTTGATAATTTGTTTTGCTTCAATCCTGCTTGTATGGTTTATCAGAGCCGGAACCGGTATTATTCAAAGAAAGATTGACATAACCGTCATCTTTTGCCGTATCAAGTCGCCTGCCAAATTTCAAGCCGCCTTTCACAATAAATAATATTGTGGAAATAATTGAAATAATCTGTGAGATTACAAGTACCCCGCTTCCCACAAACACTCCCGGAGTTCCTCCGAGAAATAAGACGACAACTCCGACTATCATAATCAGCGTACACACTATCAGTGTAATCAGTGTTGAAGTTGATTTGTCGGAAACAGGGTTTCTCACTTTCGTTCTGATTGCCACCACTATCGCGGGAATGGACCAAATAAAATACACAACACCTATTCCTATCAGAAGTATTACAAGCAGGAAAAGACAAAATAATCCTGATAAATCATTGGATTCCCATAATCTCCCAAGCATACATACACCTGCAATAAGCGAAAGTGTGCTGACTACTCCATGAATTATTATCATTATCTTTGCGGCTTTATTTTCCATCCTCATTCCTCGTTTGTTCTGCAATATTCTTTTCTTTTTAAATGAACTTTCCAAAAATGCCATCAGATACGGAATAATTATTACCGTCGGAAGCGCATATCTCATTGCGTTATTCAACGGAGACGCAAGACAAATCAACAGGTTCATATAAGCCAAAATTAAAATCAGCAGCCGATTGAATTTCTTGTATCTTATGAGTAAAAAGGTTACTGTAAACAATATCCACGAATATGTTCCCGATGAGAAAAACAGCCTTATTACAGGGAATGATTCACCTATAAACATAATCTGTCTTAAGAGTTCTCTTAAGGTTGCGCTTCCTTGATGAGCTACTCCAAATTCACTCAGCATACCGTCATATGTTTCTCTGACCCATCCTTCGATTTTTACTTCCACGGGCCCCAGATAACCGTATCCTTTTGGTTGAACGATGCACCATTTGGGGTGGGTCTTTCAGGAAAAGGAAGCCGTTTAGACTTCCTTCTCATTTATATTTCAAATTCAATTTTTGTAATAGGCTTACAGTCTATTTTTTTCTTCACAAGAACATTTGTTGTGGTCGGCAATCCAAAACATGTCATTTGATGCGAGATTGCAAA
>JAZQQM010000046.1:0-52833 GCA_045629045.1 Lachnospiraceae bacterium
ACATGATGAAGCTTTCCCATCAAGATACTTCTGAGCAATCAGTATCCTCATTTCGGAAGAGTATTTGGATTTAGCCATAAAAAATCCCCTCTAAGTAGAATTTGGTTATTTACCTTGTCTACTTAAAGGGAATCATATCAATGCCTCGGCGCTTAAGAATCAATTATTTTGAAAGATATTCGTCAATACCCTTGGCGGCTGCTTTTCCTGCGCCCATAGCAAGAATTACGGTAGCTGCGCCTGTAACCGCATCACCGCCGGCATAAACGCCCTCTTTTGATGTGGCACCCGTATCTTCAGTTGCCACAATGCACTTACGACCATTTATCTCAAGTCCCTTTGTAGTTGAACTGATAAGCGGGTTGGGTGATGTTCCCAATGACATAATTACCGTATCAACTTCAATATCAAATTCCGAACCGGGTACTTCAACAGGCTTTCTTCTTCCGGAAGCATCGGGCTCGCCAAGTTCCATCTTAATGCATCTTATGCCATTGACCCATCCATTTTCGTCCGAAAGAATTTCTGTAGGATTTGTTAATAAATCAAAGATAATTCCTTCTTCCTTGGCGTGATGTACTTCTTCCACTCTGGCGGGAAGTTCCTCTTCGGATCTACGATATACAATATGAACTTCGGCACCTAATCTTAAAGCTGTTCTTGCAGCATCCATAGCAACGTTACCGCCGCCTACTACTGCCACCTTCTTACCTCTCATAATAGGTGTTGTTGACTTTTCATCAAAAGCCTTCATAAGATTTGATCTTGTAAGATATTCGTTAGCAGAGAAAACTCCGTTAGCCTGTTCTCCCGGGATTCCCATGAATTTGGGAAGACCTGCACCGGAACCGATAAATACTGCATCAAAGCCTTCATCTTCAAGTAACTCATCAATCTTAACGGACTTGCCAACAACTACATTAGTCTCAATCTTAACACCAAGCGATTTTACATTTTCGATTTCCTTGGCTACTACCTTGGTCTTAGGAAGTCTGAATTCGGGAATTCCGTAAACAAGTACACCGCCTGCTTCATGAAGGGCTTCAAATATCGTAACATCATATCCCATCTTAGCCAAATCGCCTGCACATGTTAATCCCGCAGGGCCGGAACCTATAACAGCCACCTTCTTGCCCTTTGATTCTGCAGCCTTCTTAGGCTTAATACCGTTTTCCGAAGCATAATCCGCAACAAAACGCTCAAGTTTACCTATCGAAATAGGCTCACCTTTAATTCCTCTGATACACTTTCCCTCGCACTGAGATTCCTGAGGACATACTCTTCCGCATACAGCAGGAAGTGCACTGCTTTCGGATATTACTTCATACGCTTTTTCAAAATTGCCGTCTTTAACTTCTTTAATGAATCCGGGAATGTTGATTGATACAGGACATCCCTTAACACACTGCGCATTCTGACAATTAATACATCTTGAAGCTTCTTCCATAGCTTCTTCTTTATTGTATCCCAAACAAACTTCTTCAAAGTTTGTTGCTCTAACCTTTGGATCCTGTTCACGTACAGGAACTTTCTTTAATACGTCCATTTTATTCTCCTTAATCCATCAACATTAATTGCAGTTACCACAACCACCGTGATGTGTATCACCCTCGGTAAGTTCAAGAAGAGCCTTACCTTCTGCTGTCTTATACATTGCCGAACGCTTCATTGCCTGGTCAAAATCTACAAGATGACCGTCAAATTCAGGTCCGTCTACGCATGCAAACTTAACCTCTCCGCCAACAGTTACACGGCAGGCACCGCACATGCCCGTACCATCAACCATAATAGGATTCAGCGATACAACCGTAGGAAGGTCAAATTCCTTAGTCTGCTTACATACGAATTTCATCATAATCATAGGTCCGATTGCTACACAGACATCATATTTTTTGCCTTCTTCATATAAATCTGCAATAACCTTTGTAACCATACCGTTACGACCGTACGAACCATCATCTGTTGTAACGTAAAGATTACCTGCTACTGCCTTCATTTCTTCTTCAAGGATTAAGAAATCTTTATTTTTAAATCCGACGATAACATCAGCCTTAACTCCGTTTTCGTTAAGCCACTTAACCTGTGGATATACAGGAGCGCTTCCCACGCCTCCTGCTACAAAAAGGATTTTCTTCTTCTTAAGTTCTTCAATATCTTCGTTGCAAAACTCCGAAGGCCTTCCCAAAGGTCCCACAAAATCATGGAAGCTGTCGCCTTTGTTAAGTTTAGCCATCATTGTGGTTCCCGCACCTACCGACTGGAAAACAATTGTAATGGTTCCTTCTTTTGAATCATAATCGCAAATAGTAAGTGGAATTCTTTCAGACTTTTCGTCGGTTCTTACAATAACGAACTGACCGGGGAGCGCGCTCTTGGCAACTCTCGGTGCCTTAACAACCATTAAAAATATGTTGTTAACAAGCTCCTTCTTTTCTAAAATTTCATACATAATGTATCCTCCTCATTATCCTAAGGGCACAAGTCCCAAATTACCGTTATTGTCCATCAGCAAATAATATCCTTCACCGGTATAAGGATTTACGGCATAAGTAAATGCTGTTCTTTGCTTTTTACCGCTATTGTCGGTAAAAAATTCATCCAAACTATAATAATATCCAAGACCCGAAATTTCAACAACAGAATTAAAGGAATATGAATAAGTTCCGCTTCCGTCATTTGATTTTCCGGTTCTGTCCTGTATCTTGCCTGCCAGAAACAAATCATTTAACAGATAAAGATATGTATCTTCTTTAGGCATATTGGTTTCAAGGTCAAAATCGTAACTTCGCTTTACAACAGGCGAAGCTATTCCTTCTTTATTTACACAAATAAATGCAAGATTTGATTTTCCTACAGGAGGATTAATAGGACCCTCGTACAGGATTGCGGTTTCTATATCAGGATCTTTTCCGTCCAGAGTATAATAAATCTCATCACCTGTTTCAAGGGCTGTTGCGATAATAGTAAATGCCTTATTATACGAACCCGATTCGGGTATTACCACAGGTCCTTCCGGAATCTCCACATCAATCAAATAAAATGATGAGCTTACTTCGGAGCTTATGCCAAACCTATTTATATATACCGCATTTATATTATATTCACCCTTTTCGAGCATTATCGGTTCTTTATATAAATTACCGTGATCTTTGGTTGGAGTAATACCGTCAAAAGTATAATAAATATCGCCGTCACCACACCCGGTTATAGTCAAAGAAGTTTTTGCTTCATAATTACCCGTCGGAACGGAAAATACCGGAGGTTGGGCCATATAATTACAAAAAGCCTCTTTAATATCATCTTCCGCAGTATTCATCAAAAGCTTATTTATGGCATTATATTCATTATCGCTTTCATAATTTGAAATAATCAGCTGATACAAATCATATTCATTTTCAAAGGAAAGATTTCTGTTCGTGATGCTGTTCATGCATAAAGAAAGTGCTTCTTCATCATTACCGGCGCCAAACATTATATTCGCCTTTATATAAATAAAATCATCGTTGTTCGGATCCAGTTTTATACCTTTTTCAATATATTCAAGTGCCTTTTCATATTGTCCCTTGTGAAGATAATAATCTGCCTGTCGCTTTTGATAATTGGCGGAAAAATTCCAATAAATGGTAAGTCCTCCTACAATAAACACCGCAACAACAATTACGATAGCCAAAAAGACTATCGCAACAGTTTTTTTAGAAAGATTATTTTTGGGAAAAGTTATAGGTTTTCTTTCCTTAAAAAACTCTTCTTCGAATTCTTCTTCCTTTGACTTATGACCGATATTAACAATGATTTCCTGAGTCGGATCCGAACTGTCAAGTCTGTGATTCACCTCATCAAATATACCGGACATTGTCTCCTTTATGCTGTTTTCCATCTCAATGTCAAAATCGGGGACAATATTAATCTCTGTTCCGCATTTTTCACAAAGAAGATGACCTTCGGGTAACTCGTACCCACAATTGGGACATATCATATTTTTGACTATTTTTGTAATTCAACAGATTCAATACAGTTATTAAGCAGCATGGCAATTGTCATAGGTCCGACTCCGCCGGGAACCGGTGTTATATATGAACATTTATCGAATACATCAGCGTAATCAACATCTCCGCAAAGCTTATTGTTTTCATCCCTGTTGATACCTACATCAATTACTACAGCACCATCTTTTACATATTCCGAATTAACGAACAGGGGCTTTCCGATTGCAACAATCAAAATATCAGCTCTCTTACATACTTCTTTAAGATTCTTTGTCTTAGAATGAGCTATTGTAACCGTTGCATTTTCTCTAAGCATAAGAATACTCATGGGCTTTCCTACAATATTGCTTCTTCCCAGTACAACGCATTCTTTACCTGCAATTTCGATATTGCTTCTTTTAAGAAGCTGAATAATACCTGCAGGGGTACATGATACAAAACCCTTTTGACCGATACATAAAGCGCCTACCGATTCCGGATGAAAACCATCAACGTCCTTTTTAGGGTCGATTGCCTTAATTACTTTATCCTCGTCGATATGTTTCGGTAAAGGTAATTGTACAAGAATTCCGTTAACTTTTTTATCCTTATTTAAATCATCAATAAGCTTAAGAAGTTCTTCTTCCGTGGTTTCTTCCGGTAATTCATAAGATAAAGAATCAATGCCAATATATTCGCATCCCTTTTTCTTGTTGCGAACATATGTGGTTGATGCAGGATTATCTCCCACTTGAATTACACATAAGCAAATATTAACTCCGTCAGCCTTATATTCGGCTGCTTTTTGCTTAAGTTCATCCTTTATCTGAGTACTTATTAATTTTCCGTCAATAATCTGTGCCATTACATTTCTCCTTAGAATAATCCGGTAATTTTATTATCATCATTAACATCTATCGAATATGCAGCAGGAGTTTTGGGAAGTCCCGGCATAGTCATAATGTCTCCCGTAAGTGCAACAACAAATCCCGCGCCCGCAGAAACATATACGTCACGTACATTTAATTCAAATCCTTCCGGACGTCCAAGCTTTGTAGGGTCATCCGATAAGGAGTATTGAGTTTTTGCCATACAAACAGGTAATGATCCAAATCCGAGTTCATCAAGCTTTTTAAGTTCTTTTGCAGCTTTTGAACTGAATGATACACTGCCGGCACCGTATATCTTTGTTGCGATTGTATTGATTTTATCGCTAAGAGAATCCTCCAACTTATATATAGGAGCAAATTCCGACTTTTTGTTTTCAATGGTATTAATTACCTTGGTTGCAAGTTCGATTCCTCCCTCACCGCCTTTAAGGAATACATCCGAAAGCGCAAATTCACATCCTAAATTCTCACAGAATTCTTTGACATAATTAAGCTCTGCATCCGTATCCGTATAAAAATGATTAAGAGTAACCACAACCGGCACCTTATATTGTTTAAGGTTTTCTATATGCTTTTCAAGATTAACAATACCTTTCTTTAAAGCATCAAGATTTTCGTTTGTTAATTCATTCTTAGGAATGCCGCCGTTGTATTTAAGAGCTCTTACGGTAGCAACAAGAACAATCGCATCCGGTTTAAGACCTGCCTTAACACATTTAATATCAAGGAACTTCTCTGCTCCAAGGTCAGCACCGAATCCTGCCTCCGTAATACAATAATCTGCCATTTTAAGGCCTGCCTTTGTGGCAATTACCGAATTACATCCATGTGCAATATTGGCAAAGGGACCGCCATGAATCAATACCGGTGTATGTTCAAGAGTCTGAACAAGGTTAGGCTTAATGGCATCCTTAAGAAGTGCAGCCATAGCTCCCACCGCATTTAAATCCCTGGCAGTAACAGGCTTACCTTCCGTACTGTAAGCTACAATTATCTTTGAAAGTCTTTCTTTTAAATCTTTCATATCATTCGAAAGACATAAAATAGCCATGATTTCCGATGCAACGGTAATGCTGAAATGATCTTCCCTTACATATCCGTCCGACTTATTCCCAAGACCGATAACTATATTTCTCAAAGCCCTGTCGTTCATATCAAGACAACGCTTAAAAATAATCTGTCTTGTATCGATATTAAGTTCGTTTCCCTGATGAATATGATTATCGATTAATGCTGCCAGTAAATTATTGGCAGATGTAATTGCATGAAAATCACCGGTAAAATGAAGGTTAATGTCTTCCATCGGAACAACCTGGGAATAGCCGCCGCCGGCTGCGCCGCCTTTGACACCGAAGCATGGTCCCAACGAAGGTTCTCTAAGTGCAATAATCGCTTTTTTGTTTAATTTGGCAAAGGCACAGCCCAAGCCCACGGTAGTTGTAGTTTTACCTTCTCCTGCAGGCGTTGGATTAATGGCTGTTACAAGAATAAGTTTTCCGTTTTTGTTATCTTTAATGGAATCGAGATATTCATTTGATAACTTAGCCTTATATTTACCGAATAATTCCAAATCATCCGGCTCAATATTAAGTTTTTCCGCAATTTGAGTAATTGGTAATAAAGTCGCTTCCTGAGCAATTTCAATATCGCTTTTCATAGAATATCTCCTTTTCCTTTATAGATTATTAACGTATTCTTCAAACTCATCAATTGTCATAAGAATTGTTCTCGGTTTTGTTCCTTCTTCAGGTCCAACCACATTGGCTTCCGAAAGGGAATCCATAATTCGTGCGGCACGGTTAAAACCTATCTTAAACTTTCGCTGCAGCATTCCGATTGAGCATTTTCCCGTTTCAAGAATTAATCGTCCCGCTTCCACGAAGTATTCGTCATAGTCCAAATCGCCGCCGCCGGACATTCCCGAAGAACTGCCGGATGAATTCTGCGAAGTCATACTGTTTATCTTTGAATTAATATCTTCATTGTCAATATTTCCCAATTGCTGATTCTTAAGGAACGAAACAACATCGGAAACTTCCTTATCGGAAATAAACGCACCCTGAACTCTTGCAGGCTTTGTATAACCCTGAGGATAAAAAAGCATATCACCTTTTCCGAGAAGTTTTTCGGCTCCGTTCATATCAAGAATCGTTCTTGAATCTACTCCCGAAGAAACCGAAAATGCTATTCTAGAAGGCATATTTGCTTTAATAAGACCCGTAATAACATCTACAGACGGTCTTTGTGTTGCCAAAATCAAGTGAATTCCGGCAGCTCTTGCCAACTGAGCAAGTCGGCATATTGATTCTTCAACCTCTTTACCGGCTACCATCATCATATCAGCAAGCTCATCTACGATTACCACCAGCTGGAACATTGGCTTTAACGGATTGCCTTCATCATCAACCTCGGATTTAATTCGTTCATTATATCCTTTAAGATCTCTTACACCGTAATCGGCAAATTTCTGATATCTGTCATTCATTTCGGCAACTGCCCAGGCCAAAGCCGCAGAGGCCTTCTTAGGATCCGTAACAACAGGAATAAGCAGATGAGGTATACCGTTATAAACGCTTAATTCCACAACCTTGGGATCGATAAGTATAAGTTTAACCTCATCGGGATTTGCTTTATACAAAATACTCATAATAAGAGTATTGATACAAACCGATTTGCCGGAACCCGTTGCACCTGCAATAAGCATATGAGGCATCTTGGCTATATCCGTTACAACAACCTTACCTGCCAAATCCTTACCTACCGCAAAGGAAATCTTGGAAGGAGCTTCGCTAAAATCTTTTGTTTCAAACAAATCTCTTAGCAAAACGGATGAACTTTCTTTATTGGGCACTTCAATACCTATTGCCGCTTTACCGGGAATAGGCGCTTCAATTCTGATATCCGCCGCAGCAAGATTTAACTTAATATCATCCGACAAACCTACGATCTTCGATACTTTAACACCTGTTTCCGGTATCATTTCATATCTGGTTACTGAAGGTCCCTGGGATATATCCGTTACCGTTACCTTAACACCGAAACTTAACAATACTTCTTCCAATTTAGAAGCAGTAGCTTTTAATTCCGAGGTGTTTTTACCCCTTGAAGCCGTTCCCTTTGTAAGTAAAGATATAGGCGGTTTCTTATAGGGTCTGTTAGACTTAGGCGAACTCTTCGGAGCCACAGGCTCTACAGACTCTGCTTTAGGTGTCCGGGGCGCCGATGCACGGGCTATGGGCCTTGGTGCATCCGCATCTGCAGGAGGATAAATGTATTCATCCTCTTCGTAATCATCATCTTCTATAACATTTCCGTGGAATTTAATTTCACTAATTCCGTCGGATTTATTATCTGTATTATCAATACCGTGAATTGTAAGTTCTACTTCACGATTATCATATTCATCATCAATATCCGTAAGATTAATCTCATGAATATCATCACGTTCGTTACTCGGCACTTCTTCGTTTGCAACGAAATTATATGTGGGCACACCCTGAGCTTTACGAAGAATCTTTTCGTTTTCTATTACTTCTTTTCGAAGTTCACGTTCTTTGGCTCTTTCCTGTCTTTGTTCCTGACGGATTCTTCTCTGTTCGTCATTAACCTGTTGCTGTCTTAATCTTCTTTCCTGATTTCTAAGAGCAGAGTCAGATGCCTTTTCGTAAGCTTTATAGGAGCTGTCTTTAACGGTTCTTACAATAGACTTATTGGTAATAATAATTAAGCAAATAATTACGGCAACCAAAATAAGTAAAACAGAACCCACCGTATCAAGATACTTAATACCAAGATATGCCATAATGCCGCCGAAGAAGCCACCGCCTTTATGATTTACCGAGGCATAATTATAAATTGCCTTAATATCAAGTCCCTCGGTACCAATCGGCGCATTCCAAATAAGCTCACATGCAAATGCTGTATTAAGATACAAAAATACAGCGGCAATTGTCTTTCTTAATGCAATTTTATCTCCTGCATTAACAATCCCAAACACAACAAGAAATGCAATAACTATCGGCATTACATAATTTGGTAACCCAAACACACCAAATGTAATGTCTCTTACTGCATTTCCAAAAGATCCTAATATTCCGAAGTTGCACAAAAATAAAAATAAAGCAACTGCACCTATAACAATGAGAAATATTTCGTCAATTAACTCCTCTGACATAGGTTCGGACTGGTTATATGATTTTTTACGAGAATTGCTTCTTGAAGAAGTAGTTGTCCTTTTTTTAGTTGAATTACTTCTTGAAGTATTAGCCATCTAATCACCTACTGAATATCAAAATCATCGCCGGGTTCAATCTCAATATCAAACTCATTAAGACTGTCAATGGCGAAATTCATAGATTTTCTTTCATGTCTTTCGGGCAAAGGAAGGGGGTTTTTAAGGTATTCAACCCTGCGACCGTCCTTAGTTAAGAAATAGTCGACTCCCTCTTTTGCTTCCTTATTCTCCAAAACTTTGTTTTTACGCTTATTAAACATATCGTCAGTTCAAAATTTATTCGTCATAATTGTGATATACTGCCTGTACATCATCATCTTCATCGAGTAAATCCAATGTCTTGTTTATATTCTTTATATCCTGCTCATCTGTAAGACTTACGTAATTCTGAGGGATAAAAGTCACTTCCGAAGAAACCATGGGAATATTGTTATCCATCATAGCCTTTGATACAGCTTCAAAATCATCGGGAGTCGTAATTATCTCGTAGCTGTCATCCTCTTCCGTGAAGTCTTCGGCACCTGCATCAAGAGCCATCATCATAAGCTCATCCGCATCACCTTCATACTCTTCCTTATCGATAATAATCTGACCCTTCTGATCAAACATATAAGATACGCAGCCTGTTGTTCCCATATTTCCGTAACCCTTTGTAAAGGCATTACGCACATTGGCAGCCGTTCTGTTCTGATTATCCGTAAGGGTTTCTACAATAATTGCCACGCCCTTAGGGCCGTATCCTTCGTAAGTAATGTGCTTGTAGTTAACGGCATCACCGTCACCTGCAGCCTTTTTGATACCTCTTTCGATAGTATCATTAGGCATATTGTTTGCCTTAGCCTTTGTAATAACCTGAGCAAGTTTGAAGTTATTGGCCGGGTCCGGACCGCCTTCTTTAACAGCTACTGCAATTTCTCTTCCCAAAATAGTAAAAATCTTGCCTTTAGCTGCATCATTCTTTTCTTTCTTGTGCTTAATGTTTGCAAATTTTGAATGTCCTGACATAAATCTGTCTCCTCATATAAATTAGTTATTAAAAATCATCACTGTAATCCTTCGTACAGATAACAGTATTGTTTTTGGTATATACTCTGGGAATTCGCTTACCAAGTTCACAGGCAAGTTCATAGTTAAATCTGCCCGACAATTCTCCAAGCTCTTCCATAGTAATCTTTTTATCACCGCATCCGCCGATTAAAGTAACTTCATCGCCTTCCTTAACGCCGTCTACCTCCGTAACATCAATCATTAGCTGATCCATGCAAATACGTCCCAAAATAGGACATCTCATTCCTTTTACAAGAACATATCCTTTGTTTGACAAAAGTCGCGGATATCCGTCCCCGTACCCCACCGTAATTGTAGCTATTTTTGTTTTCTTTTCGGTAGTATATGTACCGCCGTAACTAATGGGTGTGCCCGGGGGAACTTCTTTTATATAAACGATTTGCGAATATAATGATAAGGCACTTTTAAGTGTAATTTTATCCTTTGACACTTCCGATGATGGCCATAATCCGTAAAGAATAATTCCTGCCCTTACCACATCAAGATTGGCTTCCGGATAGTCTATTATTCCCGCCGAATTCGACACATGTTTAATGGGCACGTCATATCCCAGTTCGTCTTTTATTTTTTTGATAAAATCATTATATTTTTGCAACTGAATATGTGTAGGTTCTCTATCAAATTCATCAGCCTTTGCAAGATGCGTAAATACACCTTCGACAATCAGTTCATCATAACTTAATGCTTTTTTAACGAATTCTATTCCCGATTCATCGGGCATTACTCCTATACGGCCCATACCCGTATCAACTTTAATATGAATTTTAGCTTTATACTTGTGCTCGGTAGTTGATAATTTACGACATTCCGATGCTAACTGAGCCAATGTATCTTCCCTAAACACAGTCATCGAAACATCTTTTAGAATCAATTCTTCATATGCATTGGGAAAAGTATAACCTAAAATCAATAAAGGCTTTTTAATACCGGAATTACGAAGAATAAATGCTTCATCCGATGTTGCAAGGGCAAAGCCATACAGCCTTTCATCATCACACAATTCCTTTGCAATGGGAATTGCTCCGTGACCGTAACCGTCTGTTTTAAGAACAGCAATAACTTTTGTATCTTTATTAATCAATCGTTTGATTTCGTTAAAATTATCTTTGATAGCGTCCAGTGATATTCTCGCATGAACTCTTTGATACTCTTCAACTATCATTTTTTAGGTTCTTCCTTATATTTCATATCAAATATTTCAACTACTTCAGCGCCGAAGATATCATGCATATATGAATATATCTCCTGATTAGCGGTTTCCATATCGACTTTCTTAACAAGTTTTTTCTTAAGTTCAATTCTTATTTGCGTAATCCACTTGGAAATTTCCTCTATTTCCTGCTCATTCGCTTTCATTACGTTATAACAATTATCCATAAGTTCGGCAAAAAGTATACGATTTTTATCATCTATAAGCTTAGGCAAATCCATAATGTCGTCTTCATACTGTTCGATTTTTTCATTGCATTCTGCAATAAGCCTCGAATTTTCTTCTGCCTTCTTTTCCTTTTGAGCTTCCGAAAGTTTAGATTTTTCATCAGTATTATCAACGATTTCCTGCATCAGTTTCTTTTTTATCTTTTTGATGTCTTTAATCTCGGTATTAGCTTTACCCTGAGCTTTAAGAAGTTCATTTACTTCTTCTTCGAGTTCGTCCATATACTTGCTCGAGCCAACGCGATCGGTCAAATTATGATATTTTTTGTCAATTGTAAGTATAGGTAACTTCTTGCCTTCAAGTACTTTTTCAAATTTGTTTTCGTTATCAGACATAGTTTTAATCTTTATTCCGAAAGATTACGGTTGATGTTATAACTAAGTTTCATTAATGAATCTGATAAATGTACATTTTCAACCTGAATGGTTTTGGGAACATTCAAATCTACATGTGCAAAGTTCCAAATACCTTTTATTCCGACCTTTGACAGTCTTTCTGCGACTTTTGGAGCCCCCGTTTTGGGAATTGTAAGTACCGCCATATCAATATCGTTAGACAAAACAAATTCTTCCAATTCTTCCATGGGTTTTACCGGCAGTCCCGCAATCTCGATTCCTAACAGTTTGGGATTTTGATCGAATATACCTTTAAACACAAACCCGCGTCTTGCAAAATTCATATAGTTGGCAAGCGCCTGTCCCAAATTTCCGGCACCTACCAATATTAAATTATGAGTTCTGTTCATTCCAAGGATTTTACCGATCTCATCATACAAATATTCCACATTATATCCATATCCCTGCTGACCAAAGCCACCGAAATTATTGAAATCCTGTCTTATTTGAGATGCGGTAACCTTCATAAGGCTACTTAATTCCTTAGATGAAATTCTCTCAACATTGTTATCTTTTAACTCGCCAAGATATCTGTAATATCGCGGAAGTCTGCCGATAACAGCTTGAGAAATCTCTTTATTATCCATTGCTTTGACTCCTAATCATACACTGTTTAATTTTAGTATAATGTGAAATTATTGTCAATGTGATAACCACTAATAAAGCACAATTTGTAGTGTATTTATAAGGGATTATGCACAAAATAATGAGACGGTGAATTTTCACCGCCTCATTAAATTATTTACTATATTTTTATCGTAGTTTTTAAATCACCAACCAAAATATCATATTCACCCGGCAGCAGGACTCTTCTTCCGTCTTCAAGTACGGTTGTAAAACTGTATGCCGTAACGGGAATATTCATATGCACCTTATCGCCGCTTTTGATTAAAGTCTTCTTAAATCCGCACAGGCTCTTTATGGGTTGATTTGCAAAATCAAGGCCGTCACATTTCTTATCCTTGGGTCTCTTGTCAATATAAACAAGGGCGGTCTCTTTTCCATCGACTTTTCCGATATTTTCGATCTCGAATTCAACAACCGCAAGAGGCTTTTGAAGTTTAAGGTAAGAATCATTTTCATCTTTAAGACCGTCAAAATTATTAATTGTAATGTTGAATAATGAATTATCAAAATCTCTTACCGTTGATTGTAACCCCGAATATTTAAAATCAGTATAGCTTAGTCCGTATCCGAAAGAATATAACGGTTCTTCCTTTAAGTATCTGTATGTTCTGTCTTTCATGGAATAATCCGTAAACTCCGGTTGCTGATTATTCTTATAGAATGTAAAAGGCAGTTTTCCGCATGGATTAACTTTGCCGAACAATACATTTGCCAAGGCTCTTCCGCCCAACCCTCCTGAATAGAAGCAGTCAACAATTGCATCCGCGTTTTCGTTAAGGAACGAAATATCAATGGCGGAGCCTGCATTAAGAACCACAACAACCTTTTTATTATTTTCTTTTGCAGCCTTAATAACATTTTCGTATAGTCTTATTTGTGACTCCGGAAGCATTAGTGATTTCTTATCACCTGATGCAAACATATTACCCGTATCTCCTTCTTCGCCTTCTATTGTTGCATCCAGGCCCAGGCAAAGAATGGTAATATCGGAATTTTTCGTAACAGCAACAGCCTCACCCATTCTGTCATCCTTATGAGCAAGATTACTTAGCGAATCTTTATACAGATGACATCCGTCAGAGAAAATTACCCTTGACGCTGTTACCTCTTTAATTCCTTCAAGATTGGTAATATATGTTGATGCGGTTCCGAAGTAATTACCTTCAAGAACTGTTCTTAAATTAGCAGTCGGTCCCACAACGCCAATGGTTTTATATTCTCCTTCCTTTAAAGGAAGTACTCCGTTATTTTTAAGCAGCACAATCGACTCACAGGCAGCCTTCAATGACAAAGCATTATTTTCAGGAGTATCGTTTTCCAGGAATGAAATTCCGTCATATTGAGAAGTTATTTTCTTTGCTTCCTCATCGCTTCTTTCTATAATACCCAGTTTCATTCTTGTTGCCATTAATCGTTCGCAGGCGGTACGCATATCTTTTTCGGTTATAAGTTTATCTTTAAGAGCTCCCAATATACAAAGATATGTATCGCCGCAATTAAGGTCGCATCCGGCATTAAGTGCCATAGCGGCAGATTGAACGGGAGAATTGGTTATTTTATGATTCTCATGAAAATCCTTTATAGCCCAGCAATCGGAAACGAAATGACCTTTAAAATCCCATTTCGTTCTTAAAATATCCTTTATCAGGGTTTTAGAACCGCAACAGGGTTCATCATTAGTTCTGTTATAGGCTCCCATAACAGATTCTACTTTACCGATTCTGACAGCGGCTTCAAAAGCCGGAAGATAGGTCTCTTCCATATCTTTTGGAGAAGCAATCGCATTAAAGTGATGCCTTTCACTTTCAGGGCCGGAATGAACTGCATAATGTTTCGCACATGCAGCCACCTTTAAAGAATCGCATTCGGGATAATTATCAATTCCCTGCAATCCTTTAATAAAAGATACACCAAGTCTTGATGTAAGATATGGATCTTCACCGTAGGTTTCATGACCACGTCCCCATCTTTGATCCCTGAATATATTTATATTGGGAGACCACATGGTTAAGCCCTTATAAATATCTCTGTCTTCCTCTTTGGACTGGGCATTGTATTTAGCCCTTGCTTCCGTTGCAATCACCTTTGCAATTTCAAATAACAATTCATCGTCGAACATAGCAGCAAGTGCAATTGCCTGCGGAAATACAGTGGCTGTTCCCGCACGTGCAACCCCGTGGAGGGCTTCATTCCACCAGTTATAAGCAGGAATACCGAGACTGTCTACAGCCTCGGCATTATACTTAAGTTGCTTAGCAACATCTTCGATTTTCATTTTTGATACTAATTCTTTAGCATCAGATAATAAATTGCTCATATCCACCTCATATCAGTACAATAAATCTTTGAAGCCATTATATAGCCTAAGCGCCAGTTCCCTTTTTGTCTGTGGGTGAAGTTCGTATGTAAATCCAAGATCATATGAATATATCATAACAGAATTGGGAATATCCTGGCATCTTGCCTGTATACATCTCATATCATCCCACAAAGTTGAGCCTCTGTCACTATCTTCCTGTCCCCAATATGGTAATTGAACATAAGCCAGTTTCAATTCTTTATCATTAAAACACTCTCTTATTCCTTCAACCATAGTCCGCATAAGAGGTTCATAATCCTTATAATACAGGCAATTTGATTCTGCCTGATAGAATAAAAATGCCTTTAATGACAATCTTCTTAAGGGATATATCATTTTATTATACATACCGCAGGGCTTATATAAGAAAAACATCGGGTCCGGTAGATTAGGAGGATTTAAACTAAAGTCACTGTTTAAATTAGCTCCGATTTTATACTCAAATTCTCCGTCAATCGGAATCATATAAGTACCGCATCTTATATAATATGGCATTTCCGGAACAAATCCGCCGTTTCTTTGTGAAACCTTTACCCTGCAAACCAATACATTATCTTCTTTTAATATTCCCGACGGTATCATATAACGTCTTGGCGGATATCGATAATCGGTGCTTCCGACTTTTATACCATTTATAAAAGTCTCGTCACCGTCAATTATTGTTCCAAAGAACATCTTTGCCTCTTTGCCCACGCAATTTTCAGGCATTTTAAATCGTTTAAGAACCCATACGCTGCCTCTTACAAGTCCCAGTTTTGCTTCTTTATATGGTTCTTCCCATCTTCCGGGGACCGTAATATATTCCGGTATTTCGTCTTCGTTGTACAAAGATATACGTTTTTCGTAATGTTCCTTAATACCGATATCATTATCATCAAGCCAGGCAAAATAATCTTTTTGTTCTTTTAAATCTGCCGCAATCTGATTGGCTACATATTCATCGGATTCATCATTTGCAATTGCTTTATCATAACAAAATTTGCAGGTTTTATTTTTATCGCAGATGCAGTTTTTTTCTTTGGTTTCGCCTCTTAAAACTGCCTTTTTTAGGTTTTGGGCACCTACCTTTAAGAGTCTTTCCTTGGAAATCAAAGCTTCAATCTGAATTCCTCCGCATGCTGTTTGCAGTAGACCAACGGGAACCTGTTGTTCCTTATTAACATACTCTGCAAAATAAAACCCTAATGCGCTAAAAGCATATACATTTTCCTGGGTGGCCTTTTTCCAGCAACCGTTGTAAATATCCGATACAGGGCCATGAAAATCAACTTCCTTAGGCACTTCAAACTGACGAATAAGAGTATTGTTAATGGACTTACAATACTCTTCATTAATATCCAGTGTTCTGCTTACCGGAAGTTCCATATTCGATTGTCCTGTCAAAAGAAATACATCTCCGAACAAAACATCATTTATGACAGCCGCATCGTCTAAAGATTCAATTCTTATAACGTAGGGGCCACCTGCATCCCTTGAAGGCAATGCACATTCAAAATAACCGTCTTTATCAGAGGTTACACTTACGCAAGGAGAAATTGTGTCTTTATGTACGTCGCCTTCGCAATATAAAAATATATTTACTTCGGAATTCGTGTTTGTATACCCCCAAAGAGTATTACAGGTATCTCTTTGAAGTATTACACCATCAGATAAAAGTGACGAAAGTTTCATTAATATAACGCCCTTCCTTTTTCATCTTCAATTAGTGTTTTTCTATAAAAATATGAATTTATAACATCACGCCACTCTTTGGAATGCTCAACCTGATTATTAATTCTTTCAACCACGCGATAATAGGATGCACAGTCAATTAATCCGTCAATTTCTTTCCACAAAGACAACATCTTCTCAACATCGTCGGCACCTTCATAATGAGTGTCATAAATATGCTGAATAATTGTTTTACCGTTTCTTAAGATATAATCATATTCCATCTTATGGAAGAATAGTTTAAGTTCATCAGGGCACTTATCTTTATCATTATAAGTTGAAGCTAAAGGCTCATTATACAAAGTTGCATATCCGGTTCCGTTACTGCTTCTGTCAAGACCTATTGTCTTATTTGTGGCCTTATGATAAGTTCCCCACTTTGAATACTCATACCCGTCAGGATCGGGACCGTAATGGGTATTGGGAACCACCATCCAGCCGATTCCCAACGGAGATGTATACTTTTCATAGGCAGGCCATGACATCATAAGAATCTTATTAATATTTTCAACAACTTTTTCGTTGTCATTAAAAGTAAGTTTTGTCCATTCTTCCGCAATGTCTTCAGAAGATAAATCCATATCAAAGCACAGTCGTCCAAAACCATATAAATTGGCGGCAGCCAAATCATGACCGGTCCAATTCATGGCGTTACCTGTATTGGCAACAGCACACATTCCCGCCAGAGAATTACCGTATGTTTTTCCGCAGACTATATCTTTAACTTTTGCCCCGCCTTCTTTTCCGTAGGTTTCAAATTCAAGAACTTCTTTAAACCAGGGAATAAGATAACAAATATGTCTTTGCTGACCTGTATATTCCTGAGCAATCTGATACTCAATCATTTGATTTGTATTTTTAAGACAGCCAAACAGAGGCATTACAGGTTCTCTTACCTGGAAATCCATTGGTCCGTTTTTCATCTGAAGAATGACATTATCTTCAAATTTCCCATCAAGGCCACTGAAATAATCATATGCAGCTCTTGCCCTGTCGGTTTTTAAATCTCTCCAATCCTGTTGACAGTTATATACGAAACAACGCCAGATAATAATTCCGCCATATGGTTTAATAGCCTTTGCAAGCATATTGGCACCATCTGCCTGATTTCTTCCGTAAGTAAAAGGACCCGGTCTTCCCTCAGAATCAGCTTTAACCAAAAATCCCGGAAAATTCGGAATAACCGAATAAATATATTCCATTTTCTTTTCCCAGAATGAAATCACTTTAGGATCAAGGGGGTCTGCGCTCTTAACCTCAGGATCATCTATTGAAGCTGCATAATTCAGGCTAAGATAGAGCTTGACTCCGTAAGAATCAAAAATATCATATAATTCTTTTACTTTATGGATAAATCTTTCGTTTATCAAATCACATGCTGCATCTTTAACATTAACGTTATTTATTACAACACCGTTATAACCCACAGAACAGAGAATTCTTGCATAATCATAGGTTCTTTCGTTAATTAAAATATCATTATTTTCAAAGAAAAAAGAATTCCCCGAATAACCTCTTTCTATATCTCCGGACATATTGTCCCAATGATTAAGCATACGAAGAGGATTTGCCGGAACCTCTTTTAAATTAATGATTTTGTCTTTGCTTATACGATATGCATTAATAAATCTAAAGCTTCCGTACAAAACTGCTTTTGTGGTATTTCCTTCAATTACATATTCATCTTTATCGGAATAAATTCTATATCCTTCTTCACCTAAAGAATCATCATTGGATTTTACCAATGAAACCGTAATGTTTTTTAATGAGGCAGCTTTTGAAAGTTCTCTTACAGCATTTGAAAGCTGTTTATTATTTTCAAAATAAGTATCCTTATTAATTTTTATATTATTATCCTTAACTGATTCATCAAGCCATAGCTTTGTGTACATATTTGTGTAATACCTCCCTGACAGATCCGTTTCCATTACACAATTCATCATAGATTGAAAGAATACGATTGCCTAAATCATCTTCGAATAAATCTACAGCAAATATCTCCTGTTTTTTTAGAATATCAGAAGCGCTTAACTTTCTTAATTCCTCAAGCATCGGATCAGGGCTTAAAGAAAATTCATTACCACTATCATCTATTCCCTGCAAGTATCTAAGATATCCGGCCAATACCAATGGTATTAATATCAATGAGGATGTATCAAGTTTATCCGACTTCCTATATGCCTTAATAGTTTCACCAAATCTGATAGGTATTTTTTGAGACGTATCACATGCAATTCTTTGCGGTGTGTCAGGCATAAAGGGATTGGGAAGTCTTTTTGTAAGTACGGCATTTAAAAATTCATCAGGCGACAATACTCCCGGATTTACAACCACTTTCATGCCTTCTTTATGTCCCAAAGTGTATACAAGATTCTTTAAATCCTCATCATCCATCTCATCATGAATTGTCGTATATCCTAATAAGCAACCGAATATTGCCAGCGATGTATGAAGTGGATTAAGGCATGTACATACCTTCATTTTTTCGGTTTTATCAACGGTCTCTTTGTCAGTATATATAACGCCTACTTTATCAAGCGGAAGTTTTCCGTTAGGGAATTTATCTTCAATAACCAGATATTCGGTTTCTTCGGCGTTTACAAAAGGTGCGACATATGTATTTTTTGATGTAATAACCTGGTCTAGATCCTCAAATCCGTCTTCTTTAAGTGCTTTTGCAACATTTTCATCAGGACGTGGAGTAATTTTATCTATCATCGACCAGGGGAAAGATACAGATTTTTCATCTGTAACATAATCCACAAAGCCTTCTTCTGCTTTACCGTTTTCTACCCAGCCTTTCGCAAAAGTTATAACTGCATCAAACAGTTTATCTCCGTTATGGGAACAGTTATCCATAGAAACAAAAGCAACCGGAAGCGCACCTGCAAGATATCTGTGATATAAAAGACCCACAACCTTTCCTATATAACTTGACGAATGATCCGGACCGTTTTCTATATCTTTAGCGGTTGACGGCAGTAAATTCCCGGAAGAATCTTTAACAACATATCCTTTTTCGGTAATTGTAAAACTTACCATCTTTAGGGAATCTTTTGCAAAAATATCCTTTAATTTCTTTATTTCAATTGAATCATTCTGGTCAAGAATATATGAATCAACGATACTTCCTATAACCTTCTTTTCCATAGTACCGTCGGCTTTTAAGGTTACGAGAATACTTAAATCATCATGAGGTTTGTACATTTTTTCGATAATCTCATAATCGTAGCCTTCGCATACCAAAAGTCCGGTCTCAATCTCATTATTCTCCAGCAATCTGTCAACAAGATTCCCCTGGAAAGCTCTGAAAATGTTACCGGCTCCAAAATGAATCCATTCAGGATTAGTAATCGTCTTTTGCTTTATGACGCTTCTGTCATATTTAGGAACAAGTATATTTTTGTTAGAATATTCGAAAAAATTCTTTATACCATCACCAGTTAAGAACATGATTTCTCTATTGCCTCCCATAAACCGTTAAGATAAGTTGCTCCCAATGCTCTGTCATATAATCCATATCCGGGCATTGCGACCTCATCCCATATCATTCTTCCGTGATCGGGACGAATCGGTCCTTTAAAATCAATTTCATAAAGTGCTTTCATGATTTCATACATATCAAAACTACCATCCGATGACAAATGTGCAGCTTCTTCAAAATCATCATCTGAATTAAACTTCAAATTACGAACATGGGCAAAATGAAGTCTTCCCTTTAAAGCACGAATCATTGTGGGTAAATCGTTTGCTCTGTTGGTTCCATACGAACCGGCACAAAACGTTACACCGTTATGTGGATTATCCACCATCTTCATCATTCTCATAATATTTTCAAGATTAATAATTATTCTGGGTAAGCCAAATACAGACCAGGCAGGATCATCGGGATGAATTGCCATATTAATATCATATTCATCACAAACCGGCATAATTCTTTCAAGGAAATACTTCAAATTATCAAATAGTTTTTCCTCATCAACATCCTTATATTTTTCGAATAATTCCTTAATAATTGCCATTCTTTCCGGTTCCCATCCCGGAAGTATTGCACCGTTTGCATCCTTTGATATAGATGCAAACATCGTTTCGGGATTAAGGGCATCAATTGCCTTTTGTGTATAAGCAAGAACGGTTGAACCATCCGGGCGAACCCTTGCAAGTTCGGTTCTTGTCCAGTCAAATACAGGCATAAAGTTATAACAGACAAGATGAATATCTTCTTTGCCTAAATTTCGAAGCGTTTCAATGTAGTTATCAATATACATATCTCTGTCAGGACTTCCGATTTTAATGGAATCATGAATATTTACAGATTCAATTCCTGATATATGCAATCCTGCACTTTCTACTTCTTCCTTAAGTGCATGAATCTTTTCACGTGACCAAACTTCACCCGGTGTTGTATCATATAATGTTGTTATAACACCCGTAACTCCGGGTATTTGTCTAATCTGCTTTAATGTAACGGTATCAAAATCTTTACCGAACCATCTTAGTGTCATTTCCATAGTAATTATCTCCGATCTAGATTTCTAATTCTCAATATAATTAGATTACCTTTAAATCAATATAATATCTTTCCAAATTTTGCCCAAACATCCATAGATATTGCTATTAGATAATATATTGCAAAAATATTTAGCAAAATCTAAGTATTTTTGTAATATATTATCTTTTTAAAAGGGCTCCACCATTATTGATGGAGCCCAATAAAAAGCATATAGTTAAACAAAACTATCGATTAGTTAAGCATGTCAGAACCGTAAGTAGCATCCCACTTTTCTGTTCTTTCATCGATAATAGCCTGACCGCCTGAGCTAAGGTAATCATCCATAGCTGCATCCCAAACCGAATCGAAATCTGCTTCTGCAGCAACAACTGCTGTATCGAATGCTACGTCTCTCTTACCGTTAAGAGCTTCGCCCATACCTTCTTCAGCTGTAATAGCACCAACGTTAACAGCCTTAGGAAGAAGTGCATCTGTATTACATGTCTTAATAGAATCAACAACTACCTGAGGATCTGTTTCACCCGTGCCGTAGCCGTAAGCTAATGAAGCATTTGTAGCTTCTTCACCTGCAACAAGTCTAAGTCCGTTACATGTGATTGTAAGGTCAATGTTGTTACCTGAGTTCATGATAGCATCGCCTTCAGCTGAAAGAGTCTGAACTACGCCGCCATCAAGCTTTGCATGTGTAACGCCTTCATCACCTAACTGAAGGTATTCAACGTGAGCAGGATCTGAAATCCAATCAAGGTAAAGCATAGAAGCTAAAGGCTCATCATTTGTTGTAGGGAAGAAAATCTTTCTGTCGCCTGCTGCTGAGTAAGACCACTTCTGATACTTACCGTTAGAAGCCTGGAAGCAGTCAACTGCTATGAACTTAGCGTTCTCGCCAACAAGTCTCTGAAGGTTAGCGTTGATTGAATCGTCACCGTTTCTGAAAGGATAGTCGAAGTTGTGCATGAATGCTCCAACATAACCTGCCTTCATCATATCATCCTCTGTAGAATCTCCACTCGGATATAAAGCGAAATCTTTCCAGATTAATCCCATGTTGTACCACTTGTTAAGAAGTCTAACGGCTTCCTTTGTTCCGTTTTCTGTGTACTTTCTGTCATCAAATCCGTTAACATAGAACTCTTTGTCTGTGATAGCAGGATCAATGTAAGATTCGATAAGGTTAGCTGCTCTCCAGCCTACATCATATGAAACTGAGAAAGGAACCATCTTGCTTGCATCAGCGCCAAGAAGAGTATCAGCATTCTCCTGGAAAGCTACAAGCATATCTTCGAATTCCTGAGTTGTTGTAGGAGCTGCAAGACCAAGAGTCTCAAGCCAGTCCTGACGAACGAATGTAGTAATACGATTGATGTTGTTTCTCTTTCCTTCTACTGCCCAAATCTCTCCTGTTGCAGGATCCTTATCATAGTAGATATTGTCTTCACCAAGCCAATCCCAAAGGTTAGGAAGCTCAGCCTTGTATCCGTCTACGAAAGGAGCAAGATCGATAACTGCACCCATTGATGCATATGTCTGAATAGTAGGATAGCTGTATGTTACACAGATATCAGGTGCTGTACCACCGGCAAGAAGGTTATTGATTTCTTCACCTTCTGTCCAACGAGGAACTGCTACGAACTCAACTTCTACGTTGTGATCTTCAAGCATACCCTTCTTGATGTAATCTGTGTACATATTGTTTGTAGGATCTGTACCGCCGTCATTACCACGGTCATAAACCTCTACTGTAATATGTCTTGTTTCAGCAAACTTTCCATCAGTTAATTCTGAAGGAACTTCTGCTTCAACTTCTGCAGCAGGTTCTGTTGTTTCTGCTGTAGCTTCAGTTGTTTCTGCTGTTGTGTCAGCCGGAGCTGCAGCAGTATCAGCTGAATTTCCGCAAGCTGCCAATGAAAGAACCATTGCAGATGCAAGTACTACTGATAATACTTTTTTCTTCATTTTTTACCTCCCGTAAAATTTGGTTTTTGAAATTTATAATTACGACCCATGGTCGCAGTTACCAATATTAGCAATTACTCTTTAACAGCTCCGAGTGTAACTCCGTGAATGAAATATTTCTGAAGGAACGGATAAATACACAAAATCGGAATCGTTGAAAACATAACTATCGCCGCCTTAAGGGACTCTGAAAGACCCGGGGATGAAAATCCTTCCTGAGTCGCAACATCAACAGAGTTAATACTGTTCAAGATATTGTATAAAAGCAACTGTAAAGGATAGAAATCCTTGTCCTTCATATACATAAGTGCATCAGAATAACCGTTCCAACGACCTACGGCATAGAATAATGCCAAGGTAGCAAGCACAGGCTTTGAAAGCGGTACATAAATATTCCACAATATTCTAAAGAAACTTGCGCCGTCTATTTCTGCGGATTCACGGAGGGAATCGGGAATGCCGTAGAAGAAGCTACGCATAATAATCATGTTATATACGCTAAGGCAGCTCGGAATGATAAGTACAAGTGGGCTGTCAAGCAGGCCAAGTCTTTGCATAAGCAAATAGTTGGGGATTGTACCTGCATTGAAGAACATGGTAATCGTAATAAGAATATTAATAAATCCACGTCCCTTTAAGTTCTCAAAAATAAGAGGATAAGCGCAAAGCGTAGTCATTGTTAATGAGAATATTGTGCAAATAACGGTTAATAATGCTGTCCAACCGAATGCCTTTATATATTTTGCATCACCCAATACTGTCTTATAAGCACCAAGGTTAATTCCTTTAGGTATAAGATAGACCTCATGCTTAACAAGAAAATCAACGCCGGATAAGGACCTTGCCAGCAGGTTAAGCATCGGAATAAGACACATTAAACTGATAATTACGCAAATCAGTACGAAAATCCAATCTCCGATCTTTGTTCTAAAAGAATGTATCATTCTGTTTTCTTCCATCACGCACCTCCTACCAAATACCGCGTTCGCCAAATTTACGAGCAAGCCAGTTAGAGAACAACAAGAAGAAAACTCCGATAACCGACTGGAACAAACCTACAGCAGTCGTCAAACTAAACTGAGAACTCTTAATACCGTATTTATAAACGAATGTTGAAATAACTTCGGCATATTGCATAACAAGTTTATTCTGCAATGCAAAAGGTCTGTCGAATCCGGAACCCAGAATATTACCGATTGCCATAATCAGCAAAACAATAATTGTAGGTTTAATTCCGGGTAAGGTAATATGCCACATCTTCTTAAATCTTCCGGCCCCGTCAACCGATGCAGCTTCATAAAGTTCGGGAGAAATACCGGCAATTGCTGCCAGGTAAATAATTGAATTCCAACCGAAGCTCTGCCAAATACCAAGACCTATATACGTCTTCACCCAGGTACGTGCATCATTTAAGAACGGAACAGACTCTATACCTATCTTGTTAAAGAAAATATTAATTAATCCGTTTGTAGGATTAAAAAGCTGGAGTGCCAACCCGTAAATAATAACCCAAGATAAGAAATGTGGCATGTACGCTATAGTCTGTACTGTTTTCTTGAATCTTTTAAATCTTAATTCGTTAAGGATAAGGGCAAATACTATAGGCACACAGAAACCGCATACAAGATCCAAAACATTAAGTAATACCGTGTTTCTTAGAGAATTTATAAAGTCTCTGTTTTTAAAGGCTTTAATGAAATACTCAAAACCATGGTTTTGTGCCCAAGGCATGTCAAATACCTTTTGAACGATACTGTATTTTTTGAACGCAATCAAAACATAATACATCGGTCCGTATTTGAACACGATAAGGTATACAAGCGGTAGCAGCAATAACGCATATAACTGCCAATACCTTTTCCAATATGAAGCATTTAATTTTTTCTTAGGCGCTTTACCTTCAACTTCTTTAGCCATCCGGGCACCATCCTTTACTTAAAATATTCCGGGAACTGTTCCTTAATTAAATTCTCATCCACCTGATATCTTGATAAGTGTTTATTTACTAATTCAACAGCTCTTAATTTATCTTTTGATTTAATAGCTTCAAGCATATTTCTATGGTCCGAAACTATCTTCATATCTTTAACCGTTTCAACCGAAAGTGTTCTTACCCTGTCGAAATGAATCATCATTGTAGATCGCATTTCGTAAATTATGTCTTTTTGGGCCGCTGTATATATCAGCTTATGAAATTCATTATCAAGTTCGTATATTCTTTCCGCAGCCTGCTTTTCTAAATAAAATTCCTGTAAATGAACATTTTCTTCTAACTTCTCAAGAGCTTCGCCATCTGCCACCTCACAGGCTACTTCTATAACAGCACTGTCAAGCACCTGTCTTAAGAAACGGGATTCATCAACCATCTTGGAATCAATCAAGGCAACATATGAACCTCTCTGCGGCAGAGTTTCAATTATTCCGGCTTTTGCCAAATCTATAATGGCTTCTCTTACCGGAGTCCTTGAAACACCAAGTTCCATCGCTATTTCATTTTCAGATACAAGTGTTCCGGGCTTTAAATCAACAGATATTATATTGTTCTTCAATACTCTGAAAGCAAAATCTCTTGCGGTTTCCTGAGATTGTCTGTCGAATATGTTCATTCAATGCCTCAAATAACTAAAATTTTATGAAAATATAAACAATTCATTCAACTTGTTCACTTGTATACTAGTGTTCTTTAGGTAAAATTTACCACATATATTTTCATTTGTAAATATTTTTTTGTAAAAAAATAGAAAAGGTGCGCAACATGAATTGCACACCCTTTCAGGAATGAGGAAAAATATAAAGAAATGTTTATACACTTGTTTAATTTCCGGCGTTCTTAAAAAACTTATCTACCACCGAAATGATTTCGGCCGGATACATTGATTTAAGCAAATATGCAGCCGGTCTTAATCGCATTATCTCTTTTACAGTATCGGCGTCATCCACCGAGGTTAAAAACATAAAGGGAATCTCCGAAAATTCCTTTTCATTCTTCATAAGTGAAACTGCCATCATACCGTTTACAATCGGCATATAATAATCCATAAGAATTAAATCCGGCTTATGAAGAGTTATACTTTTTATGGCCGTTAATGCAGATGTCGCAAGCATAACCTGATATTTATCATCCAGCATATTTTTGACATTTCTAAGAAACGGCCCCGAATCATCAACTACCAAAATGGTTTTCTTATTCTTGCTCTTAAAGAACAAAAGATATTTGATAATTGAATCAATAACTTCGTTTATGTCAATGGGACGCATATAAGTCCCCTTAATCTGATCGTGGGGAATAATATCTTCTGCAGCAGAAATATCCATTGGAAGACCTAACATAAATACGGGAATATCTTTTCCCATGGCAAACTGGTTTATATCTACCAACGCAGGTTTATCTTCCAGAAAACCGCTGTCAACAAACAGTACTATTGCATTAAATTCTATATTCTCATTGACGTAATTACTGTTTCTAAAATTATATACATTGGCTATATGACCGACCTCATTAAATCGGTTAACCATATTTCTTGTAAGAAAGCTTTGTTGCTCGCCTCCGAAGACAGCTATATTAAGTTTCTTTCTGTCCTTAAAGTTACTGTTGTAATTACTTACAGGACCTTTAGCGTCTTCATTTAAGCCATACATTATCAGCTTTCTCCCAAATTCCCGATCATTTTTTTACACAACTTAACTACTTCAATTAAATCAACATCCGTAACAAGTACTCTTAACCTGCTTAAATCGTCTTCTATTTCCTTAGGCACGACACATTTGTTCAGCTCGTGCATATTTGAGTCAACTCCGTCAAGATACATGTTTTCGGAATCTTCTATTATATTCTCAAGGATATTTACTATTCTGCTCTTTGGAACAAAAATAGACTGCATAAATTCTCCGGCACAGTTAACAAGTAACTTGTTCTTTAACAGTCTGTATTCGTTAAGTACCTGTTCCGTTCTGGTATTAAGTTTATCAATGTCCTTTGCTTTAGTAAGCCTTTCAAGTTCTTCAAACTGTTTTGAAAGCCCGACCGCACCGATTAACAGCGATGAGCTCTTAAGGGCATGAACCTCAATCATGAAGTCATCATATTTTTTTGAACGAAGATAATCGCATATTAAATAGTGTTTAAAATCAATTATGTTTGCATAATCAAGGAACATCTTCTTAAGCAGCTTAAGGGATCCGCAGTTCTTAATTCCTTCATCAACATCAATGCCCTCAATAAAAGGTTTTTTGTCTTCGAATTCATCAATTCCTTTATTTTCTATTTCTTCGATAATTCCGATTACCTTATCCGGTATATACTTAAGCAGTTTTTCTTTTGCATTATCAAGAGTCATAGGCTTAATAATACAATCATCCATACCGGAGCCAAGCAAAAAGTCTACCTCATCGGTACTTGCTGTCAAAGCAACAATCGGAAGTTTCTTTAAATCATCTCTGTTGGCAAGGTTTCTTACATAAGAAGTTGCCTTAGCGCCATCCATAACCGGCATAAGATAATCCATAAAAACAAGATCATATTCACCCTGAGTAATCATCCTGATGGCCTCTTCACCATCCTGGGCGGTATCAATAATCATATTAAGGGGTTTAAGTATATCTACTGCAACCTCTCTGTTTATCTCGTTATCTTCAACAACCAGAATTTTAATATCGGTCTTGGATTCCATTCTATTCTCCCGTGTCTACCTTGGATATGGTATCAATAATAAACTTATACTGGGTTTTAATATCATTCAGCATATCGGTTACATCAATTGCAGGCTCACCGTTTCTTAATTCTTCACATAAATCCGAAGCGACCTTGCCAAGCCCTGCAAGCCCCAGATTAAGACACATCCCCTTAATAGAATGTACGCATCTAAATGCTTCTTCGTAACTTTTTTCTTTTAGCAGTTTTTCGAGATTTACAGATTCGTCTTCAGACCCGAATTTATATAAATACTTAACAATTCTTTCCCTTTTACCGAGTCTTGACAGAACCTCTTCAAAATTCCCACCGATTTCCACATAAAACTGTTCTACAGTCATAAATTGTCCTCTCTTAGTTTTACTATTCAAACGGATAACATTTAACAAAGCATTCCATCAACTTTGGAGAAAAAATCCCGCATTCTCCGTTTGTTATCATTTCAAACGCCTTTTCCTTTGTAAATGCTTTTTTGTAGCACCGCTCTTCTATCAGTGCATCATAAACATCTGCCACCGAAACAAGCTGTGCCGAAATTGGTATATCGTCTCCTTTTAAGCCTTCCGGATATCCCCTTCCATCGTATCTTTCATGATGATATCTTGCGATGTCATAACATGTTTGGGCGTAATCTTCGTCCCATATACCCTTTACATTTTTAATGTATTCGGAACCCAGCGTTGTATGCTCTTTCATTTTGGTAAATTCATCATCCGTTAACCTGCCGGGTTTTAACAAAATTGCATCGGATATTGCAATCTTGCCCACATCGTGAAGCGCTGCCGCCTCGGCAATAACTTCAATCTTTTCGTCTGTGAGGCAATACTCGGGATGAAGTTTCATCATAGCCTGAGCCATCATCCCGGTATACTTAGATACTCTTTGAACGTGCTGACCACTTTCGAGATTTCTGCTTTCAACAAGATTCCCCAAAATTTCAACCATGGAACGACTGGTATGTTTTATCTTGTCAGTCTGCTCTTTTACAGTATCTTCCAGATGATTCTTATAGTTGTACAGGCTTACGGTATTTCTTACACGAGTCTTTACAAGCGATGCGCTAAAAGGCTTACGTATGAAATCCGTTGCTCCCAACTTAAGACAATCATTTTCAGCTTCGGTAGAATTCTCTGCTGTAATCATAAGAACCGGTAACTCCGAAAGAATATTCTTGTCCCTCATGATTCTTAATACTTCCATCCCATTCATATTGGGCATGTTAATGTCAAGCAAAACCATATCAAGATCCTTATGATTCTCTTCAATTATGCCAATTGCTGAAACGCCATCATTAGCTGTAACGAGCTCGTAATCGTCTTCGAAGATATCAGATAAAATATCAATATTGATATCAACGTCATCGACAATCAGAATTTTCCCTTTCATTAAGTATTTCCTCTATATTAAAAATCCCCTCTTTTAATACTTACATTTACATAATATAACAATGTTTTTTTGATTTCAGTTTTAATTTTGTCGCAAAAAAGGCCAATTTTTTCGCAAAAACTATTTATTATAATTTTTGACAATAAAAAAGCTCCACCTCTACAGGCAGAGCTATATAGCATATCAATATTATCTGTTTCTGAATACCTTTTTGATATCGGAAAGACCCGACTTTGACGGATAAAGCATGGTTCCGTCAGACAAAAGCAAAGAATCCGAATCAATTGCATTTAAGAAATTCATATTTATCAATAACCCGATACCGCAAAAAGCAAAATCATCATTTCCTGCCAATGCATGAACTTCTTCCTTAAACGATCCTCTTATAAGTTTTGTCTTAATTTGTTGTCCGTTTTTAAGATGATATACAGGGCATCTGTTAACAAGTTCAACAAACATTATGTCATGAGAACTTACTCTAAATTCACCGGAATCCGATTTAATATATACACTTACTGCGTCCGATGAATTTCTTTTATCTGCAAGAGCTTCATCAAGTACATTCTGTAACTTATTAACATCCAGAGGCTTAAGCATATAGTAAAATGCTCTGACATCATAACTGCTTACGGCATACTCCACAGTAGAAGTAAGGAAAACTATCTTCCCCTCATCCTTTAACATACGAAGTGTCGATGCTACTTCAAGACCGTTTACCTTAGGCATTATCATATCTAGAATATAAATATCATAATTACCACGGTCTTTAACGCTCTTAATAAGCTCCATGCCGTCATAGAACTTAGAAACAGTCGCATCCAGCCCTCTCAAAGAAATATAATCCAAAATTATTTCTTCAAGTAAATCAGTTTGAATTTCGTTGTCATCACAAATTGCTATCTTTATCACGACCAATTACCCCTCAGGCACAATTTTATCATGATTTACATAAAATATTCAAGCAATTTAAGATAATTCCTCCCATTTTATGTATAATTCATCAAGTTCCTGAGTATTTTTATTAATCTCATTAGTTATCTCCTGAAGCTTTACAGAAGATGTTGCAATTAAAGGCTCCAGCATTTTTTCATTCAGCAACTTATTTTGATTCTCAAGAAATTCTATTCTTTCTTCGACTTTTTTAAGTTCATTTTCTGCTTTACGTTTTAAAGCAGCGGCTTCTTTTTGCGCTTTATAATCCAGTGCTCCCTTTGACGGAGGTTCCGATGCCTTATTGCCTTCGGCAGAAGTTATATTGCCCTTTGTTTCTGCCGGTTGACCTTTCTTTAATACATAATAATCATAGTCCCCCAGGTATCCGGTAACCGTATCATCGGAAAGCTCAATAATCCTGTCTGCAGTCCTGTTTATAAAGTATCTGTCATGAGACACATAAAGTACAGTGCCTTCATAAGCATTAATTGCATCCTCAAGTATTTCCTTTGATGTAATATCCAAATGGTTAGTGGGCTCATCAAGGATTAAAAAATTTCCCTTACTTAACATTAATTTTGCAAGCGAAACGCGTCCCTTTTCACCACCCGAAAGATTTTTTATCTTTTTAAATACATCATCTTCCGTAAATAAAAATGCAGCAAGTACATTACGCACCTCGGTATTATTCATTGTAGGATGCTCATCCTGTAATTCTTCAAATAATGTTTTATCTTCATGAAGTACATGATGTTCCTGATCGTAATAACCGATTTCAACATTTGTGCCCAGGGTAACGCTTCCCTCATCCGCATCCAGAAGTCCGTTAATAATCTTTAATATTGTGGTTTTGCCTGTTCCGTTATCGCCTATTAAAGCAACGACTTCTCCGCGCCTTAAATCAAAAGATATATCCTTAAACAGCACATTATCCCCATAGGCTTTTGATAAATGTTCTATCTTAAGTACATCATTGCCGGATGATATATTGGGCATTAATGTTAGATTCATGGCATCATTTAGTTCTGTAGGCTTTTCAAGTCTTTCGATTTTGTTTAATGCTTTAACTCTTGATTCGGCTCGTTTTATGGACTTTTCCCTGTTGAATTCTCTAAGCTTCTTAATTACTGCCTCCTGATGAGCAATAATATTCTGTTGCTTATAATATGCATTCATTTTCTCAATTCGAAGTGCCTCTTTTTTTACCGCATATTCAGAATAATTACCGGAAAAAGATATACATGCACTGTTTTCGATTTCAACGACTTTATTTACTATTCTGTCCAGAAAATATCTGTCATGGGAAACAATTATAACTGCCTTTTTGTAATTAAGAAGGTAGTTTTCCAAGAATGCAATTGCTTTAAGGTCCAGGTGGTTTGTAGGCTCGTCCATTATGATTAAATCCGGAGATTGAACAAGAATTCTTGATAAGGCAACTCTGGTCTTTTGGCCACCCGAAAGTGTATCTATGGGCCGGGACAAATCGCCACCTTCAAATCCAAGTCCCGAAATAATTCCGTTAATTTCGCTTCTGAAAGTAAGTCCTCCCATAAGTTCAAAGGTATGAGATAACTTTTCATATGAATCCATAAGTGAATTAAGCTCATTACCTTCCTTTTGGGACATCATATCTTCCATTCGGCGAAGACGATTTTCCATATCAACAAGTTCTTTTTTGGACAATAACAGTTCTTCGTATATTGTATTTTTAGAATTCACAGTAGATTCCTGCGAAAGATAACCTACGGTCTTGTCCTTAGTAATAACAACAGAACCGGAATCCGGTTCAATTTCCTTTGTTATAATACGAAGTAAGGTCGTTTTACCGGCGCCGTTGACACCGATAATAGCGGCCTTATCATTTTCCTCAAGGTGAAAGGAAATATTATTTAATACAGTATTCTCTTCGAATGCTTTAGAAATATTACTTACTGATAAAATCATATAACTTACATTGCTTCAAATGTTTCTCTTATTGCCTTAATAAAATCCTGGGAATTAAGAATAACAGGATTTTTACATGTTGATATAAGGGATAAAGACTTGGTCATTTTGCCGTCTTCTACAGTCTTAATGCATGCTTTGTCCATCTTATCGGCGTATTCAACAAGTTCTTTGATACCATCAAGCTCGCCTCTTTTTCTAAGCGCGCCTGTCCATGCAAAAATAGTTGCTATCGAATTGGTAGAAGTTTCTTCACCCTTTAAATGCTTGTAATAATGTCTTTGAACAGTTCCGTGGGCTGCTTCGTACTCATAAACTCCGCTTGGTGATACCAGAACGGAAGTCATCATACTAAGGTCACCGTAAGCAGTAGCTACCATATCAGACATTACATCTCCGTCGTAGTTCTTACAAGCCCATATAAATCCGCCGTTTGAACGAATTACTCTTGCTACGGCATCATCTATTAATGTGTAGAAATAAGTAATTCCCAATTCATCGAACTTCGCTTTATACTCTTTTTCAAAGATTTCCTGAAAAATATCTTTAAAAGTATGATCATATTTTTTGGAAATAGTATCCTTTGAACTAAACCATAAATCCTGCTTTGTATCAATAGCATAACCGAAGCATGCTCTTGCAAATGAAGAAATTGATTTTTCCGTATTATGAATACCCTGAATAATTCCGGGGCCATCAAATTCATGAATCACTTCACGTGTTTGAGTTCCGTCTTCTGCCGTATATACAAGTTCTGCCTTGCCTTTGCCCGGAACCTTTATTTCTACATTCTTATAAACATCACCGTATGCATGACGGGCAATAGTTATAGGCTTTGTCCAATTGGCAACATAAGGAACAATTCCTTTAACGAGAATCGGTGCCCTAAATACGGTACCGTCTAGAATCGAACGGATTGTACCGTTAGGTGATTTCCACATCTTTTTAAGATTGTATTCGCTCATTCTTGCCTGATTGGGCGTAATTGTAGCGCACTTAACGGCAACACCGTATTTTAATGTGGCATTGGCACTGTCTACCGTAACCTGATCATCCGTTGCATTTCTGTTTTCAAGTCCCAGATCATAATATTCGCTCTTAAGGTCGATAAAAGGAAGAATTAGTTCATCCTTAATCATCTGCCATAAGATTCTTGTCATTTCATCGCCATCCATCTCAACCAATGGTGTAGTCATCTGTATTTTGCTCATAGGTATTATCTCCTTAAATTTATTCTTCGCCTATCTGCTTAACAATATTTTCATAAGCATTATTTATATGCTTAATGGCCAGCTCTGATGCTTTTGGGGCATCCTTTGACTTAATTGCTTCCATTATCATTCTGTGCTCTTCGTTAGAAGCCACGCCTCTGTTGGTAGACAATGTTTTCTTACGAATTCTGATTACATACTGGTGGAAGTCCTGAAGAAGATTCTGTAACATCTTGGAATCGCAGGCCTCGTAAAGTATATGGTGAAATCTGTTGTCAAGTTCTGCCAACTGGTCCATATGACCCTTTGAAGCGTGAAAAGAAGCAAGATATACATTTTCTTCCAGCTCCTCCAGCTGTTCATTCGTTATATGTTCACATGCCAGGGATGCGCACATTCCCTCAAGTTGTGTTCTTATCATATAAATATCATGAACATCCTTGGGCGTAATGCCGGTAACGTATGCCCCTTTATTGGGAACTATCTGAATTAAGCCTTCAAGCTCAAGCTGTCTAAAGGCTTCTCTTACAGGTGTTCTTGATACACCAAGTTCATTTCCGATTGCTACTTCCTTAAGTTCCTCACCCTCATCATAAACTCCGTTTAAAATATCTTCCCGCAGTTTGGTAAAGACTCTTCCTCTAAGAGAATACCCGTCAGAGGTATCCTGCTTTACATCATAATTTTTCATTAATCATTAATCCCCTTAACAATAACCCCAAGGTTATCTGCACTATTCTTAATCTGTTTAAGAAGTTCGTCATCTGTAAGAACCGTTACACGTCCGTCCTCATATTGTGCATCAACCCATGCCTTAACATCCTTAACAAGCTCTGAATTTTTGCTAAACTGCTCATCACCCTTAAGTTTAAGATATGTATTCATCCAATGTGCAATTCCCGCAAGACCCGATGTGTTTGAAACAGCACAAAGTGCAGGTCTCTTAAGGAATTTCTCGGTATCAAAGATATTATATATTTCTTCATTCTTTAATAATCCGTCAGCATGAACACCGGCTCTTGTTACATTGAAGTTTTTGCCGACAAACGGCGTTCTGGGCGGAATCTCATAACCTAATTCCTTCTCATAATATTCGGCAAGCTCGGTAATAACCGTTGTATCCATTCCGTTAAGGTCACCGCGAAGCTGTGCGTACTCAAATACCATAGCTTCCAAAGGTGTATTACCGGTACGTTCACCTATACCGAACAAAGATGTATTAACGCCGCAGCAACCGTATAACCAAGCAGTTGTAGAATTAACAACAGCCTTATAAAAATCGTTATGACCATGCCACTCAATTAATTCATTGGGAACACCTGCATGTGTATGAATAGCATAAATTATGCCCGGTACGGAACGGGGAATAACTGCACCGGGGTAGTTAACTCCGTATCCCATGGTATCGCAGGCTCTTACCTTAATCGGTATCTTATACTGTTCCATAAGTTTCATAAGTTCGATACAGAAAGGAACAACATATCCGTAAATATCAGCTCTTGTAATATCCTCAAGATGACATCTTACGGCAATTCCCTCGTCGAGACAGTCTTTAACCACAGAAAGGTAATGCTCCATTGCCTGTTTACGGGTCATCTTAAGTTTCATAAAGATATGATAATCAGAGCAGGAAACAAGAATACCCGTCTCCTTCATACCAAGTTCCTTGACAAGTTTAAAGTCTTCCTTTGAAGCTCTTATCCATGAGGTTACTTCCGGGAATTTGTACCCTCTTTCCATACATTTAACAACAGCATCTCTGTCTTTCTTTGAATAAAGGAAAAATTCCGAAGCTTTAATCATGCCCTTAGGGCCGCCAAGCTTATGAAGGTAATCGTATATAGTAACAATCTGCTCTGTTGTATAAGGTGCTCTTGACTGCTGACCGTCACGGAATGTAGTATCCGTAATCCAGATTTCCTGTGGCATATTATGAGGTACCACTCTGTCGTTAAAAGGAATCTTAGGAACCTCCGAATATGGGAACATATTACGGAATGCATTAGGTTTCTGAACATCCTGCAAAGTATACATGTGCTCTTCTATCTCAAGAAGATTGTTCTTTTCGTTCATTGATACCGGACGATTTTCAAAATATTCATATTTTTCAGTCATTTTAGTACTCCTTACAAATAGACAATTTTATAAAAATATATAGTAAATCCATCGTTATATAATCTCCATGTTCGATTGTATACAATTATACAATTTGTGTCAACATAAAAAAATTGTACAATATATCAAAAATCTCCCAAACTAAAACGCCCGGTTAAGACTTTGCTTAACCGAGCGAATAATCATATACTGTAATTATCTTTTAGAAAAGTATTCCTTCTATTTCACTAACCATTCTTATTTTGCTTATCATCTAAGCCCTCAACTGTTTCTTTCATACTTATCAGGAATAAAACAATTGCGGTAGCAATACAGCCTATAACCAGGAACCACTTAGGATGAATAGAATCATCACCTGTATCCGGTGTTACATCCTTAATATGGGTTCCCTGTTTATCAACTGCAGCATTTGTTCCGGCATAGTTATAGAATCCATATGGGCTGAAGTGATTGCAGGTAAAGGTAAGCATCTTTCCTGTTTCCGAATCCGTAATCGAAAAATCCACAGCTTCAAGTTGACCGTCACTGTCAAGAGCTACCATGTGAAGGTTATCCTGTATTAATGAATCCGGCATCGGCAGTGTAACCGATACACTTTGTCTTCCGAGTTTTGATATTTTAACGGAATCGGTAGCATCATATAAAGATATATCAAATCCCACCAAATTTTCCGGTGACTTTCCGCCGTACAAATCTCCGTAAGCAATATTAATCTTTTCCTTTGCGTTTTGGGAATCCTGAATATGAAGTACGTAACTTCCCTCATCCCCCGGAATCTTTGCACCGGCACCTGCTCCTACACTGAATAATGAACTGTTAACGTCAAGTAACACACCGTCATTACTTAAATTACATACACCCACAGTGTTATCCGAAACAGTATTGCCGTATACGTCTACTACAGTTCCTTTAAATCCGTATTTTCCGGGTTCCAATATCGTATCTGTCAGGCTCTTAATATTAGGGTTAATAATTGCTCTGGTCATATTACCGAAAGCATATGTTCTGTCCTGCACATTTGCCAGTCTTGACGCTGAAATGCCATCCGTCAATACAGGTAAATCCGTGCCTAATATCGTTACGGTATCTGTTCCGTTCTTTAAATCAAAGGCTCCGATACCTACGCTTTTAACATTAGGAGAAAGTGTAACAGTAGATAATGCCGTGCCCTTAAATGCATTTGCACCGATATCCGTAACATTATCACCTCTGTTTAATGTCTTTAGATTAGCGCATCCGCTAAAGGCTTCTTCGCCTATAATCGTTAATGAATCCGGCAGATTAACAGCCGTAATTCCCGCATGATCTTTAAATGCTCCGTCTGCAATAAGTTTAACTCCCTCGGGAATGGTTACTACAGAATCGTTCCCTTTGTAAGCTATAAGTACGCCGTCACCGCAAATAATGAAGGTTTCGTTAGAATTATCTATAAAGGGAGTCTCGCTAAATGCATACTCGCCTATACTTGTTACCGATGAAGGTATATTAATTTCCGTAAGGTTATCGCAATGATAAAATGCTCCGTATCCTATTGAAGTAACACCCTCGGGAATGTCTATCTTTGTAAGGGAAGATCTTGCGAATGCAAAATCTCCTATCTTTGTTACATTTTCAGGGAATTCAAACTCATCAATAGAACCATCCTGATAATAAGCCTGTTGCGCAATTGCATCACCTGCCACGGTAAACTTAGGGAAATCCCTACCCTTTTTGGCATTGTCGGCCATAACATTACCCAATGATTTATCATTTGTTGTTTCTATCTCGGAGCCGGCACTTTCGGCTTCATTTTCAGTATTTATATCTTCAGTCTCAGCAGTATCTTTATTTTCTTTTTCATTGACCAGCGTAACACTGCCATCTGCATTTGTAACTGCATTTCCGATAATATTTCCGTCTTCGTCATATACAGCAACAGAGTCTGTTTCGCCTTTTGAAAGGTCAAGACCGGAATTACCGTTCTTAACAGAAGTCTTATTATCAATAAATATAACCGCACGCCCACCGACTATCGATGATGAGCCAAGAAGCGGTCCCTGCGGATTAGTGGAAGCATCGTAGTATTCGTAGGAAACCACATCAGTACCGCTAATTACACCATCCTTGTATTTAGCAGGTCTTGGTGTAGGCGTAGGCTTCGGCGTTGCTGTTGCGTCAGGATTACTATCATCCTCCGGTTGTCCGTTAACCACCTGCATTTCGGATGTATCACCAACCACAGGCATCATATGAGTAACGGATTCCGATTGGGTAAAATTAGCTGCATTTTCATCAACCGTTGCAGATTCGCCCACATCTTCATACTCAATTTCGGAAACTTCCGATTTAATAAGTTCCTGGGCAAAATTATATGCATAGGTTCCCGGAGTTGCTTTAATTGTCACATTGGGACATCCGTCAAAAGCAGTTTCATGAATATTCGAAAGAGAATCCGGACATGTTACCAACGAAAGATTTACACAATCCTCAAAAGCCTTCGCATCAATGGAATGAACCGAAAGCGGAATCTCAACCTGTTTAATATTCGGACAGTTACTGAAAGCATATTCCGGAATATATGGAAGATTTGAACTTAAAGAGATATTCTTAATCGAATCGTTTCCCCAGAAAGCATATCCTTCGATATCCGTAACGGTTCTGGGCATGGTATACTCACCGTTTTTGTATGAAGGCAGCATACAAAACAATTTTGTTTTGTCAAAATTATATAAAACATCATCTTCCACCACCAGATACGGAGATGAATTGTCTATCTTTTTAAAAGAAGTATCACCGGCAAATATAGCACTTCCGACTTTCTTTACATTAGTTCCGAAAGACACTGTTTCCAATGCCGGGTCTTTACTGAAGGCACCCTGTCCGATTTCTTCGCAGTTGTCACCTATAGTAACGGTTCTTAAGCCTTTGCAGTCCTGGAACGCGCCGTATCCTATAGCTTTTACCTTATCGCCTACATTTACCTTTACAATATAGTCATTACCGGCAAAGGCTTCCTCTGCTATATAAAGAACATCATCAGGAATAGACACGATTTCCGACGTGCCTGAATATTTCATCAGCTTATTACCTGTTACTTGAAAATCAGATGTGGAAGCGGCTTCCACATCTGATGTTGGAATAAGCGAAATAACTAATGCAGTTGCCAGGAGAAATACTCCTACAGAACGCAATAATTTTTTCATATTATTAAGCAGATACCTTAACTTTCTTTTTATCCTTCTTGAAGAATAAAACTACCGATACACACGCAAGACCGATTGATAAGAACCACTTAGGATGAATCGGATCACCTGTCTTAGGTGTATAGTCTATAGTCGACTCTGTTAAATTAGCTGTATCTACATAAATTACATAAGGGCTAAAGTGTGTAGCGGTAAATGAAATACAAGGAACTCCGTCTACTGTAGTAAATCTTGAGTTCAGGTCTTCCAAATTACCTGACGCTACAGATGCCACCTTATTGTTACCGGCATATGGTGCCAATTCATCAGGAAGCGGCAGTGTTAACGAAACGCTGATTCCCGATGTATCTGTTATCTTGGTTCTTCCTGTACTGTCGTACAAAGATATATCCATCGGCAAATACTTAATATTCGTAATATCACCGAATCTGTTCTGTAATGCCGTAAGTGCCATATCGGAAGCATTCTGATCATCAGTAACCTTAACTACGAAGTTATCTGTTGAACCTGATACAGAAGCACCGGCCAAGTTAGTATTGGAAATACCGCCCTTAGTTACTTCAACCGTAGTACCGTTAGCATTGTTTGATGTTCCGGAAGACTTATTTGAAGAACTTCCGCCGTCATTTGACGAACCTGAACCGCCGGAAGACGAACCTGAGCCCGTCTTATAAGTAGCCGTAACAGCTACATTTGCAGCAGGCATTACAAAATATGTCGAAGGTGAAGTCGGCACAGCAAATCCAACACCTGCAGTAGATGTGGTCCACTTGTCAAACTTCTGTCCCGTTCCCATATCGTAAGCATTTATAGGCACAATTGCTCCTGCAGCATAAGTACCCGTACCTGAACCGCCCGATACCGTAACCGTATACTTCTTAGCTTCGGCCTGATTATTATTGTTATTGTTAGGCGTAGCCGTTGCCGTCGGCGTAGCTGTTGCACCCGGCTTATCTGTCGGCTTAGGACCTGAGGTAGGCTGAGGTCCCTGTGTAGGCTGAGGGCCTTGTGTAGGCTGAGGGCCGGTAGTTTCATAAATAGCAATAATACTCATATCATGAGTAACCTTAGTAAAGTCGTTAGGTACCCAATTCTTAAACGTCTTTCCTGCCTTAGTAGGCGGTAAAGGAGCAACCGCAGACTCACCTGCAGTAACCTTCTGTTTGCTGATTACCGTTTTATTATCTTCATCGTAGAATATTACTTCGTACTTAATCTCGGCATCATTTGTATAATGGGCCATCGCGTCGACATCTTCCTTTACAATATAGGTAGTCATATCTTTATTTATCTTGCCGGCACCATCTTTCAGTAACCAATAATCAAATGTATATCCTGCTTTTGCTGGAGCCTCCGGTACAGTAATTTCCGTACTCCATTCAACCTTCTTAGGATATCCTTCCAGTATTTTATTGTCATCAGTTCTGAAAATAACCTCTACTTTATCGCTTATCTTCTCATAGGTTAATCCATAATACTTAGCATAATCATATGCTGCTGACTCATCATATGTCATAATGGTATTTCGTGGATCATGATCAAATGCTGAAGATACAATATCTACTTCTATAGCCGGTATCTGAACGGTTATCGGCACATCTCCCACAAACGCATTCTCTTCAATTCTGTCAACTGAATTAGGTAAAATAACCGTCATCAAACTGTCACAATTATGGAAAGCATTTTTAGGTACTACCGAGAACTTAGAATCTGCCGCCGATAAATCAACCTTAACTACAGAGTCACACTCTTCAAAAGCACCCTCTTCAATACCGCTAACTTTGGCTAATGACGGGTCATTATTAACATCTACATAAGCGTCTCCGTCTTTACCCCTTGATGACAAACATTCCTTAATCGTATATGTGCCATCAGGATTAACAATATAGATTATCTTATTATCGGCAGCAAAATAATCATTGCCGTTAATATCAAACAGACTTTCGCATCCCCTGAACGGAGCTTTACCCATTTCGGTTACTTCTGCACCGATTGAAACCTGTTGTAATCTTTCACAACTGTCAAAGCAATTATCCGGTAGAGATTTAACCGTATTGAGTGTAACACTTAAAATTCTGTCATTACCTCTTACCTTTTGTTCATAGGTACTGGGCGGAGTCACATCATAGTCCTGATAGTATCCGCTAAAGAGTCCGGGAACAGTCTTTTCACCATCAACATCAACTGTTTCCTGTGTACACATTTCATAACTCTTACGTCCTATTGAACCTGTTCCGAAATATGTAGCCGTATTTCTCGTATTTTCGTTTGCTCCAAAGAAGCCTTTGGCATCAATCGATGTAATTCCGCTTGGTACTACAATATACAGGCATGAATTAATCCATGTCATTTCTTCATCAGTACACATCTGATAATCAGCCGTACCTGGATTCTCATAGTTATCTAATATGCTATAAGGATTAAGTTCAAAGTATAAATCCGGACAAGTAATAGTTGTAGGATCATATGATGTGCCATGAGCAGTATTATATGTATCTACATAAATTTTAAAGCTTTCATCGTTAGTCCATGGTCCAAAACTCGGACTTTCATAAAGAGCCGCCTGTGCAGCAGGGTCACCCTCATTATCAAGCCATGCTTCATAGAATGTATTTCTGTCGCTGTCATATAAACTATTCGAACCGCAACGATCATAATATTCTTTTTCTTTATTATGACGATAATCTTCATTTCTAATATCAAGTTCGGCATACTTAGGATAATCAAGTAACGTTACTTCACCCGACTTATTATCATACATACAGGTAAGGAATGTGGGCGAATTAGTCATATAACATATTCGCTTACCGTTATCATCAATTTTTCCGGAATCCTTACCGGTAGCAAAAGTAAACGGTGCATAGTTTTCGGCAATATCTCCGTGGAACGTCAAAGAAGGCGAACCTGTCTTAAACGCATCGGTGCCGATGGTAAATGCATCATAGCCTACAGATGGTGTATTAAAGTATACATTCTCCAGTTTATTGCAATCTGCAAATGCTCTTTCACCAATATGTGCAACAGAATTACCCACATGAACTTCCGTTAAATTAGGCAAGCCTTTAAATACTTCATCATCAAGGCCGACTAATGAATTATCATCTATTGTAATCGTACTGATTCTGTTTCTTAATTTTTCATCATCAAAACATCCCGGTGCAATTGTTTCAACTTCATAGTCACCTACGACCTTTGGAATAACAAGATCAATCGGTCTTGTATCACTTGGATTTACAAGTTTACATGAAGTAAGCTGTTTTTGGGCATTGGCCTGAAGCAAATATGTACCGTCAGAAATTTCATAGCATCTTACACCTGCAGAATTATAGTAAACATATGGCACATAATCAGACACTAACGTAAATGCCTGCCACGTAGACTGACGTGGATAAGCAGTTTTACCTGCATTATTCTTTTCAGGACCCATTACATAGAAATCGGGATTTGTTACGTCTCTGAATAAATCATTATATGTAAATGTAGGTTCCGCAAGAGTCGGATCATCACATTCAAAATCAGAATATCCGTTTATAGTGCTATTCTGTGCTGCATTAAAATCAACATATAATAAATTACTACAGTTCTTAAATGTTGATGATTTAATGGTAACCGGTGATATAGATGCAAAGTTTGTAGGGAATGTAACCGTTTCAAGGTTGCTTCTTCCGGCAAACAATAAATCTCCAAGTTCACTGCTGGGGATTGATCCTGAGCCTGCATCTCCGGTAATCTGATTAGGTAAGAATACATTCTTCCAATTTCCCGTAGGTGCAGAAACAAGTGCAAACGCGCCTTCTCCGATGGATCTTATTGCAGAATCCCTCATATTAACATCATTGATTGCATAGTCATTATAAAAAGCATAATCTTCAATGTCACAATTAGTGGTGACACCACCTAATTCAACGTTTGTCAAATTACGGTTTTGAGCGAAGGCACCATATCCGACTCTGCATACAGATGAAGGCAGTGTAATACTTGTAACACCTGTATTTTCAAAACTTAATGCACCGATATTCTGAGTTGAAGATAATGTTACCGACACCAAATCATTACAATCTTTGAAAGCATGATTTCCGATATCATTAACATTCATGGTGATTTCTTTGATGAATGAATTCTGGAAAGCTCCATCACCGATATAGGCCAAATTGGTAGGTAGTGTAAGTACATCAACGTTACTTATTCCCGCAAAAGAGCCCTGAGGTCTTCCTTCCGAATCGTATGTTACGGAAGCAATACCTGCTATTTCAGGCGACTTATCCACATATACAAATCCATTGGAATCATGCCCTGCAGGTGCCTGGGGTTCACCGTCCTTAACAATATAAATTGTACTTGCAATACCGCCTACAGGTCCCTTGACATTATCAATTACAGATACAAGTGTAGCTCCGCTTTTTGGTGCTACAGGAATATGCTGAGGTTGTGTAGGATCTGTTGCTGTTGTAGGTAATGCCGCACAATAATCCACATAATATTTATAATTATTAGGCGCATTAAGTGCTCTCGGCTGTTTTACCAAATCCGTAGGCTTCTGAACCGTTGTCGGTGCAGCTCCCGGATCACCTGGGTCAACATAGGAAGGGGCAGTCGGTTCTACAGGCTCAGTTCCGAGCATTCCTCCGTCAATCCACGCCTGATGATTTGTCTGCCATGTTGCATAATTTGTTCTGTATAATTCCCATGCTTCATGCTTTGTATTTTTATCATTCCATTCAGTAAACTGTTCGTTATAATCATAATAACTGTCTGCGGCAGCCTTCCAGTTTGTGAATTCATCAGGGTTATATAATTCATGGAATTCGTAATTACTTGTCTTATATCCGCTTCCTCTGTAATAAGTATAATAATCATTGTCATAAGTAATTGTTTTATTTTCACCGCCAAGAGCCGGATCATCCATAAAGGCATTGAAAACATCGTTTTCGACTGTAACATACCCAACTGTTGCAGTAGCTTCAATGGTAACCTCAGATTCGGGATAAATACTGTTATATTCGCATATAACCGCTCTTGTATTTCCCTTTAGAGTAGTTACATAATATTCAAACTGCCAGTTATATGACCATTCTGTTCCCGAACTGTTAAGAGCTTTAACCGAATAAGATTTATTTATTCCGGTAGAAGGTGTAACCAATTCGCCGCTTGGATCCAAATTAAGATCATGTGCATTTTTACATGTAGTAGTATCTATCGAATCATCAAAATTTAAAGTTGCAGTTCTACTGTCGGGATAATTCACATCATCATTAGCTTTACTGTTACTAGCCTGTATCCCCTGAACCGGAATTGCAGCCACGACAACAGCAGATGCTAAGAATAATCCTGCAACTGTCTTCCTTACCTGACTTTTTATTCTTCTTTTTGGCTTTTTAGAATCCTGTGTTTTTGTTGAGATTCCTTTTTCTTTGTTAGTCATTTTTATTCCTCTTAATACAACAATCTAAAATAATATCGATTGATTAATTTACAACGTTAATCAAGCATAAAATAAGCCATATCATACTTTTTATCGGTAAAAATGTGTATAAATTAACCCATTTACACTCATACAACTAATATTTTACTATATTTTGTTCATATTGCAAGGACTTTTCACAAGATATTGTGGTGACAATAAATTTCGTATACAACAAAAGACGCCCGTATTTACGGGCGTGTTCATAAGACAGTAACGCAAAATGAGCACTGTCGCGGTGGATTGGCAAAAAAATGAGACAGCCCGATGCGTTGCATCGGGCTGTATTTTTGTCTTAGCATTAACTCGCCCTATCGAATATAGGGCTTTTACTCTTTCTTTTTCTCCATGCATTCAACTAATTGTCGAATTTCGTTTAAATCCATATCATGCACTTTCGGAGCGTCCGGATGAATATTAGAATATGATGCACAATATTCATCAACCAATTGATGATAGAAATCTTCTATAAAAACGCTTGCAGCAGTCGCAGGATCCAGAAACCATTCTCCGAATCGTATCAAGGATTCTTTAGGACCTCCGGCCATTGCCAATAGTATTTCATCCTCCGTAATCATTTCTGATGGATTCTTTGTGTTGTAAACATATATACCCAGATAAAAATCCACCGGATTATCAATTACCACGTCAGCAGTCTGTTGAGTGTTCTTTCTCTCCGAATAAACTCCCAACGCAAACATTACTATAGATATTTTCGATTCCTCACTAGCTTTATCCTCATCCAATCGGGGTCCTTTTCTGAAAAGGCCGTAATACCAGTCAAGGTAATCTTCTATTTTTATCGGAAGGTTATTAATTCTCGGTTCTTTGTTCTCATCATACTCACTGCTGTAAAAATCGATAACTTCATCCAAAGAAAGAGCATCCTCCGACGGTCTGCCTTTTTCGGCAAGTTCATCATTATACAGATTTATAAACCAAGCTGTTCTTCTCAAATTGCTTCTATATATCTGAGATTTAACATCCACATAATGAGTATCATCCTCTACCCACTCAGATATCCAAAAAGCATCATTTATCCGCGCATAGTTATATTTGGGTTTACTCTTTCTTACACAGATTATCGTTATTAGTGCAACGAATCCCAAACCTAAAAGAATCGCAACCGCAATCCAACCTTTTTTTGATTTCATTCTTACATTGACTCCATGTATTCAATCAGTTGAACGACCCGCCAAATTTGGAGGATCGTATTTGATAATCAGCGTAGCACCAAGTACACACGAAGTCACCTCCCTAAACATTTAAGATTTGTTTGTTACTTGCAACTAAGTTTTTTACCGTATTTATGCATCAGGCTATGGGCAAACTTTAGGTTTAAGATCATTCCGATGATTGCGACAGGTATCAGAACGAGAGTCAGCAAATCAACACCTATGATACTCAGCGATTTAATGATGATAATAACACTCGGCGGCAGGCAAATAAGGCTTGTTATCAGCGAAGGGATATACTTTCTGATGTAAATACTTTGCCCTATATGCACAAGAAAATGCGCTGTTAATGAGATCATCAGACCGAGCCACAAAGTATTCAACACCTTACACGGAAAGAAAAACGCCAATAAACTAATGCCGAAGAATGGGATAAACTCCTCATATACAGCCAAAGCAAACCCCTCCGTCGAGAAATCCTTGTATGCAGCAGTTATTTTGGGAAAACGCTCGAAAAGCTGTATATTGTTTTTAAAAAAGTGACCGAACCCGATTATTTCTTCCATATCATGAAAAATAAAGAGTATGGGCAGTAATAGAATATAGTCCTTCATATCATCACCTACTTCGATGTAGCAGTCTTTATCGCACCTGAACAATGGATTCATTATAGCATGATGTGACAGTTCGTACCAACGGTTTTTTCTTGTTCTTGCGATTGCACTTCTTACAACAGCATATCCACATCCAGTACGACGGATTGGGATTCATCCCTCTGAATGAACTCTTGGCAAGTGAAAAGGCGTGACCAAAGCCACGCCTTCACATTCTTTTAATTCTAACAGTACTTACTGTCTTATGACGCCCCAGATTTACGGGCGTCTTTAATATTCTTGCTCACATTTTGGTTTTAAGGCTTTCAAATAACTGTAAATCAGATTCTTTAACCTTAATATTTGTTGTTACACTTTCTTCACCGGGCTTTGTTATTGTTATTTCAACCACTGTATCAACAGGAATCCCCGGTTTTATTACAGTCTCAACGAAATTAAAAAATTTAGGATGATTGCCCTTAAAGGTATTTACGGCACTCATCGCTTTAAACATTGAAGAAGGATCCATATTACTTACCTGCCTGTTTATATTGAACTGCCAAATAATACCAATACAGCTGGTCTTCAACATCCATCTTAGCTATTTCATCATCCGAAGGGAACTTAACATCCTTAATTGAAATATTCTCAGCTGCCGTTTTTACGGCATCATCACCCTTCATTTTGGCTTTAATAGCTTTTTCTCTTGTTTCCTTAACGTAGGATTTTTCGGGAGATACTATATTAATATCAACACAGTCATGTACATCCGTTCCGTCTACATAAAAGTGAACGGTTACTCTCTTTGATGTTTCATTAGGACTTATATGAATTTCAACCGTACTGAATCCTGTTTTAAAATCACTCCAGCAATAAGTCTTGGAATCATTATTACCAACACAGTACATACTGTACGTTTCATGAGAATCCTTCGGAGAATAATACTCGGATAAATCGTCTATATATACGCTAAACTTGCACACATCTCCCGGTGCTAAATTAATCTGCATCTGCTCAAAATCAAAATGTGTCGAATTAAGGGCATCCGCAAAAGAAGTAACACTAAGCAGCATTGTTAAGATAAGTGCAGCAGAAACAGTTTTTAAAATCCTGGTTTTTTTCATAAGAATTACCTCCGTATCAAAATCGTTAACATAACTATTATGAAACATTAAAATAGAATAATCAATACAATTGAAATAAATTAATAATAAATTTATTTTTCACAAAACCTAACAGTAAACATTTATCTGTGCCGGCATGTAATTACAAAAGCCGTATCACTTATTTATGATACGGCTCGTTATTTGTAATGCGATAAGCTCTATAAATTTGTTCCAGTAAAATTACTCTCATAAGCTGATGGGGAAATGTCATATTTGAAAAACTAAGGAGTGTATCAGCCCTTGATTTTACTTTATCCGAAAGTCCCAAGCTACCGCCTATCGTTAACACTATATTAGATTTTCCCTCTATGCCCAATCTATCAATATATTTCGCAAAGCTAACAGAATCATACTGTTTACCTTCTATGGCAAGTGCCATAACATATGCTGTATCCGGAATATGTGCCAGAATCCTGTCACCCTCTTTATCCATAATACCCTCGCACACTTTATCCGATGCCCCGTCAGGTGTCTTTTCATCAGGGACTTCAATAATTTCCAGCTTACAGTATTTGCCCAATCGCTTCTGATATTCATCAATGGCATCTTTATAAAATTTTTCTTTAATCTTGCCGACACAAACAATTGTAATTTTCATTAATTTATCTTCTTTGCCACAACCGCAAATCTTCCGTCCGTCTGAGAATGGTCACAGGTAGATAAGGTAAGAAGCTTATCTCCGTAATGGGCCTTTACACCGGTATCATACAGTGACAGTTTTGCCATTTCGTCCATATAATAATCAAATTCCGTTTCCGAATTTGCATCAATAAACTGATAATATTTAAAAACCAGCTCATCATTGTCATATACTTTTGAGTAAAATACATACATAACTTCATATGTACCTTTTTCATATATAGTGTCAAAGTATATAGTCTTATGGGCTTTACCGTATTCTTCTTTTGCATACTTTTGTAAGTTTCCAAACATATTTCCGGACTTCATATGATGTCCGTATATTATCATATTGGTAGACTGGGGATACAACGAGCATTCGCAATCAAGGAACAACGAGCCGTTATTATCCTTTTGCTGATTAAAATTATGATTAAGATAATACTCATTGTCCGTTGTTTGCATCACAGGATAATCTATCTTAGTATCATCAATTTTAAGCCAGCCTGCCAACTTCATATTTTTGCTGAATAAGGTTTGATACTCTGCCAGAATATCAGGCACTTCGTCTGACGTTTTATTTACCTTAACAGGTTGCGTATTCCCACCGTTCATCAAGGAACGTGACCCCTTTAATGCAGCCAAATCTTCATAATCCACATTAGTTCGTGCGCTCATAAAATAATAAACGCCGAAATATCCAAGAGATGCCACTGCCACAAGCGAGGCCAAAAATATAAAGAATCTACGTTTTTTCTCTCTTTTTTTAAGTTCCAAAGATACAAGAAGATCCATATCTTTATCACTTATGGAAGATTTTTTAACCGGCTCTTTTTTTGTTGACGTGCCTTTACCTGCTTTTCTTTCTTTTGCGGGTTTATTTTTCTTTGCTTTTCCCTTAACAGGCTCCGGCGTATCGGTAATCTCACCCGACTTAACCTTTTGCATTAACTCAAAAATTTCATCGTCAAAATTACGTCCGACTTCAGAGCAAAACACATAGGCACCTGACTGAAGGGAACGATATACCGTTTCTATATCTTTGGGTTTACTTAAATCAAGGCCCTTCGTCAGGGCCTTGATAAGTTCTTCATCTTTAATTTTAGAACCTTTATTATCCATAAATCTATTTAACTACTAAATTAACTATCTTTCCGGGAACGTAAATTTCCTTTATGAGAGTTTTGCCCTCAATTGCCGCCTTAACCGAATCAACATCTTTAGCTTTTGCAAGAGCAGAATCCTTATCCTCGGATACACCGAGCATAACAGTACCCTTAACCTTACCGTTAACCTGTATGCCGATTTCGATGCTGTCTTCCTTAACGGCTTCTTCGTCATATGTAGGCCAGTTTTCGTAAGCAATTGTATTGTCATGTCCCATCAAAGACCAGATTTCTTCACCTACATGAGGAGTAATACAAGAAAGCATCTTAATAAAGCCCTCTGCGTATTCCTTAGGACATGTACCCTTGGTTACGGTATTCATAAATATCATCATCTGAGCTATGGCCGTATTGAATCCAAGTGACTCAAAGTCATTTGTAACCTTCTTTACAGTCTGATGGTATATCTTTTTAAGAGCCTCTTCGTTGCCTGATGCAATATTATCGGGATTTGTGAAGTAAGCCCAAACTCTTCCTATGAAACGGCGAGCGCCTTCAACGCCCTGCTGTGACCATGGTTTGCTTACTTCCAAAGGTCCCATGAACATTTCATAAAGTCTTAAGGTATCTGCGCCATAGTCTCTTACGATATCCGAAGGATTAACTACAAATTCAGGGAAACGCTTACCCATCTTAATTCCGTTTTCGCCAAGAATCATACCCTGGTGTACGAGTTTCTTAAAAGGTTCTTTAGTAGGTGCAAGACCTTTGTCATACAAGAATCTGTTCCAGATCCTTGAATACATAAGATGACCTACCGCATGCTCCGGTCCTCCTATATATAGGTCAACCGGCATCCAGTGCTTAAGAAGTTCCTGATTAGCGAACTCATTATCATTATCCGGATCGATATATCTGAAGTAATACCATGAAGAGCCTGCCGAACCGGGCATTGTAGAAGTTTCTCTTTTGCCCTTTAAGCCGTTCTTATTATATTCTTTCCACTCTGTGGCATTTTCCAAGGGTGCCTTGCCGTTCTTTCCTTTATAATCTTCAAGTTCGGGAAGGATAAGCGGAAGTTCTTCATCCGCAAGCACATGAATTTCACCGTCCTCACTGTAAACCACAGGAACCGGCTCACCCCAGTAACGCTGACGTGCGAAAATCCATTCTCTAAAGTGGTAGTTAACGGTACGTTTAGCCACACCCATCTTCTCAAGTTTAACCGTAATGGCTTCCTTGGCATCTTCAACGACCATTCCCGTAAATTCTTCCGAATTAATGAGTTTACAGCCCTTGCCCAGGTAATCATGTTTCTCAAACGCCTGTGTTGAGCAGTCACCTCCGTCAATAACCTGAATTCGGGGAATGTTATGAACCTGCGAATACTCAAAGTCTCTTTGGTCGTGCGAAGGAACTGCCATAACAGCTCCCGTACCGTAATTGGCAAGCACGAAATCGCCAATGTACAAAGCCACTTCCTTGCCGTTAACGGGATTAATACATGTTACACCCTTAAGTTCGCAGCCTGACTTTGTTTTATTAAGTTCAGTTCTATCCATATCGGATTTCTTAACAGACTCATCTATATACGCCTGTACTTCTTCTTTATTCTGAATACGAGGCATTAAATCCTTAACTATCTGGCCGTCCGGTGCCAACACCATAAATGTAATTCCGTAAATCGTCTCAATACATGTGGTGTAAATTGAGAATTCTCCGCCGCCCACAATTTGGAATTTAACTTCAACGCCTTCCGAACGTCCTATCCAATGGCGCTGTATATCCTTTGTTGATTCGGGCCAGTCCACTTCGTTAAGACCTTCAAGAAGCTTGTCGGCAAAAGCTACCTGATCAATAACCCACTGCTTCATATTCTTACGAATAACAGGATATCCTCCACGTTCCGACTTGCCATCTATAACTTCATCATTGGAAAGAACGGTACCGAGTTCCTCACACCAGTTAACAGGCATGTCAACAAGCTTAGCATATCCGTCAAGATACAACTGCTTAAAAATCCACTGAGTCCACTTATAGAACTTAGGATCGGAAGTTGCCACACACTTAGACCAGTCATAATCAAATCCAAGTTCCTTAAGCTGAGCTGTAAATGTCTGTATATTTTTTTCCGTAAATCCGTTGGGATGATTACCCGTAGTAACGGCATACTGTTCCGCAGGAAGTCCGAAGGAATCATATCCCATAGGATGAAGAACATTATAACCCTGCATTCTCTTCATTCGGGACATAATATCCGTAGCCGTATATCCTTCGGGATGTCCTGCATGGAGTCCTACACCCGAGGGATAAGGGAACATATCCAAAGCATAATACTTAGGCTTGCTAAAATCCCACACATCCGTTTTGAAGGTATTGTTATCTTCCCAGTATTTCTGCCATTTTGTTTCAATTTCATGATGATTGTACGGTGTTGCCATTTTTTAATCCTTCTTTTCTGTATAAAAATATATAATTTACAAACATATCAATTCTACTAACCAAGTATTCTTTAGTCAAGTAAAGTCGAGTTAAGATGCTTATTAATAATTGTAATAAGTTCATCCTTGGTGTAGGGTTTAAAACAAACATCCCTAAAGCCCAGTTCTATATAATTCTCATAGGCACCTTTAATAGCGTTTGCCGTCAAAACTATAACAGGAGTTTCATTGTTAAGACCCTCTGTCTGTTTCTTAATTCTTTCATAGCATTCTACGCCGTTCATCTCCGGCATAAGGTGGTCCATAAAAATAAGATCATATTTATTCTTAAGTGTATACTCCAGTGCTTCAAATCCCGATTGTGCCATATCAATTTCCATTGTAGTTTCTTTAAGGAAGGCCTTAAATACCTTTAGGTTAAGGGGGGTATCGTCAACCACAAGCATCTTCGCGCTGTCTATTTCAAGTACGCTTGAATCGGTTGCCACCTCAAGAATATCGGCACTTGAAAATTCCGATACAAAGACATCCGGTTCATGTTCAAGTTCCAAATCAAAGAAGAAGGTAGAACCCTTTCCGTAAACAGAATTTACTTCAAGTTCCGAATTCATCAAATTAAGCAATGCTGCCGTGATGTTAATACCAAGGCCGGTTCCTTCTATATTGGCACTCTTTTTTTCTTCAATACGCTCAAAGGCTTCAAAAAGCTTATCGAGATTTTCTTCCTTAATGCCTCTGCCGGTATCAATTATTTCAGTTCTGAAATTTACTTTATTGTCATAATTCTTAAGCAAAGATATACGTAGCATAACGGTACCAGAGTCCGTATACTTAACGGCATTACTAAGCAGATTAATCAGAATCTGCCTTAGTCTGTTGGAATCTCCCACCAAAACATCCGGCATATAATCCGTTATATCAAACTGTAGATTAAGGCCTTTATCATTTGCCTTAATAAGAAACATTCCCCATAACTCTCTTAATATTGTGGTAATCGAAAATTTCTCATAGGTAAGCTGCAGTTTTCCGCTTTCAATCTTGGAAAAGTCGAGAATATCATTAATTATCTCAAGAAGATTCTTGGAAGCAACATAAGCATCCGTAGCATAAACCTTCGTAGACTCTTCAAGGGTTGAATTAATAATCATTTCATTCATTCCCATAACCGCATTCATAGGGGTACGAATTTCATGAGACATTCTAGATAAGAAGGAACTCTTAGCCTGGTTGGCTTCCTCCGCAGCCTGCACAGCTGCCTCTAAACGATGATTTACCTCTTCCATTTCACGCATATATGCCTGCTTTAGGGTATCATCCATACATTCAATGATATAACCAACCATTTTAGTATGTACACGAAGCTCTCGTACTTTACCAATTAAATCAAATCCATTTCTGGACATATGCTTAATGGAAATATTCCCTGTCTCATATAAGTCCAGCATAGAGACAAGCTCTTTTTGCACAAAAGGATCTGTGGGCTTTCTGTCTATCTCCAGAGCAGTCAGCTCCGGGAAGAACATTTTGGCAGCATCATCACTGTTGATATATTCTTTATTCATATTAAAGATGATGAAGCCCTGGTCATTACTTTTACTAAGGGTTTCTGTGACATTTCCATCAATATCATAAATACTGATACGTTTTACCACTG
>JAZQQM010000047.1:0-3550 GCA_045629045.1 Lachnospiraceae bacterium
AGAAAGAGATAGAATTCACATAATTGAATTGACTTCATCCTCGAGAAATTGTGCGTAGCGGATGATGGAAGGAATGCCCTTATCGCCGTTTCGAATTATGTATATTAGGTTTAGGCTTTCGCTCTTAATAGGAATTTCGACCAGACCGTATGTCTCGGAATAGCTTTGCAGAGTAGGACAACCAATGCTGTAACCATTGGTCGCCGCGATTGTTTGAAGTCTGGTTTGACGTTCGTCGACGCTGATGACGTAGGAACAGCCAAATGGAGAATCGGCATTGCCTCTGGAGCCGTTTAGAATTCTGTCGAGGCTGCTGTATTCTACGTATGGATAATTCTTAAGTTGCTCCAAACACTTGCGTGTCCCGTCAAGAATGCCGTTTAGAACCAAAGGATGTTCCTTCCTAAGACGAACGCAGACGGGGATTTGACGTATGGGAATACAACTTAAACGGTATTCTGAGCATGCTTTACTAATCTTTTGCAGCGATTCATTGGTAAGAACAGAGACGACAACATCTAATGAACGTTCCTTAAGGCGCAAAATCCCTTCCTCTGTTCCTATATTTACACATATTAAATCACCGGAATCTATATCTTTCTTTTCGTTACAGAATCTTACGAACGCTTCCGTTGCCGGTGTGTAATTGATTATGCCTACACGAAGTCGGATGTGGTTTTCTTTGGACGATATGGAATGAATAGCCTTGTCCGCACGAAGTATTTTTTCAGCTTCATTCAAAAAAAGATAGCCTTCTTCTGTTAACGCTATTCCATTATACGTTCGCCTGAAAATAGGAAAACCGAGTTCTTCTTCAAGCTTCTTTATTGTCTGGCTCGCATTTGATTGTGCAATACCAAGTTCCGCTGCTGCGGCCGATACTGAATTCTTGCTGGCAACTTCGACTATAAGATTTATTTGCAATAGTGTCATATTTACTCCTTTGGTATATAAAAAAGTATATAAGCACATGCGTAAATTAATATATTGACGCTGTATGTGAATAAACGTATCATATTATGTAGTATATGGTCAATATGACAACATTTCATGCTACGGTTTTATAGCATAAGATTATTGCAGAGAATGAAAATAAAATATAGAAAGGTTATATAGAATATAATATATATTTGTATATGTAGTTGAAGAGGGCATATGAAAGCAAAGAAAATAATTAGTAAAATTATACTGGGTGTTTTGGCGGTACTCGTACTTGGTTGTATAGTATTTTGCGGAATATATTTTACAAGATTTCAATCGATAGGTTCATTGGAAAAATATACGAATTACGAGGATGGATATAATCTGTATTCAATGGACATAAAGTATGATTACAGTCTTGATGACATTATTAATTCCGGATATACAGATATGCAAGGACTGGTTGACGCTATTGTAGATGAATCATTGCCATTGCTTCCCGTTAGCATTAAAGTCCCTTCCTATGGCTGCAGTGCATTTAGAACTGCAACCGTTGACAATGAAATTTTGATGGGACGAAATTATGATTTTAAGCTCGACACATCAGCGCTTATGGTTCGGTGCGAACCTAAAGATGGCTACAAGTCAATCGCGTTTGCAGCTCTTAATAATGTCAGTGCCGATGATGCGGATGCAAGTATCTCGAAAAAGATGGCTTGCCTGACAGCGCCGTTTATCTGTCTTGACGGTGTTAATGAAAAGGGAGTATCCATTGCTGTATTGACACTTCCGAGTGAGCCTACAATGCATGATACAGGAAAACCGAATCTGGCCACATCTCTTCTTATTCGTCTTGTTCTCGATAAGGCGGCAACGACGGACGAAGCACTTGAGCTTATTGAGCAGTATGATATTTTCTCATCAAATGGTCGTGATTATCATTTCATTATTAATGATGCAACAGGAAACAGCGTAGCTGTTGAATTTGATTGTGAAGATCCGAACAGAAAGATGGTTGTTACCCCGACTCAAGCAATAACCAATTTCTTTGTTATGCATATAGACAAAGTAGACCTGGAGTCGGACAACGGAATGTATGGAACTGGAAAGAGCAAGAAACGCTATAATGCTATGCTCGATGTTCTTGCAGCCAATGAAAATGCAGTAGACATGGATGTGGCGTGGGAAGCATTAAGAGCAGCTGCGCAGGAACCCGATCCGAATGATATCACGAGTAATACGCAGTGGTCGATTATATTTAACAATACCGATGGGACTGCTGAGGTAGCAATACGCCGTCATTGGGATGATAAATTTGACTTTGCGATTGATTAAGAAAAATTGATTAAAAGAAGTAGAAGATGAGTAAGTGTGTTTTTGTACGATAAATGGTTTGATGGAGAAATTGTGAAATGAAAAGAAAAATCAGGTTGTTGTTGGCTGTAGTTTTGGCTATGGCGATGGTGATGGGAAGCACTGTAACGGTATTGGCGAAGGAATTTACTGATTGTTCAAGCGGGAGTCCGTATAAGATTTCTGAAATGAAAGACGGAGATACTTTAGAAATTGAAGATTTGTCTTCTCGCATGATATACGTTAAAAATGATACGGGGCGTACGGTATATATGTATGGTGAATGCTCAGACTCTCCTACATGTGTGTTGTTTACAGATAAAAAAGCTACTAGGGATGAATTTTCTGTCTATATTACTGAGTTAGGTGTTAATGAAGATGATGGAAAATGTAACTGGGCTTTAAGCTCAAGCGAAACCTTAGCAACTGTAACTATCCGAATGTCTGATCCTGACCCAGATCCAGATCCGACGCCTACACCGACGCCTGACCCAGATCCGACGCCTGCCCCAGATCCAGATCCGACGCCTATGCCTTCAAAGGAAGAAAAGCCTGTTGTAAAAGAAGTTATTGACAGAGATACATACAAATCATCTGTTCCTTCAAAGACCGTAATGTCTATTGATGCAAATGGAAAGATGGATATGGATATGAAGGTTCATCCTTCAAGTCAGCAGTCGGAAACAAATCAGAAGTTCCTTGTAAACTATAATGCAGGTCAGTTTGGTAAGGTACCGACAATCATTCTTACAAGTGATATTTTTATGAGAAATGATTTGCTTAGTGCAAGATATTGTCAGAAGGATAAGCTTGTATGGAATAATCTTAATTACAAGATTCCGGGTAATGTATATGCTGTTGTATACAATGAAACCGATGGTGCATACCTTATAAACGGAATAATTGATGCAAACGGAAATGCAACTTTCGAAGGTTTTATTCTTCGTCCCGCATCCACAATTACAATCTTTGCAGCAAATTAGAAATATTGTTTTTGAATATATTAGAAGAACCCCGCCGATATCATGATGATATGGCGGGGTTTTGTAGTCTTTCTTTGATCTTTATGCTTAGACCTCAAACACCATCCGATGCATAAGGTTAAAAAATTTTTTACTTTGATTGCTCAATGCAGCTAAAGCTGGTCAAACTATTACTTTTGAGAATGGAGTATCTTTAATGTCAACTACAGCCGACATCAGTCCGTAAAAATCTGTTCAATGTATAAATTTCCCGACATTTTACACGTAAAAATTCAATCTGACCGAAAATGAAT
>JAZQQM010000048.1:0-54610 GCA_045629045.1 Lachnospiraceae bacterium
TGACATTAATAACCTTTCCGTCAAACTCTATTTTTCCGTACTCTCCACCTTGAATATAGAAGAGTCCGACACAATCTATATTTTCTCTTTGATACTGCCTTTTTTCCATTCATTCCCCATCATTTTAGAGTATTTGCAGTACCATTGTATCACCCCCCCCCGATTCTGTAAAGCCTTGATTTTACTGGGGTTGCGGAATTTCTTATTGGATGAAGTTCCCGGGATGTTGCATTAGTCAACATCGCAGATGATAAAAAAAAAGAAAGGACAACCTCTTAAACACCTACTCAAAAGTAGGAGAAAAAGGCTGCCCTTATGTGGCTAAATATATAGTATCTCGTTATAAATGCAATAGATTATTATTTTTTCATTGGTGTTACGCTTAAATTAACATATTCTAATTTATTAAATTTGCTCACCCTAAAATTCGTTTCATAATCTGCTTTCTATTATTTATGAACATAAGTGTACCATTAACTAGTTATCAATTTGTAACTCATTATCATAATAATAAATCACTACCAATTCGTCTAAATCATATTTACCATTTTTGCTCATAGATGAATCTTCAATTTTAATTTCTTTGACCTGCCCAATTTTATCTCCATCAAATAAACCCGGTTTCACTACAACCGATTTAATATTGGTAAAACCTTCATCTTCCAATTCACTTATAACAGAATTAACATTTTCCCCTTTTAAATCTGAAGAACTATACAACGGACTAATCTTAGGCTCTCCCGTATCAGATAGATGATCGTTAATTGTAAGCACAATGCACAACAAAACCATTGCGCCAAAGAGACCTAAAATCAGAATTAGATCATGTCTACTTTCAGCTAAATCTTTTTCTTTTTTTATTCTAGCACGTTCCAACGATTTCTGATTTTTATCTAGTGCAACTTGCTTTTGAGCATTAGTCCTGAGTTTTTCAATACGAACATTATCGCTTTCTATAATGAGTTCTTTAGAACCACAATATGGACAATATAAAATGTCTTTTTCTTCATCCATTTCAATAACAGCCTGACAATTATCACAGACCATTTTGCGAATTTCAAAATAAGGGGTTTCAGTATTATTTATTTCATTCTTACAAGCTGTTCCGCATGAATAACAAAATTTACTGTCATTCCTTATTTTCTTCCCGCATTTTTCACAAATCATGTAATGTTCTCCCCTAGATTATCACTAATGTTTATATTATTGTTTTAATACTCATATATCGTTTTCTTTTCCAACAGTTTTCTAGCAGCAGCTAAATCAGTACTATAATAATCATATTCATAATGATTCTGATCCTCAAGAATTAAATGATCCGGTTGGCGTGACCATTTAAAATGTAATCCATTTGACCATACATTCCCATTATCATGATATGTTATTAATACAACATCGTTCAAAGTTCCTGATTGTATTTTTAATTTTTCTGCATTATCATTTCCATTACCTTCAGTAAAGAAATAGACATACCCTTCATCAAAATCAATTATATAATAATTATAATAATTTGACCCATTATCACGATATGCAAAAACTCCACTCTCACCTTTTTTTGCATTCTCTAAATCATTGGTTGAATATGATAAACTCTTTTTATCATCTGAATCAGACTTTGTTATATTACCCTGAGAAGTATTATTTTGATCGTTTACACCATCGTTTGTATTACTTTGCTTGTTATTCGATTCTTCCGGTTTTTCTATTAAAGCTTCATTAATTGTATCTTCCGGTAAGTTTTTGCTTGACTCACTTTCATCTATTGGTCCAACATACTCCAGAGAATTTATAATCTGAAAGAACACTTTTTCATATGAATATTTAGACAGTTTATCCTCATATATATATATTAAAAACCAAGAATTATCTTCTTCTGAAGGAAATATATAATACCACAGTATAATTTCCTTACCATTAACATTTCCCTCGACCTTATAAAATCGACCTTTTGTAGTTACAGTACTATACTCCCGTTCTTCAAGAATTCTTGCATCACTTTGAAAGCCATTCATAATTCCGTTTCGCATATTAGCAAGATTTTCTTCGCCCTCAAGCCAATGGTATCCCACTGGGTCATTTTCGTCATAGCTTGAATTAACATTTAGCATTGATACTACATCGCCAGTCTCGGAATATGTTCTGAACAATTCATCGTCACATTTAGATATTGAAGCGAAAAAAGTTGGAACCCTATATAAATATAAACCAGTATGAATTCCATATGTCGTTCCCTTATCAAACTCAATATCTATTATTTTTTTCTGCCCATTAATATTGGTAGCAGAAAGACCTAAACTATTTATCGTCTCATTGTATATATTCTCTATTTCCGATAGTTCTTGACTAATATCTATACTATTTTCACCATCATACTGAAATGTTCCACCTGCACATGCAGTCATCATGAGTGACATGCAAAACAAAGTGATCACAATCCTTTTTTTCATAATTAATCTCCCAATAAAAAATTTAAAATATAATCGATTACTGCAATCTTACTGACTTTACCCCCTATTTTGCTTGTTAACCTCAAGTTTCTTTACATCGATATTCTGTAAATCAAAGACAAGATTATCAATATTACATTGACGCATTCTTCGAATGTCAGATTTATGTTTAAACGTAATATACTTTTTCATTGTATCCATCTCTTCATCGGAAATCTTTTTTCCTTCAATCATTTTATCAAAAATATTAAAAAATATGGTATCATCCTTCTGTAATTCTACGCTTCCCTTAGCAGTATTAAGAAGTAGCGTAAGATAATCATAAAGTCCATATTGATATATTATAATACCCCTAATATTGTCGCGTTCTTCCGCTCTTTTCTTAAATTGGTAGACTTTTAACGCTTTGTATTTTACTAAAAGCATTGAAAGTTGTTCATCTTGTTCTTTTCGAATATTTTGGAGCCTTTCCACTTCTTTTTGTAGTTTTTTAATCTGCTTTTTAAGATTGTTTATTTCTGGTTGGCGCGAGAGTGCTCCTATAATGCCACCGCTTACCCCTGCCAGTCCTCCTATCATAAGTTTCACTAAAATGGGCGAAAACATTCTACTTATCCTCCGCTAAATATAAAATGAATGAGTCTATATTTTCATCAGCCTTATCAAGTTCATTAACACAATCTTCAGGCCTACCCATAGACAATAATTCTTTTCTGGCCAAAGTACTATTTTCAAGAGCTATGTTATCTTCAACAATTTGATTTGTCCGCATTTGTAAAGCTTTTGTATCTTTATTGCTGATAAAAAGCAACCTAGCCAATTCTTTTCCTGTCATTATTCCTATTGTAATATTTATATACGGAACTCCTTTTTGACGTATACTTCCATATAATGCTTCACCAAAGAAATTAATTGAAAACGCAATTAACCTAAATTGGGTTTTCCTTATTTCATCCGTAATCCCTCGTGCTCGTAAGTATACTTCCGATAATATTTTAGATGATGCAGTCCCCACAATATCCTGTGCCCTAATTGTAAAAAGACGTGAATAGATTTTTTCAGCCTCTACATTATCATTATTAGAAGATAATTTTTTTGAAATATCAATTAAATAATTTGACAGTTTCTTTGCCCCATTTTTTTCATATTCATAATCTAAATATGAACTTCCAGGTAATGGTAACCCTTGATGAGACATAGTATCAGCAAGAAGATGACGCATTGCTTGAATTATCCCAGCTATTCCCTTTTGCTTATACATCAATGAAAATGGGTTGTCTTTGCTCCCGACGACATCATGCCCCCATAATAACCTATGAAAAAGTCCCCATGCATTTTCCCCATTCCTATTAACAAACTTACCATCTATTTGATCTATATCATCTCCAGCATGATGTAATAAGTCACCTAGCAATTTTTGTAAAGAACTATACTGGCCTGATGCTCCACTTGCTGCTTTATGGATATCCTCCAAATATTTTCCCAATCGTTCATTAGTTGATAAGAATACACCCAACATCCCGATTGCTATGGAAAAGCAATAATCCCATCCATCCAAATTGGATTCTATTTCATATAAAAAATCTTCTTCATCTATAATATATTTATCTAATTCGACTTCAATTGCTGCTTGCAGTTCAGATAATGAATCTTGATATACTATTTCACATGAATCCATACTATACCTCCGGAAACATAAACGCGATAATTAATAGTTTTTCAATCATTACATCATTAATATATGGGGTAATTTTTCTCTCAATCTTATTAACCGCTTGTTCGTCTATTAATACTTCCGAGGTATCAATCTGTACAACATCTATTAAGTTCATAACTGCAGATGCCGAATCAGATTCTATATTATCTAACAATTCATTAAGCGAATAATTCATATTTTTGTTATTACGCTGGTAAAGATCACATATCCTTTTGCTAATAAAATAATTCATTCTAATCTCCACAAATTTAATATCCCATATACTAAATATTCTGTCGCTATATTTTTCATATCACGCTTTAATTTATATAGCATTATTTATTATTAATTTATTTAAATGAACAGTTGCACATTTATCGCATTCCGATATCCATTGATTAAAGATTGAATCATTTTTCTTATCGGCGCTTGCATACATTAGTCGCATATTTTCTGGTAATACAGACTCCGGATCATCTGGAAGAAGTGGAAGTACCCTTCTATTATACTGATTTATATATTGCAGATTATGGTCTATTACTATAAGAACTTTCGCGGATTCTTTCCACGAAATTATCTCCCCACGACCAATAGCTAACGTTAACAAATATAACGCACGTAATTCAGATGATATATTATTAACATAAAAATGTCTTTCTATATATCCCTCATCATAAAACGCAACTCTTTCTAAAGAAGTATTCAAAATTCTAAATACTTTTCCAACAGAAACCGCATATCCTTCTTTCTGATTAGTATCAATTGCAATTACGTAATCATATTTTGTCAAAACTGAATATACTTCCAAACTAGGATATGGCATTTCAGCCGAAACAATTACTTTATTTTTACCTTTTCGCTCTATTCCTATTTCCCAATCGATTTTTTTTGGTATTTTTTCCACATTATTAGAAAATAGTCTAAATTTGTTATCTTGAAAACATATCTTATCAATTCTCTCTGGATTTGCAAATTCCATTGTAACTGCATTATATCGTTCTTTCTTCGGGGTTCCCCTCTTTCTACTCATTTATTTTATATCCTTCACAATACTTATATATTATTATAATTTGAATCTATAATTAATATTTGCTTTAATCCTTATCATACTAAATTTTAACATGAATCAGATAACACATCACTATTCAATGACATCAATTATCCCATACCTTAAGTAATTTTCCTGTCTCCGTAATCCATCGCTAGAAAGACGTCTATCAAATAAAAATGTCAGTAGCTCATAAATCAATGGATTCGCCTTAAATCGTATCACCGCGCAATCATCATTCTTTGTAATAGGATCTGGAATATACCCAGCTAAGGCATCCTTTATTAACCCCATATTCCTAAATTTGTTATATACTACTGCTTGCTCTTGGCAAAAAATAAGTAATTGATATTGTTTCATAAATCTCCTTTAGTTTTATATTTTTTAAATCAAATTGACAAAAATTTTTATTAATTAAATTTTCTCACCCCAAAAGTCGTTTTATAATCTGCTTTCTATTATTTATGAACATAGAGGTGACCTGATAACTTTCCGTCTCTTCATACTCACATTGATGAATAATCCCATCGTCAAATGTCAGAATTTCAGCATCTGGAAGCCCAAGTATAATAGGAGAATGCGTTACTATAAAAAATTGAGCGCCTTCTTTTCTGCATCTATCTATTTCCATTAACAAGGTCAACTGTCTCTGTGGTGATAATGCTGCCTCCGGCTCATCCATAAAATATATACCATTCCCATTAAAAGAATTTTGCATGGCAGACAAAAAACTTTCTCCATGAGAGCTTTTATGAAAATGCATAGGTTTTCCGTTCGGTCCCTTCTGATATTCTTCTTCCTTGGTAGCAACATTATAAAAGCTTTCCGCACGTAAAAAGTATCCCCATTTAGCTCTAATTGTCCTAGACAAGCGGATTGCATCACATAGTTCAGAGTGAGAATCATATGTTGAAAATGAATAATTACGTGTTCCACCCTCTGGATTAAAACCATCGGCTACTGCCATGGCTTCTAATAAGGTTGATTTTCCACTTCCATTTTCACCAACAAAAAGCGTTACAGATTTATGAAAATCTATCTTATCCACCCCACGAATTGATTCAATATTTCGAAGATAACTTTCTTCAGGAATTTTATCCCAATTAATTGAAACTTGTTTTATATACATGATCTACTTCCTGTTCTTTTCTTTGCTGATATAATGTTTTGTACTTCCCACCATGAAACTCCCTTATGTTTTTAAAGTAATACATTAATTCATCCAAAAATTCATCAAATGTTATTCCCTCTCTGTCAATCCAAGGATAAAGTTTCTTCCAGTGTTCTAATTGTCTCTCTTCTTGTTCTGTCATATTTATTATCCCTTCGTAATTTTTACAATACACCAAGTGCCCTATATTTGCAGTCTACTCCCTATCATGTACGATAAAAAGGGCAACAAAAAAGCCTTGATTTTCAAGGCTTTTTACGCATTTTATGCCAATCATATGCCAATTTATGCCGATTTCTCTCCTCCCATCATCCGCATCACTTTAATTGCATCAGCGAACCCTTTTCTATAGTACTGCTTATTTTCCACCAGTTCGCGATAATCAACTGCACTCTCATAATCATCATAGAGCTTTCTCATATTGAATGTTGATAATATAAACCGCATATCATCGTCTACTTTTTTGAATCGTTCTGCTGCATTCTGAACTTCCTCGGTATTCTCGATGTCATAAGAGACTTCTTCGAATCTCTCCTGAAATATTTTATTTATGAATTCTTCATCACTGATTGATTTTCTAATCATTTGTTATCTCCGCTAATATATCTTTTAAAAATAAAATTCCTTCCCCGATGAAATCTGTTAACCAACCGGGAAGAATTACTATTGCAGTAGCTACACCAAATGCTACCGCAATCTGAACCCAGTTATCGAATTGGCCGAATACCAAAAGAATAACTGTTACACCAAATACTATTACTCCAAACAGCCAGCCTATTCCGGCTATTAAACCGCCGCAAAATGAAAGGGCGAAATATATAATTGTCAGTGGAATTTGAATTATCCAAATCAACAATTTCAAAAAGAATTTTCCTATTTTTCTTAACATTCCCATTCTCCCACTTTGCGACATTATGTCGTAAACTTTATATTCTGACTTTGCGACATTATGTCGTAAAGTTAATTACTGAGCAATTCCCTTTCCCAGGCTTCACGTTCCAAGTCACAATTTTCCAGGAAGCATGAGTCTTTCCCCTTATGAGGCCTGATATTCTTTGTCTTACAAATCTGACCAATTGTATCGGGTGCATTAAAAAGATATGCCATCAGGAACTTATCCTTTAACGCAACATCTGCATCATCTTCAGGTAAATTGCTTAATACGTGTTCAATGTGTTTTTCTTCAAGGCCCAGATATCTTTCACGAATCTCACTTAAAGATCTGTTTTTCTTGGCAATAAAAGTATATGGTTCCTTGGAACATACTGCATCCGTCAAGACTTTAAGAATCCGTTCAACAAGCTTCTTGTTAGCAGGATGCCTGCCTTTGATTCTATCATAACTAATATTCCCGGCAATGATATTTTGGTACTGTTCGTATGTTTTATCCGTTCCATCACTCGCTGAATGAGTGAATGAAGGATAGATTGATTTTATATTATTATTTGTTAAATTCTCTTGATTATTATATGTATTTGTCCCCGAAAAAATTAGAGGGTATGGGGCAACATTTTCGGGGAGGGTATCGACCTTTGAATCGCCACCACCCCCATTGTTTTGTACTACCTCATCCGAAATATTAGGTACACTCCCCGAAAATTTTAGGGGAGGTTCAGAATTATTTTCGGGGATATCTATGTTTTTAACTTCTGACATCCCTGAATCTGTTGGTGTATCATCCGTTCCGAATGTGATTTCTCTCAATTTCGAGGGAATCAATTTTATATACATTACGTTATTGCTTATCGTTCCGTCAGGGTGCTCCACATCGTCAAAGGATCTTTCAATCACGCCCACATTAACCAGAACGTCAAAAGCTGCCTTTACACTGTCTTTTGATTCACCGAACATATTGGAATAGAACTTATATGACTTCTGTAAAACATTCCCGATAAACTTTTTCTTCCAGCCGATTATATAACCCGTATTTTCATCACGAATCTCTGTTGGGCGATGCCAATATACGACATCACCCAAAATAAGAATCGCCAGGAGGTGCGGTTTCCCGTTCTTACGCAGAACATGCTTAAACCATTCCTGAGGAATTACATTTCCCTTTATGCTTATTTGAGCCATTTCATCAACTGTACTGTTTCCGCTTGTTAATCTAGGCATTCTTGCTGCTCCTTATCATTGTTATTTTTCCAATCCTCAAGTAACTGAAAAATAATATCTTTCATCTTTTCCGTTGAATAATCAGCTGGGAAATACTTGGACAATCTGTTTTCGGCAATGACTACTTCACGTCCTTTAACCTTATTGCCGGCACATAATATTTCCTCAACATCTTCACGGGTAATATCGCTGATCTGTGCTAAAGCCCTTAATTGCTTAACTCTTTCGGCCCTGAGCACAGTTCCGTTCATGTGTTCCTCAAATACCCACCACTGTATCTCTTTGTCCAAAAATGATAATTCAACAGCCACGACAAACTGAATATGTTTAGCATCCACTTCGTTTAAAAGTTCCGGAATCAATTCATTTAACCTAAGGTATCTTTGAACCTGTCTGCCTGACATTCCGTAGATTTCTCCCAGTTCATCCGCCGACCATTTCTCGGAGATTTCACCTCGATGAAGCATCTTCTCATATTTTTCTTTCATGGAGCGGGCTCTGTCACCGGGTGTCAGGTTCTCGCGTTGAATATTGGAATCAACCATCATGATTCCGGCAACATCCTCATCTACATCCACCAATATCACAGGAACTTTCTCAATTCCCAGTTTCTTTGCTGCAAATTTACGGCGATGGCCGGATATTATCTGATAACCGCCGTTCGGATCCTCGCGAGCGATAATCGCGTTAATAATTCCGCGCAAAGATATACTTTTAACCAGTTCTTTCATCTGTTCATCGTCACGGACTCTGAAGGGATGATTCGGAAAATCATGAAGCTCGGAAACAGGAATTTCAATTGCTCCTTCCGTACCGATATCACCGCCGCCGCATAATTCATCATATGAAAGCATCTTTATTTTCTGTCCCGGGCGAAGTTTTTCGTTTCTTGTAGCAGTATTACTCATCTTCCAGCACCTCCTTTACCAATGATGTATATGCTTTTGACACCTTACCGTTAGGATCGTGGTGATAAATACTGATTCCTTCGGCACTTGTTTCCGAAGCCTTAACCGATGATGGAATACAGGTTTCAAATACCGTAAGAATATCCGAATATGACTCATTAAGGGCCAGCATAATATCTTTGGTGTAGTTATTTCGTGTATCTACCATGGTTCTGACTACGCCGCGTATTTTAAGTTCAGGGTTAATATGTCTCTTAACCTTATTAATTGTCTTAATTAATTGTTGAAGGCCTTTAACGGGCAAATATGCCATCTGAGAAGGTATTATTACTTCGTCGGCCGCAGCAAGTGCGTTCATTGTTATCATTCCAAGTGATGGCATGCAGTCAATCAGGACATAATCATAATCACATTCTTCAAGCAATTGGTTTACATAAGTTCTTAATATCATTTCCCTGCTCATCACATTTACCAGTGATACTTCAAGACCGGACAGTTCAATATTGGATGGAACTATATCTACATTTTCTTTATGATGAATAATTCCTTCGGTAGTAACACCCTCCTCATTAATAACCGCAAGCATCAGGGTCGATATTGTTGTTTCAAGTTCATCCGGTTCATCAATACCGAGACTTTTTGTCATATCAGCCTGGGGATCTGCATCAATAAGCAGCACTTTCTTTCCCTCTCTTGCCAATCCGATTCCTAAGTTAACGGTGGTGGTGGTTTTACCCACCCCACCTTTCTGATTTGCTATTGCTATTACCTTACTCATTTTCATACCTCCTCATCATCAAAAATATGCATTGCAGCTTCTTTTTCATCAATCACCAAATGCTTTTCAAGATACTCCTCAAATTTTTCTACATTTATCAGCAGTAAGTTGCCGATTCTGTATAAAGCATTTGCTTTCTTCGAAATGTTTCCTACCGAAGTACGGCTCATACTGTAAATTCTGATAGCCTCTTTGGGTCTTATGAATTTTCTTTCCTCATCTCCTTCCTGCATTATTTTTTTCAATGTGTTTGCTGATTTTTCACTTTCGGGTCCCATCTTTTTTCCTCCTTATTGTTGAATTTAAGACCATAACAGAAAAGACACTCTCCTAAAAACTTCTAGAAAAGTGTCTCAATTCAATAAACAATATAAACAATAATGAGGTTGCACCAAAGATTTTTGGTACTTTTTTGGTATTTTAGATTTTTGGTGTCTCAAGAATGCTGTAACGACAAGGGCTCGTAGCCTATCCTATCAACCAATCGTACATCTCGCAGTATTTCTCGGCCGAACGTCCCCAAGAGAAGTCGGTGCTCATTGCGCGGTCGATTATCTTATTCCACTCACGCTTTTTGTCGTAGTATATTTTTTCGGCGTAGCGGATGGTGCCCAGCATTTCGTGAGCATTGTAATTTGTAAAGGAGAAGCCTGTTCCCTTTGATTCGTATTCGTTATATGGTTCTACTGTGTCCTTAAGGCCGCCTGTTTCACGGACAATAGGTACTGTTCCGTAACGGAGGGCCATAAGCTGTGATAATCCGCAGGGTTCGAAAAGCGACGGCATTAAGAATGCATCCGAAGCTGCGTATATCTTGTGAGATAATGCATCTGAGTAGTAGATGTTCGCAGATACTTTTTCATTATATTTCCAGTCGAAGTGACGGAACATATTCTCATATCTTTCTTCACCGGTACCAAGGACTACAATCTGGATGTTATCCTGGCACAGTTCATCCATTATATATGCAATTAAGTCAAAGCCCTTCTGGTCTGTAAGACGTGATACGATACCGATCATCATCTTCTTGTCATCTACCTCAAGACCAAGTTCTTCCTGAAGAGCCTTCTTGTTCTTGGCCTTTTCTTTACGGAAGTTAATTGCGTTGTATGGATATTTGATATTTTTGTCCGTCTCGGGATTAAAGTCTTCGTAATCGATTCCGTTAACGATTCCGCGAAGGTCATGTTCACGGGCACGAAGGAGTCCGTCTAAGTGCTCGCCGTAGAATTCTGTCATGATTTCCTTTGAGTAGGTTGCGGAAACTGTAGTAATGGCATCTGCATATACGATACCGCCCTTAAGAAGGTTAGCATCCTTAAAGGCTTCCAATTTGTCCGAAGTGAAGAAGTAATCCGGAAGGCCTGTTATATCTTTGACCTCCTGAACGCCCCACTTACCCTGGAACTTAAGGTTATGAATAGTCATAACGGACTTGATTCCACGGAAGAATTCGTTGCCCTGGAATCGCTCCTTAAGATAAACGGGAATAAGTCCTGTCTGCCAATCGTGACAGTGGATTACGTCCGGGCGGAAATTAATTAAGGGTAATATTGATAAAGCTGCCTTTGAGAAAAAGGCGAATTTTTCGATTTCGTACAGGCCGTCGTTGCTATAGGGAGCAGGGCCGCCAAAAAACATCTCATTGTCTATGAAGTAATACTTAACGCCGTCAACTTCTGCCTTAAGAACACCTACATACTCATTCTTCCAATGGAAATCCATATAGAAGTGAGTGACATATTCCATCTTTTCTTTCATTTCGGGCTTGATGCACATATACTTGGGAAGTACCACACGTACATCGAAGTATTTCTTGTCGATACATTTGGGAAGCGAGCCCACTACATCTGCCAAACCGCCTGTTTTAATAAATGGAACGCCTTCTGAAGCTACGAAAAGTATATTTTTCATTTCATCCTCCAAATGATGATGTTTTAATATCTAGTGAATATGAACTAAACATTAAGAAAATTTTAGCACATTTAGACAAAAAGTTCCACATAATAGCATAGGTTTACATGGCATTCTGAAGAATCATGCGAACCACATCCTCTGCCGAGTTCACCGTTCCCACCGATGTGCTCTGGTTCTGAAGCGACCAAACATTAAGCGCATAGCGGCTTAACACCTCCGTAACACGATATCTGTCCACGTTGTCTTCAGCTCCAAAGAGTATAACTATTAAATCATGTCCGTCAACTTCAAGTGTATTAACCAGACATGCGCCGGCTTTATTGGTGGTTCCTGTCTTAAGGCCTGTAACTTCCTCCATGTTGTAGAGCATCATATTTGTATTTTTGATTTCGATATTGTCCGCGTCCGCAACATTATACTTTTTGGCGGAGGTAATTGTCTTAATCTCCGGGTAGTTTTCCAGAATATATTTGCACAAAATAAACATATCCTTAACCGACATTCTGTTCTGAACCTTTGACGAAACATTCTCGTTAATAAAGGTAGGAAGTCCGTTGCAGGTATAGAATATTGTATTCTTAAGACCAAGTTCGTCGGCTCTTTCATTCATTCTTTGAACGAAGGCCTCTTCGGAACCCGATATTCCTTCAGCCAGGGTAAGCGCAAATTCGTTGGCCGACGGCAGCATCAGTCCGTAAAGGAGCTGCTCAACATGTATGCTCCGGCCTTCCTTAACAGGGATAACACCGTCACCACCCTGAGACAACTGCTCACCCAAAGCAGATACTTTAAGTGTAGTGTCCATACTTAGCGAACCTGCCGATATTTCCTCCATTGTAAGCAGGTACGTCATAAGCTTGGTTGTACTTGCAATAGGATAATCCACGGAAGAGTTATAGGAATAAAACACCCTGCCCGTGGTGCAGTCCCCCACAAGCACTCCGTTGATTCCGTAAAAATATCCCTCTTCTTCAAGCACATAAGGATCCACACTAAATGTCCTTTCCGTGTCAAAGCATATACTCATGTCATCATCAATAAGAATGCTTACATCAAGTATCATTGCAAGATCCACATAGGACATAAAGCACTCGTATTCTTCATTGGAATCCTTAATAAGAATCGTATAATACTTACGCTCGTTATCATCCACATACAGATTATTAACAGCCTGGGATGCCCTCAAATTCTTAATACGCTCTTCGCTCCAGGCGGGCTTATCTTCGTCAAATCCATTAAACTCATACTTCCCGCCGGTATTAATCTTAATCTCTCCCCCGTTAATATCAACCTCGAAGCATAGTTCCGTATCTTTAAGCGCGGATGCCACTTCTCTAAGGGGAAGGTACAGATTGCCGTCATACTCCAGGTCAATGGTATGAATAAGTGTTTCCGTACCGTTAATCTCAAGATTATGCTCTTCCACATAAACGAAAGGTGCCGTAACGGAACACAGCGGCAATGTCATTAATGACACTACTGTCATAACTGTGCTAATTAGAACCGCCCATATTCTTTTTGTAAACATTCGTTGTCTGTTCGTCATCATTCTTAATCACTACTAATCTGTTATCATCATATATATAGCTGCATTCTTCACTTCCCAGAATCAGCCTGTCTCCATTTAATACAAAGGAGCCCGAATCATTATAGTTTTCCGCTATTTTTTCATAGGGTACAAAGATATCAGTAAATGTATTCTTTAAATAATCCGTAAGCTCACTTCCCAGTGCGTTTTTAATAAGTTCCTCCCGCTCGTTATCCGGGTAATCATATCCCTCCGTAGCAAGTCGCACACTGATATATCCTTCCATCAGATTGGCAAGCGTCGCATAACCTTCATCAATTACCCCTTTATATATTTCTTCATCAACGTTTATGCTGTAGGTACCCATATTGGACAGCAATTCCTTGTCAAAAGATATACTGCTTTGGATGCCGCAATCTTTATAGGCATCAAGCACATCAAGATAGGACACGTTCACATCCTCTATATCCGCTAAAAAGGTATAGGCCCTTAAGGCAAAATCCTCCGACAAATCAACATAGCCTGTATATTCTCCGGCTATGTTGCTGTTTTTATATTCTTTGTAAACAAAAAAAAGACACCCACACAAAAGTGATATTGAAATCAGTATCAATATCACTATAAGAGGTGTTCTTTTCCTAGATTTACTATTTCTGTTCATAATTATTCCAATCTATAGTTAATACTAAACGAACCCCTGTCAAATTTGACTTCACCCAGTGCGCCGTTAATCATAATCATCTGAGGCGGTCTGTGGCCTATATCCGCATCCATGATAACAGGCACCTTATTTGCCACACAGGCAACGGGAAGTACCGCATCGAACCTGTTAAGGTTAAACATGGTTTCACCCATCAAAGGTCGTCCGAAAATAAAGCCTTTTACATTCTTAAACCAGCCTGCTTCCTGCATCTGCCACATGGCTCTTCGTATGCCGAATACATTAAGATCGCAGGCTTCCAGATACCATATTATTCCGTCATTGGCATATTTATTAACGAATTGGTTTACATAATCAAATCTCGTACCAAGGAGGTTGATGAGACAATCCATGCAGCCGCCTATAATACGTCCGTTAAAAGATATACTATCAGTTGACATAACTCCATCGGTGCATATATCCTCTGTGGTTGACATAACTCCGTCAGCCAATGTATCCTTTCTGGTTGACATAACTCCATTCGGCTCAAATGCCCTTACACATACATCTTCCGTACAGTTATAGGGAGCCAAAGGATTCTCTTCGGTCTTAAGGGATTCGATTTCGTATTTATCAAAATTGTGAACACTAATCTTCCCGTTACTGACAGACTTTCCCGTAAGAATATTATAGGCTTCCTCAATAGACCTGTGACGGGGCTTCATTCCGAAGGCTGCCGCATTCGGTCCGTACAGGGAAGCGATATCACATTTGGTGGTTAACATAAATGTGAAGTTTGTATTATCCGAATAACCCATATACCACTTGGGTTTAGCTTTCATAACTGCGTCAAAGTCGATATGTGACAGGGTTTCACACATAAGTTCTCCCCCGCCGCAGGATATTATTCCGTCTATGCCAGAGTTAACATAACTCGATACGAGTTCTTCGGCACAGGCCTCCGGTGTACTGCTTATTCCAATACCCTCACTAAGGTATACATTAGGGCCTAAGTTAACATAATATCCGTTTGATTTCCAGAACTCCAAAGCCGACTCAAAAGCCGACTTATACGGTTCAATGCCGCACCCAAAGGAAGGTGCTACAAATCCTACTGTTCCGTTATCTGTAATAAATTCAGGGAATTTCACAGTTTACATAACTCCATCCGACATATATCCTTCAGACATAAATTTATCAGATATATATTCAATAATTGTCTTCTATAATACTTTTTTCATCTCTCTTGCATTATTTAATGCAGCCTCTGTAATTTCGTCGCCTCCAAGCATTCTGGCAAGTTCTTTTACCGAAGTTTCATAATCAAGAGTCTCAATAGTAGTTACGGTACGTCCCTCAACCACATTCTTCTCTATAAGCAAATGATTATCTGCTCTTGATGCTATCTGTGGCAGGTGTGTAATAGCTATAAGCTGATGGGATTTACTAAGAACCTCCATTGCCTCCGCAACCTTGTATGCGGTACGGCCGCTTATTCCCGTATCTATTTCATCAAATACCAGTGTGGGAACGTCATCCTTATCGGCAAATACAGTCTTAATAGCCAGCATAATACGTGACAGTTCACCGCCTGATGCAACATTCTGCATGGGGCGCAGTTCCTCACCGGGATTAAGGCAGATAAGGAATTCAACCTTATCGTATCCGCTGTCTTTAATACCCTCTGTATCATTAGAACCTTCTATGGTTATTTCCAGACGAACATCAAGGAAATTAAGATTAACCATTGCCTCAATAATTTTATCCCTAAGAGGAAGGGCCGCTTTTGTTCTAAGTTCATGAATCAAAGCACACTTATCAAGCATTTTAGCTTCTGTTTCTTTGATTTGATTTTTAAGGTTCTCAATATATGCATCATGATTGCTTAACTTATCAAGTTCATTAACCTTTGTCTCACAGGCCTCCATGATTTCACTCACAGAAGAACCGTATTTACTCTTTAGGTTATTGATTAAATTAAGCCGTTCTTCTATTTCGCCATATTCTTCTTCATCGAAATTAAGGGTATCCTCATAATTTGAAATTGTTCTGTTAAAATCACTTAACAAGGCTTCTATTTCGGCCAGCTGTTCTGTAAGATTAAGTGCTTCGTCATCATAGGATGATACACTTCTTAGCTTTGAAACACCGCTTCCTATAAGGCTTCCCGCACTTGCGTTATTCTCATATCCCGTATAGGCATGAGCTTCGCACACAGCCTCCTTAATCTTAAGGGCATTGCTTAAGAATCTGTATCTTTTTTCGAGTTCTTCATCTTCGCCTTCCTTTAGTGAAGCACCTTCGATTTCGTTAATTTCAAAAGCCAGAAGTTCTTTTTGGCGGTTACGGGATGCTTCATCCGTATCGGCATTGCCTAATTCTTCAACCAATGACTTATAGCCATTACGAAGACTCTTAAGAGCATCCTGCAATTCAAACAGTTGGTTTCCCGCATATTCATCAAGCATCTTCTCGTAGGTTGCACTCTTAAGCAGAGACTGATGTTCATGCTGACCGTATACATCAAGCAAAATTCCCGATAATTCTTTTAATTCATGAGATGAAATTGTTTCGCCGTTAATTCGGCATACGCTTTTGCCGGGCATAATTTTACGCGACAAAATAAGGCATTCGTCTTCATCAACCGAAAGCCCCATGTTGCGGATTGCCGCTCTTTCGTCTTCACTTAACCTAAAGGTAAGTTCCACAAGAGCATATTCTTTGCCGACGCGAATGACGTCCGAATTAGCCTTAGCTCCCAAAGCCAGGTTAATCGAACCTAGGACAATAGATTTACCGGCACCGGTTTCGCCGGTCATGACATTAAACCCGTCTTTAAGATCAATATCTGCTTCATCAATCAAAGCAAGGTTTAATACGTGTAGATTTTCTAACATGTTTTCCTCTTAAGTAACCTCTCCCCAAGTCACTTTCGCCATAGTTATAGTATAAATATATATTTTTATCTTTCTTCAGCCATTTCATTAATTGACTTAACAACTTCCGCTGCCTCTTCAGTAGTCTTAAGCGCAATCATAATGGTGTCATCACCTGCGATTGAGCCTACTATTTCCTTGAACTTCATGGCATCAATAGCGGCCGCAACAGCCATAGCCATTCCCGGTACGGTCTTAACAACAATAAGATTCTGAGCTACCGTTGCAGATATAAAACCGTCCTGAAGTACTCGCGCATACTTGTGTGATAACGCATGTGCATCTTCATTCAAAAGTGCATACTTTGAACCGAAGAAACCGTTGGGAATCTTCGTAAGCCGCATATCTCTTATGTCTCTTGAAACAGTTGCCTGGGTAACCTCATATCCTTCCTTTGCAAGAAGACTTACCAGCTCTTCCTGTGTCTCGATATCATTTTCCCTGATTAACTGTTTTATTTTGTCATGCCTGTCTCTTTTCATATTATGTACTCTCTTTCTTAAAATTCCCCTTTATGTCAAAGCGTATAAACGCATATAACCATAATCAGCTGTCCTTAAGCTTATTATGTAATGTATCCAAAAAGCTTTCCTGCGTTATGTTAACCAATCTTGTGCTCTTCGTGGATTTATTTATCTTAATATAATCCCCTGTACTTAGCAAGCATCTGTGGGAGGCATCATATACCGCCGTAAGCTGCTGAACCGTACCGAATCTTCCGTCATCCACAACAATTTTAATCTCATCTTCCGCCCCAAAAACAATGCTTCTGTTATGCATTGAATGTGAACACACCGGTGTAAGAATAATCATATCCGCAGAGGGAGACACGATAGGTCCACCTGCCGACAGGTTATAGCCCGTGGAGCCTGTGGGAGTGGATACTATAATTCCGTCTGCCGCATACTTATGAAGCAGTTTTCCGTTAACAAAGATAGACACATAGGCTATCTGCATTGCCTTATCAGCCGTAATTACGATTTCGTTAAGTGCCTGATATTCTTCATTAAACTCACCGCCGAGATATGTCTTACCGCACAGCATCATTCTGTGCTCTGCCGAATAATTGTCGGATAACACTTTATCAAGCGCCTCGTACATGTTATTTTCGTCCACTGCCGATAAATATCCCAGGGTTCCTAGATTAATCCCCAAAAAAGGCACCGTTGACTCTGCCAAATCACAGGCTGCATGAAGAATCGTACCGTCTCCTCCGAGCACGATTACACAATCCGTGTCCTTAGGCATTCTTGCAATGTCCGTATATCTTTCGCCCATACTGCCGTCACCTGGTGTGTCATCAACCGTAACTGCGGCACCCTTTTGCCTAAGATATTCAACTATCTTCTTTTCGGCGGCCAAAGCCTCTTTCTTTGCCCTATTTGTTATTACGAAGAAATTCTTCATGAGTTCTTCCCACCAAATCCTTTACTATTCCAAGCAATTCTTCATTTTTATCAAGTGTCATATCTTTGGACAAATATATAAGATATTCTATGTTTCCTTCAGGTCCCCTGATGGGTGAAGAGTCAAGTGACAGCACCGCAAGTTCATTTTCCCTTGCATATCCCAGCACGTTTCTTATTACCTCTTCGTGAATCGAAGGTTCTCTTACCACGCCCTTCTTACCGACCTGTTCTCTGCCCGCTTCGAACTGAGGCTTTATAAGACATACCATAGTAGCATCATCCTTAAGCAGCGCTCTTGCAGGACCTAATATCTTGGACAAAGATATAAACGATACGTCACAGGAAGCAAAATCAATTGCCTCCCCTATATCCTCGGGAGTAACATATCTAAAGTTAGTCTTCTCCATGCAAATGACACGCTCGTCATTTCTTAACTTCCAATCAAGCTGTCCGTGGCCCACATCGATGGAGTATACCTTTGAAGCTCCGTTCTGAAGCATACAATCCGTAAACCCGCCGGTGGAAGCACCTATGTCCATACATACCTTCCCCTCTAAATCAATGGGGAATACTTCAAGTGCCTTTTCAAGTTTAAGTCCTCCGCGGCTGACATATCTTAATGTGTTACCGCGAACCTCAATATTAATTCCTTCCTCTTCAAAGGTAGCTCCCGCCTTATCTTCCTTCTGGTTGTCAACATAAACGATACCCGACATAATAAGGGCTTTAGCTTTTTCCCTTGAGGGAGCAAGTCCTTTTTTTACAAGCAGTATATCTAATCTTTCTTTCATATCTAAAAAGGTCTCATTCCAAGTATCTTATTTGCGATGCTCTTAGCATCAATTTCAAGATCTTCTTTAAGTTGTTCCACGTTTCCGTGCTCTACATAATCATCGGGAAGTGCTATATTTACAAGCCTTGCTTTGCTTCCCATAAGATCAAGATAATCTCTTACCTTTTCGCCATAGCCGCCGGAATGAACATTTTCTTCCATGGTAACAACAACACGATGATTGTCTGCTGCCCATTTGGCCGCATATTCATCGATAGGTTTAACGAATCTTGCATTAACTATGGAACACTTCATATTCTTGGTTCGCAGAATTTCACGAACCTCTTCTGCGGTCTTCACCATAGAGCCTACCGCCATAAGGCATACCTCGCCTTCCGCATATATAAGTTCGGCCTTACCGTATTCCATGGGTGCTCTGAATTCTTCAAGTCCGGCATACGCCTCACCCCTGGGATATCTTATGGCAAAAGGCATATCCTGTGTCAGGGCAAACTTCATCATATCTGAAAGTTCCCATTTATTCTTGGGCGCCATAATATTCATATTGGGAATCGAACTAAGGAAGGACAAATCAAATATTCCCTGATGAGTCTCACCATCCGCTCCTACGATTCCGGCCCTGTCTACGGCAAAAATAACCGGCAAATTCTGCAAACATACATCATGAACTATCTGGTCATAAGCCCTTTGAAGGAACGAAGAATATATAGCCACAACCGGACGTAATCCCGACTTGGCAAGTCCCGCTGCGAATGTTACCGCATGCTGTTCTGCTATTCCTACGTCAAAGAACCTTTCGGGATACATATTATGGAATCGCTTAAGTCCCGTGCCGTCCGGCATAGCTGCCGTAATGGCAACCACACGCTCGTCTCTTGCACCAAGCTTAGTCATAACGGTACTGAAAATATCCGTGTAAGCTGCTTTGGTAGGCTTAAGAGGAATACCCGTTTCAATATCAAAGGGGGAAGTTCCGTGGAATCTGGCAGGATGTCTTAAAGCCGGTTCATAACCTCTTCCCTTTTGAGTTATTACATGAACAAGAACCGCCATCTTACGCTTCTTGGCTTCTTCAATAGCCTTGCGGATTGCATTTACATCATGTCCGTCAACAGGTCCCAAGTATGTTATTCCCATATCTTCAAAATACATACCCGGTACAACCAACTGCTTGAGGGAATTCTTGGTACGTCTTACGGTATCAACAATCTTATTACCGGCAGGCATATCTTTGACCTTATAATAAATGCCGTCTCTTAAATCCATATAGGTTTCCGAGGTTCTTATGCTGTTAAGATATTTACTCATTCCGCCTACATTTTCGGATATGGACATATTATTATCATTAAGAACTATAATGAAGTTAGTCTCCAATTTCGAGGCATTGTTAAGGGCTTCATAAGCCATTCCGCCTGTCATGGAACCGTCACCTATTACCGAAACTATAGTCTCGTCGGTGCCCTTAATATCACGCGCCGCAACCATTCCCAGACCTGCAGAAATTGATGTGGAACTGTGACCTGTATTAAAGGAATCGCAATCGCTTTCACAGGCTTTGGGGAATCCTGCCATTCCGCCGTATGCACGCAGATTATCAAATCCCTCCTTACGTCCCGTCAAAAGCTTATGGGTATAAGACTGATGACCTACGTCCCAGATTATCTTGTCCTTAGGTAAATCCAAAGACAAATGGAGGGCCATGGTAAGTTCCACCGCACCTAAGTTAGAGCCTAAATGTCCTCCGGTTTTTGATATCTTTTCGATAAGAAATTCTCTTATTTCATCAGCAAGCAAAGGATATTCCTTAGGATCTATCTTCTTTATATCATTAGCTTCTTTAATCTGTTCAAGAACCATTACTTTCTCCTGTTAATTAACGTCTCTACCAAAGTCATAAGAAAACTTCCGTCTGCTCTGTTTGAGTCCGCAACATCCTGCAAAATCTCAATGGCTTCGTTTGATAAATCTTTGACATCTTTTAATGACTGTTCCATTCCGTGAAGTGTAACATATGTGGTTTTGTTATTCTTCTCATCGGAATGAACCGGCTTTCCCAGTTCTTCCGTTGTACTGGTAATATCCAGAATATCGTCTTCTATTTGGAAAGCAACTCCTATATTATTGGCCGCCTTTTCCATATCCATTATATCTTTGTCCGAAGCTCCCGCCAGGGTGGCGCCAATCATCATTGATGCTTCCATAAGGGCAGCTGTTTTATTCTTATGTATGAAAAGGAGCAGCTCAGATGTGACATTATCGTCATTTTCTGCCAGAATGTCTGCCGTCTGTCCGCCGATCATTCCGTTAACTCCCGCCTTGTTACCCAGAATCTGAAGTGCCTTTGCGACCCTTCTGTATTCTTCCAGTGTCTTACACATATCAAAGGCTTTGGCTGCTGTTTCAAAGGCATAATTAAGAAGTCCGTCACCTGCCAGAATTGCGATTCCTTCATCAAACTTCTTCCAGGTTGTTTCCTTACCGCGCCTAAATTCATCATTATCCATAGCCGGCAAATCATCATGCACCAGTGAATAATTGTGAATCATCTCTATTGCCGCCATAAAGGGCTCAATCAGTTTATCTTTACCGCCAAACAACTTGTAACATTCGTTCATAAGTACGGGGCGAAGTCTCTTTCCCCCTGCCATTGCCGAATAGTCCATAGCTTCAAGCACTCTGGATGCGAAACCTTCGGCATCCGGAAGATAATCGTTAAGCACGCTTTCGGCGTTCTTTCTTTTGATATCAAGTGACTCATTAAAGTTCATCGTTTCCACCATCCTCTTCAAGCACAATAACCTGCTTTTCTACCTTATCGATAGAATCGTTGCACTTCTTTAATAAATCCATGCCCTCTTTATATATCTTAAAGGAATCCTCAAGAGAAATATCTTCATCCTCAAGAGCCTCTATCTTACTGTTCAATTCTTCAAATGCTTCCTCAAGCTTAAATTCTTTTGCCATAATATCTCCGTGACTAAACATTATAATCAAGTTCTGCCGTATTACTTACCACTGCATTTACCACACCGTCCTTTAGGTAAATCGACGCTTCATCGCCGGGCTTTACCTGTTTTACGGAGTTAAGGGTCTTACCCTTTGCCGATGCATAGGAATAACCCTGGGATAGCTTATCAAGTGGCGATAAGCCCTTTAATCGCTCTGCGTACAAAGATATACTGTGTCGCCGGTCCGTAATTATTCCTTTCATAAGAGCGTTCAGTTTCTCTTCAAGTGCCATGGCATACATTCTGTTCTGGGCAAGCTTGTTTTTAGGGCTTTGGCTCTTAAGTGCAGTTTCAAGATACTTAACATGGTTTCTGTATTCTAAGATTTTAGTCTTCATAAGTCGGGTAAGTATATCCTTTGTACCCTCAATCTCATCTAATATGGAATTAATATCGTACACTGCAAGTTCCGCCGCTGCAGAAGGTGTCGGTGCCCTAAGGTCCGATACGAAATCTATAATTGTGGTATCCGTCTCATGACCTACCGCCGAAATAATTGGAACAGAGCAGTTAAATACTTCCTCTGCCACGTCTCTACTGTTAAAGGCCCATAAGTCTTCGATGGAACCGCCTCCACGACCTACAATTATGACATCAACGCCATATTTTTCCAAGGTACGTATTCCGTTAATTATACTGATAACTGCCTTATCTCCCTGGACAGTTGCAGGGTACAGAACTATCTGCACGTAAGGATTACGTCTCGTTGCTATGTTTATTATGTCCTGAATTGCCGCTCCGGTGGCTGCCGTAACCACTCCCAAGGTCTTAATCGACTTAGGTATGGGTTTCTTATATTCCGGGGCAAACATTCCCAGTTCTTCAAGTTCGTTCTTTAATCTAAGGAATTCCTCATACAAAGCGCCGGCACCGTCTTGGGTTATGCTCTTGGCATATATCTGGAATTTACCGTCACGTTCATATACGTTAACTTCCCCCCGGACCACAACTCCCATGCCCTCGGTCATGGTAAATTTAAGCCCCGACCGATTGCTCTGGAACATTACGCAGGCAATAGCTGCTTTTTCATCCTTCAGTGTAAAGTATATATGCCCCGAAGAATGATACTTAAGATTGGACACTTCGCCTTTGACACTAACGTCACCCAGCAAAAAGTCTTCGTTAAACAACCCTTTTATGTATGCATTTATCTTAGATACAGAATAAACATTAGCCATTATGAATACTTAGCAAGCACTCCGTTTACGAAAGAAGACGCACCATCCTGACCGAATTTCTTAGCCAGTTCTACGGCTTCGTTAATTGCCACACCTGTGGGAACACCATCGTCATCTTCAATTTCATAAACGGCAAGTCGAAGTATTGTAAGTTCGATTTTGCCTACACGCTCCGTGTTCCATCCTGTGATTTTCTCATTTAAAGAAGCATCGATTTCGTCAAGCTTAGCCAAAATCGCATCGCATTTAGCTTTGATCTCGTCTCTTTCGCTTTCGGAAATTGCTGTCTCTTCTTCGAAGAAAAGCTGCTGCTGTTCACCCATTTCTTCTCTTTCGTTAAATTCAACTCTAAACAGCAGTTTGAATAATTCTTCACGTAATTTTGATCTGGTCATACTAATTTATTACCTTGCTCCTACATTTACTCCGGCTACTCTGATATTTACATCCGTAGCTACCAATCCTGTCATACTTTCGATTGTTGACTTAACCTTATCCTGTACCTTTAAGGATACTGCAGGTACATTAAATCCATAATCAACCACGATAGCAAGATTAACCTTAACCGTGCCGTTTGAAATAAGTACCTTAACTCCCTTGGCAAGATTCTTAACGCCGACTTTGCTAAGCAAATCGTTTCCTACATTACCTGCCATGGCACATACACCGTCAACTTCCGTTGCGGCAATACCGGCTATCATCGCAATAACATCATCTGCAATCTTAACCGAACCGTTATTAAGATTTTCTCTAAGTGTATACTTAGGGCTCTCTATTTTGTTACTCATACTCTCTTCCTTTCGCATGAATTATTTTATATCCAGAAAATCATATACAACTGGTCCTTGTTCTGAGCATAGGCTACAGTACCGTTGTGATTCTGAAGATAATCAAATACCTTTTGTTCATCAAGCAGATATTCCCATACCGCTTCATAAGTGCCTGTGGAATCCATCTTAAGCATGACATACTCGTCATTTCTAAAATACGCATTCTTAAATGCTGCACTAAGCTGTTCCTTATTAACTTCCGTAAAGTACAGTCCTTCCCTTATGAAATAATTATCTGCGGTTGCCGTAGTTCTCGGCATAATTTCGGGGCTTTCGAATATATGCGTATTAGCTGTTTCCTCATAGTCCATAAGCATATAATTGTAATTTATCCTAGGCAGTGACTGGGACATTTCCTCGGCCGCGCCGGTCAAAGAATATGATGCATCGCCGTATGTAACGTCCATGTAATAATATTCCCCGTCAGCCATTACAAGATTCCATGAATGAGGTTCCCCATTCATCGCCTGACCCATTACGAAGGTAGTGGCAATACCGCACTCATTAAGCAGATACTGTATTGTTTTGGCATACCCGGCACATACGCTGTTTCCGTATACCATTACCGAAATTATGCTTTGATTGTGTGGTGCATTTTCATCATAATCAGTGTGGTCTATTACGTATTCGTAGGTGAACTTGATGAGGTTATAATCATCCGCATTCTCTACGTAATCCCCAAGTGCGCTCTTATAATCAACCACATAATTATTAACGTAATCCTTATACGCTTTGACCTCCGATTCCGTCATTGTGTAATAACCTGTTATAGCCAGGCTGACGGGTTCTTCGTTAAGCAGTGTCTTGGTGTATGTGTATCCGGATACATAAAAGAATTCCGGATGATCATAGTAAACATACTTAAAAACCTTGTCGACTCTGTCAATATTTAATGTGGACAGGGTAACATCTTCCATCATGTCCCTTATCGCACAATAAATTTCGGCGTATACCTTACGCTCGTCATTATCAAGCTGGATAAAATAATATAAATGCTGGTTATGAGCCAAAGCATTCATAACCTCTTCTTCCGAAATAACGTTAGCGTCTTTAAGAGCCTTTTCGGAAGTTATTTCCTTTTCTTCGGACCCTCTTTGATAAGTGTCATCCTGTGTCAGATATTCAACACCGTCATAGGTCCCATCTTCTTTAAGATATTCAGTTGAAGCCTCAGAAACTGTACGGGCCATTCCGGTTGCCACTTCATTAACGACTTCCTGGGCTTTTTCCATGGATTCGTCATAACCGCAAGCGCAAAAGCCAACAGCGGTTACGATACAAAGAGCCGCAGCAACCAATCTGTTTATAACAACATTCTTCATATTTCTACAAATTAATTTATTTCTATTCTCGTCCGAACTCTGACAAAACAAGTCCAGGATTTCTGTCAAGAACCATACCCACAGACCATGCATTGATGAACAAAAGCAAAGCATTTCCTTTTAAGTCCTTAACCTTCTTCATATCGGATGTTCCCACAATCTTGCTAAAGTCCATATCTTTGTTCTCAATCCATCTGATATGCTCGTAAGGAAGTGGTTCAAGTTTGATTTCTACATTATATTCATTCTCAAGTCGATATTTAAGCACGTCAAACTGAAGTACGCCTACAACACCTACTATTATCTCTTCCATTCCGGAATTAAATTCCTGGAATATCTGAATCGCACCTTCCTGAGCTATCTGTTCGATACCCTTAACGAACTGTTTACGCTTCATGGTATCTACCTGACGTACTCTGGCAAAATGCTCCGGAGCGAATGTGGGAATTCCTTCATACACAATGTTTTCCTTAGGCATACAAAGTGTATCACCTATGCTGAAAATACCCGGATCGAATACTCCTATAATATCCCCTGCATAAGCTTCATCAAGTATCTTACGTGAATCGGCCATGATTTGCTGAGGCTGGCTTAATCTCATTACTTTGTTGCCCTGCACATGCTTAACTTCCATTGCGGCATCATATTTGCCGGAACATATTCTCATAAAGGCAACTCTGTCTCTGTGAGCCTTGTTCATGTTAGCCTGAATCTTGAATACAAAAGCACTGAAGTCATTTTCCGTAGGGCTTATGACACCACCGTCAGTTTTGCGTGGCAGAGGTGTTGTTGTCATATCGAGGAAGTGCTTAAGGAAAAACTCCACACCGAAGTTGGTAAGAGCCGATCCAAAAAACACGGGAGTAAGCTTACCGGACTGAACCTCATCTATATCAAATTCGGCGGAAGCTCCGTCCAATAGTTCAATTTCGTCCATTAAGGTAGCAGCCGCTTCGTCTCCTATAGCCTTCTTAAGTTCCTCCGGATTATTAACGTTAACCTCTAATGTAGCACCTTCCTTGGTACCCTTTTCCGTATCGGAATATGTTATTACGCACTGTCTCTTTCTGTCGTATACGCCCTTAAAAGCCTTACCTGAACCAATCGGCCAGTTAACGGGACAGGTTGCGATTCCCAATTCCTTTTCAATTTCGTCAAGCAGTTCAAATGTATCGTTGGCATCTCTGTCAAGCTTGTTAATAAATGTAAAGATCGGAATTCCTCTCATACCGCAGACCTTAAAGAGCTTACGTGTCTGAGCTTCTACACCTTTGCTTGCATCAATAACCATTACTGCCGAATCGGCAGCCATAAGTGTTCTGTAGGTATCTTCCGAGAAATCCTGATGTCCCGGAGTATCCAGAATGTTAATGCAAAATCCGTCGTACTCGAACTGAAGCACTGAGCTTGTAACCGAAATACCACGTTCCTTTTCAATTTCCATCCAGTCGGAAACCGCATGTCTTGCCGTTGCTTTGCCCTTTACGGAACCGGCAAGATTAATGGCCCCTCCGTAAAGAAGGAATTTCTCGGTAAGGGTAGTCTTACCTGCGTCGGGATGCGAAATAATCGCAAAGGTACGACGCCTGTTTATTTCTTTATCAAATTTTCCCATATTTATCCTCAAACTAAATTATTTTATTAACCGATTATCTATATCTTTGTACGTCAGCCAAGCAGACTTTCGCCTTCGATATTTCCCTCTACACCAAGATAGCCAAGAACCGTTGCACCGATGTCCGAGAAGGTCTGTCTTGTATTGTAATTAATAGGCGTAAGGCTCTTTGAATACATAATAAGAGGTATGTATTCTCTCGTATGGTCGGTTGTCTTAAGAAATCCCGGATCACAGCCATGGTCCGCCGTAATCATAAGCAGATCATCATCCCTCATCTTAGCTACTATCTCAGGGATCTTACTGTCAAAGTAATTAAGGGCTTTGGCATAACCGTCTATATCTCTTCTGTGACCGTAAAGCATGTCGTAATCAACAAGATTAATAAAACACAGTCCGTCAAAATCCTTATCAAGATATTCAAGTGTCTTTTCGATGCCTTCTTCATTACCGGAAGTATAAGTAAATTCCGTAATTCCGCGTCCCACAAATATATCCTTTATTTTACCCACGGCAATTACGTCTCTACCGATATCCTTAAGATTATCAAGCATGGTATCCTTAGGCGGATCAAGTGAAAAATCATGACGATGGGATGTTCTTTCATAATTACCGCTTGTACCGATAAACGGTCTTGCAATAACTCTTCCCACGCCGTGTTCACCGCGAAGCATAACTCTTGCCTTACGACAGATATCATAAAGTTCTTCAAGCGGAACAACATCCTCATGAGCTGCTATCTGAAATACGCTGTCTGCGGAAGTATACACAATAAGGTCACCTGTTTTAACATGCTCATCACCGTAGTCTTTAATTACTTCGGTGCCGGAATATGTCTTGTTGCAAAGAACACCTCTTCCAACCACGCGGCTGAATTCATCAAGAACTTCCTTAGGGAAACCGTTCGGATAAGTAGGAAGGGGATTAGGTGAATAAATACCTGCTATCTCCCAATGACCTATCGTTGTATCTTTGCCCATGGAACGTTCTCTAAGACGCGCATAAGATGCTATGGGCTTATCGACAGGTGCTGCCACAAAACCGCTTGGCACTTTATAATCCACAGTAGCCCAGTCTTTAACGCCGTCTATATTAAAAAGGCCCATTTTCTTAAGATTGGGCATATCAAAATACTTGCTTGTGGAACAGGACTTTAAGGTATTTGTTCCAACATCACCGAATAAATCGGCGTCAGGTTCTTCACCGATACCACAACTGTCCAAAACAATTAAGAATACTCTTTTATTCATATCTTCACCCCTTATATAAGAGAATGCGCGTGTTATGTAAACTGAATTTCAGTGCACAATTACTCCAATTCTACATAAAAACACAACTTATACTATATCATATTTTGTTAAGAATATAAAGCACGAGTGTACATCCTCACGGACTTTTGGAGTTCATAGGAGCCATTTCTTATGAACGAAAAAAGCCCGCGGATTTTATTCCGCGGACTTCTTTACTTTAAACTACAAATTTTATTGCTCAACATCCTTCATTGAGAAACTCATTCTGCCCATCTTGTCCTTACCGAGACATACAACCTTAACCTTGTCGCCTAATGTAAGAACATCTTCTACATGGTTGATTCTTTCCTTGGCAATCTTGGAAATGTGAACCATTCCTTCCTTACCGGGAGCGAATTCAACGAATGCACCGAATTCCTTGATTGAAACTACAACACCTTCGAACATCTGGCCTTCTTCGTAGTCGGTTACGATAGTCTTGATGTACTCGATAGCCTTGTCCATTCCATCCTTATCTGTACCGCATACAGAAACCATTCCGTCGTCTGTAATATCAATCTTAACGTCACAACGAGCGATAATCTCGTTAATTGTCTTACCACGCTGGCCGACAACATCACCAATCTTATCGGGATCAATCTGCATTGAGATAATCTTGGGAGCGTACTTACCAACTTCCTTACGAGGCTCTGCAATAGCAGGCTTCATGCAGTTATCCATGATGTAAAGTCTTGCATCACGACATCTTGCAATAGCACCCTCAACGATAGGACGAGTTAAACCGTGGATCTTAATATCCATCTGGATAGCTGTGATACCGTCTGTAGTACCCGTTACCTTAAAGTCCATATCACCGAAGAAGTCCTCAAGGCCCTGGATATCTGTTAATAATACGAAATCATCATCGGTTTCACCTGTTACAAGTCCGCAAGAGATACCTGCAACCATCTTCTTGATAGGAACACCTGCACCCATAAGTGACATACATGATGAACATGTAGAAGCCATTGATGTAGAACCGTTTGATTCGAATGTTTCCGATACTGTTCTTATTGCATAAGGGAACTCTTCTTCTGAAGGTAATACAGGAATCAAAGCTCTCTCAGCCAAAGCACCGTGACCGATTTCTCTACGTCCGGGTCCGCGTGAAGGCTTAGTCTCACCAACGGAATATGAAGGGAAATTGTAGTGGTGCATATATCTCTTTACTGTCTCATTGTCATCAAGACCGTCAACCTTCTGAGCCTCTGACAAAGGAGCCAGTGTACATACGTTACAAATCTGTGTCTGTCCACGAGTAAACATAGCAGAGCCGTGAACTCTGGGAATAATATCAACTTCTGCAGCCAAAGGACGAATCTGTGTAATTTCTCTTCCGTCGGGACGCTTGTGATCCTTAAGAATCATCTTACGGATTGTCTTCTTCTCGTACTGATAAATAGCTTCACCGAGGATTGCAAGCCACTCTTCGTTATCAGCGAACTTCTCTTCACACTTTTCTGTGATTTCCTTGATGTTACCTTCACGAGTCTGCTTGTCATCTGTGAATACTGCTGTTTCCATTTCTTCGGGAGGGCAAATCTCACGGATAGCTGCGAATAACTCTTCGGGAATAGCACATGAAGTATAGTCGTGCTTAGCCTTACCAACCTCTGCAACAATCTTGTCGATGAAAGCAATGATTGTCTGGTTAACTTCATGAGCCTTGTAGATAGCTTCAATCATCTTAGCTTCGGGTACTTCGTTAGCACCTGCTTCAATCATGATAACCTTTTCTTTAGTAGATGCTACTGTAAGATTAAGGTCACCCTGCTTCCACTGCTGCTGTGAAGGGTTGATAATGAACTCACCGTCAATCATACCAACCTGTGTCATAGCGCAAGGACCATCAAACGGAATATCCGAAATACATGTCGAAATAGACGCACCGAGCATAGCAACCAATTCAGGTCTGCACTCAGGATCTACTGACATTACCATATTGTTTAAGGTTACATCGTTTCTGTAATCCTTAGGGAATAAAGGACGCATAGGTCTATCAATTACACGGGATGTAAGGATAGCGTTCTCTGATGCCTTTCCTTCTCTTTTGTTGAAGCCTCCGGGAATCTTTCCTACAGCGTAAAGTTTCTCTTCATACTCTACCGAAAGAGGGAAGAAATCGATTCCGTCTCTTGGCTTGTCTGATGCTGTTGCGGTACATAATACTGTTGTATCGCCGTAGTGCATGAATGCACATCCATTAGCCTGCTTACCTACTCTGTTAATATCAACAGTAAGTGTACGGCCGGCCAATTCCATTGAATAAGAATTGTACATATTCATTCTCCTTTACCTACTTTTGTCCTGAGGGACAAAGATATATTTTTTAGGCAAAGACCTGAGTCAAAAAGCAAATACTGCCATCATCCGGCATTCAAAAATGATAACACTATTTACCTTTTGACAAAGAATCAGGACCTTGCCCTGTTACACAAAATAAAAACTTAAAAAAGCAGTAAAAGCGGAGTCGCATTTCGCGCTCCGCTTAACCTTAATTACTTTCTTAAACCAAGCTTTTCGATTAAAGCACGGTATCTGTTGATATCCTTATCCTTAAGATATCTTAAAAGGCCACGTCTCTGACCTACTAACTTAAGCATACCACGACGAGAGTGATTGTCCTGTGGGTGCTCCTTTAAGTGCTCTGTTAACTCAGCGATTCTTGCTGATAATACTGCAACCTGTACTTCAGGTGATCCTGTATCATTAGGGCATGTAGCATACTCCTTCATGATAGCAGCTTTCTTTTCTTTTGAAATCATGATATTTCCTCCTATGATTACTCTATTGCGCACTATGCGCTGACCGCCGAACACTAAGAACCGGTTGGAGTTTCCTGATTCCGAGTGAAGGCTGAATTCACAACTTAGCTATATTAACACACTTCTTAGATTATGTAAAGTTATAATTACGCTTCTCCCACATAATGTTATAATTACTCTTCTCCCGCATAATGCATAAGCGTTCTGTAATCAGTTTTTTCCTTACGATATTCAAGTGGGCTCTTACCCATATATTTTTTGAAAGTTTCTGCGAAATAACTCGCTCCCGCAAAACCTGTCTCATAACAGATTTCAGTAACTGTCATGTCCGTTTCCTGCAAAAGACGTATACTCTTTTGAATTCTGTAGTCCTTTAGGAACTCGCCGGGAGTCTTGTTAACGTATTCGTTAAATATATTGGTTCCCATTGTTTTGCCCACACCCCCTGCCGAGCAAATATCTTCAAGGGATATCTTTTCCTTATAATGATCATGAATATAGGAAATCATATCTTTTAAAATAACAAGATGATGATTGTTACGCGTATTGTCCTCAACTTCGTGAGGTACGTTCGAATACAGATTGAACCATATATTAAAGAACAGCTCCACCACTTTTATTTCACCGTATTTAACTGTCTTGGAATCATAAATTGCCTTGATATCATCAAGAATTCTGCCCTGCCAGTCAACTTCACGCGACAGTTTAATATAAGGCAGATTCGGATTCTTAATTATCGGCTCGATATATGTCTGATCCATATATTTGGACACCGACAAAAGCATCGGATGAAGTATTACACAATAAGAATCGTTGGCAGCACCGTTATCCGATAATCCCACATGAAGCTTACGGGAATTCACAATAACTCCCTCTTCTTCCCTAAGAGTGATAATTTCACCCTCGATGCTGTACTTCATGCTACCCTTTGTAACATAAATAAATTCCACCTCATCATGCCAGTGATCGGTGATTGCGTAACGCATATTCTTTTTAAGACCGTTAAAAGTGATAAATGCAGCAAAATCAGGATTAGTGAATTTAAATACCTGTGATTTATCGCCGGCAATCCCAAATTGATTACGGTCGGTTACTCCAACTTTGGCCATAATTGTATCCCCCTAGAGTCTATGATACTTTCTTCCATCCCTTAGGTCAATTTCCATTTGCGCTTTTAGTGCTTCTTTGGAATCAAATTTCATTTCCGGTCGTTTGAAATCAAGGATACGGGTAATTATTTCTTTACCGTACATATCCATGTCAAAATCATATAAATATGTTTCAACCGAAACACAATTGTCATTGGATACCGTCGGACGAACCCCAATATTGGTAAGTCCGGGATAGGTGGCGCCTTCATAAAGGACTTCCGAATAATACACTCCCATGGGCGGCAGAATTTTAGCTTCATCCGGGTACAAATTCATGGTTGGAAATCCCAGTGTCCGTCCAAGCTTGTGGCCCGATTCCACAACTCCAGCAAAACTGTAAGGATGTCCCAGAAGTTTAGTCACCATATCCATGTGACCCAGTGTTATTTCATCGCGCACATAAGTTGAAGAAATATCTTTAAGGTCGTATTTTACCTTATCTATTATTTCTACTTGGTAATCCAGACTTGCAGACAGTTTGTTTAATAAATCCGCGTTTCCTTTACCGTATTTTCCGTATGATACATCTTCCCCTGCCACGATGTACTTCATATTCATCATGCCCTTCATGATGTCTTTAATGAAGTCCTCCGGCAATATCCCCGCCGTTTCATTATCCAGAGGAAACTCCACCAGATAATCTATGCCCAGGGAATCAAAAATCACGCGTTTTTCACTTAATGTTGTAATTTCTTTTATATCTTTGCCTGCAAAAAAGGAAGCTGCCGACATATTAAAAGTGAATACCGCGCTCCTACATCCAAGCTTTGTTTTAGCCTCAAGTATGTGCTTAATAAGTTCCACATGACCCAGATGAATTCCGTCAAACTTACCGATTGCCACTACCGTAGGCTCATCTATATGAAATTCTTTTTCATTAATAATCTTCATTAATACACTATTCCGTGGGTAAGAACATCTTAACCGGTTTTAACACATTCCATCCGCTGTGATACTCAAACACACCGTAAAATTGGTTGTCATAACTATACATTCTGTAAACCTGTTTTGCTTTTAACTTAAACTCCGGATTTCCGTTCAACTCGCTTATGATACTGGGTTGCAGCTGATTTCCGTTGTTAAGTGCCTTCATTCCTTCAGGCGTAACATGAAGTTCCGGATACTCTTTGAACACAGAATCCACAGACATAATGATATTATGTAAACCGTCTTCTTCTTTTAATGCCTCAATCTCCGAAAGTGTATAGGCATCCGCAACAGTAAAGTTCCCGACTCTTGTTCTTTCGAGATGCTCCATGCATCCGCCGCATCCAAGCTTACGTCCTATATCATGGCACAGGGTTCTTATATATGTTCCCTTAGAACACACAACACGCATTACGACAATTTTATGTAAATCATCATACTCCTCAAGAATTTCGATTTCTTCTATCTTTATACGCCTTGCCTTACGCTCTACCTCAATACCCTTTCGAGCTAAATCATAGAGTTTTTGGCCGTCAATCTTAATTGCCGAATACATGGGCGGAACCTGCTCTATTTCACCCACAAAGCCGAGAATTGTTTCACGGATATGTTCTTCCGAAATTCCCGACAACTCTGTCTCATGGTTCTCCAATACGGTTCCTGTCATATCCTGAGTATCCGTAACTATTCCCAGCCTAAGATGTGCTACATATTCTTTGGTTTTGTCCGTAAGCAAATCGCATACCTTGGTAGCATTACCGATACAAACAGGAAGAACTCCCACCGCCTCAGGGTCGAGAGTTCCGGTATGTCCAATTTTTTTAGTTTTTAATATTCCGCGGAGTTTGGCAACCACATCAAAGGATGTAAAGCCCTGCTCCTTATATACATTAATAATTCCGTTCATGGTTTACATAACTACTTTCCCAATTGCATTGCAATTGAATCGGAAAGGTTGTTTACAACATCATGGAAGGTGCCTGCCATGGTAAATCCGGCAGCTCTTTGATGGCCGCCGCCGTTATAGAACTTGGCAATCTTTGATACATCCACATTGCCCTTTGAGCGAAGGGATACCTTGTAGGTACCGGGCTCAAGTTCAAACATGAATATTGCAACTTCCACCCCTTTGGTATAACGCATCTGATTGCAGATACCGTCAAAATCATGAGGCGTTGCACCGTAAAAATCCATCATCTTCTGATCCACTTTGGCAACTACGCATTTACCGTCCATAAAGAAGATGCTTTCAACAAGGCTTCTTCCCAGCATTGCGTTCTGAACTCTTGTTTTTTCATAAAAGGTCTCGTCGATGATAGCCGAAAAATCAAATCCGTAGGAAATTAAATCCGCTGCAATAGTAAGGGTCTTGGGACTTACACAGGAATACTGGAATACACCCGTGTCATGAACCATGCCTATGTACAATGCCTTGGCAATTTCCGTATCCATATACTTTTTCTTAAGCAAATCATATACCAGTTCACAGGTTGAAGATGCATGACCGTCTATATATCTGGCATCCCCGAACCCTTCGTTTGATATGTGGTGATCTACCACAATTCTCTTCTTAGCTTCGTTAAAGAACTTTTCGGCCTCTCCGTATCTGTCGGGAGATGAACAATCAAGACCGATATAGACATCAAACTTATCAATCCCCGGGTTAAAGTCGGATACTATATCCTTTATATCCTTAATACAGGAAAACTCCGAAGCCGGTTCCTCTATCATAGGGATAATCTTAGCCTTGGGAAGTGCCTTCTTAAGATAAAGATACAGACCCATAACAGAACCGACACAGTCGCCGTCAGGACGAATATGACCGCTGATACCAATGGTCTTTGCACCTTTTAGTTCTTTTAATAAATTCATACTTATCTCCGACTTAAATATCTTCCAAATTCTTGTATTTTCCTTCAAGTTCGTTTTCGTCACGTTCCGGGATATCCGCAACAACGTCATCAATCATCTTTGACATACGTACACCGTATGCAATTGATTCATCCACGTAAAAACGGATCTCGGGAGTGTTACGAAGGTTAATTCTGTGAGCAAGTTCTCTTCTTATATAACCTTCCGCAGACTGAAGTCCTTTTAAAGTATCGGCTATTACCTGCTCGTCACCCAATACGCTTATCCATGCTTTGCATGTCTTTAAATCCGGGGCCACTTCAACGGCAATAACCGAAGTCATAGGACTTACGCGGGGGTCTTTTATGCCCCCACGAATTATGTTTGCCAGTTCGCGCAATACCTCTACATTAATTCGAGAATATTTATTACTGTCTTTTCTCATATCTTTGTCCTTTTATACTATCTTGGAACCTCGACCATCTTGTATGCTTCTACCCAGTCAAGTTCCTGCATCTGATCGAACTCTTCGAATACAAGACCGCATTCGTAGCCTTCCTTAACTTCCTTAACGTCATCCTTGAATCTCTTAAGGGAAGCAAGTTTGCCTTCGTAAATCTGTTCACCGTCACGAGTGATGCGAACGAGACAGTTACGCTCGAAGTATCCGTCCATAACCTTGGCACCTGCAATATTACCGATAGCCGAAGCCTTGAATATCTGACGAACTTCAGCATGTCCGATAACCTGCTCCTCGAATACGGGATCAAGCATACCCTTCATGGCTGCTTCGATTTCTTCGATAGCCTGATAAATTACTCTGTATAATCTGATTTCTACGCCTTCACGCTCCGAAAGGGCCTTGGCCTGCGCATCGGGACGTACGTTAAATCCGATAATAATTGCGGATGAGGCAGAAGCAAGAACAACATCGGATTCATTGATTGCACCAACACCGCCGTGAATACATTTAACAACAACTTCCTCGTTTGAAAGCTTGGTAAGTGACTGCTTAACCGCTTCAACACTACCCTGAACATCGGCCTTAACGATAATGTTAAGTTCCTTAAGGTTATCGGCCTGAATCTGGTTAAACAAATCATCAAGGCTCATCTTAGCCTTTGTTTCTTCAACCTTCTTCTCCTTATTCTGAGCAACATATGTTTCGGCGTACTGCTTGGCTGTCTTATCGTTTTCATGTGCGATGAATACTTCACCTGCCGAAGGAACATCCGAAAGACCTAAGATTTCTACAGGTGTAGAAGGCTTGGCATCCTTAACTCTGCGTCCCTTATCGTCAATCATGGCTCTTACTTTACCGTGAGCCGCACCTGCGGAAATGAAATCACCTACATGAAGTGTACCCTTCTGAACCAGGAATCTTGCAACAGGTCCGCGACCCTTATCAAGTTCTGCCTCAATAACAAGACCACGGGATAATCTGTTGGGATTAGCCTTAAGTTCAAGAATTTCTGCAGTAAGAAGAATTGTCTCAAGAAGAGTATCGATTCCTTCACCTGACTTAGCGGATACAGGCACAAACTCAGTGCTTCCGCCCCAGTCTACGGGAATAAGTTCATACTCTGTCATTTCCTGCTTAACTCTGTCTATATTTGCACCGGGCTTATCAATCTTATTAACGGCAACAACGATTTCGATTCCTGCTGCCTTAGCGTGGTTAATAGCTTCAACAGTCTGAGGCATAACACCGTCGTCTGCAGCTACAACAAGAATTGCGATATCCGTAGAATTGGCACCTCTCATACGCATAGCAGTAAACGCTTCATGTCCGGGCGTATCAAGGAATGTAATACTCTGTCCCTTTACATTAACCGTATAGGCACCGATGTGCTGTGTGATACCGCCTGCTTCTCTGTCTGTAACGTTAGTCTTACGGATAGCATCAAGCAATGATGTTTTACCATGGTCAACGTGACCCATTACGCAGATAACGGGAGGACGTGTAACAAGGTCCTTTTCATCCTCTTCATCTTCCTTAAGAAGTTCCTCGATAACATCAACCTTAACTTCCTTCTCACAAAGGATTTCATATTCCATGGCAATGTTCTCGGCTTCTTCATAAGAAACTTCCGTATTAACGGTAACTATCTGTCCCTGTAAGAAGAGCTTCTTGATAATTGCGGAAGGCTGCAGTTTCATCTTGTCTGCAAGGTCCTTAATTGTAAGTGACTCAGGAAGTGTAATAACCTTAATAGATTCTTCTACAGTTTCTTCAACCTTCTTTTCGGGCTTAATGAATCTTCCTGTTTTTGAACGATTCTTTATCTCCTGCTCGTCCTCATAGATATGGTCCTTTTTAGACTTTCTGTCTTGATCCTTACTCTTATTTCTCTTATCTTCTTTTGCACCGGACGGAGCATTCTCGAGCATTCCGGGCTTAGCCTGACGGTTGTCCTGGAAAGATCTATCTTTCTGCCTTCCATCGCGGTTATCGAAACGTTCAGAATTGTTCTTATCGCGCTTATCAGGCCTGCTATTAGCGCCGTTATCCGAAGGTGCCTTACGATTGTCCTGATTTGCATTATTATTTCCTTGAGGTCTTGAAGGTCTGCTTCCTTCATCCCCTTTGACTTGAACGTTTGAAGTAACATCAGGAGTCTTTTCATTGGTACGGTTCCTTTCGTTTCTGTTACGCTGTGCCTGTGCTTCATCAAGCTTACGTGCATTCTCCCTGAAATCGGATGTTGTATCAACCGATGTAGGAGCCGTGATAGGCTTAATTATCTTATGCTGAACCTGGTTTGCACCGGGACGTGATGACGCCTGACCCGGGCGTGGTCCTGCAGGGCGCTGCTGATTAGGCTTATTCTGACCTATACCGGAATTATTGCTGTTTGCAACGAAAATGATACTCTTTTTCTTCTTGGGAGCATCATCAGCAGGAGCTTTGGCAGGTGCCTTTGCCTCCTTGGGAGCTTCTTTTGCAGCTTCCTTTTTTGTATCTTTTGCTTCATCTTTTGTGGCTTTCTTTTCTTTGGCAGGAGCTTTCGCGGCACCGAAATTAGCCCTTGCCTTATCGGCGTCCTCATCGGATACCGAAGAGTTATGGGCCTTGGCCTCTACCCCTACGGAAGCAAAGAATTCCAAGACTTCTTTATTGGATAATTCTAATTCTTTTGCTAATTCACTAACTTTCATTTATTTCCTCCGTTATGTTTCGGATAATAATTCGATTTTGGCTGCGATACTGTCCGACAATCCTTTATCGATAACAGCTATCGATGCTCTTTCCATACATCCTATGGCATGTCCCAGTTCGTCTTTGGTTCCAAAGATATAAACTCTGACATTATAGAATGCACAGGAATCGGTAAACTTCTTCTTGGTATTATCCGAAGCATCTGTTGCTAATATTACGATAGATGCTTTATGCTCTTTAATCGCCTTTTCAACACTGAACTCACCCGAAACCAGGTTGCGTCCCCGTGCTGCCAGACTCAATAAAGAAAATACAGGATTATTCATCTGCCTCTTCTGACTCCTGGGCATCTTCACCCTCGTAATCTTCCTCTAAGTACTCTTCTTCATCGTACTCATCATCAACATAGTCCTCATAACGGAAGCCCGGAGCATCCTTAGCCTGTGTCTCTGATTTAATATCAATCTTGTAACCTGTTAATCTTGCTGCAAGACGTGCATTCTGACCTTCCTTACCGATGGCAAGTGAAAGCTGATAATCAGGTACAACAACCTTAGCCGACTTCTCATCAGGGTCGGCAAATACAGCAACAATCTTCGCAGGTGATAATGCATTCTGAATAAGTACACCGGGGTTCTCGTCCCAGTTAATAATATCAATCTTCTCACCACGAAGTTCGTCAACTATTGAGTTAACTCTTGTTCCGTTAACGCCTACGCATGCACCTACAGGATCTACGTTAGGATTTGTTGAATAAACAGCCATCTTTGTACGTGAACCTGCTTCTCTTGCAATTGATTTAATTTCTACTGTTCCGTCCTTGATTTCAGTAACTTCTGATTCGAATAACTTGCGAACAAGCTCGGGATGTGTACGGCTTACCAAAATACGGGGTCCTCTGGGAGTTGACTTAACCTCAAGGATATAAACCTTAACTCTCTCTGTAGGCTTAAAGTGCTCTGTAGGAACCATTTCAGATTCGTTCAAAAGACCGTCTGCCTTACCTAAGTTAATGCTTATGTTCTTACCCACATATCTTTGAACGATACCTGTAGCGATATCTTTTTCCTTCTCGAAATACTGCTTGTAGATAACGTTTCTTTCTTCTTCACGAATCTTCTGTAAGATTACGTTCTTAGCATTCTGAGTAGCGATTCTTCCGAATTCCTTTGACTTGATTTCAACGTTAATTGTACTTCCTACTCTTACGCCGTCCTTAATCTTCTTAGCTTCTTCCTTGATAATCATTGTTGAGGGATTATAATCTTCAACGTTCTCGTCGGCTACAACCTTCTTCTCTGCGTAACAGATATAGTCACCTGTCGTTCTGTCAATTTCGACCTTTACATTCTCATCATTTCCAAAATGGTTTCTGCATGCTGTTAATAAAGAAGTCTCAATAGCTTCGAACAAAGTCTCTTTGCTAATGTCCTTTTCCTTCTCTAATAACTCCAATGCCTCCATTAATTCTGTGTTCATTTTTCCGTTTTTCCTCCTTATGAAAAATACTATTGTTTGCTAAATTAGGTTTGGCTTATATGCCGGTTAAAAGTCCAGCGTCAATCTGATGACTGCTATGTTTTTTCTATCGATAACCATATCGGTAAGTTCTTCTTCCGATACGGGAACCTCAATTGTTACCGTGTCCTGTGTAAATTCCTTTAGGAATCCCACATACAGCTTAGGAGCATTTTTGCCCTCTTCCACGGGTTTAAAAAGTTTAACTTCGACTTCCTCACCTATGCTGTAGCTAAGGTGTCTGTCTTTTTTGAGTGTCCGCCCAAGTCCGGGGGAACTAACCTCCAAAATATAGGCCTCGTTAATGAAGTCATCCTCATCAAGTTTGGTACTCATGGCTCTTGATACGACCTCACAATCATCGATTGTTACTCCGCCTTCTTTGTCAATGTAGCATCTTAGGTAATAATCCGATGCTTCCTTTACGTACTCGACATCGTAAACCCTGACTCCTGCATCTTGGGCTATGGGCTTAAGCAATGCCTCAGTGCGTTCTTCGATAGTCTCTTTCTTAGACAAACGCTCACCTCTTTTTCTCAAAAAGAAGTGGTGGCCTTTGAAAGCCACCACTAAATAACTACTTATTACATTTAGTACTATACCACCGGTTTACCATAATTGCAAGCGTTAATTAGCTGTTGTTTGTAGGTATTGGTTGTTGGTAGTGTTTCTGTATGTTGTTTCTGCGCGTTGTTCCTGCGTACTGTCCCTGACATATTTTTTATTCGCCGGCCGAGGGCATATTTTACATATTTGCCCCATTTTGCTCGTTTTACGTAACCTTTTTGCTCTTTCACCGGTCTGCAACTACTAGTTTCTTCAGCACCATGCCTTCACTTAAAGGTTTAATAACGATTATGTTTTTGCCCTGCTTAAGCGTTGATTTTACGCTACTTACGCGGTCATTGTTAAGCACACCCACGTACCACATAAGTGCATTGTCACCAACTTTGAATCCATCGCCAACCGCATTTACTATACCCTGCGACTCACCGTTTATGCTGTACTCATATTCAAGTTTATTATCCGTAAAAGGAGGATTGGTGGGCATCATATGAATTCTTAATTCATATTCGCCTTCTTCAGGAACCTCAACAGTAACCTCGGAGACTTCTTTAAGTCTGTTGCTTAACTCATATTTTTTAACAGGATTGCAAACCTTAGGATATACTTCTATCTTTATCCTGCCTCTGTCAGTAATAACCGTAACCGTTCCGATAATATTATGTAAACCGCTATTCGTTACTGTAATGCACAAAGGATATACTCCGTCGCTTCCTATCAGATTCTCTTCTTCACCTGTTGCGGCGTTAACATTAAGGTCGCCCTCCGCCATAATCTTGAATTTCGTCTCATTATAGGAGGTTGCAAACAAATCTATAACAGCCTCATCATCCGTATACACTTTGAGCACCCGGCCTGTCCAGTCTCCGCCCTGAGTATATTCACGGGTTTTGGGATTAACTGCCACAATACCGGCCTTATTGGTTCCTATAACCTGGTGCAAAGTCGGATTAATGTTTTCTTCTTCGTTCCAGTGAATGAATCCTATGTGCTCGCTAAGGCCCATTCCTGTCCAGAAACCGTTATTTTCGGTATGCACCATATCCACAAGTTCTTTATCAAAGGCAAGCATATCCATTATCGAACTGTTAAGTTCATTGGCCTTAACTGCGCCTATTGAAGAAAGAAACTTATTCTGTGCTGCAAGCAGCTGCATCATATGTGTATTTACATTGCCCATAAGAGGATAATATACGAACTCAAAGAAGCTGAATTTATTAAGAGGACGCATTCCCTGATACATCATCTCGCAGTTCTGCCTTAACTTAATGCATTCTCTGTAGAGCTCGTCAAGATCATCCTCCGGATAATTCTCCAGAATTCTGTCTGCATTAAGTGTTTCCGGCCTTCTGTTTGAAGCTATTCGGGTATAGCCTTCGAGAAGTTCAAAGGTTACTTCCCTTTCTACCTGTGAAAAAGTCGGAAATACCCTGTCAATAAACAGTTTCGTATACTCGCTTCCCGCATGTTTGTTGGTAATTCCCCACTTATCATAGTCGTATGCCAGATCAAGGAAGAAGGCAAGGGGAAACTCTGTTGTAAATATGTCGCCTACGTTTACTATCCACAGGTCCCTTATTCCGTTCTCGTAGGCCGTGCACATATTCTGATGAACCTTTGGCAAATATGACGAGTTAACCCACTCATAGCTAATGGGTGCGCCGTGATAATCGAAATGATAATACATTCCGTATCCGCCATTGTGCTTACGCATATGTTCTGTAGGCAGTGTACGAAGATTACCGAAATTATCATCGCAAAGCATCAGGGTTACACCCTCAAGTTCCGGCGAATCCATAAGTCCCGGCGTCGTTTCGTCACCGTAAAAGAACGGTTCAACTTCCTTATATAGTGCAAGCATTCTGGGAACGCTCATTATATCTTTGTTCACACAATCCTTAATAAGCTTTTCCTGTGTTTTAAGTACGTCTCTTAAATACTCGATATTATCGGCAAGAGTTGCTTCATGGCCCAAAATAGTAGAATCGGCCTCACCTCTCATGCCCACCGTAATAACCGTTTCATAGGGAGCGCATCTCTTAAGTCCGTCCTCCCAGAACTTCGTAATACCTTCTCTGTTGCGGACGAAATTCCAGTCATCACCGTAGATTGACTTAGGCCCCCGTACATATTTATATTCCTCGCCGCTTCTGTTACAGGGTTCATGGTGTGACATGCCCATTACAACTCCCATTTCATCGGCAAGTATGGCATTATCAAGCTCAGGACCGTCCATATTAAAACGTGCCGCCCACATGGCGGGCCACATATAGTTGCCCTTAAGTCTGAGCAACAATTCAAATACTCTTTCATAGCACTTGGCATTAAAGCCTCCGAAACGCTTGTTACACCAGGTGCCGAAAGCCGGCCACTCATCGTTTATAAAAAAGCCCCTGTATCTTACGGAAGGCTCCTTTGATACAAGAAGCATGCTTTCATCTATTATCACTTCATTCTTCGGAGCGGGCATTACATCCCCCCAGTTAACGAAGGGTGATACTCCCATCACCTCGGACAAATGAAACATTCCGTATATGGTTCCTCTCTTATCGGAGCCCACTATATACAATTCTTCATTTATTATTGTCCAAAGATATACTTCCCTCTTACCTGCGATGGTCGTTGTGTCGATTGTATCCGGAACTTCATCTTTATTAAGCGTATAAACATATACATTTGAAGCTACGGCTGATGTATTCTTTGATTCGGTTTCCGAAGCTATAGTTGTTTCTTTCTTTGGCTCACTTCTTCTAAACACCTTGGCTATATCGTCATTTACGTATCCTGCTATACGCTTAACTCCTGGATACGCACTATCCGCTACCGATATTCTTGTGTTCCTGGTAATAATTGTTTTCATAAATTAAATCTCCAACAAATCTGTATTTATATTTCTCTGTCCAAGAGACGAGGTTACGTATTTGGCCAATTTCCATCGTTTTCTGTACCCCTCGCGCTCCGTATCTAACGAAAAGATTACATATTCGGCCCAAAGGCTACAAATACCAAAATACAATAGTCATCTACCCTTTCTGTCATACTCCATCTGTCCAAGCTTTGCTGCGCCCAGGATTCCCTGCTTGTCATCAAGGGACTGACATACTATATATCTGTCTAAATCATCTACGTATTCATTTTTAATATATCCGTTAATATATTCTTTGAACTTCTTACGTATAATCGGGAATAACTGTTCCTGGTGCATGACGCCGCCTCCGAGAATTATTCTTTGAGGAGACAGAATCATTGTATAAGAAACCAACGCTTCAGCTATATAATCCGCCTCCAGTTCCCATACTTTCTTATTATCGGTAAGTTCTATCCCTTTTCGTCCCCAGCGCTCTTCTATAGCCGGTCCGGAGCACAGTCCTTCAAAACAATTCTTATGGTACGGACAGCGTCCCCCATAATTGTCACCTTGGTGTTTGGTTAACATAATATGTCCACCTTCCGGGTGCATTGCACCGTGAAGCAGCTTGCCTTCGCTGATTATGCCAATACCAATTCCCGTTCCTATTGTTATGTAAACTATATTGTTTAGACCTTTGCCTGCGCCGTATACATGCTCACCCAGCGCCGAACCGTTAACATCCGTGTCAAAGCCCACGGGAATATTAAGTTCTCTGCTAAACTCGCCTACTATGTTTACATTACGCCAGCCTTCCTTAGGAGTTGATGTAATATATCCGTATGTTTTTGACTCACGATTAAGATCAATGGGGCCGAAGCATGCAATGCCGAGTGCATCTGCCTTTTCATTCTTAAAATATTCTATTAATTCCGGAATTGTTTCCTTCGGCGATTTGGTCGGAAAGGATTGTTCCTTAAGGATATTGCCCTTATCATCCACAATTGCGCATACCATCTTCGTTCCGCCCGCTTCAAGTGCTCCAAAAAGCATAATTACCTCCCATATCGTATACTTACATACCACGCTCACATTTTACCATATATTATCAGATTTGTACGGGGCAATATGCTCAGTTGTAGTGCCTTAGTCTACGCCCCCCTTAGCGAGGTTCTTTCGAGCTTAGTAACGTACGCAAGACTAACGGAGCGAAAGCGCCACTACAACTGAGCATATTGCCCCTAACATCTAAATAATATATAATGTAAATTGTGCGTGCGAACGCTTATCTCATGTTAAAAACAGGAGTCGATTATGCTTATTTTTAATATTATTTCTTTAATGGGCGGTTTAGCCATGTTCCTTTACGGAATGCGACTTATGGGAAATTCTCTTAAGGAAGGTTCTTCAGGAACTTTGAAGCTTGCCATGGAGAAGGTAACAAATAACTATTTTAAAGCCTTTCTTCTGGGTATTGCCGTTACCGCAATCATCCAGTCTTCAACAGCCACCATTGTTATCACTTCAGGTCTTGTTGCTGCAGGAATTATATCTTTGGACCAGTCCCTTGGAATTATTATAGGTGCCAATGTAGGTACAACAGTAACAGGTCAGATTATTCGACTGCTTGACGTTGATGCCGAAAAGGGCTCATGGCTTCAGTTCTTCCAGCCATCCACTTTGGCGCCCCTTGCTCTTATAATTGGTATATCTTTGATCATGTTCTTCAAGTTCAAGAAATCCGACAACATCGGTAATATTGCCGTAGGTTTCGGTATTTTGTTCTCAGGACTTCTTAATATGACAAGTGCTGTTTCAACCTTTACCGAAACGGGAATAATCGATAAGCTTTTTACCCAGCTTGGTGATAATCCTTTCCTTGGGTATTTAACAGGTGCAGGTATTGCTTTCGTACTTCAAAGCTCATCGGCTACAATCGGTATTTTGCAGGCTTTTTCAATGGCCGGCGATATTCCCTTCAAAGCCATATACAGCGTTATCATAGGTATCTATCTCGGTGACTGTGTTACAACCGCTATCGTGTGTTCGATCGGGGCTAAATCTGACGCCCGCCGGGTTGGTATCGTTAACATCCTGTTTAACTTAAGCGAAACCGTAGTTGTTCTTGTTGCCGTGCTCATTTCCCACTCACTGGGATTGCTGGACTTTATCTGGGATACGCCTCTTAGATCCGGCGGTATTGCAAATACCAACACCGTATTTAATTTAGGATGCGCTATTTTGCTTCTTCCCATGGTAAAAGTATATCGTAACTTAAGTCATAAAATCGTCAAGGAAGAACCTGCCAAGGAGTTTAAGTATGCCGATAAGTTAAGTGCTCTTAACCCTGTATTCTTCAGCACTCCGGCCCTGGCACTCCGCAGCTGTTACGATGCCCTTATGACCATGGTCGAGACCTCATACAAAAGTATCAATCTTGCCATTGATTTAGTTGCTCACTATGATGAAAAAACATATGAATTAATTCAGGAGGAAGAAGAAAACATAGACCTTCTGACCGACCGTGTGGACAGTTACCTGGTTCAGTTATCGCCACATATCAGTGAAGATAATTTCATAGTTATTCTGACGCAGTACCACAAGGTTGTTTCGGAGTTCGAGCATTTGGGAGATACTGCAGTATATATTTCCCGTGCTGCCAAATCTCTTCATGATGAAAACATTACCTTTACGGCCAATGCCATTAAGGAGCTTTCGCTGGCGCGCCTGTTACTTAATTCAATTATGGATTATGCCAAGGACGCTTTTGAAAAGAGAAACGTAGATGCTTCACACCACATAGAACCACTTACGGATGTTATGAGTGACTTGACAAGCACCCTCCACGATAATCATCTTAGCCGACTTCGTGAAGGACTTTGTACCGTAAGAGCCGGCATCCTGTTCCTTGAAGTCCTTTCAAATATGGATTCAATTGCAGGTACATGTTCAAACATAGGTATTGCCACAATTTCGAGAGTTCATCCCGAAACTGCCAACAATACACACGCATATATCGGTTCTCTTCGTCAGGAAGAACAATTCACCAAAGAATATGAGAAAGTACATGATTTGTATTTTTCACAGCTTGAGGACGTATAAAAATATAAGTAATCGAAACGTGCGCCGCAAGGTGCCCTACAAAAAAGGGACTGTCTTAACAGTCCCTTTAATAATATCTTTTAGCATTTTACTTTATCGTCAACGCGTATCTCTTTGCCAAGCTGAACTTCCATAACCTTAAGTTCCGTAATGGCCTCAATAGTATGTTTAACACCCTTTGGCATCTTAACCACGTCTCCGGGGCCTACATTCATGATTGTTCCGTCTATTGTAACGATTCCCTTACCTTCGATAATGGTCCATACCTCATCACGACGATTATGATAGTGATAATTCATCTTATGGCCTTCTGTTAATGTGACACGTATTGTAAGGCTTTCGTCCTGAACATCAAGTACTCTGAAACTACCCCATGACTTCTCGGCAAACATTATCTGCTGGTCAATCTTATCAACATAGGGTTTGATGTAGCTTGACTGGTCCTTATCGGAAACAAGAATTCCCTCGGGAGAAGCAGCAACTACTATATCCTTAAGGCCCATACAAAGAATAGGCATATCAAGCTCGTTAATTACATGAGTATTAAGGCAACGGTCGTCCAAAGTTGCTTCGCCGATTGTGGGCTCTTCCATAGCCTCGGTAAGAGTATTCCAGGTACCCAAATCCTTCCACTGACCACCGAATCTCATAACGGCAATGCTTGATTCCTTTTCGACTACGGCATAGTCAAAACTGATTTTTTCAAGAGTTGCATATTTGTCTCTTAAATCATAGAAATCCGTAAAATCAATTAATTCATGTGCCTTTTCAAGAATGTATTTAAGCTTAAAAGCAAATACACCGCCGTTCCATAAAGCGCCCTGCTCTATATAAGAAGCAGCGGTTTCGGCATCGGGCTTTTCTTTAAATGTCTTAACTGTACTGACATTATTGTCATTATCGGGAATAATATATCCATACTTTTCCGACGGATATGTGGGTTCCATTCCCATAAGTACGATATTGGCCTTTTCATCCGCAGCAATATCCGAAAGCGTTCTTAATGCTCTAAAGTAATCTTCGTCCACGTACGGGTCAACCGGACATACAACTACAGGTTCATCCTCATCAATATTCTCATAGTCACTAAGATAAGATGCTGCAAGAACAATAGCCGGGAAGGTATCTCTTCTGCAAGGCTCTACGCAAATACCTACGTTAATACCTACCTGATTGTTAATGGCACTTACCTGTGCCTTGGATGTTCCTATTGTGACAGATGCGTCAGGATCTACAGCCTTAATCTGACGATACATTCTTTGAACCATTGACTCATAACTACCGTCATCCGTCTTAAATAATTTAATAAACTGTTTCGAACGAACATCATTTGAAAGCGGCCATAATCTCTTTCCGGAACCGCCTGATAAAAGAATAATATGCACTACTAAATCCTCATTTCATTATTGTTATGTTAACCACACACTAATGGGTGATTAACCTTATTAACCTTCTAAAATTAAGTATCTTCCGTCACCGACTTCAAATACTTCATCTGCTTCAAGAATACTGTCTTCATCAAGTCCTTCAAGATCAAGACCTTCTTCTTCGAAGTACTCAATAACCTCCTGCAGGGAATTGGCTACAACCGCAAAGTTCTCCTCAAGGAACTCTCTGGCATCCTCCAAATCCTCACAAACATCACCTTCCGGGAATAACTGTCCCTGGTTCTTAAGAAAACACTCCAATACTGCATTATCAAATTCCGGCATAGCATTGCCCCCTTTCGAGTAATATGTGAAATACCTGCACACCCCCGTGTGTAAGTTATATTTTATCACAGAATATCCACTTTTGTATTTATATTTTTGTACAAAAATATACTCCGGAATCAGTTATAAAATTCCGGAGTAATTAATCAGTCAAAATCCGTTATGCGCTTGTACATTGCACCATATCGATATCTTATCATTTCATTCTTGGCAAGGACATCTTCCTCATTGCCGTGGTACTGACATCTTAGGCAATAGTATTCATCCTTGTCCTTATCGTAAAACATATCCATATCAATATCTCGCATAAAGCACGAGGGACATCTGTAATTTAGTTTGCCTTTTCCAGCTTGAGCCATGATGAAATCACCTCACCTTTCTTAAGTTTTGATGTATAGCCCAAAGTAAACATGGGGCTGAATGCGTAACCCTCTTTGATATATCCGGTCTTGGTTGCCACTGCATCTGTACCTTTTGAGGTTCCTGCTGCCATGCTTTCGTCCGCCTTATCACAGCCTGTTTCTATATCTTTGCACATCTTATCGCAGCCGAATGTAACCTTCGTTTCAACGGGCGGAATAACTGCCTCAACACTGGTTGCGTCCTCCATACTAAGTTCACGGCACTTGTATGCATACTGAATCGTCTCAGTATCCTTACCGTTCAAAGACAATGTTACGGATGACATATCATCGGAATATTCGGTGGTTCCGTAGCAGGCTACCATGTATTCGTTAATACTAACTTCCGCATCGGGATTGCTTATTTTAGTTATCTTTCTTTCATGACGAATAACTCCCGTACCCTCGTCAAATATAACCTTTGTTTCAAGAGTAAGGGTAAGGTCGCTAAATTCAAGTTCAACAGGTTCTAAGTTAAGTATACGTCTCTTGGGCGGATTTCCTTCTTTGTTTGATACGGATTTTATATCTTTGTCCCCGGCGGGCAAATCTTCTTCCGCAAACTTTGCATGGGTTCTGCAAAGACATAAATCAACTTCTTCGCCGTTATAGGTAACCTTGGCCGAACGAACGGTACCTTCTCCCGCATAATGTGTGAAATATCCGGCACGGTATTTCTCCTGAATAAGATAAGGGTATGAGGCATCCCACACGTGCTTTGTGCCTATTCCCACCGGCCACTCAAGCTTGGCGGCATATGGTCTTAAGTCAACGATTGCACCGCACTGGTCCATGTTGATACATGTTCTCATAAAGGGATCGCAGTACCAGAAAAGCTGCTTGTCGGAACCGTACAGTATATCTTTCCACAAAGCGCACTCAGGCTCGGTGTATGTCTTTTTGTCCCTGTAATAATCCGCAAGCTCCGCCATTGTCATGTCAGTAAGCTTACCCTCTTTCTTAAGGTCGCCGTAATACTTCATGCCGTCATTATATGACTTGGCCAGAAGCTCATAGGGCTGTTCCCATCTGCCCATCTTGTTAAGCCAGCCCGGTCCTACGAACATCATGTTGTAGGCGTAGCCGTTATTGTATTTTTCCAATGATCTGTACTGGTCTATTAAGTTATAAAGATATGGGTACTCCCAGGTCTTGGTATCATAAATCATTCCGCGAAGCACGTTCTGTGGATGGGTTCCGAAGTTGGAACCGTTACCGTCAAAGCATGATAGCAAATCACGTGAAAGATGAGGTATCGCAACAATTCCGCTGTCCTCTTTTTCATTCAAAGCAGGTGCGTGAACATTCTGCTTTGACGGAATCCATGGTGCCCAGGGGCCGCCGTCCATAAAGGTATACCATGAGTTGTTGCAGGTATGATATGCTTTGGGGCCTTCCTCCCAGCATGTTGCGACAGCACACTTAACAGTAGGATACTTCTCCTTAATGTAATTAATAAGGTCGGCATCCATATAGTATGAGCCGGTTGATTCCGGATAAAAACCGAATCTGTCTTTGAATTTGCCAAACACATCATCAACTATGGACTTCTTGTCTTCCATACTAAACATCCAGATGCAGAAGTCCTTGGTCTTATACTTGTCTCTAAACTCCTTGCAGGGAAGACCAAGCAGTGATAATGCAATTTCATCACCGTACTTTTCATGATCGGCCTTTGCGATTTCAACTGCCTCATCATTAAAAAGTGACGCGTATGTCATTTGTATTGTTGTTTTAAGTCCGTTCTTGTGAGCAGTTTCCTGCTGAAATTTAAAGATATCAAGTGACTCTGTAAGCAGTGCCTTTCTTGAAATATCCTCTTCCTTGCCGTGTCCCGTTACCTTTTCGGCATACTCCGGAACCATCTCCGGCCTATGAATAATGTTTACTATAAACTTATCCATTTTCATTCTCCTTTATATATTTTTGTTTCTTATTTTTCTATTGCCTTCGCAGTCTGATTATGTCTGCGGTTCAACGTGCGTTCTCAGTTGTTTCTGCAGCGTGTTGACTCACGTATTTTGATTTCATAACCCAGAAGTACCTTCTTTATGGGTTCTTCTTCGTTTATCTGATCTATAAGTGTCTTGGCCGCCACATTTCCAAGCTTCACCTCATCAAAATCTATAGCCGATACACTTACCTTTGAATTTTCGATAATATAGCTGTTGTAGAAGGATGCAACCATAATGTCTTCCGGTATCTTCTTACCGTCACCCAGAAGTTTATTTATTACCTTGATGCAGATATCATCATCCATTGCAATAATGCATTTACTTCCGCGCTCCATGGCAACTTCAACGGATTCTTCAACATCATCCTTGGAATTTTGAGAAATGAAAATAAGTTCATCGTGAAGCTGCATATCTGCATTTTCAAACGCTCTTACAAATCCTCTGTATCTGTTTCGGTTAACAATGTATGTGGTATCGCCGCCTATTAACGCTATATCCTTTATACCCATTTTAAGCAGTTTCATTGTGAAGTCGCTGCATGCCGATTCGTGGTCGTTATCAACCTGAATGACACTGCTGTCAACAGAAGATCCCACCGTTACGAAAGGAACATTCTTCGAGCGAAGGAACTGTTCTATTGTGTTAAAGGAACTGGTTCTTCCGAGGATTACACCGTCCACCTTGCCGTTTTCGATTTGACGGCTAAGCTGGGACAAATCATCTCCTTCTACCATAGAAACAATCAAGTCGTAATCGTTCTCAACTGCCACCTGATTAATTCCGCACAGACATCTTTGATAAAATACCGACTCTGTAATTGCATTATCCGACGGAATTACAAAGCATATATTGTATGACTTTGATTCGGCAAGACTCTTTGCAATGGAATTAGGCCTGTAGTCATATTCTTTAATATATTCAAGCACACGCCTTCTGGTATCCGTACCGATTCTTCCCTTACCGGAAATGGCCCGAGAAACTGTGGTCTTTGATACATTAAGTGCATTTGCAATATCTTCAATTGTTATCTTTGTTGTGTTTTTGTTGTCTGCCATGGTATCTCCCTTTGCGCTACTGCTGCATTTATTATTTATCAGCCTAGTTCGAGACATTCGTTATCTCTTTTGTCAGCCTGGTTCGAGACATTCGTTATCTCTATTATCAGCCTAGCATGGTGCAGGGTTTTGCGCAACCGGTTGCTCTGTATTTAGGATACTTCCGCCGGTGAACCCGGTCAATAGATAAACCCACATAAAATAAAAAAAGGTTGCGCAGCATTGCGCAACCCTAATTCTTCTGCATTTGATTTTGGGCCAACCTGGCATATAATCTCACATTCACCAACCGCCCCATCTCATCATAATCGGAAAAGCGGGCATTGTTTTTCGTTTCATTATCAAATCTTTCATAAACCGCATCAGTTATTTGCAGATCATCCATAGAAACCGCAAAATAGCTGGCTGCCCGATTGTCGTACACAATTCTGCACATTTTAAGGCAGTCATCTTTTAGTACACCCAGTCCCTTAAACCAGTTATAGACAATCATGGGCATGTTTTCGGAATTCACAAACATAAGAATCCGTTCGCCGTCATCTACGGAATACATCTCCGAAGCGCACCAGGACATTTCGACTTTGTCTTTAATATCCCTTTCCTTTAAAAAGCCACGACAGATTATCTTTTTTCGCGCCAAAAGAATAAGTGTCACAACAAGTACCGGTCCTATAAACAGCGTAATATTCCACACATATGAAGTTTCGCAAATAACCGCGATAATCGGTACCCCGATAAGCGAAAAAAACAAAGCAACCACCCATGGCATTAGTAACAGCACTTCGTTAGTATTATGACAATTATTGTGAATACCTATAATAATTGACTCCTCGTCTTTTGTTAATTTGGGCATCTGTGAGTCCTCCAATTACTGTTATTTTTGTGGCATTTATTACTTGTGGCATTTACTTTTTGCAAATTGTATTAGCCAATACAATAATTGTTATACAATCAATCACTGTCACAACAAGAAATACCGTCGCGAAAGCCGCCGGTAACACAGCCTCGCCAATTGCCATAATAAGAATCATAACAGTAATTAACATTATCCCGGCACCGACAACACGACATAATTTCTTTGTGTTATACCTGCTCTTTTCTTCATCGGTTGCCGTATTATATCCTGCAATCAGATTCGCTCCATGCCCCGAAAGCAGAACAATACTGATAATCAAAAAAATACCGAATTCTACCCAGATTATCCATTCGGGTCCTGTACTTATATCTTTTAACGTCATTGTTCTTCAATTCCTTCTGTCGTATCATCTACAAATTCCGCCAAAGTATTTCCTTCATAACGAACCTTCATTTTAAGATTCGTCCTGCCCTCAAGCAGCGGTTTTAAGAAATACTTATCCCCCTCCCAGGTGGGAAGGTCAAGAACTTTTGAAGCATCAACCCACTTCAATGTTCCCTCTGGGCAATCTTCTTTAAGTTCACCCGTAAAATCGGTTCCTTTATATAAATACATATCTTCCGCTTCATACTCATCCGACTCAAATCTTATTACGCCCACAAAGATATACGATGTCAGTGAAAGCCCCGTTTCCTCATACACTTCACGAATGAGGCATTCTTCCGGAGTCTCTCCCGGTTCGAATTTGCCGCCCACGCCTATCCACTTCTGGGCATTTAAGTCCTTATCTTTTTTGTTCCGATGAAGCATCAGATATTTATTATCTTTTTCTATATAGCATAGTGTTGTGTTTATCATGGTTTTATGTATTCTATAATCTTAGTTCATATATTTCGTGTGTTCTGCAGGCTTAATCCATATAGTACGTCATCATCTCGTACTTAAGGTGACAACCTTCGTAAATGTCTGCCGGAAGCAATGCTCTTGCCACAAGTTTCAAATCATCCGAAGGTGCATCCGTTCTTTTAAGATTCGCATAATCCCCGTCTATACTAACAACTTCATAATATCTTGTTTCCATATTCATACTTCACTTTCTATAGGTATTCTTCGCTTTCTATATCTACGCTGCACTTCTATATCTATTCTTCACTTTATATATTTTTGTTCCATGAAGTTATCTTAAAGAGCACAGCAAATGGCTTCAATAACCATATCCACGGCTCTGTCGAGGAATCCCTCATACTCTTCTCTCGAAAAAGCCACAAAGGGATATTGTCCCTCTTCCAATGTCGGCATGTAGTACATCATGGGCACTTTCATCGCGATTGCCCTCTTCGGCAAATAGTCAATATAATCCGGGAATTCTTTTATACCCTTAATCTCGGTAAAATACCCGGATTCGGGATGTTTATCCAGATATTCTCTTTCTATTACATAAAAATCTTTTTGGCGGTCTTTCCTGTCCGAATAAAGTTTCTTAAAAGAATCCCAGTCTTCAACCATACCCTCTGACTTATTCAAAAGTTCCGGAATAGCTTTGGCTCTTTGCCATGCTGCTGCCACACGCTTTTCATCCCGGATTGTTCGCTGAAGTTCCGCATCGGTAATTAAATGCGAATAATATCCAAGTAAGAATGACAACTCTTCTTCAGAATTAATGTGCTCACGCCTTCTTACCACATACTCGTCATAAAATGCCCGCATATCTGCCGCAGTCTTTCTTTCACCGGTAATCCAATGAGTTACTTTTCTCGGAGGAATAAAGTCCGTTCCGTCCTCATTTGGCATATTACAGTCAGGTGCAATATTACCCACGCAAAACTCATGTCTCTTTAGTTTTGGTAATCTTTCAAGTACTCTGTCAGCCACAATAAGGTGTGATACCCACTCAGCCATATTTCCTCCGTAATTACGTGTTTATTGGGTTTATAAAAATTACAATTCTTGTCTAACGCATCAGCTCGACAAACTGAAATTTATGTAATTCACTTTCAGAGATTAACACATTCAACGAGCTCTCTTATCTTATATCCAACATCTTCTGGGGAATGTGCATCTGAAGACGTTATGATCTTTACATCATTTCTTCTAAGCGCTTTTATCAGTTCTTTATC
>JAZQQM010000049.1:0-45818 GCA_045629045.1 Lachnospiraceae bacterium
GCTATTGATGAATATATAGATTATTATAATAACAAAAGAATTCAGGCCAAAACAAAATGGATGCCACCTGTACAATACAGGATAGCATCCATGTGTTCAGCCTAGTTCATAATATGTGTCCAGGATTCTGGGTACATATCAGATTGCCAAGAAAGCCGGTGTTTCACAAAAAGCAGTAAGATTATACGACGAGAAGGGTCTGCTTAAGCCTACAGATTATTCAGAAGGAAATTACAGATTGTATGATCAGGCAGCACTGGAAATTTTAGAGAAGATTGTTGCTCTTAAGCAAATCGGATTTTCATTGGAAGAAATCAGAGACAGTCTTGTGAATGGCGTAGCTTCGGATATAGAAACAGCACTTAAGATGCAGCTTAAACGGATGGAAGAAAAACGATATCAGATAGATAAAGTTATTTCTGCCATTAATAGAACACTGGATAGAAAATCAGAGGGACTTGACTGGGATGATGTTGCTTCAATAGTTCAAAATGTCGGACTGGACCAGGGCGCTGATGAACGTCATTGGGATGCTCTTAAGCATACCGGGAATGAGATGGACTGGTATGTTCGTATATTTAATTCTCTGAACATTAAAGATAATGAAAAAGTGTTAGATCTGGGATGTGGTTATGCTAAGCTTTGGCGAAACAATTGGGACCGAATTCCCTCCGGAACAAAAGTGTATGCTTATGACATTCACGGAAGCTGGGCAGATGATTTCGAGCAGTTTGTCTGTGATAATAAGAATAGTTTACCAAATGATGCAGAAATATTTTTGGAATTCAGTGACCTTGAGCAGGAAGATGCATGGAAAATTATTGACAAAGATAAGAATTATACCTTGATTGTGGCGCATTATCTTCAATATCAGCTCAAAAATCCTGAAAATATGATTAAAAATGCAAGTATGGTGTTAGCAAAAAACGGCATGTTCTCTATTACCGGAAATGCAGTAAGTACATGGAACTATTTCTTCAAGGATGCATTTGACGAAATGGGATTAAATGCTGCATTTATAGAAGAAAAAATTAATAAACAGGCAAAAGAGCAGAATGCCTTCAAAAACATGCTTGAAAAATATTTTACCACTATAAAACAAGTATTTTTACCAAACTTTTGGCATTATAGCGATGCGCAGGAAGTAATTCAGAAATTAAGGGATATATTCCCGGAACAGGAAAAATTCATTGATAGCAATAAAGAAACAATGACGAACTATTTTACCGGAAAGATTGAATCCGAAGGAGAAATAGTAATTCAAATCAAAACGTTGTTCTGGCATTGTTGTTTGTAAATTAAGTGGTTTTTATGAAGTTTGATTTATTAGATTACAAAAACTGTATAGCGAACTTACCGAATTCAATATTAAAGCAATTTGAAGAAGCTTTTGCCAAAGCATTTGGCAAGGATTTCCTGCTTCTTACTAAAGCCGAAGTCTATAAAAGCGGTTTGTTCGGAAAATCAAACAGACATCCGAATGCAGACGGTATGCTTGGAGATTATGTAGCAATCGCTACGACAGATTTAACGGTATTTAATACTTACGAAGAGGCAAAAGAATTTAAGGGTGTGCATGCCGGATACACCATAGAAGAAATGGATATACCCTTTATTGTCGTTGAACTATAGGTAAAAGTTGACGGACAAAATAATGGCAGAACGTTTTTGACATTGATGACTTTATCCGGGTTCCGCATTTTTCCTAGTTTGTTGCTCTTTTTATGATTTGAAGTTTATTTCCGCATTTTCCGCAGAATTTTGCAGTAACAGGATACTTTGCGCCGCATTTTGTGCAATATATAAATTCCTGTGTCGGAACAGACTTCGTTCCATCAGCATCAGTTGAAGCGACGTTTGTCAAAAATGACTGCGCACTCTTATAGTCAAACGTTGTTATAGACTGCTCGTTCCCACCCCAAAAACCATATTTTTTATACTGACAAACAAAGCAAAATACAACACAGGCAACAGTAGCAACACTTTCAAATCCATCAGATGAAGAATCCAAAGCAACCATAAGAGCATTAGTGGCCAACATACCGAATGCCAGTGAGGTGTAAACTATTAATACCGGCTTAGTGAATTTCACTACCAAAAATGCAATAATCAGACTCACTATCACATCAATTATAATCAGCGCCACTTCCGATATTTTTGACGAAAGAAATACCCCAAAGAACAATATGAAAAAGCCTACGGATAAAAATGTCATAATCCCCAGCAGTTTATCGAAATATGTATACACTATCATCATTACAATTATTCCTACAATAGCGCAAAAAAATTTCGGCCAATCCAAAAGACCAAGCAAAACGAATACAACCAAGCCCATCTCAAAAGAAGCAACACCTTTATAGACTTTGAAGCCATGTACCCCCAAAAGAAGCCATAGTACAAAAACAAAAAACGCAATTATTCTGGTTGTCGTATCCCCTACCATAAATGATAGTAACATCCAAAAATATTCCATAATATCGAGAAATTCCATGCTTTGCACCTCTTTGAACTACCCTGTTAAATAACCTCGCACGATAAATTTCGCAGCTGCCAAATATCAATGCTAATTAATTTTCCTATACTTCCCCTACTATCGGCTTAAATCTTAATCTGATTTTAGGCAATGACTTCAACGTAAAATAGTAATTCACATCCCAATCATCCTGTGCCATTGTTTTATCCTTTAAGCCATTTAGGATAGAACGATGTCCGTGTTCTTTATCATTAACACCGTCCTGTGGCGGTGCGAATATATTAAGATTCATTTTGCAGCCTGATGACAATCTCTTATTATAGAAAGCCGGCATAAAATCGATGCACTTAACTCCTTTGGCCTTGTAGAACCATCTTCCGTTAAGTTCCATCATTAATACTGTATCAATGAGTTCATCTTCAAAATAGGCTTCGGCAAATACCGGATCCGATTCAAAATCAAGTTCCATGGCAATACCCTCGGCATCTTCCGCGCCGCCCCAGCGGAGACAAACAGGTAACATTGAAGGACTTTCCGTACCGGAAGTTGTACTGTTTCCCTGTAGTGAAGCAGTCATGGCAGCCGAATCGTCCAAAGTATCCGAAACTTCAACAATTCCCGGTTTAAAGAAATCATCATTAATTATCTCTTTATAGGTATAGAATAAAGGCTGCTTAATTCCGACCTCCGAATTATTGGGGTCTGTAATTTCCAGGCCGAGGCGTCCGTCATCTCTGAACTGATACATGGTAAATGCGCTAAACCACTGTTCCGGATCATTCTTAATCATATCGCAGAATTCCCGTACCATAGCTGCCTGGTCATACGCGCCTGTTACATCGCCGTCGGCGTTAAGTTCCGACATAACCATGGGCTTACGCTCACCGTTACAGATTTCAACCAGACGATTAAAGGTATTGCGGGTATTCTCATACACTTTGGAAACCTTACTTCTCTGATGCTGATTGTTGTCTTCTTCAGCCACCTCATAGGGCCAGCCCCAGTTAAGGGCCATATACTGGTCCATTGAAAAAATATCGGTAGCACGTACCGCTTCAACAAACTCATCTTCCTTTTCAATCTTAGGCGCCGTAGCATCACTGACGGCACCTGCGCACAGAATCATTTTAACGTTAGGCGCATATTCTTTGATAATTCGGGTAAATCTCACGAAGAAATCAGCAATCTGCTGATAGGTTGCACGCTTGGTAAAAGAAAACCAATCGCCGGTGCACTCGTGATTCATTCGAAGAAGAACTCTTCCGTAAGGACGCAAATCCTTCGCAATCGCAATAATGTGATCATCGGAAATATTAGGGTCTACAGTAAGGGTAAGCACAACATCCTGCCCATGCTTACGAATATCCTGCATACGTTTGAATACTTCCGAATCAGGGTCGCCGTTAAGGCCGCCTGTATATGGAAAATAATTATCATAAGGATAATCCCAGGCAAAGGATACGTCCTGATCCTTAAAAGCATCCTGAGCTCTTAAGGGCCATTCCTTATCAAGGGGATAATAACAATACATAAGTGAGATTCCCCTGTGAGGGCGTCCCAGTTCGTTCAATATATAATCTTGGTTTACATAAAATCCTCTTTCAGATCCGTCACCAAGATCAACGGCACACTTTGCCGGTGTCAACTTAATTCTTTTAATTTTACCCATCCCAATAAGCTCCTGCTATAACACAATAATCAAGTTTAAAGATATACCTCTACATCTCAACCATATTAATATCCAAAGATATACCTCTACTTCAAATAAGAAATATTACCCTGCAAACGGTCTCTCATCCAAAGTCCCGTTGTGGTCAAATCCGCATCTTCCCATCCGGAAGTTTTTTTGCAGTCAGCCTTTATCATGGCTGAAGACTCATCTCTGTAGGATAAATTCCACTGGGCATAACTAAGCATATTCTCATCAACCATCTTCGCCCATGCGTGTGCTTCTTCATCATCGATAATTCCGTTTCCGGAAGCATCACAGTTACTGTATTCGTCAACGAAAATTGCAATTCCCTTATTAAGGGCATATGCCATCTTATCCCTAAGCTCCTGCTTATGGGTAGAAGCATAATAATGGAGGGAATACATAATATTCTTTCCCTCCAGGGGATTGTCGGCAGCATCGTCAACAAGCTGGGACCACTTGGGCGTTCCCACAAGAATAACACTGTCGGGGCAGTTCTTACGAATAACCGGAATTACCTCTTCCGCATAAGACTTAACAAGTGCCCACTCAACCTCATCACCGTTGGGTTCATTACAGATTTCATAAAGTACATTATCGTATGAAGCGTATTTAGCCGACATCTCCTCAAAGAACTCAATAGCTTCCTTCTTATGAGTCATGGGATTTCCGTCACTTAAAATATGCCAGTCGATAATAACGTACATTCCGAGTTCGGTAGCATATTTTACGCCCTTATCAATCAGGTCTTTGGTAAATTCCTGATTACCTCCCGAAAGATATCCGTCCTCTTCCATTGTGTACATGGCAAGGCGAATTAAATTAGCACCCCAGCCATGGACTGTTTCAAATGCTTCTTTATTGATAATCTCCGGATACCATACCAGCCCCAATGTACTTGGTCCCTTTAGCTGAACAGGATTTCCGCAAGAATCACAAAGCCTGGTTCCTCTAACGCAAAGCTTGCCATATTCCTTAAAAGCATTCATCAATACATCCTCCAATATAGTTATATAAAACAAAAGACGCTGATGTGTCACACACCAACGCCTTAATTATACCACAATAACTATTTAACTTTGTTTCAAAAATCTATCACTTTCTTATTAAATAATATATTTTTCCAAGAAAAAACAACTTCCCCCTTATTCTAAGCACTTATTCTTAGTTATTATTCTTAGCTATTATCCTTAGTGCCTATTCTTATCCCCTGTTCTTAGCCTGATAGTAAGCTCTCTTACGAAGAAGCGGGTCAAGAATCTTCTTACGAATTCTTAATGTGGTAGGTGTTACCTCAAGAAGTTCATCGGAATCGATGAAATCAAGAGCCTGTTCAAGAGACATAACCTTAGGCGGTGTAAGACGAAGGGCTTCATCCGCACTTGAGGAACGTGTATTGGTAAGCTGCTTTTTCTTACATACATTAACTTCGATATCCTCGCCCTTGGGATTCTGGCCTACTACCATTCCCGAGTATACCTTTTCGCCGGGTCCGATGAAGAGAATTCCTCTTTCCTGGGCATTAAACAAGCCGTATGTTATAGACTCTCCTGCTTCAAAAGCAATAAGCGAGCCCTGCTTACGATATTGAATTTCACCCTTAAAGGGGCCGTATTCTTCAAAGGATGTATTCATAATTCCGTTACCCTTGGTATCGGTCATGAACTCACCTCTGTATCCGATAAGTCCACGGGAAGGAATACTAAACTCAAGACGTACGTAATTTCCTGCCGAAGGATTCATGCTCTTAAGCTCACCCTTACGCTGTGACAGTTTTTCGATTACCGCACCTGAGAATTCCTCCGGAACATCTATATAACATGTTTCCATCGGCTCTAATTTGTGGCCTTTTTCATCTTCCTTGTAAATAACCTCTGCCTTACTTACGGCAAATTCAAAGCCTTCACGACGCATGTTCTCAATAAGAACCGAAAGGTGAAGTTCTCCTCGTCCGGATACCTTGAAGGATTCTGTTGTATCTGTTTCTTCAACGCGAAGGGATACATCCGTATTAAGTTCTCTAAAGAGACGGTCTCTGATATGACGTGATGTTACGTACTTTCCTTCAAGACCTGCAAGAGGCGAATCATTAACTATGAAATTCATCGCAATTGTAGGCTCCGAAATCTTCTGGAAGGGAATAGGTTCAACACGATCAGGTGCACAAAGTGTATCACCTATATGAATATCCGAAATGCCCGAAATAGCAACAATTGAACCGATAGTTGCTTCCTTAACCTCTACCTTGTTAAGACCGTCAAATTCATATAATTTGCTAACCTTAACTTTGCGCTGTTTATCAGGCTCATGATGGTTAACAATTACAACATCCTGATTTACTTTAATGACACCGTTGTCAACTTTACCGACACCGATTCTTCCCACATACTCATTATAATCAATGGTACTTATAAGCATCTGTGTGCCTGCATCCGGGTCACCTTCAGGTGCAGGAATATAATCTATGATCGTATCAAACAAAGGCTCCATATTAACACCGGGAGTCTCCATATCAAGAGATGCGGTTCCTGCCTTGGCTGAAGCAAATACGAATGGGCAATCAAGCTGGCTGTCATCTGCGTCAAGATCAAGGAATAACTCAAGAACTTCATCAATTACTTCCTTAGGCCTTGCTTCAGGTCTGTCAATTTTATTAACACAGACTATAACGGGAAGCTTAAGTTCAAGGGCTTTACGAAGCACGAATTTAGTCTGGGGCATAGCACCTTCAAAGGCATCAACCACCAAAATTACGCCGTTAACCATCTTAAGAACACGCTCAACCTCACCCCCGAAATCAGCATGGCCGGGAGTATCGATAATGTTTATCTTTGTACCCTTATACATTACGGCCGTATTCTTCGAAAGAATTGTAATTCCTCTTTCACGCTCTATATCATTTGAATCCATTACACGCTCGGCAACTTCCTGATTTTCTCTAAAAACACCGCTTTGCTTAAGCAACTCATCGACGAGTGTAGTCTTACCATGGTCTACGTGAGCGATAATTGCAACATTTCTTACATCTTCTCTTTTAGTAATCATAAGATCCTCTCTTTAACAGTCTGATTATCTCAAACAAAATCCAAATTCACATACATTATTAAGCCGCATGATAGTATAACACTCTCCATATAAGGGAGTAAATGTACAAAGTTGCTTATTTTATCGGCATTTTGGCCGATTATTTTGTGAAAAACGAAAATAAAGTGATTTATAAATTCTTTAGAAATAGTTTACAATTTATCAATTGTGCTACCCCCATACTTTTATGTAGAATTAAAAGGGTAATGATTGTAATACGATTTGGGGGTAAACATGGATTTAAAACGACTGAATGAATATGCAGCCAAAATTGAAACTACCTGTTACGGGAATGACAAGATTGACTATAATCTGTATACGGAATACGGAGTCTACAGAGGCCTTAGAGACCAGAACGGTCGAGGCGTTCTTACGGGTCTTACCAATATTTCCGAGGTAATTTCGTCAAAAGAAATAAACGGTGAACGTGTCCAATGCGACGGCGAACTTTGGTATCGAGGTTACCGCGTAGAAAAGCTTATCAATGATTTGGGACCCACAGGCCTCGGTTTTGAAAAGATAGCATATCTTTTGCTTATCGGCTCTTTACCCGATGATAATGAACTCAATGAATTTAAGGATTTACTTGGACATTGCCGTTCTCTTCCCCGCAACTTCACAAGAGACGTTATTATGAAGGCGCCTTCGGAAGACATTATGAATTCAATGACCAGAAGTATTCTGACACTGGCTTCTTACGACAAGACTGCCAACGATATATCGGTTACCAATTCTCTTCGTCAGTGCATTCAGTTAATCAGTGAATTCCCCATGCTGGCAATTTACGGTTACAATGCATACAACCATTTTGAGAAGAACGAAAGTATGTATATTCACAGGCCGGATCCTAAACTTTCCACTGCCGAAAATATACTTAAATTACTTCGTCCCGACCAAAAATATACACCTGTGGAAGCCAAGGTTCTTGATACTGCTCTTATTCTCCATATGGAGCACGGCGGCGGTAACAATTCCACCTTCACCACAAGAGTGGTAACCTCTTCGGGATCGGATACTTATTCAACAATAGCTGCTGCCATGTCGTCCCTTAAAGGACCCCGTCACGGCGGTGCCAATATAAAGGTTAAGCGTATGATTGACGACATTCACAAGAATGTCAAAGACTATACGGATAAGGACGAACTCAAAGCCTATTTATCAAAAATCCTCGATAAGGAAGCCTTTGATAAGCAGGGGCTTATCTACGGTATGGGCCATGCAATATACTCTTTGTCCGACCCGAGAGAAAGAGTATTCAGAAGCTATGTGGAAGAACTGGCTGCCGAAAAGCATATGACAAAGGAATTATCCCTTTATGAAAATATAGAGGAACTGGCTCCCATTCTTATTGCCGAAAAAAGAAAAATCTACAAAGGGGTCAGCCCCAATGTAGATTTCTATTCAGGTTTTGTGTATGAAATGCTGGGCATTCCGGTTGAACTGTATACGGCAATGTTCGCAGTAGCAAGAATTGTCGGTTGGAGTTCCCACAGAATCGAAGAACTTATCAACATGGACAAGATTATTCGTCCCGCATACATGTCGGTTATGACCGAAAAAATGTAAAAGCATATAATTCTTATGTATTTTGCCAGCCCTTGAGTGATGCCTTAATCTTAAGCTCTTTAAGTTTAATGCCGCCAAGGGCTGATTTTATGTGCATCACGTTGGAAATATTATAGAATCCAACACCCTCAGTGGAACTGTGTTCAACACCGTCCCCTCTTAAACTGAGGGCACATATGGGTGCGGCATTCATATAAACGGTTGCCCCAAGCTGTGCAAGCTCATTACCGGGCAATCCGGTTCCCGTCAGTGTCACATCGTAAATTCCCAAATCTTCAAAGGTGATTCCGAAATCATATTGGAAATTCCTTGTTATCTCCATATTGCTAAGGTCAATAACAACTTCGTCCCCGACAGTTATAAACTCCACATCATCAATCGATTCATCATAACCTTCTTCGGCATTAACTACGGTAACTTCGGATTCTTTGCCTATAGTTCTTCCGAACACTTCTTTATCAAGGAAAAATCCGCATATATTTTTGGCAGTCCTTTGAAGCTCGCCAATTGTAAGATTTCCGGCAGCCACTTCTTCCCGTGCATTGTCTCCCACATCGGCAGTAGCGCCGGGAACGCACATATACATATCGTTCTGTGCACGTACCATACCTGCAAAATTCGTTTTATTATAAGCCACATCTTCTTCGGAAATTCTGGCCCACCAGTCTGTCATTACTATTCCCTTAAATCCCCACTGATTCCTTAAAACAGTGGTAACAAGGTCATAGTTACCCGATGTAAATACTCCGTTTATCTGACAATAGGTAGTCATAACGGAATCCGCATGACCTTCTTTGACTGCAATCTCAAAGCCCTTAAGATATATTTCACGAAGCGCTCTTTCCGAAACCACAGGATTAACTATCATACGTCCCGTTTCCTGATTATTGCAGGCAAAATGCTTAATTGTTCCCGTTACTCCCCGGGATTTTAATCCCTTAATCTGAGCGCTTCCCATGGCACCCGTAAGGAAGGGGTCTTCGCTGAAATACTCAAAATTACGGCCGTTTAAAGGATGACGATGAATATTCATTCCCGGTCCCAGTAATACATCAACTTTGTTTTTAAGCATTTCAATACCCAGGAATCCGAACAATTCTTCGTTAAGTTCCGTATTAAAGGTACATGCAAGCAGTGTTCCGCAGGGAAGTGCGACAGCCTTAAGACCGCTGTCAAGTCGCATACCCGAAGGGCCGTCGTCCATACAGCCCGTAGGAATACCTTTATCCTTAAGTGAAGGAATAATTCCTCCGAAGGCTGAGGCCGTACCGGGAGTAACCTGTCCGGAACTCATACCTTCACCGCGAATAAGCGTACACAATTCCTCAACCGATAACTGGGCTATAAACTCATCCATCGTAACCCTGCCCTTGGCAACATCACTTAGTTTGTAGCCTTTATCCCCAGTAAGAGGAATCTGTGCAGGCAGATTGGCATATCTTCGCTCCTTCATTGTATCCTTACGAAGGGGCGTATCTTCGTATCCGATTCCGACACTGCCGTCAGAATCCGTCATAACAGTCATTCTCTTAAAGGCCTTAACGGGTCCTATTGCATTTATCAGAGCTTCAACAAGTATATCTTTGTCCATGGACAAAGCGTATACCTCCCCGGCCCGGGCAACATCATTACCCACATATATTCTGTATGTGCCTTTTTCAAGTACAAAGCCCGTACCGAGCCCTACTCTGTTATCATCATCAAAGGATGCGAAACGGCTATAGGGAATATCCATGATGATACTCTGACTTTCGCCGGCTTTAAGTTCCTTTGTTTTGGCAAAGCCCACGAGAACTTTACTTGGCTTACTTAATTTGCCCAAAGGCGCACCTACGTATATCTGAACTACTTCTTTACCCGGTACATTTCCCGTATTTGTAACCGAAATATCAAGTTTCACGGAATTATCCGATTCCGTCACTTCCTTTGCGGAAATTTCAAAAGTTGTATAGGAAAGTCCGTATCCGAAAGGATATATAACCTTGTCTTTGGCAAAGGTTTCAAAATATCTGTAGCCCACAAAGATATCTTCTTCATAAACAGCTTCATACTCATCACCGAAATTGTTATATGAAGGATAATCCTCAGGTGCAGCTATGGTGTCCGCAAGTTTGCCCGAAGGATTCACAGCGCCGGTAAGTACATCAACCGTACCAAGTCCTCCAAGCATACCTCCCTGCCATGCCATAAGCACAGCGGAAATTCTGTAATCCTTAAGGAAGGTCATGTCCATGGTATATCCTGTGTTAAATATCAGGATAACTTTGTCAAAGGCCTTCGTTACCTTATTAAGCATATCTTTTTCGCCGTCGGAAATCTTAAGGGAACCCGGAATATTCTTATTATCCTTATCTTCACCTGCCAGACGGGCTATTATTACGACTGCATAATCGCAGGCATTTCCCGCTTCCTTTACAGTTTCATCCTCTAAAGGCATTTCAAGTTGCGAATCCGGTTCGCCGGCCCAGCCTATACCGGCATCGTAAGGATGTTCCTTTTCCCACTCAAGATAAGTATCCTCCAGAGGCTCGTATATCTTTATTCTTCCATCTTCGGATGCTTCCTTAAGGGCATCCATAATTCCGATTACGCGGTTAACGTTAACCATTCCTCCGGAACCTGTTCCCGACTTAAAATAATGATGCTGCATTCTTCCGAACACAGCAACATCAGAACCCTTCGGTAAGGGCAATACATTATTTTCGTTCTTAAGAAGTACCTGACCTTCCGCAATTGCAGTTTCGGCAGTCTTCATGTACATATCGTAATCAAGGGTGTACTTCATATTTTTATCCTCTTTAAATTATAGTTTTAATATCCTCTTGTTCCGTTCAGGGAATCATCATTATCAATCCAATCCTGAACTTCAATCATTCTGTATTCGTCATGATTATCACGAACAAATACTCTTGCTATACCCGCATTAATAATCTGTCGTTTGCACATTGAGCAGCTGTTTGAATTGGGAATATAATCACCGGTCAGAGCATCAACACCTGCAAGATACATATCTGCGCCAAGCATCTGGGCACGGGATGCCGAAATAATCGCATTGGCCTCAGCATGTACGGAACGGCAAAGCTCATATCTTTCGCCACGGGGAATATTAAGTTCGTTACGGATACATGTTCCTATATCCGAGCAGTTCTTACGTCCTCTCGGAGCACCTACATATCCCGTTGAAACCACTTCGTCATTTTTGACTATAACAGCACCGTACTTACGTCTTAAGCAGGTACCTCTTTGTGCAACAGTCTGTGCCAGATCAAGATAATAATTGATTTTGTCTCTTCGTTTTTCCATATCTTCCCCCATTTAATAATTAATTATCGTAAAAACAAATAAATAAAACACACATTAATAAGTATCTGAATAATAGTAAATCGCATAACACACTGATTATTTGACCAGTTAACCTCAAGATTCTTACGAACATGATCATGCAGCGGCGTTCTTAATTTCTTGAAAGGATTCTTCTTAAGGATTTTGATACATGTAATCTTGAATAATCCAAGTCCTCCGTCCAGGAACAAAACAATTGCAAATACCAGATAAAGGAAGGGGCTTTGACTCTTTAGCGCAACTATTGCAATAAAAAGACCCATGGCTCTTGAACCTGCATCTCCCATCATAAGAATACTCGGTCCTGCGTTAAACAAAAGATATGCCAGAATTGCCATTACGAAGTACATAATAATATATGTGAATCTGTAATAATGCTCATAAGGAATATCCGCTATATAGAATGATGCCAGTGTAACCAGTGCCAGTGAACCGGATAATCCGTCAACTCCGTCGGCACAGTTGGTAACGTTAATTGAGGCCCATACAATTGCAACGCAAATAATATAAAAAGCCCACCAGGGAAGATTCCATGTGATTCCCAACGAAGCTATCTTAATGGAACTTCCGTTATAATGCACATATGTGAAGGCTATCATTGATGCCACCATAAAGTCCATAAGGCCTTTCTTTAAGCGGCCCCAGGGCTTTTCCGACCTATCGTCAAGATATCCCGTAAGCATTTCGATTCCCACAAGAACTATATAGATTAAATACTCCGTTCTGATAGGTGAAAATAATATAACTCCCAGAATAAACGTTGCTATAAAAATAATTCCGGCTCCTCTGGGTTTACCTTTGCTTAATTTGCCGTCAACCGCGAAATCTCTTCCCTCATCTGCAGGAAGCTTACCCTTTAATTTATGTGTAAAGAATGCTGTAATTACAAAGGTAAAGAACATTCCTATTCCCATCATCACATTGGGATACTGCTTAAATAAAGAAAATATCACGTTAAATTCCTCGATTCAAAATTATTATCTTATAGACCCAGTGCCGCTCTGGCCAGTTTATCAGCCATATTGTTATATTTATCACCACTGTGGCCTTTAACCTTAACGAACTTAATCTTAACTGTTTTTGCTACTTCATTATAGAAATTAACATAGGCCTTTGTGCCTTCTTTATTGGCTTTCCATAAGCCCAGGGGCCACTTGGAAATTCCCTCGTAATCATGATATATGGTGATGGCGGGAAGTTCATAATCAAGGGCATACTGCATTGCGGCACATGAACCCATTATTTCACCTGCCACATTCCACATTGACTTAAGCTCCGGATCACAGAACTTATCCGAATACTCTTCCGTAGTGCCGTCTTCTTTAACAACAACCATGCCGTAGGCATATTCCTCGGTTTCCTGATTATAGCTGCCGTCCACGTATATAGGCACTGAATTATCCGGTTCTTCTGTTGTCTTAAATGACTTAATCTTAATTTCCATAGCCCTTTTATTTTATCATTTCAATAGGTATTAAACAATAAAACTTGTAGAAAAAGGAATCGGTTAGTGATATTATTTATCACGGTTTGTTTTTAAACTGATTTAATAATGCAGAGGTTAAAATATGAAAGCACTTACGGCATCGATACTTAATTTCATAAAAAAAGAAACGGTTTTTACAATTGCAATCCTGATGGCAATTGTTTCATCCTTTATTATTCCGCCTTCGGCAAAATATATCGGATACATAGATTTTAGAGTTCTGGCACTTCTGTTTTGCCTGATGTTTATAGTTGCAGGTGTAAAAGAGCAATGGGTTTTCCGTCGTCTTGCGGAAAAGCTTACCATTAATGCATCTTCTTCAAAGCCACTTGAACTTATACTTGTACTGCTGCCCTTTTTTAGCAGCATGCTTATAACAAACGACGTTGCTCTTATTACCTTCGTTCCCTTTGCCCTTGCTCTTCTTAAGGGTGCAGGCCTGGAGCACAGAATCATAAGAACTATCGTTCTTCAGACAATTGCCGCCAACCTCGGAAGTATGCTGACTCCAATAGGCAATCCCCAGAATCTTTACTTATACACTTTGTCCGGAATGGGCATGGGCGATTTCGTTCTTACCATGCTGCCGCTTACAGTTGTAGCACTTATAGGCCTTATTGTAATTGTCCTCATTGACAAAAAGCAGCCTATAACATTGTCCTTCGAAAAGCCGACCTATGCCATTAACAAAGTTAAACTATCAATCCTCGGCGTCATGTTTATCGTATGCCTGGGTACCGTAATAAGACTTGTTCCATGGCAGATTTCCCTTATTGTCGTTATAATCGTCGGACTTATTTATTACCGTAACCTTTTTAAGGATGTTGACTATTATCTTCTGGGAACATTTATCGGATTTTTCGTATTTATCGGTAATATGCAACAAATCCCGACCGTAAGCAATCTTATCGACAAGATGCTCCTTGGCCGGGAAATGTTTATATCTTTGGGTCTTAGTCAGGTTATTTCAAATGTGCCCTGCGCCATGCTGCTTTCGGGCTTTACCGACAATTACAAAGATATACTTTATGGAGTTAATATAGGTGGTCTGGGAACTCTTATTGCATCCCTGGCCAGCCTTATTTCATATAAGTTCTATGCAGTAACCAAAGATTCAAAGAAAGGTAAATACATGCTGGTGTTTACTTTCTATAATCTTATTTTCATAGCACTTATGCTTCTTGTAATGGCATTTATTTAACCAAGAGCCGTAAGGTCAACAATCCATTGAGGTACCGGACCTGTAAAACTGAAGCCAATGTAATCATAATAGGAATCCGTCAGATAATCACCGTCAAAGAAAACCTCTACAGTATAGTTGCTATATGTGTCATCATAAACACCCCATACTTTGGGAAGTTCGTTTGATGTTACATATTCAAGAAGTTCGTCCATTTTTTCCGGGTCTGTGACATCTACGGTTACTGTGGGGTCTTTACCTTCATAGCTGTTACCGTTTGCTTCCCACACTTCATTATGATAATTGATTACTCGTATATTCGTAACATCTTCGGAAGTAAACTCATTACTCAGCAGGCTTCCGTCCTCCTCAAATAATGAAAGTGTATTCTCATAATCTTCATAAACCGGAAGCATATACATCCAGTACTGGGAAGGATATATCACAATTTTTCCTACGGGAGTTTCATTAAGGCCCTTGCTAAATGTGAATTTTTCTTCATCTTTGGCATAGGCATCAAGCAATTCCTCCATATCAACACCGGACACTTCGGAATTAACACCGTTTGAATAACATATCGTCATATACTTTTCAAGGAACATATCCCTGTCTGAAATAATCTGATAAACACCCTTAGCCCATTCTTCGGAGCCTATAATATTATCAAGGAGCTTTACAGATTCTTCATCAAGCGGATCAACCTTGATTCTTCTGTCAACATCCCACAAGCCTTTTCTTCTGTAATGAACATTGATTTCAATGAAATTGTCTTCCTCATAATTGTAATATTCCTTTTCAATTGCAATTTCGGCAAGACGTCTTATGGAATCAATATCCGTAAGATACATATTCTCAAGATAATATTCGGCACTGTCTATCCATGTGCAGTTTTCTTCAAGAGAATACTCATCCGTCACATATTCAAAGTTATCGGCGTAACCGTTCATATAAATATTCATCGCATAGGATTCCACATTATTATCGGAAGGAAGATATTTATCATATCCTGTAAAATCCGTAATGAATGCAAGTAAAATTAACAACGTAACTGCGATTCCTATTAAGGTCGACCACCATGACTTAAGAAATGCCTTAATGTCCAAAGCGTATAATACATCAAAGGCCATACCTATTATAATTGCCCACACAACCGCTGCAATAACCATCAAGGAAGTACTTTCGGAAGAACTGTTATATATTATTTCCCCAACTCCTATTGAAGTATATACTGCAACAACTATCTTAATAATTAATGCAACCGGTTTTAAATACATAGCCTTGGTCATAGCCTCTGCAGGACGTTTCTTAAAGCTAAAATATGACAACGGAATAAGAACAATACATCCGATTACAAGATGAATCAGCGAAGGTGCCGTGGCGCTTAACAATTCCGACATATCACTTTTCCGGGTTACTTCCCATAAGGATTCACTATAGGAAATTACAGGTGCAAACTTAAAGCTGTCATAACCAAATAAGCTGTCGGCCGTCTTAAAGAAGGTATATTTAAATGTATCAAGTTCTCCTGCATACAAATCAACTATAAAGCAGATAACCGCCCCTGTTCCCAATGCCACGAACATATTACCCGTAATCATAATTGCGATTATTGCTATTGAATAATAGAACAGGAACATAAGAAGGTTAACTGCCGAAGTAAACAAACACTGTTTAACTGCAATAATCGGAAGATAACCCCAGCCCGCTGCCAATATCAGGGTACAAATAATTGCAAAGATATAATTAGCAAATACAATTACCACTCCGGATATATAATCTCCGAAAAAGGAGGTTTTGGAGCTTACGGGAACCGATTTATATACATCGACCTTGCTTCTGTTGTTAACATATCCGAAAATACCCAGGGCAATTACGAACGCAAAAACCACAAAAGCTGCATTATCACGAATTCCTATAGCCTCGCTTACCGCAAGATTCATATTGTAATCAAGGATTCTCTTGGCAAAGGGAGTATCATCAAGATATATTCCTGATATCCTGTTAAAATACACAAGCATTACACCGGGATACAGAACCAGCATGGATATGAAGCAAATAATCCACATCCATACCTTTTGCCCATTGTTTCCAATGAATTTAGCCCAAAATGATTTTTTTGATGTCATATCCGGCCACCTCCGTTTCACTGATAAATATCTCTTCTAATGATAAGGGCAGTACTTCATAGAATACCGTATCTATAGCCCCAAATCTTTCTATTGCATCTTCTCTCGTAGTTCTTATTGTCAAAGTGTATAATGAGCCTCGTTTTTCTTCACCGATAAGTTCAATACCCTCAAGTGCTTTATCCTTATCCAGTATATTCTTAAACACACACTGAACCTTCTGTACATTGCATTTCATATCTTCGAGATCCTTTGAAAGAAGCACTCCGCCTCGATGGAGAAGTCCTATATGATCACATATGTCCTCCAGTTCTCTTAAATTATGGGATGCAATTATAGGCGTCAGTCCTCGCGCGTCCATTTCACGGGCAAGTATACTTTTGACAGCCTGACGCATTACCGGGTCAAGTCCGTCAAAGGTTTCATCACATAATAAGTATTTTGTCCCGGCGCATACTCCCAGTATAATGGCAAGCTGTTTCTTCATACCCTTGGAATATGTGTTTATCTTACGGTTTTTCTCAAGTTTAAAGGTCTCAAGATATTTAAGATATCCTTCCCTATCAAAATTTTCATACATTTCGCCATAGAATCTTCCCATGCTTTCTGCTGTGGAATTCATCGGAAAATAGGGTTCATCCGCTATAAAGAAAAGATTCTTCTTGGCCTTTACATTATCGTATACGGGGATTTCATCAATTGTAATATCACCGCTGTCCGGTTTATAAACACCGGCCATCATTCTTAGTGTAGTGCTCTTACCTGCTCCGTTCGTTCCGATAAGTCCGAAAACCGTACCTTCTTTTATACTAAAAGAAACATTATCCACGGCTTTTATATCATCGAAACTTTTATTTACATTTTTAATTTCAATCATATTTCCTCTCTCCTTTGTGACAGTGGGGACGGTTCTTTTTGTCACATTTGCTGATTTTTAGCACCTTTCCCCCAAAAGTGTGACAGTGGGGACGGTTCTTTCTGTCACATTTTATTAATTGCTTCCAAAATGTCCTCTTTGGTTACTCCGTACCCAATTGCTTTTTTTGATAACTCAACAATTTCATTAATCTGCTTCTGTTTACGCTCATCAAGAAGTTTTTCGGGATTACTTACGAAATTGCCCCTGCCCTTGACGGCATATATATAACCTTGGCGTTCCAGCTCCATATATGCTTTTTGAATAGTATTGGGATTTATCGAAATGTCCATTGCAAGATTCCTTACCGAAGGCATCTGCTCATCCGGCAAAAGAACTCCCTTAAGTATCAAATCAATAAATTTGTCTACTACCTGCTCGTATATGGGCCGCGTATCCTTATAATCAATAATGATCATTTTGGAAACATCTCCTTTCTGTTACAACTGTACTATGTATGTTAGTACAGTTAGAATATTTTGTCAACCCCTGCCGTTTTCCCCGGCAATTACGGTTACCTTTCCGGATAAATGCAGTTATATCCTTGTTATAACCGATTATTATGTTGTTTTAAATTGAGAATAATTTCTTGATATGCCCTAAGATTTTCTTTGAATACGGATATTCTTATAACTGTTTAATCTATCCATCAGATGCTCTTTATCAATATCTTTGCCGAAAAAAACAGACTGAGTTTTAGGTTCGGCAGACTGCTCCCCGACAATCGAATACATTTTGTCCGCAAGATCAAAGCGCATCCATTCGCTTCCTACCTTTATCACACCTTTGGCACGGGTGATATAGCCAAAGGTGCCCCTAAGCGCATCTTCCAAAAATATAACAAGTTCGGAAATTCCGTCAAATGAGGCAAGATTAATATCAACTGACATTAACTCGGATGTTTCTTCCGTCTTGGCAATATCCTCCTCAAGAGAATCCTCGCAGCTAAGCAAAGATTCCCACCATGTTACATCCATCTTGGAATAATGTTCTGTAATAATATCAGCGGAAGGATTAATTTCATGAATCTTATCTGCCACTTCATTAATTACATTTATATTTTCATTTTCAATCTTTGATAAAACAACCGTACCTGCGTAACGAAGCTGGTCTGTATATATTTCGGGAAATTCCGCCATATTATCGTAAAATCCCCGAGGAGAAACAACCACAATCGGGTTTAAAAGTATAATTTTTTCATACATTACCTTCTTAATTGCAGCAATAATATTTGAAAGCTTACCTACACCGGTAGGTTCAACGACCAGATATTCCGGATCAAGGCCTGCGGATATTGTTAATATGGTGTTTGAGAATTTATCTTTTTGAGTACAGCAAACACAGCCCTCCATAAACTCCAGCAATTTAAGGTCTGCAGGGCCGTTACCGGAAAGTTCTTTGCTGTCTATATTATTCTGACCGTATTCATTTTCCAAAATCACAAGATTCTTCTTGGTTCTTTCAATCATTTCCTTGATAAAGGTTGTTTTGCCCGCACCAAGGAAGCCCGATACTATCAAAATTTTCATATAACGATTATCCGTGCTTCGTCCAATTTCTTCTTAAAAGAAATTCCGGTCTTAAAAGACCGGAATCCTAATACCCATTCTATACCGTATGCTTATTTATCTTCCAAAATAACAACCGGCTTAATCAAATCTGCAGGCTTATCTTTCATTAACTGAAGCGCCTCGGGAATATGCTCCCATCCGTTAAAGATATGAGTAGCCAAAGGATTAACATCAAGTCTGCCTGAAGTTATTAAAGCTCCGAGTTTTTCCATTCTAAGACGTCCGCCCGGCATCAAGCCGCCTACAAGCTGCTTATGGCCCATACCAACGCCCCATTCAACACGGGGAATTGTAATATAGTCACCGCTGCCAAGATAATTGACATTACCAATCTTACCGCCTGCCTTAACTGACTTAACGGCCGATTCAAATGTCTCAACAGTACCGCCCGCAACAACAACACGGTCAACTCCCTGTCCGTTGGTCAATGCAAGTACCTGATCTTCGATTGTACCGTTTTTGTAGCTTATGAAATCCGTTGCACCGTACTTCTTGGCTACTTCAACACATGTAGGACGTGTTCCTACCGCAATAATTCTTGATGCGCCACGAAGTGCAGCACCTGCAACGCTCATCAATCCTACAGGTCCGATACCGATAACCAAAACCGTATCACCGAACTGAACGTCAGCCAGCTCTACGCCGTGGAATCCTGTAGGTACCATATCTGAAAGCATACAAGCTTCAACCAAATTCATTCCTTCGGGAATCAATGCAAGGTTTCCGTCTGCATCGTTAACATGGAAATACTCTGCATCAAGACCATCCTTAAAGTTAGAGAATTTCCAGCCTGCAAGCATTCCGCCTGAATGCATTGAATAACCTGCCTGAGCCTCCAAGGAATTCCAGTCGGGAGTAATTGCCGGAACAAGTACTCTGTCACCGGGTTTAAAGTCCTTAACCATCGAACCGACTTTAACAACCTCGGCACATCCTTCATGTCCCAAAATCATATTTTCACGAGGTCCTACAGCACCTTCCCATACTGTATGTACGTCAGATGTACATATTGCGATTGCCAATGGCTTACAAATCGCATCCATGGGTCCGCATTCCGGAACCTCTTTTTCTATCCAGCCTACCTCGCCGATGCGAAGCATTGCAAAGCCTTTCATCATTGCCATTTTAAATTCCTCCTATACTCCACTTAGTTAAAAGTTTAACAACCCAATAAAAATCTACCACAAAATCGCCTAAAATTCAAGTTTTTTCGCTGATTAGCACCGATAACCGTGCTATTTTAAGGCAACATCACCTAACCGTAAATCCCCTATATCTTCAGGTAAAAATATATAATTTATTTGTTTCCTTTAAGTATTGGTGAAAGCGGCTTATATATAAGCATTGAAATAACAACACTTATTAAACCTTTGATTACCGTAAACGGTAAATTGAATACAAGCAGACACTCCATAAGAGAATCAACGAATGGGGCTATTGCCTGATACATTCCCACACAAATATTCTCATCGCCCCCGAAAAATACGGTTACATAGATCGGATATACCAAATAATAATTTGATGCTATACTGACAAGTCCCATAACTAAAGCACCTGCAACACCGCCTATAAGTGCTCTTGTCTTTGTCTTCTTCTTTGAATAAATTAAACCTGCTGTAAATGTAAAGAATGCTCCCAAAATGAAGTTTGATAATTCTCCTATGAACAAACTCTGGGAAGCCACAAGGTGAAGAACATTTTTGATTAATTCAATAATCACGCCATACACAGGTCCCAATGCAAAGGCCCCCAAAAGTGCAGGTAAATCCGAAAAATCAAATTTGATGAATGATGGCATAACGGGAATAGATATCTCAAGATACATAAGAACAAATGCCACCGCCGACAACATTGCCGTTACGGCGATCTGACGAACGCCGATTTTTTTAGTTTCGTTATTCATTTTACTATCTCCTTTCATCCGGACTATACCGTCGGTATCGGATTCACACCGATTCTGCTTCTTAGCTCGCAGACTCATCTTGAAATCAAGCATCACTGCCGGTCAGGAATTACACCCTGCCCTGAAGATTATTATTTTTACCAAAAGTTATTCTAGTTATATATTTTTATGATGTCAATCATAAAATTAAACTAAATACATGTCCGACCTAGATTAATCTAAATACCTGCTCGGCACATTCACTCATATTCTTTGCTGCATTGGTAAGATCAAGTGCTTCGTCCAATGTGCACACGTTCCTAAGAATCGGGAAAAACGCATCAATTCCGTGCTCATTGACAACGGCTGCGTCAGATGAGGCACTGCCCGAAAATGCAATTACCTTCTTGCCGTAGCGTTTAGCGCAGGAAGCTACTCCTATGGGAGCCTTTCCCATAATAGTCTGAGAATCGAGTCTTCCTTCACCCGTAACAACTATATCCGCATCCTTGATATAATCTTCCATATGAATTTCATCAAGAATAATCTTAATTCCCGGTTCCAGCTGCGCTCCCAGGAATGCCAGAAAAGCAAACCCAAGTCCCCCTGCCGCTCCTACACCGGGATATGAAACAAGTTCCTTTTTGCCCGAAATCTTGGCAAAATTCTCCATATACGAATCCATATCTGCTATCATTTCGGGAGTTGCGCCCTTTTGAGGCCCGAAAACCGCCGAGCAACCCATAGGTCCGCATAAGGGATTATCCACATCACAGGCTACCCTGAATTCGCATTCGCTAAGTTCCGGAAGTACATTTTCGGTGGAAATCGTTGCCAAATCCTTAAGTCCTATGGCACCAAAGCCTATATCCTTTCCCGCAGAATCCTTAAATTCATAGCCCAATGCCATAAGCATTCCCACACCGCCGTCATTGGTGGCGCTTCCGCCTATACCAACTATAAACTTACGGCATCCGTGCTTTATGGCATCCTTAATAATCTGACCCACGCCGTGTGTTGATGTATATAAGGGATTACGTGAAGATTCCGGAATCAGGGTAAGCCCCGCTGCCGAAGACATCTCAATAACTGCGGTATTATCCTTTACAACACCGTAAACGGCCGTTACGAAATCACCTAAAGGTCCGCGAACCTTTGCCTTGTAAAATTCACCGCCCATACCGGAAGTCAATGCATCAACCGTGCCCTCTCCGCCGTCTGCCAGAGGCATCACGTTAACACTTGCCTCAGGATGAGCCTTCCTTATTCCGTGTGCGCAGGCCTCTCCTGCTTCCAAAGAAGTAAGACTTCCCTTAAAAGAATCAATAGCAACAAGTACTTTCATAGTAAATTCCCCATAATTTTTTAAACTAACCGCTAAAGCCCGGCTTACCTAAAAGAATAAACTTCCCGCAATAAGAAGCTGTCCTATGTAATAGAGTGACAAATTGGTAATACGACGGGAGAACTTGCTTTCGCCGCCGAAGGTATTGAATATCAGAATAATATCCGAAGCCGTAAACAAAACAGCTCCGATTGCATACATAAGGTTATGACAATTCGAATTTACAATTGCCAGATCAATCGCAATAACAGTCATAACAATTACCGCGGTCAAATAAAAAATCCCGAATATCTTAAACGCAATCTTCACTTCCATTGTTGTAAAGATATACGTAAGCAGACCGGCCGAAATTACGCAACCGATAACTATGCACCATATAAGATGCGTTGTATATGGAATAAGGGCCAAAAGATATAAAATATGGCCGATTAAGAAAGCCAGAATCCCGCCTAAAAAAGCCTTCTGTCCCGCATCCCCTTTGAGTATGAATCTTAGATTCATAACCACATCGCCGATAAGGCCGAATACAAGTCCGAGAAGAATCTTTAATCCCAAAGAGTACTCGCCTTCATAAGAAAGATACGCCAACAGACCTATCATAACGAAGCACAAAGACGCAAGTCCCTTAAATACATCGGCACTGATCTGCTTATCCTTGTACTCGCAATAAATAAATGTTCCCTGCAATGCCATTCCGACAACTGCAATAATCCCAATTATAGCTACCATAAGAATACCCCCTTCTTTATACATAATGCCTTCTGCCGAAAACCGTCAGTTTTCAGGCACTTTGGTTTTGCTGGCAAAGAACGAAAACTCGCCGCTGTCAAGCAAATTTCCTTTGGTATCGGTAATTCTGATATCGTAAACGAGAATATGCTTTCCCGTCTTCAGTTTCATGCATTCGCAAAAAATACATTCATTATCCGCTGCCGGCAAAAGAAAATTCAAATTCGCCGAAACGGTCGTAACATAATACCCGCACATACTGGCAGTGGTTCCCGCAACCGCATCGACAAAAGCAAGCAGTGCTCCCCCGTGGAACGTACCGTATGAATTAAGCAGTGACGATTTAAATGTCATCTTTGCTTTAGAATAGTTTTCATTCAGTTCCAGATACTCAAACCCGAGAAATTTATTGAATTCATTACTGTAATATTCGTTAATAAGATAATCTCTTATCTTGTTTTTATGCTCATCATCAATCTTCCGCATCTACCAAACCAAGATTCGCAAGTTTTTCTTTTACCTGCTCACCCTTTTCCTCCATCTCTTTGGCTTTACGCTCGTCCTTTGTATTCTCAAGATATTCCTCATTAACCGAAGGGTCGTATTCAACGTCTATATCTTTGTCATTAATGGAATATGTGCTGGGCTTAACGAATCTGTTGTAATAATTCATAGCCTGCCGTACTCTCTCCCTCATACCCTGATACTGTTCTTTATAATACTCGGGATATAGGCTTCCCGTATAGGCAAGCTCATTATCCGAATAGGCGCCGACACATCTTTCAAAGCCCGCTGTAAATTCTTCCGCAGCCGTATAGGTATCCTGCGTAGTCTTAAGAAAATCCTTAAGTCTGCATGCGATTGAATCACCGCCGTCAATCTCGTACAAAGCGTATGCTATCTGGCTTTCTATGGTGTCATAAGGAATATCCTGTTCTTCACACCATATAACCAGATTGGCTCTTCTGTCACCCACGTCATTCCACTGGAATAATCCGTAGGTTGTATCGTTGTTTCCTATAAGTGTGGGATCATAGGACGGGCACTCTATTGCTATAGAGCCCATTATGCCGCAGGCACCTTCCGGGGATATTCCTGCCTTCGTAAGCAATTCAAATACCAGTTCTTCCCTTTCTTCAAGGCTTAATTCCCTTTCGACTTCTGCTTCATCGGAAACTTTTTGATACTTTTCGGTTTTAACTTTTATCTTCTTGGGTTCGTCATCCTTTGCCACATGAACTATGAGAGGAATCGAGACAGCAAGCACAATAACCACCGCTACGGCAATTATTACCAATCTGCCAAGCGGTGTGAAATTAATGATTAACTTGCGTTTTTTGTGCTTAAAACTTGGAATAGGAATCTTCATTACATCTTTTCCGGAGCGCTAAAGCCTAAAACATCAATACATGTTTCAAGCATACTTACACAAAGTTTAAGAAGTGCAATGTAAGAAGACTTCTTATCAGCGTCCTCTTCCGATGCAATCTTAACTTCATGGTAGAACTTATTAAATAAATTTGATAAATCGTAAATATATCCGCAAATCTTGTGAGGTGCAACCTCATCGTATGCATTCTGCATCATTGCATTAAACTTCGCAATTTCAAGCATAAGTGCCTTTTGCGAGGGTTCATAACAACCCTTAAACTCAGCATTATCAACATCAAAGCCTTCGGCCTTAACCTTATTAAGAATTGATTTGATACGTACTATCGTATAAAGAATATACGGGCCCGTATCACCTTCGAAGGATGTAAACTTATCCATATCAAAGATATAATCCTTTGATGCCTGATTAGACAAATCTCCGTACTTAATAGCAGCTAAAGCTACAGTCTTGGCTATTTGTCTTGCCTCATCTTCCGGAAGTTCTCTTGCGGAAGTAATACGTTCGTATGTTTTTTCGTTAATCTCGTTAATCAGCATTTCAAGACGCATAACTCCGCCTTCACGTGTCTTAAATGCATGTCCGTCTTTACCGTTTACGGTACCGAATCCGATGTGAATCATCTCAACATCATCAGCGATAAGTTTAGTCTTGCGGGCAGCACGGAAAACCTGCTCGAAATACAGGTCCTGACGCTTATCCGTAAGATATACCATTCTGGTAGGATTATATTTGGCAACTCTTTCTTTGATAGTTGCAAGGTCCGTTGTGTTATACAATGAAGCACCGTCGGATTTAATCAAAATACAAGGAGGCATTTCCTTAGTGTCCGAATCCTCCTTAACATCAATTACATAAGCGCCATCCGAAAGATATGCATAACCATCATCCTTCATGGACTGAACCATATCGGGAATCAGATACTGAACTGTAGATTCACCGTTCCAAAGTTCAAAGTTAACATTGAGCTTATCGTAGTTCTTCTTCATATCCGTAACGGAAACATCCATAATATGCTTCCACAATGCCATATAGCCCCTAAGACCGCTCTGGAGTTTTAATGTTGCTTCCATTGCTGCAGCCTTATATTCCGGATCTTCTTTTGACTTACCGGAAGCAAAAGGATAAATCTCTTCCAAATCAGTAACAGTAAAAGGAGCTTCCTTCGGATACTCTCCTTCAAAAGAATCATCAAAATAAGGTAAATCGGGCATTCTGTTCTTTACTTCGTTAATAACAAGACCCATCTGAAGGCCCCAGTCACCAAGATGAATATCACCGATTGTATTATGTCCTATATATTTACAGATTCTCTTAACGGCTTCACCGATAACCGCAGAACGAAGATGTCCTACATGCAATGGCTTTGCCACATTAGGTCCGCCGTAATCAACTACTATATTCTTAACTTCATCCGGAGCATCAAGTCCGAATTTGTTCTCGTCATTCATCTTAGAAACATACGATACCACAAAGGAATCACTTAACTTTAAGTTGAGAAATCCCGGCATAACAGCATCAACGTTGCTAAATACATTGCTGCCTTCCAAAGCTTCTTTTACTTTGTTTGCAATCTCTATAGGTGCAACTTTGTACATCTTGGCTCCCGCCATGGCACCGTTACACTGAAATTCGCATAAATCAGGTCTGTTGGATACCGTAACCCTGCCTAAATTCTCATCATATCCTGCCTTCTTAAAGGCACTTTTCATTTCTTCTGTAATAAGATCAATAAAATACTTCATTTCTTACCTCTGTCTAAAAACTTTTATACACTTCTATCTTAAGCAAAAATATCATAATTAACAAGTAAAATGATATCTTTGTACATTCTTAAATCTCTTCGTTGGGTTTTGAAAACTCACATCCGCAGTAGTTCTGCCTGTATAGTCCGTACTCCGCAGAAAGTTCTATGGAATGCTTATAGCCTTCCCTTTTCTTAAAGTCCGATGGCATCCACATCAGTGCATAGTCGCCGTTTTTGGACGCTATCTCATATCCGATACCATTTATTACCTTTGCGTTCTTTAGGGGACTTATTGTAAGGGTTGTTCCAAAAAAATCAGCACCTTTGTTAACAGCAGTCTCGTATGTTTTAAGAAGTCTTACCCTAAAACATACCGCACATCTTCCGCCACCTTCAGGTTCCTTCTCCAGGCCTTTGATGTTCTCATAGAATTCATTCGTATTATAATCTTCATCAATTACTTCAATTGGGAAATGACCGCAGGTATATGACCATGGGTACAAATAGCTGTCCTTATCCTGCAATAATGCCTTTTTATTAAGTTCTTCAATAAGGCGCTTTTGTTCCTCCACCCTGTGGCGATATTCCGGTTCTGCCGTAATATTGGGATTATAATAATAAACCGTAATCCTAAAAAAGCTGCTTAAATATGTAAGCACATAAGAACTGCAGGGAGCACAACAGCTGTGCAAAAGGAGCTTTTTACCATAGTTTTCCTTATTTGCAAGTAACTTATCAAGTTCTTTTTGATAATTAATCTCATTCGCCATATCGGTTTTCCATAAGTCATGAACTTAATCTATCTTAAGTATTTTACCTACTATCTTTGATACATATTCAATAATCGGTCCTAATGTAAGCATCATAAGGATCGTAATAATTCCCGCCTCTCCCCTTAAAGCAAAGCCGGCAATCGTAAACACAAGATCAAAACCCATTCTGATAACTTTGTAGGGGACCTTTTTATTCCTGCCTTTGTCCGTCACCTTGTCGTATATTATGTTGGGAATCACATCATATGCCGCAGCACCGAGTCCTGCGTTAATATATAACGCCACCGCAATAACGAAAATCAATACGGTAACTACCATAACCGTCAACCTTAGTCCGAAGCTGTCGATGGAAGTTATTCCCAGTACTTCTTCCATAAAATATGAAGTAAAATCCGCAACATATCCTACTACAAACATATTGCCCAGGGTACCCAGACCAAGTTTTGAGTAGTCAAAGCATATAACTATCAAAAAATATACTGTTGCCGTTATAACCTGAATCGTACCGAAGCTAAGTCCGGTTAGTTTACATAATCCATAATTAGTCGCAGAACAGGGATCCGTACCAAAATGTGTAAGTTTTAGTACAGAAACACAAATGCCCATGACAATTACGCCAATGAGCATCAACAACAATCTTTTTAAAAAAGGTGGCTTAATGAGAAATCCCTTTAAGCCACCCTGCATTTTAGCTTTAAACATCTAAAATAAATCTCCGTCCGTAAATAACGAATATCCTGCAGCTGTCAGTACTTCTACTGCCTTTGCAATATCATTGGGCTTAATGACAATGGCCGCCTCATCGGTTTTGGTACATAAAGCGTACATATACTCAATGTTAATTCCTGCACCCGAAACTGTATGAAGTGCCTTGTTTAACGAACCTACCGTGTGAGGAAGCTTAATTCCCACAACATCTGATAAATGTGCTGAAAATCCTTCGTTTTTAAGCACATTCTTACCAAGTTCCGCATCGGAAACAATAAGTCTTAACATTCCGTAATCCGTTGTATCTGCCAATGACAAAGATATAATATTTATCCCTGCTTCGCCAAGGAGAGTAAGAACCTCCTCAAGACGACCTTCTGTATTTTCAAGAAATACCGATAACTGTTTCATACATTACCTCAATATTATGTAAACCAATAACTAAATCAACACTCTCTTATCTATTACGTGCTTACTCTTGCCTTCACTACGTTCAAGGGTTCTCGGTTCTACAAGTTTTACCTTAACTGCAAGGCCGATAGCCTGCTGAATCGTATGTGCAATCTTCTTTGATAAGTTCTCAAGTTCCCTAATCTCATCCGAGAAGAATCTTTCTTCAACCTCAACCTGAACCTCAAGAGTATCAAGGTTATTGACTCTGTCTACTATCATCAGATAATGAGGTGTTGTTCCGCTCATTTCAAGAAGTGCTGTTTCAATCTGTGAAGGGAATACATTAACTCCTCTTATGATAAGCATATCATCGGAACGTCCTGTAAATCTTGAGATTCTGGCTAACGTTCTTCCACACTCACACTTATCGTAGCTTATTGATGTCAAATCCTTTGTTCTGTATCTAAGAAGAGGTAATCCTTCCTTTGTAAGGGATGTAAATACCAGTTCTCCCGACTGATTGGGTCCTAAAGGCTCCAATGTTTCAGGATCGATAATCTCGGGAAGGAAGTGATCTTCAAACACGTGAAGTCCGTGATGATATTCACAGTCACATGCAACACCCGGCCCCATTACCTCAGATAAACCGTATATATCATGAGCATGAATATGAAGTTTATCTTCAATTTGTTTACGCATTGCCTCTGTCCATGGCTCGGCGCCGCAGACAGCTGTCTTTAATTTAACTTCATCTACGAGACCTTCTTTTTCGAGAGTCTCCGCTATGTGCAAAAGATATGATGGTGTACATGCGATTGCAGTAACACCGAAATCCTTCATCATGGTAACAAGCTTTTGAGTATTACCGGTACTTTGGGGAACAACTGTTGCTCCCAGATACTCAGCACCTCCGTGGGCACCAAGTCCGCCTGTAAATAAGCCGTAACCGTAAGCAATCTGAATAATATCGCCTCTTCCGATTCCTGCCATTGTAAGAGCTCTGGCCACACATTCCTGCCAAATTTCAAGATCATGTCTTGTATAGGCTACAACCGTTGCTTTTCCTGTAGTTCCGCTTGATGCATGAACTCTTATTATCTCGGACATGGGAGTTGCCAGTAATCCGAAAGGATAAGTATCACGCAAATCCGCTTTTGTGGTATAAGGCAATTTGTGAAGATCCTCGATACCCTTGATATCACCGGGTTCAACACCTGCCTCCTGCATTCTCTTACGGTAGAATTCTACGTTATGGTATACTCTTTCAACCTGCTTAACGAGTCTTTTACTTTGAAGATTCATGAGTTCATCACGACTCATGCATTCTTTTGCTTCATTCCAAATCATAATTACACCTCTGCTTTCATTACCTTTAAGTATCGTGCGAATGACGATACTGACTTATAACCACGATACTTTCGCGCAGCAGCCACTTACGTGCCTACTACGCTACATAAAGGTGAATCCGGCTTCAAATGCAGCTACATTAATATCTACTGTCTTAGGTTTAACAGTCTCTTTAATTACTTCAATCCACATATCTTTGTCAAAATCCATACGCTTTGCAGCTACACCGATAATGATTGTATTAAATACTCTTGCATTACCCAGTTCAATTGCCTTAGCCTTAGCGTCCAAAGATATAACCGTATATTTCTTTGAAAGATTTTCGATAATATTCTCAGGATACTGTGCTGCACCTATTGCAACAGGCATAGGATCCATACGAACATCATTTACGATAAGCACGCCGTCCTTTTTAAGGAAGTGAGCATATCTTAAAGCCTCTAATCTTTCGAAAGCGATAAGTACATCGGCACAGCCCTCTTCTACGATAGGCTCTGCAACCTTATCACCGTAACGAACGTAAGTAACAACAGAACCGCCTCTTTGAGCCATTCCGTGTACTTCCGAAATCTTAACATCATATCCCGCCTTACGGGTCATATTTCCTAAAATTCTACTTGTCAGCAGAGTTCCCTGTCCACCAACACCGACTATCATAATATTCTTAGTTTCCATGGGGCCTCCTACTTATTTTCTACCAATGAAATAGCACCGAAGTTACAGCTTTGCATACATAATCCGCATCCGTTACACATGGTAGGATCGATTTCGGCCTCGCCGTTAGGTCCTTTGTGAATTGCAGGACATGCAGATGCCATACAAAGACCGCACTTCTTACACTTTTCAATATCTACTACACACTTGCCCTTAGGAACGAAGTCCTTATGAAGGGCACATAATGACTTGGCAATAATAACAGATACCGCATCACGTGCCGTTTCTGCTTTAATAACCTCCTCAAGCTTCTTGGTATCAAATGCATCAACTTCAACAACATTCTCAATACCAAGTGCCTTACAAAGATTATAAATATTAATCATATAGGTAGTATCACCCATAAGAGTCTTTCCCGTAGCGGCGTGGTCTTGATGACCGGTCATACCGGTAGTTGAATTATCCATGATAATAACAGTTCCGGTACCCTTGTTATAAACCATATTCATAAGGGAGTTGACACCTGTATGAAGGAAAGTGGAATCTCCTATACATGCTACCCAGTTCTTAACATATTCACTTCCCTTTGCCTTTTCAAGGCCGTGAAGTGTCGAAATGGAAGACCCCATACATACGGAAGTCTCAACTACCTGCAAAGGAGCTACGGCGCCCAAAGTGTAGCAGCCTATATCTCCGCATGCGGATTTCTTAAGCTTCTTAAGAACGGAATATACGGATCTGTGAGGACATCCGGGGCAAAGGATAGGAGGACGTGCAGGAACATCTGCAGCTCCTTCAAGTTCAAGATCCATTCCCAGGATTCCTTTACGAAGCATATTGGCAGAGTACTCACCCTGAACGGTAAATACTTCTTTACCTATACACTTTATACCCCATGACTTAACCTGCTCTTCAATAACAGGCTCAAGCTCTTCTACTATATATAATGTGTCAACCTTGGAAGCGAATTCTTCGATAAGCTTCTTAGGAAGCGGATGAACCAAACCAAGCTTAAGTACCGAAGCATTGGGCAGAACTTCTTTAACATACTGATAAGGAATTCCGGAGGTAATAACACCAATCTTGGTATCATTGTATTCTACCTTGTTAAGGTCCAGTGAATAACCGTCCTCTGCCATCTGTTTAAGGCGTTTTTCAACATAAAGATGTCTTGCCTTGGCCATTCCCGGCATCATAACATTCTTCTGAATGTTCTTAACATAAGGCTTATCCTCAATATTCTGTCTTTCTTCAAGATTAACTAAGCACTGTGAATGTGCCAATCTTGTTGTTGTACGAATCATAATTGGGGTATCGTACTTCTCGGACAACTCAAATGCTCTTTTGGTAAATACTCTTGCTTCTTCGGAATCCGAAGGTTCAATAACAGGAACCATGGCAGCACGTGCCACCATACGTGAATCCTGCTCGTTCTGAGAGCTGTATAATCCCGGATCGTCGGCTGCCACCAAAACAAGTCCTCCGTTAACACCGGAATATGAAATAGTATAAAGCGGATCGGAAGCTACATTAACACCTACATGTTTCATAGATGCCAAGGCTCTTACTCCGTGGAAAGAAGCACCTATTGCTACTTCCATGGCTACCTTTTCGTTAGGTGACCATTCGCAGTAAAGTTCATCCTTGTATTTAACAAGATTTTCAGATATCTCTGTACTTGGAGTACCGGGATAAGCAGCTGATACTTTAACGCCGGCCTCGTACGCACCTCTGGCGATAGCTGCATTACCCAGCATTATCTCCTGTGTGCCTGGCTGTTCATTCATAAATTCTCCTCACTAACTAAATTACTTTATTTCAACAATCCATCCTTCGGGAGCTTCAATTCTTCCCATCTGGATACCTGTCAATGTATCATATAACTTCTTGGTTACAGGGCCCATCTCGCTCATGCCTGCAGGAAGGCAGATTTCCTTGCCATGGTTAACAATCTTACCTACAGGTGAGATTACTGCTGCCGTACCGCAAAGACCGCATTCTGCGAAATCCTTAAGTTCATCAACGTAAACTTCTCTTTCTTCTGCTTCAAGTCCGAGATAATCCTTTGCAACCTGAATTAATGATCTACGTGTAATAGAAGGTAAAATAGAATCTGACTTAGGAGTTACTACCTTACCGTCCTTGGTAACGAATAAGAAGTTTGCTCCGCCTGTTTCTTCTACCTTTGTTCTTGTTGCAGCATCAAGATACATGTTCTCATCATAGCCTTCCTTATGAGCTTCAACAATTGCATATAAGCTCATTGCATAGTTAAGGCCGGCCTTGATATGACCTGTTCCGTGAGGTGCTGCTCTATCGTAATCACAAACTCTAATCGTAATAGGCTTAACACCACCCTTGAAGTAAGGTCCTACAGGAGTTGTTAAGATTCTAAACTGATATTCGTCTGCGGGCTTAACACCGATTACTGCGTTAGAACCAAAGATATAAGGACGAACATATAATGTTGCTCCGCTTCCGTAAGGAGGCACGAAATCAATGTTAGCCTTTACTACCTTCTGTACTGCATCAAGGAACTGTTCTTTTGATACAGGCGGTATCATTAAACGCTCTGCTGACTGGATTAAACGTTCTGCATTAAGGTCAGGTCTAAAGACGACTGTTCTTCCGTCTTCAGTTGTATATGCCTTAAGACCTTCAAAAATAGTCTGTGCATACTGAAGAACGCCTGCGCACTCATTAAGCACGATATTCGCATCTTCGGTAAGTGCGCCATCATCCCACTTACCATCCTTGTAATAAGAAACATAACGATAGTCAGTCTGATGATAACCAAAATTTAGGTTGCTCCAATCGATGTCTTTCTTAGCCATTTTCTTTTCCTTCTTTCATTAATTAAAGTAATAAAATTTCTAAACGTGTATTATAGCACGATTAATACTGTGAAACAATAGCATCTACTATCTCGGGATACTTAAAATTCAAGGCTTTTCTGTCAAGCAAACCGAAATATTCGTCTCCCGAATCGAAGAATCCGTTATCCCATACCACGCAGGGCATTCCTGCTGCCGACAATTTAGAAACATATGTATTATAATATTCAACTCTGTCGGATAAGTTTCCGTTCTTATCCATTGCGCCGAATTCGCTCAGCACAACGGGAACTCCTTGACTTAAGAACAACTTATTCATAGTATCCGTCAGGTATTTAAAATCAAGTGCTGCCTGCTGTTTATCGAACTTGTCAAGAGACATATCCGGATTAAGTGCGAAATCATAAGGAATATACGCGTGCAAAGATATCATTAACTTGTAACTTGCAGGATCTTCCGGCAAGGTATACTCTTTGGCCTTAAGTGCGTTCATTGATGCGCAGTATCCCGTAACCATAAGATATCTGTTTACGTTATTTCCCCCTGAACTTCTTACAATATTTACGAAATCCTGGTTCATTTCATTAATAATTCTTGCAGCAGCCTTACACTTGGCATTGCTTGCTTCATACCACCATTCATGGGAAGAATCGTTGGTAAGTCTCGGCTCGTTAAGAGCTTCAAAAATCAAATGCTCATCATAATCCTTAAAGTAAGGTGCTACCTGAGACCAGATTTGGTTTACATAAAACTTTGCCTGCTCTTCCTGTGCTTCATCGGGAATATATCCGAATTTGCCTTCGGGAATATTATCATGATGAATATTTATAATAACGTAAAGCCCTGCATCATATGCATAATCAACTACTTCCTTAACTCTATCAAGCCATTCCGGATCTATAACAAGACTTCCGTCAGCAGCTTCCGTTAAGTGATTATGCCATGAAACAGGAATTCTGACTGTGGTAAAGCCGCCGTCCTTAACAGCCTGCAGCATTTCCTTTGTGGTAACGGGATTACCCCAGCATGTTTCCGAATTAAGAGAATTATGTTCTCCCTTATTCCATGCATCAAGAGTATTTCCAAGATTCCATCCTGCCTTCATGTTCTTTGCAAATTCAAGAGCTTCTTCCGGAGAACTTGAAGTTACCTGACTCAGTATTTCTTCTGTTATAACATTTCCTTCAGATTCTTCCACGTCACCCTCGGTTGTTTCATCAGTACCTTCGTCCGCGTTACCTTCTGCATTTTCCGTTACTTCCTCTTGGTTTTCTCCTGATTTTTCGTCTGCTGCGTCCTCTAGAGCCGCGCTATCCTCTGTCTGCTCATCCTTGGTCTCAACAGTTTCCTCCGGATTGTTTCTTGTGGTCTTAAGTGTTGCGGTACATCCGCAGATTCCAAGTACCATGGCAACGCACAATACAAGTGCAATAACTTTCCTATACATCCTATTTTTTCCTTTCGTACTTGACGAAATGATATGTTAAATCAAAATAGTACTGTTCCTCTGAGGTTGCCGTAATCTCCCAATCGGGATCCTCATCAAGATTGGGGAAGTGAGCATCTGCCTCATAGGCATGGTCCACCTTCGTTACGTGAGCAACATCACAGTACGGAAGCATCTGCTTATATAAGCTGTCGCCTCCTATAACATATATTTCCTCGTCTTTATAGTTTTTGAGTTCCAAAAGCAGTTCATCGAGACTGTGAACTATAATAGCATCCCCTGCTTTGTAGTTCTTATCGGTGGTCAGAATAATATTGACTCTGTTCTTAAGTGGCTGACCCTGGGGAAAGGTTTCCAATGTCTTACGTCCCAAAACCACAACTTTGCCTGTTGTTTCGCGACTGAACATCTTCAAATCCGCAGGAATACGAACGAGCAACTCTCCTTTATTACCTATTGCCCAATTCTCATCAACATTAACAATAAAATTCATTTTCTGTCCTCCTTATAATGCGTAAACTGCCTTATAACCAAAGGTAATCTTATCATTCTGTACCTTATATTTCAATATTATCTCCATAACTAAAAAAATACCAAATATAGTCAAAACTATGGTATAATTTACTATATCTATGTTTTCTATTAAAGAAATGTTTTCTACTACTCGTAAGCATTTTCTACAGTACAGAGTAACATAGGACATTGAGGAGAATAATCATGAGCGGATTCGGAAAAGCAATAACTGCATTATTGGGCATTGTCGCAGTACTGGCATGCCTTACTACAGTGGGTATTATCGGATATACAGCCATAAAAGGAGGGTTTGATGAGCAGCCTGCAACAGTTGCCGACAATCAACAGCAATTACCTCCGGATGAAGTGGTAACAGTATCACCTGTTCCTACAGGTGAACCCACAGCCGATCCCCATGCATTTTACGTGCCTACGGTAATTGATCCCAATCACATTCATAATTACAGTGAAAAAGTCTTAAAAACGGCTACCTGTACAGAAGCCGGCCAGATTAAATATACCTGTAACTGCGGTGACAGCTACTGCGTGGATATTCTTGCCAAGGGCCATATTCCCGACGAATGGGAAGTAGCTAAAGAGCCTACAGCTACCGAAGACGGATACAAAGTAAAAAAGTGTATATACTGTGATGAAGTTTTGGCAAAGGAAACTCTTCCTGCCAAGAACAAAGGAGGTTCCGGCAAGCTTAACGAAGACGGTACCGTACACGAGCATTTATATGTTTCCACAGTTGAGCGTGAAGCTACCTGTACTTTGGCAGGTCTTCGTCTTCACAAATGTTCCTGCGGAGATTTCTATACCGAAAGCATTCCCGCATTGGGCCATGTGGCTGCAGACTGGGAAGACAACGAAGCCGCTACCACCACAAGTTCAGGTACCCAGACCAAGGTTTGTGTTGTCTGCGGTCAGGTTCTGGATGTTAAGACAGTGCCTGCACTTTCACCATCGCCTTCGGCATCTGCCTCACCAAGTGCTGCAGCAACCGGAAGTTCGGCTTCCTCATCCCCTGCAGCAACGGATGCAAAGTCTTCACCCTCACCTTCGCCCACACCGCACGTACACAACTATCAAACATATGTTGTTACGCCTGCAACCTGTACCGAAAAGGGTGTTCGCTCTTATGTCTGCTCATGTGGAAGTTCATATTCCGAAACTATTGATCTTGATCTTAATAACCATAAGTTTATGGCAACATTTGTTGCACCTACCGAAACACAGCAGGGTTATACGATATACACCTGCTTAAGATGTAACTACTCATACAAAGACAATTACATTATGCCCTTGTCAAATGCCGCAACTTCGGAAGAAACCGATGACGCAGGCAATGACAAAACCAGCCAAGCAGCTGCATCACAATAAAAACAGCGCATCAGTTACATTGAATAAACAATATAAGCAGTACATTTTTTACATCAATAATTAATAGAAGGGGAGGGTCTTTCATAATGAAACTAATCTTTATCGGTGCCGACCATGAAGTTACCGGTTCCTGCCATTACCTTGAAGTGGGTGGCAAACACATTCTCGTTGATTACGGAATGGAACAGGGTACCAACGTATTTGAAAATGCCGAATTACCTGTTTCAGAAGCAATGATTGATTATGTGCTTTTGACACATGCCCATGTTGACCACTCGGGAATGCTTCCGCTTCTGGTAGCAAGAGGCTTTAGAGGATCAATTTATGCAACAGCCGCTACCTGCGATTTATGTTCTATCATGCTCCGTGACTGTGCTCACATTCAGATGCAGGAAGCCGAATGGAAAAACAGAAAAGCCAAACGTAGTTCCGGCAAGGAAGTAATAGAACCCGTCTATACCATGGAAGACGCAGACGGAGCTATTAAACGTCTCGTTCCCTGTGAATATGATAAAGAAATAGAAATCTGCGAAGATGTCAAAATCCGCTTTACGGACATAGGTCATCTTCTCGGTTCATCAAGTATAGAAGTATGGGCTACCGAAGGTGACGTTACCAAAAAGATAGTATTCTCCGGTGATATCGGTAATAAAGACCAGCCGCTCCTTAAGGATCCTTCGTATACCAAGGATGCCGATTACGTGGTTATGGAGTCAACCTACGGCGACAGACTTCACACTACGGAGCGTCCCAACTACGTAAGAGAATTGGCTGACATTCTTCAGGAAACCTTTGACCATGGCGGAAACGTAGTTATTCCTTCATTCGCAGTAGGCCGTACTCAGGAAATGCTATATTTTATCCGTAAGATTAAAGAAGACAACCTGGTTAAAGGTCACGGCGATTTTCCCGTTTACGTTGATAGCCCCCTGGCTGTTGAAGCTACAAGTATTTTCCACAAAAATGAAATTGCATGCTTCGATGAAGAAGCCATGAAGCTTGTAAATAAAGGAATTAATCCCATATCTTTTCCCGGTCTTAAATTGGCCATTACATCCGATGAATCTAAATTCATCAACTTTGAAAATACTCCGAAGGTAATCATCTCCGCTTCGGGAATGTGTGAAGCCGGCCGTATAAGACATCACTTAAAACACAATCTCTGGCGTAGAGAATGTACCATCCTGTTCGTAGGTTATCAGGCCGAAGGTACTCTGGGTCGAATTCTAGTGGAGGGAATTGATGAGGTTAAACTCTTCGGTGAACCCATTAAAGTAGAAGCCAAAATAATGCAGATGGCCGGTCTTTCGGGACATGCCGACAAGAACGGACTTATTGAATGGATTACAGCCTTTGAAGAAAAACCCCGCAAGGTTTTCGTTGTTCACGGTGAGGACCAGGTATGTAAGAATTTCGTTGAGACTCTTCAGGTTGAATACGGAATCAAAGCCTATGCCCCCTATTCCGGAACCGAGTTCAATCTTCTTACCAACAAACTCGAATACGAAGCCGAACCTATTCCTGTTAAGAAGGCTGTCAAGGCTAAAGCCGCTTCCGACGTATTCGGAAGACTTTGGGCCGCAGGTCAGCGTCTTCTTGCCGTTATTCAGCGTAACGAAGGCGGTGCAAATAAGGATCTTGCAAAATTTGCAGACCAGATTAACTCACTTTGTGACAAGTGGGATATGTAATTACTAAAATTAAACTACTATAGAAACGCCTGCAGGTATGGGCGTAACGGAGACTGACATGAGTAAAGCAGATACAATTTTTATTAATATGTGCAAAGATATACTTGAAAACGGCACCAGCACTGAAGGCGAAAAGGTACGCCCCCATTGGGAAGACGGCACACCCGCCTACACAATTAAAAAATTCGGTGTCGTAAACAGATACGATTTACGTGAGGAGTTCCCTCTTCTTACACTTCGCAAAACGGCTCTTAAATCCGCCACCGACGAAATTCTTTGGATTTGGCAGCAAAAGAGCAATAACATTAATGATCTGCACTCTCATATCTGGGACGAATGGGCAGATCCCGACGGTTCCATCGGAAAAGCATACGGTTATCAGTTAGGAGTTAAGCATCAATATAAAGAAGGTATGATGGACCAGGTAGACAGGGTTATTTATGACTTAAAAAACAATCCCTTCTCCCGCAGAATCATGACTAACATTTACGTTCATCAGGATTTACACGAAATGAATCTGTATCCTTGTGCATACAGCATGACCTTTAATGTAACCCAGCGTTCGGGCGAAGATAAGCTTACATTAAATGCCATTCTTAACCAACGTTCTCAGGACGTACTTGCAGCCAATAATTGGAATGTGGCACAGTATGCCGTACTTATTCATATGCTCGCTCAGGTATGTGACATGTATGTAGGGGAATTTGTACATGTAATTGCAGATGCCCATATTTATGACAGACATGTTGATTTGATTAAAGAATTAATCAGCCGTGAGCCCCTGCCTGCGCCTAAGTTCTGGCTTAATCCCGAAATCAAGGATTTCTACCAATTCACCAGAGACGACGTAAAGGCCATCGATTACGAAACTCACGAGCAGATAAAAGATATTCCCATCGCAATTTAGTGTGACAGTAGGGACGGTTCTTTCTGTCACATTTTTATGTTAGAAATGTCTGCAATGGCTGTATTATCAATGATTTTTCAGGTCCGTTCCCTAGCATTTCTAAGTGTTGCCATCAACCGGTATGGTCAACTAAACGGCACCGAACTATTCGCCATCCATGGCGGGGTTAGTTCTTTCGCCTGCATCCTGCAGGCTCATGCCTGCTACTCGCAACACTAAGAACTGCACGAGAACTCCCCAAGGAAAAATAATTGATAATACAGCCATTTTCATATCATCTAAAAGTGTGACAGAAAGAACCGTCCCTACTGTCACACATTTGCTTAAATAATAAATAGCGGTGCACATATATATTTTATTTAAACTCTATAAACTTATTCTCCTCCAAACGGTACTTACCGCCCTTGAGGAACTTATGCTTAATTACCCACCAGCCGGGTACCCATATGTACTTATGCATGGCAGGGGATGCCGATCCGATCATCCAGCAGTTTCTGTCGCACTGCTTGGTACATCTTCTTACTTCCTTTGCCTGATCAGAATTCCAAAGTGTATCCCAATCCGTTTCCTTGAGGTTACCCATTACGGCTTTTTGGGCCATACCGTTACAGGGAATCACATCGCAGAAGGGATCTATAAAGAACGCATTCTTAGACATATCGCAGGGAAGAAGTCTCTTGTTTCCGTATATATAGTTAATAAGTCCGTGATTAAAGTATGCCCTAAACCACTTCTTGGGTGATTTTGACTTAAGCAGCTCGTTAATGAGCTTTTCAAAATTACGGGCCACTTTTAACTTATCATTAATCTTATTATCTGTTTTTCTAAAGTAGAATGAATTATGAAGAGTTGCTGTGGCAAACTCCATTCCCATTTCATTTGAAATATCATACAAAGGTACCAGGTCTTCGCAGTTCATATCCTGAACAGTCATTCCAAAGCCTACATCCGGATGTCCCATCTCAACAAGAGTCTTGAGTGTATTGTAACCTCTGTTAAAGCCATCGGGTATACCGCGGATTTTGTCGTTGGTTTCCTGTAAGCCCTCTATACTTATTCTTATTCCTACCTTGGGAAATTCTTTGCATAAAGCGATAATACGATCTGTAAAATATCCGTTTGTAGAAATGACAATTCTGTCACTTTTCTTATATAACTCCCTTACAATATCCGGAATGTCCTGACGAACGAAAGGCTCACCGCCTGTAATATTGGTAAACGCCATCTCAGGAAGCTTCTTAATATCCTCCAATGTGATTTCGTCCGAAGGTTTTGAAGGGTCCTTAAAGCAGTCACACATATTGCAACGCGCATTACATCTGTATGTTACTATAACTGTTCCGTACAGGGTTCTTCTTGCCATACTAATCTCCATTCCATCTATCTTAATTACTTATCTATACTCTTAGCAAGTTCCAAAGCAGCATCAATATGTTCGCAGAAATTCTCTTCCCCAACAAGTTTCTCAAAACCTGCTTTCTTCATCATATTCATAGGCTGCTCGTTTACATGAGACATAATAAGAGTAATATTCTTTTTCTTACAAGAAGCAACTATTTTCTCAAGAGTATGAAGTGCCGAAACGTCCATGGCAGGAACCGATCTCATTCTTAAGATAACTACCTTAACATCATCGTTTGTAGAAATCTGAAGGAACTTATCTGCAGCGGCAAAGAACATAGGTCCGTTAATTTCATAAACAAGCGTATGCTTGGGAACGGCGCGAAGTGAAATGCTCATGGTGTCATCATATTCATCATATTCGTCCCCAATATACTGCCAGCTCTTTACCTCGGTAACATCCGACATTCTCTTAAGGAATAATATTGCTGCCAATAGTATACCATATTCAATGGCAACTACTAAATCAAATACTACAGTTAATACAAAAGTTACAAGTAAAACCGCAATATCGGACTTGGGCGAAACCTTAATAAGATGATTAAATTCCTTAAGTCCTGCCATATTATATGCAACCATAAACAAAATAGCCGCAATGGCAGGCATTGGAATCCACGCAGCATAAGGCATCAAAACCACAAGAATAAGTACAAGTGTAACGGAATGAACCATACCTGCTATAGGTGAACGTCCGCCGTTTTTGACATTGGCTGCCGTTCTTGCAATAGCTCCCGTTGCAGGGATTCCTCCGAATAATGCAGACACAACATTGCCTGCGCCCTGTGCTATAAGTTCTGCATTTGGTTTATGATGAGAACCAATCATACCATCGGATACAACACATGATAAAAGGGATTCAATTCCGGCAAGTACCGCAATCGTAAATGCATCGGGAAGAAGGGTCTTTATCATATTCATATCAACATGAGGTATAGTAATCCCCGGAAGTCTATTTGAAATAGTATATAAATCTCCTATTGTCTTAACATCCATCTTAAGAAACTTTACCATGCAAACAGATACAATAACCGCTATCAAAGAAGCCGGAATTTTATCAAGTTTCTTTGGCCAGAATATTAAAATCAGCATGCTCACAGCGCCTACAATAATCGCCTGATAATTAAAGGTTCCGATACATGAAATTATCTCTTTTACCTTGTCCATTGTTTCAACAGGAGAATTATTAAATGTCAGGCCGAGGAAATCCTTAATCTGCCCTATAAAAATGGTAGCCGCAATACCTGTCGTAAATCCTGTTGTAATCGTATAGGGAATAAACCTTATTAGATTACCGAACTTCAAAAAGCCCATTACTACAAGCATAATTCCTGCCATTATTGTTGCAACAACAAGTCCGTCCATTCCGTTTTTGGCAACTATTCCGGCAACAATCGTTGCAAAGGCTGCGGTAGGTCCCGCAATTTGAACTCGGGATCCGCCTAAAAAGGATATAACAAATCCTGCAAATATAGCCGTGTAGATACCCTGCTCGGGACCCACTCCCGAAGCCAGTGCCAAGGCAATGGACAATGGAAGTGCAATTATTGCAACAATAAATCCGGAAACAATATCTTTGATAAATTGTTCTTTTGTATAATTCTTAAGTACATTAAATAATTTTGGTGTAAATTGGTTCATATCTCCTCCATGGGGCATCTTCTCCAAGTTCAAGCCTCGCAGTTACAATCTAAATTCACAATCTCACATTGTAAAGCCATATTCAAAGTCTCACGGTCAAAGCCCCAAGGCACAATTATATTCGTCTAAATCACCATTTACAATGTACAAAATTATTAAAAAAACGCGCCCCAAAACGGAAAGACGGATGAAACATGCCTAAACATAATTTCATCCGTCTCCCAGCATATAACTATATTAATTTAAAGGATTCCATTATCACCTTCACATAGGAAGGAAATTAAGTATTTTTATTAGTTCTTAGCGAAGAACTTACCACGCTTAGAAACTACATCGAAGATAACGGCGATAAGTAAAACAGCACCCTTAACAACCTTCTGCCTGTTCTGGTCAACACCCATCAATGACATACCAAGGTTAATGACGCCCATAAGAACAGCACCGATGATAACTCCGGGAACTGTACCTGTTCCACCGTATGCAGATGCACCACCGATGAAACATGATCCGATAGCATCCATCTCGTAGTTCTGACCGTATGTAGGCTGAGCTGATGTAAGACGAGCTATTGTAACCAAACCTGCCAAACCTGCAAGGAAGCCCATGTTGGTATAAGCAAGGAAGTAAACCTTATCTGTATTGATACCTGAGAGCTTAGTTGCCTTTTCGTTACCACCTACTGCGTAGAAGTAACGACCTGTTGTTGTATTTGATGTAATGTAACCGTAAATAATAACTACAAGCAATACCCAGATAAGTACTGTAGGAATACCCTTATGCTGTGAAAGTCTGAATGCAAATGCAAGGATTACAACCGAGATAACAATTAACTTAGCCCAGAAACCTGCTGCATTTTCAACTTCATATCCCTTCTTAACCTTCTTGGCACGAGATGATACATTTGTAAAGATATAAATTACAACTGCAATAACTCCTACAAGCATACATGTAATGTTAATAGGGTTATCACCGAAGAAATCACTGATGTAACAGTAAGCACCGCCACCGAAGAGGTTAACGAATGTTTCAGCATCTTTGATTGAAACTGTAAGTCCGTCAAGAACTACGTTAGACAAACCTCTGAATGCAAGCATTCCGGCAAGGGTTGTGATGAAAGGAGGGATTCTTACGAATGCGATCCAGAAGCCCTGGAATGCTCCAATCAAAGTACCGATTGCAAGTACGATAAGTACGATTGCCCATACAGGCATAGCTGTTTCAGTTAATAAAAGTGCACCGACAGCACCTACGAAACATACTACAGAACCAACAGAAAGGTCGATGTTACCTCCTGTTAAGATACAAAGCAACATACCTGTTGCAAGAATAAATACGTATGCATTTTGCGAAATAAGGTTACTAACGTTCATGGGTAACAAGATTGCTCCCTTAGTACCTATTGCAAATAATACTGTAACCAAAATCAAAACAATGATCATGGTATATTTTTTAATAAAGGTTAATGTTTTTTCCCTAGTCATTTTAAGCCTCCTTCTTTCCGGACGATTGTATTATCATTCCCATGATCTTTTCCTGTGTTGCATCGGCGATATCAAGTTCACCGACCATCTTACCTTCATTCATAACATATACTCTGTCAGCCATTCCCAATACTTCGGGAAGCTCAGAAGAAATCATGATAACCGATTTGCCTTCCCTAACCAACTGGTTAATAATACAGTAAATCTCATACTTAGCACCCACATCAATACCTCTTGTAGGCTCGTCCAGGATAAGAATATCAGGATCTGCGAACATCCACTTTGCAAGAAGAACTTTCTGCTGGTTACCACCTGAAAGGTTACCTACATTCTGTTCAACCGTAGGACATTTGGTCTTAAGCTTTTCCTTATATTCAACCGCAACCGCATATTCCTTATCCTTATCAATTACGCCACCCTTGCCTGAAACCTCTTCAAGGTTAGCAAGTGTTGTATTAATCTTAATCGGATTACTAAGAATCAAACCGTTGCCTTTTCTGTCTTCGGTTACATATGCAAGCTTATGTCTGATTGCATCCTGTACCGAATTAAGATGAACCTCTCTGCCGTTAATAAATAACTGACCTGAAATATTCTCACCGTAACTCTTACCGAATAAACTCATGGCAAGTTCTGTTCTGCCGGCACCCATAAGTCCTGAAATACCAAGCACCTCACCCTTACGAACATTAATACTTACATCATCAACGACTTTCTTTTCGCTGTAAAGCGGATGATAAACATTCCAGTTCTTTACTTCCATCATAACGTCGCCGATGTAGTTTTCTGTTCTCTTCGGGAATCTATCTGATAATTCACGACCAACCATTCCCTTAATGATTCTTGCTTCGGAAATATCGTCAACACCCTTAGTAAGTGTTTCGATTGTCGATCCGTCACGAATTACCGTAATCTTATCAGCTACATATGAAATCTCGTTAAGTTTGTGAGAAATCATAATAGATGTAAGTCCGTGTTCTGCTTTAAGTTTTAACAGAAGGTCGAGCAATGCTCTCGAATCTGTTTCATTTAATGATGATGTAGGCTCATCAAGAATAAGCAATTTAGCATCCTTTGATAATGCCTTGGCTATTTCAACCAGCTGCTGCTTACCTACACCAATATCTTTAATCAATGTCTGCGGGCTTTCTTTAAGTCCGACTATTTCCATATATTTGCGAGCCAAGTCATTTGTCTCATCCCAATTAATCTTATATGACTTACCTCTTTCATTACCAAGGAACATATTCTCTGCAATTGTCATATATGGAATCAATGCCAATTCCTGGTGGATAATAACAATACCCTTAGCTTCACTATCCTTAATATCATTAAACTGACATACATCAGAATCATATATAATATCGCCTTCGTATGTTCCGTATGGGTAAATACCACTAAGTACATTCATAAGTGTTGATTTACCTGCACCGTTTTCACCAACGAGAGCGTGGATTTCGCCTTCTTCTACTTGTAAATTAACATTATCAAGGGCTTTAACACCAGGGAAAGTCTTGGTGATTTGTTTCATTTCCAATAATATCTTCGCCAATCTAATCCCTCCTAACTAAAATCAAACTATAGATAAACATCCTAAAACTCATTTTTTCCTTAATTATAGGCGGGTTATAAATAACCCGCCTATTTTATTATTCTAGCTAATTAATCAAATTAATTATCTAAATTACTGAAGATCTGACTCCTTGTAGTAACCGGAATCGATTAATAACTCTTTGTAGTTATTTACATCAGCAAATACAGGCTCGCAAAGGAATGAAGGAATGATTCCTGTTCCGTTGTCGTATGTAGCTGTATCGTTAACGGGAGCCTCTGTTCCCTTCATGATAGCGTCAACCATTTCAACTGTCTTAGCAGCTAATGTACGTGTATCCTTGAAGATAGACATTGACTGCTTGCCGGCAATCATGTTCTTAACGTTTGCGATATCACAGTCCTGACCTGTGATGATAGGCCATTCACCTGTGTAGTTAGCTTCGAGTGAGTTTGTAACACCCATTGCTGTAGAGTCGTTAGAAGCCATAACTGCATCGAGCTGTGTTCCGTCAGCGTAGTTAGCTGAGATGATAGCATCGAATCTAGCCTGAGCTGCTTCTGTTG
>JAZQQM010000050.1:0-33746 GCA_045629045.1 Lachnospiraceae bacterium
TCAATTCCCACGGGAGTATCTGGATACTTTCCTTGATAATACAGTTCAACACATTTTCTTTTAAATTCATTACTATAGCGCATAAAAATAACCCTCCTTACTGGACATTACTTTGTCCAGTAAAGAGGGTACATATCAAAACAGTGACCATCCTTTTTATTTTACCTAATTTCTATTTTTCTTAAGTACCATAATCAAAATCGGTATCAACACTATCTGAATAATAATTCCGGGAATCGCATTAAGGAATGCGCCTGCCAGGAATGCTTCCCAGCCGAATTCCGACTGTCCGAGGCCGTACATAATTACTTTTACTATGCCCCATATAACTCTGCCGGCAATCATCGCCCCAATAAGAGCCACATAAATATATACCTTCTTCTTTGGCAGCACTCTGTAGAGTATCCCCACAATCAAGCCATATGCAGCAAGCTCAAAGCTCATCGGAATACCGATTGGCACAAGCGGCGGCATCCCGAACAGTACAAAGCGTATAAGCGGTGCTACAAAACCCACAACAAGCCCATACCAGGGACCGCAAAAAAATCCGCACAAAATAACAGGTATGTGCATTGGGCAAAGTGCATTTCCAAGTTGCTGAAGTTGTCCTGTCAGAAAGGGCAGAACAAGTGCAAGAGCCAAAAACATGGCTGCAAGAATCATTGGATATGATTTACTTTTGGATGACATCATACATTTTCTCCTCATGATATCATCGTCTGGAACGAATTAACGTCTTCATGACGCCGAATCAAAACCACACACTACAATACGTAACACAATTACTCACAACCGTGTCCGCATATGAGCTCCTTCAGGCGCTCTACGGTCTCCTTGACCATCTCATTAATCGTTATTGATTTTACACCAACCACCTGATTATTGCAATGACTCACAGGAAGCAGCAGTTTAACCGCACTGCTTTGGCCTATAGCAACTGCCATATTGGGCGTAATCTCGCCAAGAAGCGAATCAGCTGAAACAATACCGATAGGTCCGATTATAACATCAGCGTTGCGGCACACAACTACAACAGGGTTTTCTCCCGTAGCCCCCTGTACGGCGCCACCTTTAAGCATAGCATTCGTAGCTGTAGAATTAGTTCCTATTGCTATAAGCTCACAATCAATATTTTCTTTGACAATAGCCTCTACAAGCATCTTGCCGATCTTACCGCCTTGTCCGTCTATCAAAACAACTTTCATCAATTTCTTCCTCTTCTGCTTAACTGTGCAAAATCAATTTTATCCTTAGGTAAACTTTCGTTTAAGTTAACCGCTATCTTACAAAGGATATAATTTAACAGTACAATCGTCAAGGGATTTACAAAATACATCGCATAGTCCGGGGTAAATACACTTACAAAGAAATACACAATGACAAAATATGTAATCATCATAAGATAATCCACGAATTGGAATGCCACATATAATGTTCCGAATATCAAAGCTCCTACCATCCATACAGTAAATACAACCGCAATTGCCAATATTATCACCGTAAATATCAGAAGCATTATGACATTAGTGTCATTTGTATAATCAATATTGCTTAAGAATTTACCTAAGGTCGCATTGAGAATCACTTTATCGTCAGCCACGCTAAGCACATCATTAATCACAACACCGTACACTTTTTCCGTAACAAAGCTAAGAGTAATCATCTCCATTACGTATGAAAACATGGCTACAACCAAAGATGAAACCTTAATATCCTTCCTGTTCTTAAAAACAGCGCCTACAATTGCAGCAAAGAATATCGGTATCAGGAACTGAAGCACGGAAATAATGGATGCATAGCCCGAATCAATTGCAGATGCATTACCATCACCAAGAATTCCCAGCGCTGCTGACAAAGCGTATGAGTAATAGGATAGTTTCCCATTTATCGCCATTATTACAATACCGGCAATACTAAAAATCAGTAATACAATATTAAATCCATTCTTTTTCAGATACTCAACGGTATATGTTTCTTTAGTAAATATGCTCCGTATAAACGCCCCCAGTTTAACGAAAGAGCCCTTAATATAATCCAGTGTCAGTATATCCTTTTTCATTCCGAATATACCGCTTGAGCTTTCGGAAACACCACACAGGAAAATCATGCCCTCAAGCACAAATATAATGATAAAAATATATGGTGTCGCCGAGCGGCAAACAAGCCACAAATAGCCAAGTTCAAACAATCCGCAGGAAATGATGTTAATAACCGGAAAACGAAGCACCACGGTTCCGTAGACATTCGTTCTTGTAAATCCGAAAATATTAATCAGAATAACAAAAATCACGGCAACCCTGACAATCAACGCACCTCCCAGAATCGCTATACACAATATCTCAATTACCTTCTGCCCCGGTGTCCACAATTCGCCAAGGCACACCGCATACCCTTTGATAATTCCCGAAATAACGTCAATCGAGCGATAAAATGTAGCAATCTTTCCCTCAATCGGAATTATGGCAACAAAATACGGAATAATGACTAATCCTACCGAATTCAAAATATTGGTCAGCCAATACTTTTTGACCTTATTACGTTCAAATGCCATGATAAGCAGAATTGGGATATTCCAAACAAGCCAAAACATGACACATTCGCCTATCTTTGACTCAAAATCATCAATTATCGGAACTGCATAATTATGCCTGAATACCACCGCTACATGAAACAGTGTGATAACAAACAACAACACCGATAAATTACGAAGTATAAAATTACATAGTTTTTTCACACATAACTCCTTATATTCATTTAATATTGCGCCCCAATATTGTCACATGCAAATCATATCCTAATTTACATATGGCATCAATATAATCGTATTGTATTATCGTAGTATAGTAGTATAGTATATAGTTAACGTAACATAATTTTTAATATGAGTTGGGGAAAATCATGCAGGAAAACAACAAGATTCAGACACTTATTATGGAAGCTGCTATACAAAACAGCAGTAATATTTTTATAAACAAGCACCTCGGTCAGCCAAAGTACACCTTCGCTGACATGTATGACAATATCTGCAAAATCGGCACATACCTCTCTCTCTTAGGTATTGCTCCCGACGTTGGAAATCGTGTTGCCATCTGTCTGGGCAGAACACCCGAGTATATAATTTCCTTCTTGGCTTGCCTCTTATATGGTTATTGCGCCGTTCTTGTTGAGGACACCTATCCTAAAAAAAGAATAGACTATATTCTTGAGGATTCGGAAGCAAAAGTTTTGATTAATACGGACTTTTTACAGGAGGTTTCGGTAAGGGTAACAAAGATAATTCCTCCCCTTCTTAAAGCAACCGAAAGCACAGATGCGGTAATCACTTATACTTCCGGCTCCACCGGTAACCCAAAGGGAGTACTTCAGCACCAGCGAAGCGTTGCTGAAGCGGTAAGAAGACTCAACAAACGAACAGGAATATCTTCTTCGGATATTGTGGCATCGGCTGCTCCTTTTACGTTTGCCATGAATGTTTTCGATATTATAGCACCATTCACAGTCGGTGCCGGCATAGTGATAGCCTCGTCCGAAATACGCCGTGATGTAAAAAAGCTTGCTGATTTTCATAAAGAACATAAAGTATCCGTAGCTTTCATCCCACCCAGTCTTTTATGCTTTTATAAAAAGAATACCGATACTCTTAGGTTAGTGGTAACAGCCTCCGAGAAAGTCTGTAATATTGCTCCATGCGGATATCAGCTTATAAATTTATACGGTCAGACAGAAATGTACCTTGTAACGTCTTTTGATATTAACAAAGCCCACGATGTCACTCCTATCGGGAAGCCTTTAGACGGTGTATGTGCATATATTCTTGACGAAAATGGTAACGAGGTTACTGAAGGCGAATTATGCATTTCGGGATACTTTTTTGCAGAATACATAAATGACCCCGAAAAAACCTGTAAAACAAGAATCGTGAATCCTTTTAAAGCCTTGGACGGACACCCCTATTTGGTGCACACAGGTGATCTGGTAAGACGGCTTGAGGATGGAAATATAATGCTCTTAAACAGAATGGACTGGATGATAAAAATCAACGGAATGCGCGTCGAGCCGGGTGAGATAGAAGTATCATTAAAAAAGATGAATGGAATTCAATCAGCTATTGTAAAGGGCTTTGAAGACAGTAAGCATAAAGCCTTTTTGGTAGCTTATTATATAGCAGAACCCGGCGCTGATGTTAATACAGCCAATATTAAAGCATATTTAAACGGCAAGCTTCCTTACTACATGATTCCTTCTTTCTTTGTAAAAATGGATGCATTCCCCGTAAATGCAAACGGAAAGTTGAACCGCCTCGCTCTTGAGCCCCCGGAAATTTCGTCGTTCCTGGAAGAATATGTTGCCCCTGAAAATTCCGTTCAGGAAGCTATATGCACTGCCTTTGCCAAAGTACTTTCATTAAACCGTGTAGGCATAACCGATGACTTCTTTGCATTGGGCGGAGATTCCATTAAAGTAATATCCGCAGCCGAAGAATTAGATAATCTTAATATAAATGTCAGGACGATATACAAGTACAAAACTCCCCGAAAAATATCGGAGTCTTTGAAGCAATTTGAGTTTTATGGCAACTGTTCAGATGAAGATGCTCAAAATGCCAAATGGCAAAATCCGGCAATCATCCCCTATCAAAGGTATTATATTGATTATCAGCTGTATACCCCACAAAAGACAGGCGCACTGGTGCCGTTTTACTTAAATATTCCAAAGCCAAAGTATAAAACAGCAGAAATTGCTTCCGCTTTGGCAACAGTTTTAAAACACTTTGCCATATTCGGAACGGTATTTGAGTTTGGATATGACGGAGAACTGCGGTTGTCCTACAAGCCCGAATATATTCAACCCGTTGAAATTATTACGGCAACCGAAAAAGAGGCCATGGATTGGTGTATAGCAGATGTGAAGAAACCTCTTCCCGTGCTTAATGCCCTTCCCTATAGGGTAAAACTGTTTGACTGCAAAGATAAGTATATACTTTACCTCATCTACCAGCATTTTCTTCTGGACGGTACAGCTCAGATGAATACCTTGAAGGCATTAATGGATACTTTGGAAGGAAAGCCTTTATGGACAGACCGATACTATTACTATCTTGAAATGCTCGAAAATATCCATTCCCTGCCCGAATATCAAAGCAAGCTGGAAGAGTATACCAGAACATACTTTAATAATGGCTATGAAAAGCTTCCTCATTTTGACCACAATACCGGCAATAGAGAAAACATGACCCGATACTACAAAATGCAGGTGCCTTACAGCCGTATATCTAAGAAAGTAAAAGAAAAAAATTTAAGCATAGGTCGTCTGCTTAATGCGGCAGGGCTTTTGGCACTGAGAGAATACAACCATTCTGAGAAAGTCCAGTTAAGTTGGATATATACAGGAAGATACGAAACGTGGATGAATGAAATGATCGGAATCACAATGGCCTCAATACCGATTGCCATTGACTTTTCCGCTATCGAAGGTGTTGACGGGCTCTTAAATGAAATTAAAAGACAAGACAGCAATATCATACCATACGCAACGCTGTCTCCTGCCAATGCCCAAAACTCTCCTGTCATGTATGATTCCTTAACCATGATAAATGAGGGTGGTTTGAAATACCCGGACAATCTTTTTGAAAATGCTTATGAAGATTTCCTTTTCACGCACAGAACCAGCGCATCCTCCGCAATGGAATGTGTTTTTCTGCCATCCCCTTCCGATGACAGTGCAACCATCTGTATAAATATCAATACCGGCGTATATACGGAAGAAACCGCTAAGGCATTTGAGGAATTGGTTGAAAAAAATATACTATTAATTTTAGGCTTATGAAAAACGGGGCATATCCTCCTCACTGATGATAGACATTGACAAGGTAAAATCCGCCATGGAAGAAAATCTGCCCGAAAATCCTTTAGCAGAACAAGCACAGGCACTAATGATACAAAGAAAATAAAAAGTGCCATCATTCCTGAATACACATTTCCCATAAAAGCAGCTGCTGCCATACCACCCATAATAGCCGCCAGATGAATTGCCCTCTTCTTTTCTCTTTCTTTTAGCAAAATGCAATAAAAGAATATCAAAAGCAATGTAATTGTCCCACTGTAGGCGCAATGTGGCGACCAAAGAAAGTCGCTGCTAATAGGCCAGAATCCAAAGGATCCGTCATAACCTGAACCTTTATAATACTCGCCGGGTGCCATAAGTCCTTTCCAAAATGGAGAAACATATTTCACCAAAAAATCTCCCGGAGCACCTATCCAAAAAACGAGAATCAAGAAAACCCAGGATAGTTTTTTATTAAGCAGATAATATGCCAAAGCGGCAACCGTTAGCATCATCATAATAAATACCAGTCCTTCGATGCCTGCTCCGGCTTCGTAAGATGGTATTCCAAACAGCATAACGGGCTGTGCCATCACAGAGTGAATTCCGCAATGATTCACAGCCATAATCAATTTCCCACTATCAGCCATCCAAGGCCATTTTAAGGGTAATCCGCCCAAAGCAATTGCATCTATAAGCGCGGTACGTTGGTGATCATACGCACTTCCCATAAAATACATTCCGCCATCTATTACATGCGGAATGCAGCTGTAGAAAAGAAAAAAACGAGGTTCGGGCATCCGCGCCGCTTAGCAAAAAAGAGAGATGCTTAAGCATCTCTCTTTCGTTAAACCGTGCGTTAGAGGATTCGAACCCCCGACCTTTTGGTCCGTAGCCAAACGCTCTATCCAGCTGAGCTAAACGCACTTACATTGTTGCAATTGCAACAAAAGTTATTATATCAAAACATATATCTTTGTCAAGCAAAGGTTAAAATAATTAATACAATTTCTTCAGCCAATTTCTTCAGCATATTTTGTAGTATATGTAGTATATTTGTAGCCATTTCCTTTATAGATTCGTATTAACCGATATACAAAGACATAGAAATATTGCAGCTAAGATGGCACTAATGTAAGAAGTTACATTTGATTTATTTGAGAGCACATAATCAAAGCAACAGCCTTCAAACACACCTCTCAACGATGCGGACAGTGTTGGGGATTTCGACTTGAAGGAGGAGACAAACTTGAGGAAAACGAGTTGGATAATGTTTCCGGTGGCTGCGGGGGAAGTAAGGACCCCGATCCGAAGTATCACGCAGGGCAGACATTGTGGGTAGGTTATGCTACTACACGAAACTTTGTTAGAGTTGTGGTTAGGTGCCGGAGTTTTACAAAAAGGGTGACGGCTGGCAGCGCGTTTTTTTGAGCGATTGCGTAGATATTATCAAATATATTATAATGACTTCATTATGTAAGTTATTGCAGGAGGAAAGATGGGCAATTATACAGAAGAGAAGATGAAGCAAATCCGGCATGAAAAGGAAGAGGCAGCTGCACAGGTTGCTTTGCAGGCTATGGCTAAAAAGGAAGCCGCTTCAAAGAATAAAGGGAAAAGAATAGTCTGCGTACTGCTTTCAATCCTGATGGTAGCTGAACTTGCAGTTGCTTCATTGTATAGTCCCGGATGGCTTCGAAAATCAGGGAATGAATCCGCTGAAACGGATTTTTCATCAAAAATGGACTCCAAAATAACTGTTGCTAAAGATACACAAAGTGGTGAAGTAAGTGAAACATCACCTACCATCACCCTTCTTGGAGTGACTATTAATGCGGACTGCGTTAATTTTGCCGGACAAAATTTGACTGTTAAAGTTGCTGATATGGGAAGCAACGAGGATGAAGACGGAACCCAATATCATGAGTATGATATTTCATTAGGCGATGAACACGAATATGATGATCCTATTGAACTTCATTTCCCTTGCGATGATCCTGAAAATACTACTGTAACTCATTATAATTCAGAAACAGATACATGGGACCCGCTTGTAACATTTGAAGATACGACGGGTAATGGGGTGGTAGCATATACGCATAGTTTTAGCCGTTATAGAATCAATAAATGCAAGGCCGGTGATGTGTTCGTGGTTAGGGATGCCAATACCCCGGATGCACATTTTGAAATAAGTAGTAATTGTTATAAAACACTGACGCAGACAGCATCTCCGATATTTGAGAAAACAATGCAGGAGTTTTGCTCGGATACTGAGGGGTATAGGCTTGAATTGCCGGAAAACAATATACCGAATGCGGATGACATGGCAATTGATTCCACTAATACTGCACTTACCTGGTATTCACTTCTTTCACCGCTGGCAGATGTCGGAATGGGCCTTGTAGAACTTGAAAAGTCCCCGGTGGATGAAATCTTGATGAATCCCAAATTCGCGTCGTACACATCAGATTTTAAGGTTGACTTATCTAATGCCATGACAGATATTTCCATACTTACTATGGGGCTTCAGGTATGCATGGACTCGTATAAGTATGGCTTTGAATCAGAAACAACAGCATTAAATACGTATAAAAATGTATGTACTAACGCCGGTACATTTTATTCATTGTCAACAGGATATTCATCCGCTGCTTTTACATTTGCTTTCCTGGGAGTTACCGCCTTTTCCATGAGTCTGGATTATGCTGTGGATTCGGCTAAGGAGGCCCAACTTGAAGCGGTTTCCGATATTTTTAATTCGTATTACAAAAATATAAAACCATTCAGCAAGAAAGCATGGTATGAGTTATTTAAGAAATACTATTATGAGAAAAACGGTGATGTTGATGAAATAATGCAGGTTGTTGAAAAGAAAATAGACGATTATTCCACAGAGTTTTGGGATAAAGCAGGAGATGCTACGGATGAAGATTTCGTTTTTGCTGTAGCGGAGTCCAAGTATAAGAATTTCTATGATATAACCGATGCGCAGAAAGCAGAATTATCCGAACAGTTGAAAATTGATGTAAGACAACGCTTTTCAAAAGAAGTGATGCCTGATATTGAGAAATTTTTGATTGAAAAGACGCAGGAGCAGTTAGTTAAGAAATTATATAAGATAGTGGAACCTTTTAACCGTACACTTTATTTTGAAATCAAAGAAAATGTTGATATGACATCTTCCGATACTACGAAGTACTCCGGATGTACACTTGCTTTTGGTAAAGGAGATACGGTAATAAAAAACTCTGAGTGGCTGATTCATTCACCTTCCGGCGATGAGGCAGACGATCATTGGGCTGAAGAGTTTTCATGTACCGATTATGCCTGGATATGCGCCAATGAACCGGACACCTTGTATGTTTTTGCTTCGGAAAATGATATGAATAATGGTGCAGAACCGTTAAAGACGGTCCATTTTGAACTTGAAACGTCTATTGAAAAAGAACGTACAACCAAGATTGACTTATCAGGTTCATCAACATATACATGGGTATTGACGGAAGTTGAATCTTTTGGCTTCCCTTACGAAAGTAAATCGTCTGTTACAGCCGATGAGATTGATATGTATTATCTTTCAGGGGTTACTGTTATGGATGGCCTTGAGTCTCATGTTGAAGACGAAGAAAGTCACATCAGAATCATATGTCCCGGTCAGATTGTCGATTATCCTACCGGATTTGCATACACATGTATTTTTGATGATGACAGTACGGCACATGTTGCTCGTCATTCCAAAATTGGATACAGAACTGGTGGAGAACTAAAACTGTTTGATGAAACTGATACATACGATTATGAAGCAGACGGAAGAATTCATGATGGTTCCAATGTTATCCCTGAGGCATATGAAGGAGGCGTGCTGGATATCTTTATGATGGTAACAGTTCAGGGCATACGTTTTAAATATGTGGCTATGCCTGTCGATGTGGCCGGTGACTATAAGTTTAGTTACATTAATAGTGCGGACGGCAATTTTACCAAATTTGACAAGGTTATAAACGGAGGGGAGAACTAATGAAAAAACTGAGTATATTCATTATTTTACTTACTGTTATTGACGCTCTCCTTCTGGTTGTGATTCTAAAATCCTGGCCCGGGGAAACCGACGTTGAAGAAATAGAGCAGAAAGTGGTTGAAGCTTCGGCCGAGCAAAACGAGTCTTTCAAAGAGAGTTTGGAAGAAACCGACAAATACGATGTTGAAAATGCAGAGAATGTCGAAAATGCAGGGGATGTCGAAGAAACCGCTTTCAAAGAAATCTTCGGTCCTGACTTAGCGACGACAGAAAGACCGCGATTATCTGACTTTATGTGGTATTTTGATGGCGTTTACTATAATGGAATACCTGAAGATGTTACTTATGTCTATGACTTTGAACAACTGGTGGGGGATTGGAAAGGATTTATATTCTTAGATCCGGAGAGAAAGTTTAATTCCTATGCTTTTCAGTTTTTGAATGTTAAGATTGATATAGATGCCCAACGTGCTTACGTAGTATTTGATATGTACCAATATTGTCCCGAAAACAGTGAAATAATTGATATGAATAGCGAGAAACAGGAATACAGTGGTAATTATGAAAATGGTTCACTGTTTGCTTCGGGAATAGGAAATGTTCACATTGACACCTTTTATTATGGAAAGGATAACAGACAGTATGCCGTAGGGTATCTTGATACTCCCGATGGCACACCTGCATATTTGGCACTGGTACGACCTTAGGGCTTTAATACCTGCGCAGGGTTGAAACGTTTTTGTCTCTTCGCGTGTGAGGCTTCACTACTTTGAAACTAAGATGGATTTTGGTTTGGAGAATTATTTATGTCGGATAGCTTCTTTTTGATTTTTGGAATAGTTGTCAGTCTTTTAGGGTTACTTCTGATAGTGATTCATATACGTGACGTTGCAAAATGTCGGGAAACTATTACAGCGGTCATCAGTAATCTTAAAGTTGATAAGGTCCGGATTCGAGGGTCGAATGTATCGTCATATTGTCCGGAATTCACTTATACGGTAGACGGACAAACATATAACGGGTTTGCGACCTTTACCACGTACAAAAAGGATAAATATAAGGTCGGTGATGGATTGGAGATATGCTATAATGCCAAGGATCCCAAGCATTATCGCATGAAAGGCAGATGTAAATCTTTATTGTTTGGACTTATATTTGCAGCAATCGGACTGCTTTTTGTGTTTATCTGAAAAAAGCCTTCAATACAATTTCTTCAGCATATGAATTTGATTAGCCATTTTTTAGAGTCTCGTATAAAGCAATATAAACACAAAAGATATGGCGCAAGCCAATTCAAGTACTGGAGGTGATAATTATGAAGAGAACAGTCATGAACATAACAAATAAGATAAAGAAAGCAGTAGCTACATTAATAGTATTTTCAACATTTTCAGCAATGACCATTCCAATTAACGCTTTTGCTTCTGAGGCACCAAGTAATCAACCTTTATCATTAGAAGGCCCTGGCATATGATATGCCAGGGCTTTTTGATTATATGGGACGCGAATCCACTTTGCATTTTTACGTCATTGAAGACACTCTCATCCACATTTTAATCTTTGAAGCGATATTATTCCGAATAAGAAGACCAATTACTATTATAATTTTGCCCTTTCTTAAAATATTCCAATGTCAAATTAAGATTATCAAATATCTTATATGATAATTGTTTCATTTCATCATCTGCAGGAATAAGATCGGGCACCATAACAGGTTTCATGCCTGCACGATATGCAGAACGTATTCCGTTAAAGGAATCCTCTATTGCAATGGCTCTTGAAGGTTCAACCTCAAGGTTCTTACAGGCAAGCAGGTAAATATCCGGTTCCGGCTTGCTTACCTTTAGCATATCGCCACAGGTTATGTTATCAAAATATTTGATAAGTCCGGCGTCTGTCAGCTGTTGATGAACCGTAGCATTTCTTGTGGAAGAAGCAAGTCCCACCTTGTATCCTGCTTCCTTAAGGTACGAAAGGATTTCTCTTGCACCGGTAAGGACAGGAAGGCGTCCGTCATCATACTTTTCATGGAACATTCGAGAAGCTTCCTTTTGGAAGAAATCAACATCAAAATCTTCCCCGTAAGCATTTTTTAATATTTCCCTGGTCTTAACAACCGTCGTACCTATACACTTTATAAATACATTCTCCATGTCCTTAAGATTATATCTTTTGGCCAGTTCCAGCCACACATTAAGGCATCCCCGCTCCGAGTCAAAAATGACTCCATCCATGTCAAAAACCACTGCATCTATATCTTTAATCACTTCTCTTCTCCTTTTATGTGACAGTAGGGACGGTTCTTCTTGTCACATTTTTATGATAAAAATATGTGACGTGCAATATTATCAGTATTCGAGGCGCTTTCGCTCCGTTAGTCTTGCGTACGTTACTAGACTCGAAAGAACCTCGTCAAGTAACGCGTAGACTAAGGCTCTTATGCTGATAATATTGCGCGTTCATAGTTTTTGTCACATAAAATACGACAATAAGTGGTGAATATGATTATTCCGTTATTTTTATTTAGAAATACCAGAGAACGTACTTAAAAATAGCGGAATAATCATATTTCCACGATATATCAAGGCCAAAATGTGACAAAAAGAACCGTCCCTACTGTCACATTTAACATTCTACCATATAATTTGAATAATCTGTCCGAAAATGTTATCATTCATTATACCTTATAGGTGAAGGAGGAATTTATTTATGAAAAAAGCATATAGATTAATTGCGCTTGCTACAGCCGCAGTTTGTGCCTTGAGCATATGTGCATGCAGCAACGCAGCAAACGATACAACGGTCACCAACACTACCGAAGAGCCTCAGACAGGAATGGCTAATCCCATGGTAGAGATTACCGATTCACAGGAATTCACGGATAAGCTTGGTATAACAATTAATCCACAGGAATTGTCATCAAACGCCAAGTTATTCATAATAAGCGACTCGATAGCTCATGTGGCCTTCAATATCGAAGGTGTGGACGGCGAAAACGTAGACGTAATACTTCGTGCATCAAAGGATGACGGTGACATTACAGGATATTACGGACAGAATATGACCGAAGAAACAATGGAATACGAAGGTTTATCAATTGTAAACAAGTATGATGAAGAAGAAAACACTTCCATCTACCTGTTCTCAAAAGACGATATTAACTACAGCCTTATGATTCAGGGCGAAATATCTCAGATGCTTACGGGAGAATTGCTTGATACAACACTTATTGCATGTGGATTAATGTAATCCGTTTAAATCTTAGCTTAACAGTAAATAAAAAGGCCGGGGAAATATTCCTCGGCCTGCTTTATTATAAATATAAATTAATCAATCTTCAGTTTCGTCATCAACAACAGAAGCAATAGTCGAAGCAACTGTACCCACTACCGAAACAACAACACCGATAATAACTACCAATAATCCCCCTGCCAACAGGAAGAAGCCTGCAGCTGCACTACTCATAACAAACCTCCGATTACACTATAAAATACATCTTAAATAATACAACGCGCATTTGTTTTCACGAATCATATAGATTATACCACTCATGAGTCCATTTTGCACGTCATTTAATCAATCCTGCGAATGAATTGCTCAATTAACTAATAATTTTATGCCAGAAAAATATAGTAAATAAGAACATATCCCAACATAAACAGCAATCCTATGGAAGCAAGTGCCAGTCCGAAGGATAAGGAACGGGATATAATGTTTCTGTTTTCGGCATATTTCATATACCAGCGGGATAATCTGTGCTCATAACTTCTAAGAGGTTCTCTGTCAGAGCCCGTTAAATCTCTGTGGATTGCATCCAATCCGTCACCGAAGAAATGGGTAACGGCATTTCCCTCAACATTCTCACGTGGAATATCCCTGTCGGAATACAGCGTCTTACGAAGAAGAATAATGATTCCGTCAATAAAGCCGTCGCATATTCTGCTAAAGAACGTACCTATTGCAGGCAGAATAACCAGAAGAAGCGGTCTGTATACGGAATTTTCGAGATCAAGTTTTGACGGCCATCTGTCAACATACTCCGACGTACCCTTAAAAGATATACGTTCTTTGGCGCTGCCGCCTTTCATTAACAGCAGTCTTATAACGAAGAAGTACAACAGTACTCCGATAATAATCGAAATAAGGCCACCCTTTAAATTTTCCAAATTAAAATAGTTAACAGCTGTATGTGCATCCGGGCTCACATTAAGGAACGTGCCGCCCAAGTCAGCTATTTTATCCATAGTGGCGTAAGGGAAAACACCTAATACAGGCAATATAACGGCGCTCAAAAGCAATGCCGTAAATGAAGCCTTACCGATATATTTGCGGCCAGTATGAGGATTAAGAGTCTTCATTTCGTCATATTCTTTTTGAATCTCGGCAGAAGTGTTCTTTTCTACAAATACCGCAACGAAAAGCTTAATCATATATGCCAGAGTACATCCGCCGGAAATAAGGAATATCCACTCAACCGCAGGTGTGTATGCACCCAATATTCCACTGCCTTCCAGGATTCCTTCATGAAGAAGCGTCTTCGAAATATATCCGTTAAAGAGTGGAATACCACCGATTCCCAAAGCACCTATTCCAAACACGATTTTAAGGAACGTCTTATTACGTCCAAAGCCTCTTATTTCATTCAAATCAAGCTTATGAATGTTAAAGTATACAACACCTGCTGCCATAAACAATACAAGCTTGATAAGAGAATGATTAACCATATGAAGGAATGTTCCGCGCATAGCAAGGGCACCTTCGCTTCCCAGCATAGTTCCCATTCCGACGCCGATCATAATAAATCCGATTTGAGACATGGATGAACATGCGAGTGTACGCTTAAGGTCGATACTAAACAGTGCAAGTACCGCACCCAAGACCATCGTAACAAGGCCAAAGATAAGCATTGCCCTGCCCCATTCAAATTCACCCAGCATCATCTGAAAACTAAGAATCAGAATTCCGTAAACACCGGATTTCGTTAATATACCCGAAAGTAATGCAGAAGCCGGTGCCGGTGCAACCGGATGAGCCTTTGGAAGCCATATGTGCAAAGGATATACACCTGCTTTTGCGGCAAAGCCCACGAAAATGAGAGAGCATGTAAGATACTTATCATATCCGCCGTCATACAGCATAAATAAGCCAAGCAGCATTACAAGACCGCCGATTACCGCTACCGCAAGATAAGTAATTGCCGCACGAAGTGAACCCGGCTTTTCATCCTGAGCCACCCATACATATGAAGTAAACGACATTATTTCAAAGAATATAAATGTCGTAAATAAATCTGCCGATAAGAACACGCCTACAAGCGCCAGGAAAGTAATTCCAAAGAAGACATAGTAACGTGCCTTATTTTTGTATGACTTAAAGTATTCAGGAGAAAACAGAGCCGTCATTGCCCACATAAAGGTAGCTATGATTACATACACTGTTCTGAATCCGTCAATTGTAAAATGTATTCCGTTTCCGCATATCAAATTCATAATATTCATCTTAGAACACCCCACTTGCAACATCCTTTAGCAATGCTACGATGTTCTCACTAAACAAACCAAAATACACCATAAGTACAATAAATACTCCGAAAGGAAGAAGCATCTTCCATCCGGGATCATGATATTTTTCTACAGAAGCAGGATTAAATCCCTTTTCAGGGAAGTATGCCCTAATAACAACCTGAAGCATATAAATAGCGGTAAGCAGTGCAGATATAAGAAGTGCACCTACACCAAAATAAGCAAATACATTGCCGGACTCCGTGGCTGCAACGGCCAGATTCCATTTACTGATGAATCCGCATAGTCCCGGCACACCCATAAGTGCCAAAGAACTTATTGTAAACGCAGCAAAGGTAAAGGGCATCTTCTTGCCAAGGCCGTCCAGTTCGTATACATATTCTTTGCCGGTTCCCGTAATAACGGCGCCTGCGCAAAAGAAGGAACATATCTTCATAACACCGTGGAACAGCATATGTGACAAGGCACCAACCATTCCTGCCGGAGTCATTATTAGGCATCCGAACAAAATGTATGACAAATTAGATACAGTCGAATAAGCAAGTCTTCTTTTGAAATGACGTTCCCTTACTGCCTGTGAGCAACCGTAAACGATGGTAATCATTACAACCACCATAGGAATATACTGAGCAAAACTGCTCTTTAAAATATCGGTTCCGAAACTGTAATAAGTAATTCGCAAAATAGCAAAGGCACCTGACTTAACAACCGCAACCGCATGAAGCAGGGCCGTAACGGGAGTCGGTGCAACACCGGCCTTGGGAAGCCATGACTGAAGAGGACATACGGCAGCTTTAACACCAAAGCCGAAGAATCCGAACAGATAAATCAATCTGATTAATGAAGCGGATGCTGAAGTTGCAGCTCCGGAAATAGTTCCCGCAGCAACATTTATTATTCCTGCTTCCTTATCGTAGTCAAGGATTCCGCCAAGTACGAAATCAAGTGAATTTCCATAGTTACTTAAGAATACCAAGGTTACGAATCCAAAGGCCGCACCGCCCAACGAATAATACAAATAAGTACGGGTAGCAAGTGTGGCTTCTCTTGATAACGAAAAGATAATAAGAGGTACCGTAACCAGGGTTAACATCTCATAGAATATATACATAGTAAGCAGGTTAGATGCCGAAGCAATACCCAATGTCACACCAAATGTAATGGTGTAAAATCCGAAGAATGTTGTTTCCTTGCAGGAATTCTCATTAGCCTCATGCTTCATATATTCAAATGCATACAATGAAGCCAGGGGCCATAAAACAGAAATCAACCCTGCAAAAATAGAACCCATTCCGTCAAAGCCTACTGTAATTGTGAACTTTGATACAAAAGTAACAATATCAATAGGACCGGAAGGTCTGTTAAATAAAATCGTAAAGGATAATACAGACGTAAGTATCGTAATAACTTCCGTATATACACACATATGCCCGCGCTTCTTAAAGGGGATAAAGAATATACTCGCACCGCCTAATATAGGAAGCAATATGAGGGCTACGTACCAAACGTTAGATAAATTTAAATTCATAGCAGCACCTCCGGGAATAATCCGATTACAATCGACAGAACTGTCATAATAATTATCGGAATAAGCATAATCAGTTTAGGTTCTTTCGCGACCTTATAAGCATGGAAATTCTCGTCATCCTCCTCTGCTGCGGCAGCTTCCTCTTCAAAGGTATTCCCCGGAAGGAAACCGTTAATTGTAATGGGAAGCAGATAGCCTGCCGTAAGAAGCGCCGAAACCAGCAAAATAACAGGTCCGAGGATACTAAATACAGGCATTTTTACACTGAGTGCGCCCATACATAAATACCATTTGCTGACGAATCCGCCCATTGGAGGAATTCCGATAAGTCCAAGCGAAACAAAGGTAAAGCACCAAAGCATAACAGGCATCTTCTTACCTATTCCGCGAAGCTGTGAAACTTTAGTACATCCGGTAATATATATAATTGCTCCCGCACACAGGAAAAGTGTAGACTTGATAAGCGCATGGGCAACCACGTGAAGCAGTGAGCCCTGCATTGAAGTATCATTAATCATGAAGATACCGAACAAAATGTATGAAACCTGACTCACAGTCGAATAAGCAAGTCTCTTCTTTAATACCTTTTCCCTGTAAGCCAGCATTGAACCCATAAACACAGTAATCAAACTAAGTATAAGCACTGTGGTCTGTACATAGGTGCCGCTGAAATTCTGTGGTCCGAAAACGAAGTAAATAACTCTTATAATTCCCAGGACACCACCCTTTACAATAATTCCCGACAAAACTGCGGAAGCAGGTGCCGGTGCCACAGGATGTGCTGTAGGAAGCCAGCCGTGCATAGGGAACATTCCGGCCTTAACCGAAAATCCGAGAATCATAAGCAACATCGAAACAAGAAGTACTGTAGGTAACCCGTTACCGCCCGATAATGTGGCAGCATCGATAATTCCTTCTGCAGTAAATGTCATTGCCGGATCTGTAGCATACTGATGAACGAAATATAATCCGAAAAGCACCATATACGCACCGGCAAATGAATAGAATAAATATTTAAGAGATGCCATAATAGCTTCTCTTGACTGATTATGAAGAACCATGGCAAATGAGCCGATAGTCATGAATTCGTAAAAGGCATAATATGTAACAAGATTGCCCGCAAAACATAATCCCATTAATACGCCAAGGACAATAATATATGTTCCGAAATATCTTTTATTATGTTCTTCATGCTTCATATATTCAAAGCTGAAGAATCCGGCAAGCGTCCATACTATTCCCATTATTCCCGCAAAAATCTGTCCGATTTTGTCAAGGCCGAAATATATGACAAGCGTGTCATTTAATCTAAAGAATTCGTATACGCTTTGTCCGCAGGTAAAAATACATAGGAATATAAGCACCAGTTCAAGGCACAAGGATGCACCGGTATAAATGCACATGGCCTTGCGGCTTATTGACTTTTCTTTAATTAACAGTAGTATTGCGCCCAAAATAATCGGGGCAAATACCGTAATTGTCAAAAGATTCATTACAATAACCTCTATCTTTACGAGAACATATCAATTCCCATTCTAATCCAATCAAGAACATAGTTAGAACAAATGCCCAGTGCCATGTTCAAAACAATAAAGAGCACGATTACAATTCCGTATATCTTTTGGTCCTTAAAGAATATATAATCACGTTCCTCAACCACACCGTTAATACCGATTCTCGTTGCGGTAACTGTGTTGGTTTCAACATCTGCCTGTGCACGATTGGCACCCATCTTATTGGCAGGTGTATATATTCTAAGCACTGTTTTCATGAAGTAAACAGCATTAAGAATCGTACTTATTCCCAAAACAATAAGTGCCGGGAACATCTTTGAATAATGGAGTGAAGCCGCAGCATCCATAAACTGAAGTTTGCTTATGAAACCCGAAAACAGCGGAATACCAACCATGGACAGGGAACCCACGAGGAATCCCGCACCTGCTATCTTATTACGATGAGCAGAACCCGTAAGGTCTATAAAATGTCTCGAACCCCTGGAAACATCAGTAAGTCCGATTGCCGAAATGAACAGCATTGACTTGGTTGCCGCATGTGAAAGTATATGGAAAATCGATGCAACCATACCTGCTCTTGTACCCATACCAAAGCCCATGTAAATGTAACCGATCTGGGCAATTGATGAAAAGGCAATCATTCGTCGTATATCGTTTTCCCTTATTGCACTTACCGAACCGCTTATCATTGCAACAAGACCGAATACAAACAATATATTAAGGAGCTTTGATGAAACAATAACATCAAAACCGATTACTCTGTAGAATATCTTAATAAGTAAAAAGATATAACCTTTTGATACAAGTGAGGACAAAATAGCGGCCGAAGATACGGTTGAATAGCCGTAAGCATCCGGCAGCCAGCTATGGAACGGGAACAGGGCGCTCTTAACGCAAAGTCCTGCCGTAAGCAAAGCTATTGCAACAAGAAGCGGTATCTGGAACTCCCCTGTGGTAATAATATTTGCCACTGCTTCTTTAATATTGCTCATAAGAAGATGACCTGTAATATCATAAGTCATCATTATTCCAAGAAGTAAAAGACCTGAACCCAGGAGAGACATAATCATATATCTTACCCCGGCTTCAATCGTTCTACCGTTCTCACGAATGATAATAAGACCTGCTGCCGCAATTGTATTTATTTCCACGAAAACATATGCCGTAAACAAGTCGTTGGTATAAACCAATGCCAATAGCGAACTAAACAGCAGATTAATCAGTACGTAGTACAAAAATTCCTTCTTAGGATTAACTTCGTCCTTCATCTTGTGGCGTCCGCCGAGAATCGACAGAAGCATGATAATACTAAAGAACGTAGCCATAAAGGTTTCAAGTACGCCAAATCTAAGTTCATTACCCCAGGGTGCAGGTACAATACCCATTACGAAAACCACGGATGAACCAAGTGACAGCGAATACAAAAATGACATTACCGACATAACAAGTACAGAAACTACAAGGCATATATTAAGTGCTCGTGCTGCCTTACGCGGAAGGCCTGAACTTATGATGGCAGCGAACATGCATGCCAATATTGAAATTGCCGGGAAATTCCGAACGAACTCCATTACAGTCCCTCCTTCTTTAATTGCATTGATATCTCATCCAGATTAAGAGTGTGATATCTTTTGTACAGTCTTATGGTCAATGACAGCATAAGCGCCGTAACCGAAACAGATACAACGATACCCGTAAGTACAAGTCCCGCAGGTACAGGATTAATATAGGCATCCACAGACTGTACGCCGTCTACGACGATAGGTGCCACATGATTCTCAATATATCCTTTTTCGGCAAGGAACAAATACATTCCCGAATCCATAATATTAAGACCGATAATTTTCTTAATTAAATTAGGCTGAAGAAGCAGATTTGCAAACCCTATACAGAACAAAATGAGTGCAACGGCTTCAACATAATTGGCAAGTAAATTAGGACCCATCTTATAACCCTCCTCTTCTGAACAAAGCGTAGAAGGCATACATGGTACAGGCTACTTCGATACCTACCGCAATATCAATGGGAAGGATAATACCGCCTGATAAAATGTGCCCTGCAATACCAAGAGGAATATGGTTTTTAATTCCGTTGGCACCTGTTAAATAAAAATATGTTCCGATACAGCCATACATACAAAGGGCTGTTATTTTAGCAACTTTATAAACACTTTCGTCAAAGAATTTCTGTGTCTTTTTAAATCCGAACGCGCTTACGAAAAGAATCATTCCCGCGCCCAATATAGCACCGCCGGAGAAACCGCCTCCCGGAGATAACTGGCCGTTAAGAATAATATAAATTCCGAAAATGAAAATAATCGGGCACAAAACCTTCGCAACTGTCTGAAGAATATCATCATTCTTAGGTTCATATCTTCTGTCTATATCAGCCTTTTTTAATATACGTTCATCAAGCATGAGCATAATCATTACACAACAGGTTGCAATAAAAAGAACATTAGTCTCGCCAAAAGTATCAAAAGCTCTGTAGGTAAGAATCATTCCGGCCACTATGTTTGTGGCACCTGTTTCCTGCAGACCCTGTTCAATATATCTTTGTGAAACGACACTTGAATTGGCTGGTGTATCGGGGCTTCCCGACTTGGGCAAATACGAAACAGTAAATACGAGTGCAAGAGCAAGGCCTATACAGAACAAAACTGCCGCAACCTTATATACCCATCCGAAAGCTTTAAGTGACATATTATGAGAAGTGTCATATACGTCATAAATAACCTTGGTCTTCTCAATCTTCAACTCTGCCGGGGTAGGTTCCTTCTTAATGTGATCTTCATATGCACGTTTCATATAAAGATTCTCTAACAATAGATCATCCTCACCCGAAAGATATTTCTTTAATTTGGAAGTTTTTTCGGCTTTAACCTGAACAGTGCCTTGTTCTACCGGAGAATTAACCGCATTATTATTGGAAAGGAGTGCATTGATTTCGTCTTGATTCATTTATGCTTCCTCCTTCATAACATTATTTTTCGAAGCTTCATCAGTTTCGTTTTCATCATCGGTCGGTTCTTCATCCTCGGGATTATTAAGCACACCATGAATTTTCTTAAGTGTAATAAAGAAAAGAATCGAAGTGACACCTGCGCCTACGGCAGCCTCCGTAATAGCAAGGTCCGGCGACTCAAGAAGCACCCAGATAATACTCATAATCAGGCTGTATGCCATGAATATAAGAATTGAATTAAGAAGGTTTTTTGATAATGTAACCGAAATTGCACATACTATTAAGATTGCAAGCAGGATGTACATAAAAGTATTCATTATTCACCCTCCTCTTCTCGAAGCGATTCCGCTACGCTTTCTTCCGTCTTGGTATCAATATATTCAGCGATTTCCTCACCGATTTGAACATCAACATATTTGTTTATTTCTTCGTCTGTTGCCGCTTCAAGACGACTTATTAAGTGTGTGGCCGTAGGAGAAGCAAACCACAAAAACATAATTACGAGTAAAAGTTTAGCCGATGTATAATTCCATCCGCTAATGAGCATCAAGCCAAAAAGACACATAAAAATACCAAGTGTATCCCCCATGCCGGCTGCATGCATACGATTAAGAATAAACTTATACTTGGTAAATCCTACTATCTGAAATAAGAAGATTAACAATCCAAGGAACATAATTATAAGACCAAGAATTGTTGTTACTGTAGATAAAATCGACATTTCTAGGCCTCCTTACTTTCTTGATTTTCACAGTCTTTTATCTGTTCGTCATGTCGCTTATGTTCCAGATACACGCCCATATACACTTTGCAAAGTACCACAACCGCCAGGAAACTTATCATGGCATAAAGCACGCAAATATCAGCCAGATATCCTTCCTGCTCTTTAACGGCAAGTATTGCGATTATTACCATAACCATGGTTCCCATCATATTTACGCACACGATTCTGTCTGCGACCCTAGGACCGATTACGGCCCTTAATAAACATATAAGCACGAAGATTGCAAGGATAACCAGAACCACCGTAAGAATACTGTTCGTAACTTCATTAAGCATTTTCAGTTTCCTCCTTATCTTCCAATTTACGTTCGGAATTCTTGACTCCCGCATTTTCTATCTTCATAAGAAGTTCTTCAAAAATAAAATTGCCTTCATCCTCAACACTTAAGGAATCATCAACCGCATGAATGATAAGTTCGTCTTCAATAAGACTTATAGTAATTGTACCGGGAGTAAGAGTAATTGAATTGGCAAGCAGAACTCTGCACACCTTTGATTTAAGACGTGTTCGGTATCTGAAAATTGTCGGATGTAGCTCATATTCCTGTTTGACAACAATAAACTTGGCCATGACAACATTGGCCTTTATGATTTCCCAAATAAGGACAAAACAGTAACCCAAAAACAGGAAGAAACGTTTGCAAAGCGTAATGTCCTTCCTTAAGCTAAAGTCCATGAATTTACACGTAAATGCGTATATCAAAGCGGAAATGGCTATACCGAAAAGCGCTATTTCAAGCGTCAACTGACCATTAAATATGACCCATAAAATAAAAAACAGAATATACATTTTAATCTCCCATGACTTACTTCGTAAGTCACTACCGATATAAATTCACACAAATAAACGGCTACATTATACACCCTTTTTCTATAATTTACAAAGTGTATAAATGCTCACACATTTCCTCTCTTTTTTATACAAACAAGTAAACAATCTGTTAATATACATGATTTTACTTGCCAACCAACTTGGTTTTATGCTATATTCCACCTTACAACGTAGGTTTCACGTTTCAATTTTCTTATTTTCAAAGAACGAGTCATTTCAGACTCAACATTCCAATTCTTACATTTTATGTTAGCAAAGGAGGGATTCTTATTTTCCATACTAATCTTTGTACTATCTATGACGAACTGACTACTCTTATTTTTGAGACCAAAGAAACTTTGTCCAGACTTCCCCTCGGGACTTTGGAAGTCGTATTCGACGGCAAATATGAGAAATGGTATCACTACCATGACGGACAGCTTGACTACATCAAAAAGTCAAATCGTTCTCTTGCGGAACAACTGGCATACAAAAAATACCTTTCCGATTCCCTTAACAGTCTGATTGCCGAAAAAGAAAGTCTTGATACCTATTTCCAAAAGTATGATTCCATCCTGAATCAAAAAGAAAGACCCCGTAAAAATACGGAGTCTTACTCTCAATTGTTATCTGATTATCTCAAAGCCGAAAGCATTTAGTTAATTATCTTTTGCGACGACGTCTATGCTTTACACTAATTGTAATTCCGCATACAACTGTTGCAATAATTGCAATAACCACCATTATCATAAGGCTTATCACAACATTCTTTTTGGTAAATGTGCCCTCATCACCGCCGATATATCCTATAGCATATGACGAAAACTGATTTGTTTCAATCGTAATGGTCGTAGGATCGTCATCAAGGTCCTGTAAGAAGGAAACAGTAAGATTACCATCCTGTCCCTGATGAGCTCTTATTACGCAGAATGTTCTTCCGCTTGCCTTAAGTTCCTCGGGAACCTTCATTACTATTCTCATGGGAACCTGCGTTTCGGTAACAATACTTGAAGCCCCCTGATATGTTTTCATCATTACAATTTCAAAATACTTACCTACATTAACATTATCTTTTTGAGCAATTCTTGCAATTTCCTTATCATCCTGGGTTTGCAAATCCGTATTGTCAAAAATGTTCACATTGACAGCGGCGTCATTTCCGCGAAGAATTGTAAGCTTTTCTTCCTTGGTAAACATCTTGTCAACAACTTCCTGTAAATTAGGCATTGAAACAAGATTCATAAAGCTGCTGTTCTCTGTTTCGGTCGGGGTCTGCGCATATTCATTATGAACCGTTACCTTAAGATACTGATTACGTGCAGCAAGTTCAAGCAAACACAAATCCTTATCATCATCAATGAATTTTCCTGCCTGTTCTTCAGTTATATTTGCTATCTGAAGTACGCCGGTAAGTTCATCCAAATTGACATACTCGTCATTTCCGGTCATTTCCGGTACAACATTGGTTTCTTCATTAATTATGTCGGCTTCTTCCTGGCGGTTATCATATTCTACAGGTTCATTCGTCATGTGACCTTCTTCATCATTCTTAACTATAGGAAGGGGGGTGGGCTTTGCCGATTTTCCCGGTTCCTCCGTTTGTGTATTCTTATTAATTTTGCCGGTATCAGTAGGCTTTGGACTAAAGGCTACGGCAATTGAATGGTTTGCGGCAATATTGCTAAATGAGTACGACGATATGGCACCTAACTGCTTACCGTCTACCGCTACTGCCGAAATAATGTATCCGTTGGCCGGGGCAAAAGTATATACCATGCTGCTGCCTTCGGCTACCTTTGTTAAGCCCGATGGAGATATCTGACCTGAGCCCGTTGCAACCGTTGCCGCAATTTCATATGTTTTTACCTGTTTAGGTTCAAAAATGGCAACAAGGACAAAATCACGGTCTACATTTTTGATGGTACAATTGGCATCTGTACTTATTACCTCATTATTTACCATCCAGCTTACGAATCTGTAGCCTTCAACTGGTTTAGCCGAAATAGCAACATTCGAACCCTTGGAATAATTACCGCTTCCGCTTACCATTCCCACGTTTGACGGATTAGCCTGAACCTGAACATTAAATATATTCTGACTAAACTTGGCAACGAATTCTCTGTTTGAGGTTATATTCGTAATATTTATGGTCTTTGAAGATGAAATGAATTTATCATTTTCATACCAGCCCTCAAAAGTATATCCGCTGTTTGCAGTGGCATCCAATGTCATACTGTCACCGTACTTAACAGAACGTGAATCTGTTACTTTTCCGGCTTTATCATTATTCTTCGTTACCTTTACGTAGCACGCTGTAGACTTAAAATTTGCAACAAGTGATATGTTCTTCCGTATTCCGGATACTGTATACTGCGGAGAAGTCGAAACTTCCTTACCGTCCATAGTCCAGTTAACAAATTCATATCCGTTATTCGGTGCCGCATTCACAGTAAGGGAGCCGCCTCTTTTAACTGCACCTCCGCCTACCGTAGTTCCGCCGTTACCCGGATTTGAACAGGTAGTTACAGTATAATTTTCACTTTCAATATATACGTTAGCGTAGTCCGTGACACTCCTGTCATAAATTGAGCAGGCATAAACGCTTATCATATCGGCGTTTTCGTTATCACCTATCGAAAGATATCCGTTTTTATCTATTGTGGTACTGACGTCAGTGTTACCAAGTATTGACCATTCAACGGTATAATCGGGAAGAAAATCTCCTTCAACATCGGCCCAGAAATTTTCAAGGGCTCCACGAGCCATTGTGATTTGTGAAGGATACACCTCAACGGAATAGACAATAGGGTCCGGTTCTGTTAATGTTCCGGATAATGAAATTGTCACGCCTTGTGAAAAATCAGGATCTTCATCAGAACCGATAAGCAAAGTTGCCGAATAACTTCCGGCATAATAATCGGTATCCATTGAAACATAAAATTTAAGATTCTCGCCTGCTCCCAGATATAATGAATCCGGTGCATCTACCAAAAATACCTTTTCCGCATCGGACTTGTACCAGGCAAGATTAATGGGATTACTTGACATATTGGTAATCGTGATGGGAATGTATTCCAGAGCATAACCGCTCATGGGCACTCTACCGAAACTTACATTATAAGTATCGGCCACGATTGTATAATCATTGTCATGCCATGTAGGATTCTCGGATTCTCCACCGTCATCTGTTTGCATGAGAGTCGGAGCCGATTCATAGTACGAGGGATCGTCATAATAATTATCACCCTCATAGTATTCCGAATAAGATTCATCATAATCTTCTTCTGCCCATGAAACAACCTCCATCTCAAACACCGGGAGCACTATCATTACAAGGGACAGAATAAGTGCCAAAACTCTTTCAACTCTTCTTTTCATAGTTTTTCGTACACACAATTCTTATTCGGAATTGCATATACATTCCTCCTTTAACACATATAGTTCTATATACATGAAAAGCGCCGGTATAACCGACGCCTTATGTCATAGCTTAAATTACTTGGTTCCGAAGATTCTGTCTCCGGCATCACCAAGTCCGGGACAAATATATGCATCTTCGTTAAGGCAGCGATCAAGATGACCAACATAAATCTGAATGTCGGGATGTGCCTCATGTAATTTCTTAAGTCCTTCAGGCGCAGCAATGATGCACATGAACTTAATGTTTTTACCGCCGTGCTGCTTGATAAAGTCAACAGCTTCGGATCCGGAACCGCCTGTAGCAAGCATCGGATCAAGAACCACTATAGTTCTAAGTTCGATGGGTTCAGGCAATTTGCAGTAATATTCATGAGGCTCGTGAGTCTCATGATCTCTGTACAATCCGATATGTCCAACCTTTGCAGTAGGGCAAAGACTCAAAATACCGCCTACCATACCAAGACCTGCTCTTAAAATAGGAACGATTGCCAATTTCTTACCTGCAATCATAGGTGTCATACATTTCTCAATAGGGGTTTCGATTTCAACATCCTTTAAAGGAAGATCTCTTAATGCCTCGTAACCCATAAGCATTGCGATTTCCTCGATAAGCTTACGAAATTCATTTGTTCCCGTATTGGAATCACGCAGCAAACTTATCTTATGCTGAATAAGCGGATGATCAAGAACAAATACATTGTCCATATCTTTGTACTGGTCCATAAAAAATAACCTTCTTTCTTTAATTGGGGACATCCGTCCCGACTATTTTGACAGCCTGTCTGTTATTGCGGCCGTCAGCTGTATTTTACCACAACTGCCCCTGCACCACAAGGGCATTTCCACACTATATATTGTGGTCGCTTTTAATTTATCTTTACAAACATATACTATATATGGTATATTAGTCAAGGTTTAAAAATATATACCAGTCTGCGTTTCTACGCACAAAAACATTTAACAATTCTTAGGAGGGTTGCATTCATGAAACTTACTTATCAAGTCGAAGACAAGCCCGCTTTCGCGCAGGTTATCGTCTTCGCATTCCAGCAGCTTCTTGCAATATTAGCTGCAACAATCGCCGTTCCTGCCATTATCGGCAACGGAATGTCAGCATCAGCCGCACTCTTTGGTGCAGGTGTCGGAACTATTGTTTACCTATTATTTACTAAATTTAAGAGCCCTGTATTCTTAGGTTCATCCTTTGCATTTATAAGATCTATGTTAGCAGCTTTTGCAGGCGGTGTATCTGCTTCTTTAGGATACTTTGGATTAATCATCGGTGCCGCTTTTGCAGGTCTTGTATATGTAGTACTCGCTATCATAGTTAAGTTTGCAGGCGTTAACTGGATTAACAAGCTTATGCCCGCAGTTGTTATCGGACCTACAGTTGCCATTATCGGACTTTCCCTTGCGGGAAATGCTGTTTTAGATCTTACAACAGGCCGTGTACTTGACGCTGAAGGAAATCAGCTTGCTTCTCCTTATATATGTCTTGTTTGCGGACTTGTTACATTATTTGTAACAATGATTTGCTCTGTATATGGCAAAAAGATGCTTAAGATGATTCCTTTCATCATCGGTATCGCTGCAGGATATCTTTTCGCAGCTATCCTTACGGTTTACGGCGCAAATGCAGGTATTCCCGAACTTCAGATTATTGACTTTAGCGCATTTGCAAATATGCAGTGGTATCCTTCATTCACTTTTATGACAGCATTCGGAAGTGCATATGAATTCGGTAAAGTCGGTTCTATGGCCGCATATGTCGGAACAATCGCTGTTGCATATGTTCCTGTTGCATTCGTAGTATTTGCAGAGCACATTGCAGACCACAAAAACCTTTCTTCTATTATCGAAAAAGACTTGCTTGAAGATCCCGGTCTTCACAGAACACTTCTCGGTGACGGCGTAGGTTCTATGGTCGGTGCATTCTTCGGCGGATGCCCCAACACAACATACGGTGAATCGGTTGGTTGTGTTGCCATTTCCGGAAATGCTTCAATAATCACAATCTTCGTTACGGCAAGCCTTGCTATCGTTGCTTCATTCATCGCACCTTTTGTTACATTCCTTGCAACAATTCCTAACTGCGTAATGGGTGGTGTTTGTGTAGCATTATACGGATTCATCGCTGTTTCAGGTCTTAAGATGATTCAGAATGTTGACCTTAACGATAACAAGAACCTCTTCGTTGTATCGGTTATCCTTATTACGGGAATCGGTAGCTTATCAGTAAGCTTCGGAGCTGTTACAATCACAGAAGTTGCTTGTGCACTTATCCTTGGAATTATCACCAACTTAGTACTTAAGGGTGCTAAATCAGAATAAATGTTAATAGATTAGCTGCGTCCTACACGCAACATGTCAAAGACCCGAACTTGGAATTTCAAGTCCGGGTCTTTTTATTTATATTGTTCGTAAACAACTCAGTTTCTTTTTGTAATGTTGTGTATTTCTTTACACATTATCTATATCGGAAATAATGTAAAATACTTAACACTTATTCACAATATTATGTATACTTTTTCTCACGATGTGGAATATATTGTATATTTTTGTACAAAAATATAATTATCTCAAAAGCGATAATACTCCGTCATTACTCTGATTTGCCGTAGCCATCATTGCCTGTCCGGCCTGTATAAGCACATTGTTATTGGCAAACTGAACCATCATTGTTGCCATATCCGTATCGCGTATCTGGCTTTCTGCCGAAGTTGTATTCTCAACCACGTTATCCAGATTATTTATTGTGTGCTCCATTCTATTCTGGTACGCACCCATTCTGCTTCGTTCGGTACTTACATATTCCTTAGCTTTCTTAAAAGCGGTAATTGCGCTATCAGCTCCCGGTATGGTCGACACATCGCAGCTGTCGATTTTGAGCACTCGGCAACTGATTGACGGTAGCTGAATGTCTATGTGTCGATTTGCTTCCGCATCCGCCTGAATGAAAATATCAACCGGGCGGTTCGTCGGCACCTGATCTTCCGCATAGGCTACACCTTTACCGGCAAGTCCCTGTCCGGGGAAAACAGTTGATGGCGAAGAGTTGGAAGGTGCGTATTGTTGTCTGTTCTCATATACAATCAGTTTTGAGTGATTGTTGGGATCTTTGGCAAGAGACGTATAATGATTGTTAGGTCTTGACCCTGTCGCTGCCAGAATCCTGTCAACAAGTTCCTCGCCGGAATTAACTCCGTCAAGACTGACTTCATAAATGTAATGATTACCACTTGTTCTGTTCTGCGCTGTACCTTCAACAAACTTAATACTGTAATGATTATCGCAGGTGCAGCAGGTTGTATAAAAGCCTGTATCAGACTGCTTTAAATCATTAAGTTTACTCGGATTGGAATCAATTTCAGAAAAATCAAACGTCATTCCCAAATAATTGGTTCCTTCAACCGATACTGTATCCGACAATTTACCTGCACCTATAGAAGTGTTTTCACTGGGAATTGCCCAAGCAGGCATGCCGCCGATAACTGCCGCTCCGCCTGAAGATGCCTCAGCTTCAACATCCTTACCCTTTAATATTTGTATCTCATTAAATGTTACTTTTTCCTTAATATCATCAATTTCTTCTTTGATTGCATCTATCTCGGATTGTATATAGCCTCTGTCCACATCTGTTAATGTACCGTTTGCAGCTTTAACGCTAAGCTCCGTACATCTGTCAAGCATCTCATGAATTTCCGCCATAGCGCCGTCTGCCGTCTGCACAAGAGAAATTCCATCCTGACAGTTAAGACTGGCCTGGGTAAGTCCTCTTATCTGGCGACGCATTTTTTCGGAAATGGACAATCCTGCCGCATCATCAGCCGCACGATTAATCTTATATCCGGAAGATAATTTTTCAGTTATCGATTCCTGGGTTTTAGTCGTGATACCAAACATTCTGTTGGCATTCATAGATTGTAGATTGTGTTTAACTACCATTACCGACTCCTATTCTATAACACAAAAACTATATCGTCGCATAGCTACTGTTTCTTAATAGCTTTATTCAATATTTAGTATTTTTTTTACGAAAAATCGAATATATAGTACCGTTATGGTCGTGTTTTCAAATATGTTTTTTGCTAAAACCACTTATATTTCCACGCAAAATGTGATAATTTAATTTACGATACAAGGTGATTAATACAATCATCGGATTTGAATTAAGTTAATTAACGGAGACATACCTTTAATGAAAGAAAAATCTACAGCAATTGTAATCTCACAGGCAATGATTTCACCGGGAATCTATGATTTATGGCTTAGAACCGACCTTGCCAAGTTCGCTCACAGCGGACAATTTGTCGGTGTATATCCCAAAAATAAATCCACTCTGCTTCCAAGACCAATAAGCATATGCGAAGTTGCAGATGATTTTAGCGCATTAAGACTCGTTTACAGGGTAGCCGGCAAGGGAACCGATGAATTTTCCACTCTTAAAGAGGGCGATGAAGTTCAACTTCTCGGAGTTCTCGGTAACGGATATGAATTTACCGAGATTTTCGGCGAGGATTTATCCAATGCTTCAAATGTTGTTTTGATGGGTGGCGGTATTGGATTACCACCAATGCTTGAACTTGCCAAAGAACTTAAGGCTCACGGAATAGAATCAACTGTTATTGCAGGTTATCGTGATAACAACATTATGCTAAATCTAGATTTAGCGAAGTACGCAGCCCTTGAAATTGCTACAGAAGACGGTTCTGTAGGCATCAAAGGAAATGTTCTTGATGTGGTTAAGGCCAAGGGGATTAAAACAGATGTTATCATGGCATGCGGTCCGATGCCCATGCTAAGAGCCATCAAAAAGTATGCCGAAAGCGAAAAAAATAACGGTCATAATGTACGTGCTTTTATATCTTTGGAAGAAAGAATGGCCTGTGGCGTAGGTGCATGTTTAGGTTGTGTATGCAAAACCACCAAAAAGGACGGTCATTCACATGTCAACAATGCAAGAATCTGTACAGACGGCCCTGTATTTAACAGTGAAGATGTGGATATATAATCTGTTGATTAAAATTGCTTGGTAAAAACCGTTTGATTAGAATTATTTGATAGAAATAGGAGAATTCTCGACACATGAATACTAAAGTTAAAATAGCCGGAATAACCTTCAATAATCCCGTAACTACAGGATCCGGAACTTTCGGTTCCGGAATGGAATATGGTGAATTCGTAGATTTAAATAAACTTGGTGCGGTAACAACAAAAGGTGTTGCCAACATACCATGGCCGGGAAATCCCACCCCCAGAGTAACGGAAGTTTATGGCGGAATGCTTAATGCAATAGGTCTTCAAAATCCCGGAATTGAAGTGTTTTGTGAACGTGATATCCCGTTCTTAAAAAAATACGATACCAGGATAATAGTTAATGTATGCGGTAAATCAATCGAAGATTATGTCGAAGTGGTAGAACGATTAAGCAACGAGCCTGTGGATATGCTCGAAATCAACGTATCCTGCCCCAACGTTAAGGAAGGTGCCATAGCTTTTGGTCAGAATCCCGAAGCGCTAAGCAAGATAACAAAAGAGATTAAAGCCCATGCCAAACAGCCCGTCATAATGAAATTAAGTCCCAACGTAACAGACATAGCCCTTATGGCCAAAACTGCCGAAGATGCAGGTGCAGATGCAATTTCATTGATTAATACGATTACAGGCATGAAAATAGATATTAACAGACGTTGCTTTGCACTTGCCAATAAAACAGGCGGCATGTCAGGCCCTGCCATAAAACCCATTGCAGTAAGAATGGTCTATCAGTGCGCACAGGCCGTTAATATTCCGATTATAGGAATGGGCGGTATCGCAACTGCCGAAGATGCTATTGAATTCATGATGGCCGGTGCCACCATGGTTTCGGTAGGTGCCATGAATTTCGTTAACCCCTACTCTACTGTTGAAATCATAGACGGCATCGAGAAATTCCTTCAAAAGAACAATATCGAAGATATAAACGAAATAATAGGATGTGTTAAATAAATCCTTAAAAATGCAATCACGAAAATACAATTCCGTTTTATGAAAATATATAAGGATGGAAATATGAAGATGATGAGAGTATTTGCTGCTGCTTTGTGTATATTGATGACATTTTCACTGTGTTGCTGTGGTGATAAAGGGCAATTGAGCGATAAATATCTGGTCGGCTATAATTTCGGAGACAGCGGATATGATAGTAACGATAATCCCGGCAAAAAGGCCATGGAAGTAAGGATATGTTATGACGGCACAGTAGATGTGTTTGTAGTGTCATCGAATGGCAATGATTCAACTTATGATATTGCAGGAAGTTATCAGTTAACGGATGATGAAATCAACGGGCTAACCTCAGTAATCGACCAAAGTGAACTCTTAAGCCTTAACCCAATGGAAAATGGGGATGTGTGTGACGGAGTTAATAAAATTCTCTACCTGTACGACAAGGAAGGTCTTGTGTTGAAGCGATGCGGAGGATATATGCCAAGTAACGAAAGATTCATCGAGATGTATAAAACCGTGCAGGATGTTCTACATTATGAAGAGCAGTCTCAAATATACAATAAATGGCTTGGATAAAAAAGGTTCCGTTGTATCCTTATTGGGAACTGAAAAAATCCTCTTCGCTTTTTGCATCGATATTAGTCATATGCTTCCATATAAAATCCGCAATCCGATGTTGTATATGACTTAACCGAATTCCCGAACAGGTCAATCATTTCATATGAAACTTCACCGCTTTGAACATGCTTCCATGCCATTTTCACCTTTTCCGCATAGTCATTTGAAACCATAAACGAATCATGGGAAGCATATATACAATCATATTCGCTTTTTAAGCCAATTAACCTATCAAGTGATTCTTCAAACAGTTCAGGGCATCGTTTCGTTCCAAACATGTATATGTGACCTGCCTGGACAGAATCTCCCGCATATAAAACCCTCTTTACAATATCTAAAATTGCGACACTTCCCTTGGTGTGACCCGGAATATGTATAATTTTTAACGGTCTTCCGCCCAAATCGATAATATCTCCGTCGTTTAAAGGTATCATTGCGGTATTCGGATATCTGTTTTTTACATCACATTCAACATAATCAAGGGGATGAATATAGATATTGTTAAACCCATTTGTTCCGGAGGTGTGATCTGTGTCGCCATGTGTATTTATTAAAATTACAGGTTTATCCGTTAGATTTTGGGCAATATCGAATGCATTCGGACAATTCATTCCACTGTGAAGCCTCACACGACTAAAGTCGCGTGCTTCCTAAAGGTGTCTTGCGACACCTGCTCGCTTTAGGCGAGCGGACTACGTTTCTACCATACGGCTAAAACTCAGTATTTTATATCTATGCAGATATAAGTACCGCATTT
>JAZQQM010000051.1:0-2227 GCA_045629045.1 Lachnospiraceae bacterium
ATTCCAGAAAACAAACGAATTAAAAAATACAAAGAAAAATGGATTGCATAGAAAAATGACCATACCTCATACGAAGTATGGTCATTCACTAAACATTCATTTTAGATATTTGTCCTGTCCACTTGACAGGGAGCATATCAATAGCCCGAAGCTTTAATTTTACATTTATATCTTTATAAAGGTTTTTCATAATAAAAACTTGATTTTCTTGTATAACCGATTTGCTTATATGAAGTAATCTGTTCCGTACTTCCTATGAACAATACTCCGCCGGGAGTAAGTGAATCATAGAACTTCTTAAATACATCTTCCTTTGCTTCTTCGGTAAAATAAATAAGCACGTTACGACAAACTATATAATTGAAATCCTTCTGATAATCATTAAGAATCAGATTATGCTCTTTAAACGTAACACGTGACTTGATTTCATCGGAAATCTGATATGCACCGCCCACATCGGTAAAATATTTCTTTTTAAGATCATCCGGTACGGAAGCTATACTCTTAGGCGAATACAATCCTGCCTTTGCCTTCTGAATAACCTGCTTATCAATATCCGTCGCATATATCCTAATCATGTTAAGCGGAATATGTCTCGATAATGCCATAACAAGCGAATATGGTTCATCTCCCGTAGAACATGCAGCCGACCAAATCTTAAGGTTCTTTCCGAATTTGCTTATAAGTTCCGGAATCACCTGCTTATCCATCATTTCCCACTGATCGGGATTTCTGTAAAACTCAGACACATTAATGGTAAAGAAATTAATGAATTCTTCATACATATCCTTATCCGTTTTAAGGAGATTCATATATTCCGAAAAACCAGAAATATTATGTTTTGAAATCAAAGAAAGAATTCTTCGTTTCATTTGCTGTTCTTTATATGCATTAAGATCAACCTTGGTTAATTTGTAAATATCCGCTTTAAACTCTTCATATTCGTAAGCCATAGGAATACCCCCCTAATATAGTACCGCCTCCGGATAAAAATGAACCCGGAGGCGAAATAAATCTTCTTTAATTTACGAATTATTCTTCAGTCTCTTCCTGTTTAGCAATAACTTCATCAATATCAACCGAAGCTACATCAGCATCATCCTCTTCATCCTTTTCTTCCTTTTCGGGAGCAAGTAAAGCACGGATGCTCAAGCTAATCTTCTTATCAGCTTCATTGAAATCAACAATCTTAGCAGTAACTTCATCCCCTACCTTAAGAACGTCTGCAGGCTTCTCGATGTGATCTTTCGAAATCTGGGATACATGTAATAATGCATCAACGCCCTTTGAAATTTCAACGAATGCGCCGAAATCTGTCATTCTGGCAACTTTACCCGTAACAACATTTCCTACAGCGAATCTTGTTTCTGCATCTTTCCAAGGATTTTCATCATCAAACTTAGCTGATAATGCAATCTTATTTCCTGTAATATCCTTGATATAGCACTTAACTGTATCGCCAACCTTGAATACTTTCTTGGGATTTTCAACTCTTCCCCATGACATCTCAGAGATATGAAGTAATCCGTCCATACCGCCTATGTCTACGAAAGCACCGAAATCCGTAACATTCTTAACAGTTCCTTCAATTACATCGCCGACTTTAATCTTAGACAATACTTCTGCCTGAGCTTCAGCCTTGTTAGCAACGAGAAGCTGCTTACGATCACCGATGTAACGGCGTCTCTTAGGATTGTACTCAGTAATAACGAATTCAATTTCTTCGCCCTGATACTTACTAAGATCCTTCTCATATGTGTCAGATACGAGGCTTGCGGGAATGAAAATTCTTACTTCATCAACAACTACGCAAACACCGCCTGCAAGTACCTGAGAAACCTTTGCCTTAAGTACTTCCTGATTGTTGAATGCTTCTTCAATCTTCTTGTTGCCACGATCTGCTGCGAGTCTCTTGTATGTTAACAATACCTGACCCTCGCCGTCATTTACCTTTAAGACTTTTACTTCCATTGTGTCGCCGACTTTAGCAACGGTAGTTAAGTCTAAGTTAGATTCATTAGTATACTCATTACGAGTCAAAATACCGTCTGACTTGTATCCGATATTAAGTATGATTTCGTCAGGCTTAACATCAATAACTGTACCTTCAACTACCTCTCCTGTATGTATTGTCTTTAAAGATTCTTCCAACATTTGTTCAAAAGTTAATTCTGACATAATTTTGAACCTCCTCGATAATATTATTTGGGGTGGAAGCCCCCGCGGT
>JAZQQM010000052.1:0-72671 GCA_045629045.1 Lachnospiraceae bacterium
CGTTTCCTCGGTGGGTTATACGGATGGGTGCTGTCGGTCTTCGAGCCGGCTGTTTTTCAAAGCACCCCTCCGGGGGGTGTCTACTTGCTCCCTTTCGCCGCCATTGGATAACCATTCGAATCGAATACAATCTCTTCAAGTATTCCGAACGAGCCTGCCTTCATCTCTCTCGTTATCCTCTTGTGGCAATCACCGCATAAACTCCTCAAGTTCTTGGGATTGAGTGATATGTTGATATCGTTTACGTTGTCTGCTGATAGCTCCTGGATGTGGTGAACCTCCTCTGCTCTTCTGTGACATCCTTTCTCTGTGCATGTGTAGTGATCTCTCTTGAGAATATAGTCACGTTGTTTCTTCCATGCCTGACTGTTATAGAATGCCTTAGCCCACTCCTGCGCCATCTCTTACTTTCCTCGTGCTTAATGTAGTGAATGCGAAAAGCGAGAGCTCCTTGCCCTCGCTTCCTGCATACACACTATCACAGGATATTTATACACTTCTATACACTTTTGAAAATTATTATGTCGACTTGAACAGTCTCTCAAACTCTTGGATTGCTTCTTGCATTTCCTCCCATGTCCACGTGTACGACTTATCCATTGCCTCAGCTGTCTTCTCAAGCGTCTTGTTCTGCATGTAGTAAAGCATCAACAGCTGCGAATGTCTTCTGTCTTTCATCTGCTTCAAGAGTCTAAGCGTGAGAAGCTTCTTACCTTCCAACTCTTTGACGTATGCTTTGAGTTGATTCTGAAGCTCAACTATCTCCGGAATCTTCTCGGCCATTAAGTCCTTGGCTCCTGACGTCTGAACACTGACTTCTTTGTAGTGCACCGATATGTCTGTGAGTAGACTCTCCTCTTGCTCTATCTGCATATTGAGTTGCTTGATGTAGTTATCAAGTCCTCTCATCTGCTCGAGATGTTCTCTCCCTCTCGTTGTCTTCTCCACTTGTGACCCCCTTGTTACTTTACGCGAACGGTAGCTCTTCTTCGATTCCGTCCGGTATATTCATGAATCCATCCTCGTTTGTATATCCCTGCAGAGATGCTTCATCTCTTGCTGTTCTATCCTGTTCACTTCCACCTTTGCTCTCTGCGAACTCGTGAGACTCAATAACTACTTCTGTCGTGTAGACTTTCTGTCCGTCCTTATTCGTGTATGAGCCTGTCTGAATACGTCCTTCGATGAGAATCTTGGTTCCCTTCTTCAGATACTTCTCAGCGAACTCTCCATTTCTACCCATTGCGACGCACGATATGAAGTCGGCCTGTGCTTCTTCTCCTTGCCTTCTTCTCCTGTCGACCGCCATTGTGTACCTTGCAATCGCTATCGGATTTTCGCCCTGGCTATATCTCACATCAGGATCACGTGTGAGTCGCCCCATCAATATGACTTTGTTCATCTCTTGCCTCCCATTCCGAGGAACTTTGCAATCTCTCTGTATTCTTTCTCTGCCGAAGAAATAATCTCATCCAGTTCCTCAATTCTCTTTATCAACAAACTTGTAACTGCGTCAGGTACTTCTTGCTGCTGTGTTGCCATCTTCTTTCTCCCTTCTTTCACGTTCTCTCCTGCCTCAATTAGAATCTTCTCTATGTCCTGCTTGGAGCATCCGTTCAGGTCTGCAAGGATTCCTATCTGTGCCTTCTTGCGTCCTGACCTTTTGAACGACAGGACGATGTCTCCGTTTGTCATTTCCATGTCATCTCCTCCATCAATCCCGGAATGAGTGTGAATCCTTGCTCGGTACTCTTAGGCTTCTCTTCTTCTCTGTCCTCATCCGTCAACCAATTCCTGCCGAATATCTCTCGGAATGAAAGTTCCGGATAGTTCTTCTCGAAACACCTTTGAGCATCTTTGCATAAGAGCTCTCTCGAAGTTCTGCTCCTATGTACCGCATCAGGTCCGCCATCAGCTAAGTGATGACGGACACACAGATATACTTTCAATCCAAATTTCTCCGATAGTCTTCTTCCGCTTCCGTAGTGGCCAAAGACTACATGATGCTCTTGAAGTCCTCTCTGCTCGAAGTAATTGTTCTCGAGCTTCATGCACAGGTAGCACGTTCCGTCTTTCTTGTGCATTAACGACTTCACACTTCTGTCTCCCTCGTATATGTTGACTTGTCTTCTCTCTCGACCTTGATGGTGTCCTTTGCGAAAGATATTGTCGCCTTCGTCTTTCCGCCTGTCGTGATTGACAGCTTCTTGAACTTCTTGGCCGTGAGAGCATCCATTGCATAATTGAGGACGTCTTCGATTTCCGGGAACTCCTCGTGAAAGAGTTCGAATGTTGTTCCCTTGGCCGACGTCTTTGCCATCTCAATCTGCTCTTCTTTCTCCTTTTTCTCCTTGTAGACCTTTGCATCCGGACATTTGCATTCAAGCGTTGCCTCTTCGTCTACTTCGTTCTGAGGCATACTATCCGGTACCTCAATGATTTTTGTCTGTCCGCAAAAGCGACATGTTCCTGTTTTCTGTGTCATATTATTTCCCTCCTTGCTTGTAATCGAATAGGTCGTATTCCGGGTTTGTTGTGTGTCTGCAAGGGCCGCCGTTTATTATGCAACCCGTCTTCTTGCACTCCTTGTTTTTCTCAATGTCGCAAACATAAAGCTTTTTGAATTCCTTTGCCGCATTCAGTTCCTCTCTCGTGAAGTATATTGGATTGTTATCGATATTTGCGGCATCCAGTTTCTTTGCAATCTTCAAGAGTTCATCTCTTTCGAACTTCTCTCGTGCGGAGCATGGGCGATTGGTAAAGTCTATCGGTCCCTGTTCTGTATTGATCAGTCGTCTTATAGCTTGGGCTGTCGTCAATCCGATTCTTCTCATCATTCCCGTCGCGATATAGCATTTCTGCCATCCTAAGAGCTTTATCTCTAACGCCTTCTCGATTTTTTCAAAAGGGACATTCCCGTCGGCAAAATAAAACGGTGATTCCAAAAGCCATCTCATCCGGTCGAGTTCCTCTCTTCCTTCTTCTGTGAGGGTGCCCTTTGCTATGACACCCTCTTCTGTAATCTTGACGTTGCATCCGCTTGCTATTACCGTCTTTCTTTTATTCCTCTTCATCGCTTTCTCCCTCTTCTGCTGCCTCGAGATACATGATGAGTGTCTCGATGTCACAGCATAGGCTGTTAAGTCTGTGCCTTATGTTCTTCCAATCCTGAGCCGTCTCAGCGTGTCTCTCGGTCGTGACAATCATTGAAAACTTCTCTGATACTTCAAGTTGAATCTTTTTGGCCAGTTCTCTGTCTCTGTTTACTGAAGCATCGTTCTGACATCCTTCTTCCTCTTCTGCTCCATCTGAATCGCTATCACTGCATATGTCAGAGAGTCTACTTGATCCTGTCTCTCCATCCTGCCCGTCTTCGGATTGAACTTCCTCGGAGTCTCTACAAGCTCCTTCAGCATCTCCGAGAACTCCGCTATCTCTTCCGGGCTCCTCTGCATCAGCTGAAGTCTCTTCCCTCTCTTCGCTCTCCTCACTAACCTCTTCAGAATCGTCATTGATTTCCTCATTTTCTTCCCCTTCTTCTTCGCTATTTTCTTCGATTTTTTCATCCTGTTGCGACGTCGCAACAGAAGGCTCAACCCCTTGATTTTGCTGGGTTTCTTCAACTTTTTCTTCTACCTTTTCAGGCTCTTTTTCGGGCTCTATCTCTTCTCCGTAGAATGATGTGTGAATGCTCTCGCCTGCTGCCGAATATTGGCAATATATCTCGTATATGCCTTCAAGAAACTCTCTCCAGCTCATTGTTATCGGCTCAGGCTTTGTCAAATCCTTGTATTTCACTCCCGTCGAGTAGTCGTACATGAACAGGAATATGATTCCCTTCTTGTGTGAGCACTGGCCCGATGGATTGATGAGCTCATGTGCCTCTTTGAAGTTTCCTTCAATCGGACATCCGAGAAGCTCCATCACTTTGTCAAGGACTGCTGCCTTTGAAGAATCTTTGAAGAAGTCAATTATGCACTTCTGAAGCGGATTGTATTCTATCTGTTCCTCAACGATTCCGTTCTCGTCCTCAATAGGCTCTTTGACGAAGTTCTTCAGCTCTCTGATTTCCTTGACCGTTGTTCTCTCTGTGATGAGCTGACACTCTGCATCCGGAAGTGTGAGCATCTCTGAGAGCTTTGATGATGAGAATCGTCTGTACTCTTCTTTGAGCTCTAACGAATTGCCTCCCTCCGAGTATTTCTCATTGATTGCAATGAATCTTGATGTGGAGCTCTTGCCGAGTCCATATTCTCTCTGAGCAAATTCGAAGATGTCTGCTGCCCCGTCAAGTCTTCCGGAGTCTCTGATCTGCTTCAGTCTGTATCCGATGTAGACGAAGTTCTCAGCTGTCTCCTGCAATTTGTTTCTGATGTCTTCCTTCCACTGCTGCCACTCATCGAGTGTCACTTGATTGATTGGTGTAATCTGATTGATGTCTTCCATGTCATTCCTCCGCTCTTAATGGTCTTGTGCTTAAAATGTTGAGTATGAAGTATGCTTTCCCTTCTTCAGCTCCCCATTGTGGCAATCCTGTGCCGATTGTTATCGTTGCCTCTGCTATTACCGAAGGCGATTTCTTTGAATATCCGTTTCTCAGGATGATTTCTCTTCTTGCGTTTCCTCCTACAAGGCTTCCTTGCCAAAGCTTCTCGAATCGCTTTCTGTAATATGGCTTTATTTCTCTGTACTCTTCTTTCTTTTCTCCGTTGACAATCATGTCAAACCACTGTTTTTTGATTGGTAGTGTAAGCATATGAACCTCCTTTGATTTTTCCGAGATTCCCGATTCTTTCTTCTACCGCTCCGAGTTCTGCTGTCGCTCTCTTAAACGCCTCTTCTCTGTCCTTGTCTTCGATACAGAGGAATTCAGCGTCTCCTATCTTTCCCATGTCTCTGCCGAATACATGGATGCGCCATCGCTTCGGTTCTCTTGAGAACTCGCTTACGTGCAAGTACAAACCGGGATATCTCTGTTTCATGTCATCGTATCTTGTCATGAACTCAAGCATGTGTTCCATTTTCCGCCTCCATGAGTTCCTCGAATGTGAATATCAGCTTGTCTTTGCCGAGTGCATATCCGTATTCTCTGTTTGCTCCGACTGACTGCTCCCATCCAGGGAGAAGAACAATCACATCGCACATGTCTATCAGCCCGAGGCAAAGTCCCATGTATTCCTCGTATGTTGCCTTGTTCAGAACTGCATCCAATTCTGCCGGATTGATTATGTCGTGATAGCCTGCTGCCATGAGCATATTCTTGCAAGCCTTGAACTTATCGTGATATTTTGCAAAGCCCGATATCGGACCACTGAGATATATTCTTTTCATCCTACCCTCCTAATGACTTCATTCTCTTGTTCTTCTCTGCCTTCGCACTTGAGTCTTGTTACATAAGCATCGAGCCACTTCTGCATGTTCTTCTCATCAAGCTTCTTGTCATGTGCTCCATACCACTGGAGGATCCGAAGCTCTTTTGATATCTCGACTGTGATGTACGGTGTCTCTTCGTCTCCAACGAATCGAAGGAACAATATGAATGTATCTCCTCTGTCATGCTTTCCGAGATATCCGTCTCCACCTACGCAGTGATGAAGGATTCTTCCTTCCTGCACAATCTCCTCGGCTTTCCTTGCCGGTCTGATGCAATATGTTTCATCCTCGTAGAAGAATCTATTACGGAGTTTTCTGTATGACTTCTTGATGTTCGGGAACCTAACCGCAACCTCTTGAAGTCTCATGTCGACTTTGTTCTTGTCTCTCTCGTTTATCATCTTGGTATGTGCGGCTTCTAAGTTCCTCGGACGAAGGTATGTGTCTCTTGTCATGTCGTAGCCGAGGGCCGCTCTCATATCCAGGTAATCAATATATGTCTGCGCTGTATGCCTTAACTGATGAATTGCCCTTGAACACTCGGTACCGAATGATGCTCCTGCTGACTTCTGAATGTAGTTGAGTGCTTTCTGAATACCTACAATCCTCAACGCTATTCTCATTGAATCTCCGAACGTTCCGAGTTCTGCAACAGCTGATATCTGTTCATCCGTCCAATGTGCATCCGAAGCTCTCTCCATCTGATACGTCTTCCAATAGCTCTCATCACCTTGTTTTGTCATCAAGTCCTTGATTCTGTCCTTGTTTATTCTCAAGAAGTCTTCAGGTCTCTTTGCTCCGATATCGAATTGATATTCTCTTTTGGCAATAAGTGCTTCAACCGGTGCTTTGAGATTCATCTTCACGAGCATCTCTATCTGCGGATATTCGACATATGCTTTCAGGTACTCTCTCGGAGTTGCCATATCGAATTGATATGTCATTCTCTGCCACTTATCCAGCTGACAATATTCAAATGCGGTTCCTTTCATGTTCTTGTATGTCTCCGGCATGATTGCTCCGGCTCTGATCTGAATGTGTGTCATTCCTGACAAGTCACAATCATCCCAAAAGTCTCCGCCGATATACGGGTCTCTCTTGTGATAGTCCGTCTGAATCGGTTCTCCCGGAACGTAGTACGTTCTTGCAATCTCTACTCCCGAGATAATCTCGCAAGCTCGGAACATCTCGTCTCCTTTGTCTCCGGGCTGAATCTCCAGCTGATACTCTTTGAATACATCGAAGTATCTGAGGACAAATCCGTTGTCTTTGTACTTTTGGCCAAGATACAGTTGAGACTTGACTTCGATGTATGGTCTCATTCGACCTTGTGCCATATACTCGCCTCTTGCTCCGCACATAGGACAGGTTCCGTATCGATGTGCTCTTGGCTCTTCGATGCTTCTTTCAAACAGGCTCTCGTATGATTCGCCCTGTTTCCATCTGCCTTCTGCCACTCCTCCGCAAGAGCTACAACAAACCTTCGCTCTCACGCCGTGTTTTTTGTAATACAGATAATGCTTGTTGTGGAATATGTTCTTGTCTGCGTACTCAAGGACTTTCTCTTCACTGTATTCCGGGAGAGCTTCGCTTCTTGCTTTGAGAGCATCTCTTCTTTTCTGCCATCTGCGCTCCTGCGCTTTTCTCTGTTTTATTTGGTTCATGCTCCTCTCGGCGTCTCCGAAGTAATTCCACCACGAACCATCGTTGTATGTGTTGTAGCGGACATCAAAGAAGTCATGAATCCTTGTGAGGTCCTCTGCTGAGTAAAGGACGTATTCTTTGATTCTCTTGGCATACGAGCTTGTGCATCCCATCGGTTCCCATATCGGGCCTGCTGTGTATTCGTTGAACGTTGTCACCTGCTTCGTCCAGCTGTGGGATTCCGGGAAGTATGTGTCGTAGTCGTTTTTGTTGATAACTACTCGGCATACAGGCTCTTTTTTCTTTCTTGCTTTGTTTTCATAGACCTCAAGGAACAATGTGTCTTTGTCGCCTACTTCAATGACAGCTGTTCGTCCTACGAACTTGACCGTTCTTCCTTTGATTGTCTGTGGTAGTGTCAGGTATGGTATCTTCTCAATCGCTTTTCTCTTCATGGCCGCCTCTACTTTCCGAGATAGTATTCTCTGATGATCTTCTTCGCGGTTGCCATTCCGGGGATTCCGAATGTCACTCGGCCAGCTGATACGCCTGCTGCCTTCTTGATTTCGCTAGACAGCTCTGTCTGATGTTTGAATCCGTACTTCATAAGCTCGACGATGCATCCTGCAAGGTTCTTGTTCTTGCTTCTGACCGCTCTTGCGAACTCTTCGTCCTTGAAGCACATGTCCTTGATGTATTCACACCAGTCTTCCATAAGCTCCGTACATTTGTTGTGAACTTTCTCGACTTCAATCTTTCCGAGAGCTGCTGCCGAATCGTCGCATAGGAACAGGAGCGTTCCGTCTACGAATACCTCAACGATATCCTCGTCAATTCCATTCTCTTTGGCCAAAATCTTAATTGACTCGATGTCTCCCTCTTTTCTGAGGTTTACTGCTGTTTCGTTGATTTCTCTTGCACTGTCGAATTCTCCGAATCTGTCATACATAGTTTTCTCTCCTTTTCTTTTTTGTCGGTAGTTGTTTGCATCCATTCGCTATACGAGTGCTTAGTGTCAGGACAAATTGTGATATTGTACCGTTCTCGGAACTCTTGGAACTGCTGCCACTCTTCCATATTGGCCACGTCCTTGCCCTTGGCGTTCTTCCATCCGGCTGATATCCATTTGTCTATCCATTCCTCGCATCCCGTCTTGATGTATGTTCCTGCTCCGTAAACGAGTACATCGCACTCTTTCCGAAGTCTTTTCAATGCTTTGAGCAGAACCGTGAGCTCCGCCCTGTTCTCTGTCATAGGCTCAAGGATGTCCGTCTTTGTCAGTGTTGCCACTTTCTCGTTGATTTCTGTCTCGAGAATATATGTGTATGAGCCTGCTTTTGTTCCTGGGCTGTGTATCGTGTGGAACATGTATATGTTGACCGTCATCCTCCGCCTCCTTCCTTGTCAGTTCGTATCATGGTATATGTGAAGTATTCGTATCCGGTTAGTCCAGAGATTCCGCTTCGAACTGAGTCAGGAAGGACCGTATAGCCTTTGACGGCTTTTGTATCCTTTCGGAACTTATTCGCTGAAATTACCTTCTTGGTAATCTTGGGCCGTTTCATATTGCGTGAGGCATACCATCTCTTCCCGATCAGCTCTCCCTCGGTTTCCTCGGTCTTGGCTGCGTACTTGATGAAATATTCTGCAATCTTTCCGTATTGCCCGTTTGATATTAACGGGTCTATGTGAATGCCCCCATGCGGCCAACACTTCCGGATGAGCTCCGTATCACATTTGCTCATAACCATGTGGATGTGTCTTCCGCCCCTCGGTCCAATCTCTTTCACGTAAACGTATTTCATGTCTCGATTCTGCTTTTTGAACTCCGCTCGCATCTTTCGAAGTGCTTTGCTTGTCAGTTCCTGCATCTCTTCGCTTCCCTTCGGGAATGTTTTTGAAAAGTCGAGACGTATGAGAAGGTCTCCGTCTGTGAAGTTCGTATTGAGAAGTCTTCGAAGAGTAGTACATGCTTGTCTCTGATTCACTTTCTTCTGTGCATCCGATGTCAGCTTCTCTCTCGGTTCTCTTCTCTCTCCAACGCAGTGCCATCTCACTGAATAATATTTACTAACCTCGATAGTCTTACCTGCCACACATACCTCTTTGATGTATGGCATATAATTCTCTCCTTTTGTCGAATAGTTAATACTTTGAGCAAGAACGTCAGGGAGCCTCAAACTCCCAATTTTACTTGCTTTTTCTCGGCATCTGCGATATACTTAACTATGTCAGGTAGTTAAGCATATCGGTTTTCTCCGATACGAGCGATTCGCGAAAGCGAGTCGCTTTTTATTTTGTGCAAAAGTAGTGGTCTCCGACCTTCTTCCAATGTGTTCCATAGTTTCCCCAATCTCCTGCGGTGAAGTAATATATTCCCGGATAACTCCGTTTGGCCAATTCTATTTTGCAAGCTTCGAATGACTCATCTGATATCGATACGCTCTCAATCATCCCATTGCTCCAAGTTGAAAACTGATTCTTCTGTGTAATCACTCCCGTGATTGTGTTCGGCCAATCAGGATCATCGACTCGGTTGAGAACCACGTCCGCAACCAATCTCTTTCCGAGCAGTCCTTGATTCCCTGCCTCTGCTTCTACACACGCAGCGAGCAATTCAAGCTCGGCCCAGTATGCTTCCTCTTCGAGTTGTTTCTTCAAGTCTTCCTTTGATTGCTCCGGAGCTTCTCTCTCCACAACCTTGAGCTCGTACACCTCAACCGGTTCTCTTGCTTCTCTTTTCGGTATTGGTTCAGTGTGAACAATACACGTCTGCGTCTCTGCCTTTCCTATCAATACTTGGTGATAACAACCTGCCCCTGCTAACATTGCGAAGGCTACCATGCCAAGAACTATCGCAATCTCTAACGCCTTCGTTGTACCTCTCCTCATCACTTTCTAAATTCCTCCTGCAACTTTCTTTTTGAACTGGTCTAACATTCCTCGGTAGATGATGTATGCCGTTCTCTTTTTCCCCTCTTGCTTTAATGCGTAGCCAATCGGCAACCGCTCCGCTCTCATAAGATATTGAAGAGTCGTGATATCCATATTGAGCTCTGCTGCCGCCTGCTTGGTTGTCACTCGCTCCATAGCTTTGTCGATGTTAAACATAGCCTGCTGCCTCCTTTCACATTCTTGCGTTACGCAAGAATCGCATTAAAAAAAATCTCTTGCACTGTTTTCCCATAATGAGCTGCGATAGTTGCTTTCATATCATCTCCCGGAACTCTCTTTCCGCTTTCGTAAAGCGCATATGTAGACTGAGCAATCCCCAGCTCTTTGGCTGTGAAGGCTTGCGTTCTTTCTCCTCTAAGGCTCACAAGATTCTGTGCAACTTGTTCTCTGTCAATTTTTACCATTTTGCATCTCCTTTCTTGCGTTTCGCAATTTCATTTTTCATATTATTGCATATCGCAAGTGTTGTCAATCACTTTTTGCAATTTTTTATTTGATTTTATTGCGTTTAGTGATAATATAGACATAGGGAGGGTTGAAAAATGGCTGAATTAAAGGATATTTTGAAGATTTTAAGAACTGAAAAAAATATGTCACAAGCTGAACTTGCTGAAGAACTTTCTTGTGGACTTAGCACGATAGCATCATGGGAAACGGGAAACCGGTTCCCTCGTCGTCCGTATATGGAACAGTTGGCCGACATTTTTAATGTTGATATCGATTATCTCTATGGAAGGACAGAATATCGTCAGAAGATTCATTTTGATAATGACGGAAACATGATGGTTCATCTTTCTGAAGAAGAGTATGGAATTATTCTCGAATACAGAAAAGCTGATGAAGCTTCTCGTGATATGGTTAAGAGATTGCTTGCGTATGCGGACGCATTAAAGAAGTGAGGTGATTAGATGAAGATGCCGAACGGATATGGCAGCGTTGTGAAGCTCTCCGGAGCTCGGCGCAAGCCTTGGGCCGTTCGGGTCTCCTATCTTCAGGAGCAACCCGACGGACGTGTTATGAGAAAACAGAAATATCTTGCATACTTCGCAGAACAGAAACACGCTCTCACATACTTGGCCGAATATAATTCCGGGAATGTTGTGAAGGAGCATGTGAAGTATACGGACGTTCCGACCTTTGCGGAACTGTTCGAAAAATGGAAGAAGTACAGAAAGAGCCTGAAGAACAATCCGGCTCCGAGCACTTGGAGAAATTATGAGATTGCTTTCAATATGTTCTCAGACGTTCATCACGAGAAGATTGTATCGATACGTGCTCAGGAGCTTCAGAACTGCATCACGGCTCAGAGTTCGAAGTCGAGAGCTACTATCGGAAATATGAGAGCAGTTATTCGAGGAATGTGGGAATATGCAATCGTGAATGAGTACACAGAAAAGAATATCACAGAACATCTTGTCTTTGAATTTACCGAGAGCGGCGTTCCGGTTCATACAAGATTCTCCGATGAGGAGCTTCGCCAGCTGTGGGATTCTCTTTGGGTCGTCAACAATATAGATATTGTTCTCATATATATCTATACCGGTCTTCGACCTGTGGAGCTTCTCGAGATTAAGTCTGAGAACGTGCATCTTGAAGAAAGATATATGATCGGCGGTGTAAAGACTGAAGCAGGGCGCAACCGTATCATTCCAATTCATGAAGCGATTGTTCCTCTTATCGAATACAGGCTCAAGCAGAACAGACCGTATCTGATAACGAACAAGTTCGGGAACCCGTACACAAGAGCCGTATATCATTATTCTAATTGGAATACGCTCATGTTGAATCTTCACTTCAATCATGTGCCGCATGATTGCCGGTATACGTTCGCAGCCTTGGCCGACAATGCTTGTATGAATGTGACCGCAAAGAAGATTATAATGGGACATGCGCTCCCGAATAAAGAAGGCACAGCCTTCAAAACGGGCGGTCACGCTGACGTTACCCGGGACGTATATACAGAGAAAACTCTTGCGGAGCTTTTGGCCGAAGTGAACAAGCTTCCTACTACTTTCTAAGTTTGTCGCTCACCTGTCTCTCATAAGTAGTGCACTTGTAACAATCGACCTCATTTGAAGCCCTATTATCTCCCTTGATGTGAATATTCAGACAAAAAGAAAAGCCCCGGAATCCAATGATTCCGAGGCTCTTTTGTGTTTCCTATACGATACCTTGTGCAGTCATAGCCTCTGCAACCTTAAGGAAGCCTGCGATATTGGCACCTGCAACATAGTTGCCTTCCATACCGTACTTCTTAGCTGCATCATCAAGGTTATGGAAGATATTAACCATAATTCCCTGAAGCTTGTTATCAACTTCTTCGAATGTCCAATGTAATCTTTCTGAGTTCTGGCTCATCTCAAGAGCTGATGTAGCAACACCACCTGCATTAGCAGCCTTACCGGGAACGAAGTAAACCTTGTTAGCCTGGAAGTACTCTGTAGCATCAGCGGTTGTAGGCATGTTAGCACCTTCACAAACAGCCATTACGCCATTAGCAACAAGTTTCTTTGCATCATCAAGATTAAGCTCGTTCTGAGTAGCACAAGGAAGTGCAACATCAACCTTAACCTGCCACTGGTTAGTTCCTTCTGTCTTCTTATCATGATACTCTGCAGACTTACGTGCTGCAGCATATTCTGTAAGACGAGCTCTCTTAACTTCCTTAACTTCCTTAAGAAGAGCAACATCAATTCCTTCGGGATCATAAATCCAGCCTGTAGAATCGGAACATGTAACTACCTTTGCCCCAAGCTGAGTAGCCTTTTCGATAGCGTAAATAGCAACGTTACCTGAACCTGATACTGCAACTGTCTTACCCTTAATATCCTGACCGTTACACTTAAGCATTTCAGCTGTTAAATATAACAAACCGTATCCTGTAGCCTGTGTACGTGCAAGTGAACCGCCGTATGATAATCCCTTACCTGTTAACACGCCTTCGTAAAGACCTGTTAATCTCTTATACTGACCATACATGAAACCGATCTCTCTTGCGCCTGTACCGATATCACCGGCAGGAACGTCTGTATCAGCTCCGATATACTTATAAAGCTCTGTAATAAAGCTCTGGCAGAAAGCCATAACTTCTCTGTCTGACTTACCCTTAGGATCAAAGTCGGAACCACCCTTACCGCCACCGATAGGAAGTCCTGTAAGAGAATTCTTAAAAATCTGCTCAAATCCAAGGAACTTAATGATACCTATATTAACAGAAGGATGAAGTCTTAAACCTCCCTTGTAAGGTCCGATAGCTGAGTTAAACTGAACTCTGTATCCTGTGTTTACCTGAACCTGTCCCTTATCGTCAACCCACGGTACACGGAAAATTAACTGACGCTCAGGATTAACGATTCTCTCCAAAAGAGCATCCTTTCTGTACTGTTCCTCATTTGCTTCGATAACAACACGAAGAGAATCAAGAACTTCCTTTACTGCCTGATGGAACTCGGGCTGTGCAGGGTTTTTGTCTACGACCATCTGATAGACTTCATCAACATATGACATATTATTGTCCTCCTTATAAAAATCACACACATTGTATAATTGTATACAAAATCACAAAACCATTAATTATTATAATATGAGCCTTTTTATCATGCAAGAAATTTTTATATATTTTTCCCGAAAATGCATAATAAAAAGGATGTGCCCTTTGGCACATCCCTTAAAATCCTTATTGCTTATCCAAAAACTCTGATTTGATATATCCGTACTGGCCATTGTATTTAACCTTTGACCAACCGTTTGTCATCGCCTCAACCAGGTCAAGCTCTGTTCCCGTATAAAGTGTATCGATAATCTCGGCATCTGTACTTGCCTCCTTACGGATACGTACACCGGAATCATTTACCTTAACCTTACCGGATGTTGTCGTCTTATTTGATGTAGCATCACCGTCGTTATTATCTTCCTCAGTAATCGTAACCTCGGCATCGCCGATCGTTACTGTCTGAATTCCCTCAAGGAATTCGCTCTTAATAAACGCATGACTGCCTTCATAAATAATCTCGGACCAACCGTTAGGCTTTTCTTCCACAAGTTCAAATTCCTGACCGATCTGAGCCTTACCTATCTTGTCTGCCTGTTCCGAATCAGACTTTCTTACATTAACTACATCGGTAGCCTTAACCTTAGTGGTAACTACCGTCATTTCATCCTGATTATCATCCTCGGATTGTGTATTCTCATCCTCAGGCTGCGGTGTATCCGGTGTCTCGGCAGAAGCAAGCATTACGCCAACCTCTTCGGAAATCTTTTCTTTAAGATAAGCCACGAACTCATCCACCTCGGGATTCTCCGCAAGAATATCATTATACTCAACTACTACTCTGTTATTAAGTTCAACTACATCATCCTGCAATGTAACGGTAGAAATATACTCATATATCGTTTCATCGTAAGTACCGTCCGATATATGATAGTCTCCTGCTTCATCAGGATAAACGTAATATGTCTGCATTCCCGGCAAAGCTATATCCAGATCCGAAAACTTGGTCTTGGAACATACATATGCGATGTACGTGTTCTCCTCAATACCCGGCTTTGTATATACAACTATCTCCGGATAATTCTCAATGAACTGACTCTGTTCTTCAATTCTTATCTTCTGAACATCATCAAGATATGTATTTAATGAGGCAACCGTCAAAAGATCGCCCTTTGCCATTGCATCGTAATAATTCTTAACAACGGTATTTACTTCAGGATAAGCATTTTCTTCAAGTTCGGTTACCGGAGCTTCAATAACCTCTTCACCTGTACTTTCGGCAACCTGAGCTGCAAGTGCAGCAGCCTCAGCCTCCTTTTCAAGGCGTTCCTTCTTATTGGCATTTAACGCTATAAGCACCGTTACCGCAACGCAGACAACAAGAAGAATAGGCATTACCAGCTTATTATGTTCAAGAATCCACTCTTTAATATCAGCAAGTTTATTAAGAATTTTAGCAAACTTACCTCGATTATTTCGTTTCATAAATAATATTAATTCCTTTCAACTCTATATCGGGTTAGAGTGCACCCGACAGGAATCGAACCTGCATTAAAGGCGTCGGAGGCCTTCGTTCTATCCATTAGACTACGGGTGCCTAGCATAAAGTTGTTACAAAATTATTACGCACACCACTGCAATATGATACCACAGACGCCACATCTTGTCTAGTAAAGCCGTTTCCGCCATTACATATAGTAATTTACAACTAACAAATCCACTCCACGCAGCCCGATTCGCCGTTGTAATAATAAACAGAATCCGCCAGCACTTCCTCCTCACACACTTCAGAATTATTAATCTGGGTAACCATCTCCAAAAGTCCTTTCGCATCAACCGTCATATCCTTTGGAACAAGCACCAGTTCATGTACGGAACTGGGCAATATATAAAAATCGCCCCCCATTCTGTTATAGGCTTCCCTTAGCATGTCGGGATAAAGCATTGTCGCTGCCCCATACATCTTTTTTTCGTTGGTAAGAACATACATATTAACGTCATCTGTAATATCAAGGTCGCACAAATCATTTACCATATCGCTTATCGTCCTAAGCTGTCCCGGAAAACGTTTAGGCGTATTACTATCCGCTTTTGTAAACAGTTCCTCTTCTTCAATCCCCCACATTTTAAGCTGTTCATTCCTAATTAAAATGCTCATCAGGGAACCGTTTGTATCATCTGCATAAAAACATACTATTGCCAGATTATGAAATCTTCGATGCGGAGCATCAAGCAACAGTTCCTTATTCGCCTCGGCATTAATAAGCTTATATACAATTCGTTCCCAGGCATTTTCATAATTCATAAACCGTGAAACATCCGGATATTCCTGCTTAGGTACACCTCTTAAACCGTTTGCTATTTTAAGTCCTATGTATTCGATTTCATCTGCCGTCAGCATCTCATCATAATAATCATCCAGATATAAGGTCGGACATATATCATTTCCCTCAAGCCGAGCCATAATTCCCGTTAACACTACGCCGTTATTCTTCGTAACCTTACGAAGAGATACCTCATAATCACTGCCAAGGTACATGGATACCTTGCACTCAATCATCTTACAATATTTGTCAAAATTCATTATTTATTCGTTCCTTTCTATATAGCGCATAGAAACCTCACCTCTCCCGGAATAAATAAAGAAAAGGCATCGGTAAAAACCAATGCCTTACAAGCCAAATATATTAACGAACGATATATAAGTTATACTCTTGACAAATACTCGCCTGTTCTTGTATCAATCTTAACAACATCACCGATTTCAACGAACAAAGGAACAGCAATTGAAGCACCTGTTTCAACTGTAGCAGGCTTATTTGCACCTGTTGCTGTATCACCCTTAAATCCGGGCTCTGTATCTGTTACGGCTAATTCAACGAACAAAGGAGGCTCGATAGAGAAAACAGATCCGTTATAGCTACAAACCTTAACCATTTCGTTTTCTTTAACGAACTTAAGTGAATCACCTACAGTTTCCTCGTTAAGAGCAATCTGATCATATGACTCAACGTCCATGAAGTTATACAAATCGCCGTCAGAATATAAGTACTGCATATCCTTTCTATCAATACGTGCCTGTGGACACTTTTCAGTAGGTCTGAAAGTCTTTCCCACTACGCCGCCGTTTATGACATTCTTAAGCTTTGTTCTAACGAAAGCAGCTCCCTTACCGGGCTTTACATGCTGGAATTCGATAATCTGAAATACCGAACCTTCAAATTCAATGGTAATACCATTTCTGAAATCACCTGCAGAAATCATAACTAATATATCCTCCTAATTAAAAACACAATATAATTCCCAAATAGTTTAATATAAACTTTTCTATATTTCAAGCAAAATTTTATTTTTGTTTCGTTATATAATCAATCGCCATTATATACCCCTTAAAGCCTTCACCCTTTATTAAATAATCGCAGGCCTTTGATGTAACCGAATTTTTTCGAAATTCTTCTCTTGAATCAATATCCGAAATGTGAACTTCAACCTTGGTCATGGATACACTTTTGAGGGCGTCATGAATGGCATAGCTGTAATGTGTATAGGCGCCGGGATTAATAACAATTCCGTCCGTTTCCTTATAATATGCTTCCTGTATCTTATCGATAATCGCGCCTTCATGATTGGATTGGAACAATTCAACCTCAATCTCCTTTGAATCGCAGTATTCCTTAATCATATCACACAGCGAATCGTATGATTCGTTTCCGTACACGTCAGGTTCCCTAATTCCCAGAAAATTTAAATTGGGTCCGTTAATTACTAATAACTTCATCGCAAGCCTCCATATACAATGAACTTCGCACATTAAGAAGTGATTCTATTTTTTGACGTAAATCCGTATCCTTAAGAAGGGGTCTTGATGTATCATCCTTAAGCCGTTTACAAAGAGTATCAACATCGCACTTAATATAGCACACATATCCCAGCTGCTTAATAAGATCCATATTTTGCGGATTGCACATACCTCCGCCCAGGGAATAAACTATCTTTTTGTCTGTATTGCGGTACTTAAGAAGCAATTCGGCCAGGGTTTCATGCTCCATTTGACGAAATCCTGCTTCGCCTTTGGTATCAAAAATATCATTAATGCTCATACAGGCATTTTCTTCTATAAGTTCATCAGTATCGACAAACAAAGCATCCGCCTTTGATGCAAGTTTCTTGCCGAGAGTTGATTTGCCGCATCCCATCATGCCGCACAAAACAATTTTTTGATTCATATTAAGCAACAGTTGAAGATAACAGTCCTCTTCCGTCTCTTCAGGTATATAATCAATGTCATAAAACAGTTTGAATGCCTCTATTGCCTGATACAGCAGCATTCTAAGACCGTTATATGCCTGTCCGCCCTGTGCCTTTACCTTTTTCATAAAAAGTGTATCAAGGGGATTGTAAATAATATCTATTCCCACCTCAATACCTTCGTAAAATTCATCATCCATAACGGGAGCTGCATCACAGTCAGGAAATAAACCTACGCTTGTAGTCTGAAAAACAATCTGCTTTTGATTACCTTTAAGTTTAAGCACCTCATTTATATCTTCCGAACCGTCTTTGCCGGGCGTTCTGTTAAACTGTCTTATTTCTTTGGCTCCAAGTATGGTGCACAAATATTTAACGGCACGGGAAGCCCCGCCCGCACCTAAAATGACAACATTTTTGTCTTTAATATCCACGCCGAAATATTCAAGTTCTCTTTTAAGTCCAAGATAATCCGTATTATATCCCGCAAAGCCTTTACCGCTATTTACTATTGTATTTACGGCACCAATTCTTTGAGCAGCCACATCGACCGTCATAAGATTCTTCATTATTACATTCTTATAGGGAATAGTTACATTAAGGCCATAAAAGCCCTCATTCTCGAATCTTTGACAGGAGGTCTCAATATCTTCCTCATTAATATCAAACAGGCCGTACTTCACATTAAAGCCCAGCGCATTACCCAAAAATTCATGAATAAACGGTGAAACCGAATGGCCGAGAGGATGACCGATTAATCCCGATAATCTATCTTCCTTCATATAGATACACCTTTCCGTTCTTTTTGCAGAAGGACTCAAAACGCTTAAGAATTACTTTTTCAAGTATACGCTTTAAAACAATCTGAATCTCTTCCTTTTTATCAATCTGCTTAACCAAAATAGACAGGATTCCCGTTCTTTTGGCGCCCCATATATCGGTAAAAAGCTGGTCCCCCACAGTCAGTGTGTTTGAATGATTCGTATTCATCAAGGCCATGGCATGATAATATCCCTTCCTTGAAGGTTTATTTGCTTTGTACAAATAAAGACAGTTAACTTCATCATTAAACATTTTTACTCTGGGTTCTTTATTGTTTGATAAAAACAGGATGCTAAAACCAATATCCTTAAGATGTGCTATAAGTTCCCTGGAACGTGCATCGGCAGGTGCCCCGTGGGGAACAAGTGTATTGTCTATATCAAAAATAATGCCTCTGTATCCATCCCGATACAGAGCGTCAAAATCAATATGATATGTTGAATCGTAATATTTATCAGGGAAAAAAGTATTAAACATATTTTCGATTATAGTAAAAGCCCCCTGCTTATGCAAGGGACTTTACCACCAAATTCTTTTAGGAGTTATATTGAAATGAGGATTCATGTTAATTACTTAGCCATAACGATTCCGTCATCAGTAAACAAATTCTTTGAGCTGCCGACGAAATAGTTGTAATCCTGAAGGATATCATCCTTTTTCATATCGGAAATGGCTTTTTGCATATCAAGGGACTTGATAGGTGCATCCTTACCGATATAATCATAAGACTCTTCCTTATTAAAGGATAAAGATATATCTTCAAGGTCGGCTGTTGCCGATCTTTCGTCAATTTTCTTAATCTGTGAAGGTGAAAGTGTTTCTTCCTTAACCGGAAGGGCTGCTGGGTTATTGGAATTCTTAAGTTCTTCATCCTGCTTACGAACGTCATCAGGTGTTACCTTAGGAATATCGACTCTGTATGAATTGTAATTAGATAATCCATTATAAAACTGAATACCCATTGTCTGTCCCCCTTTCCCGATTTTTGTGGTAATCCGTTACCTCTTTTAGTTTACCATAACAAAAATTGGTTTACAATAACTAATTTACATAATGTACAGTTTAACTAACTTACCATCCTTGGTAAATAATATATCGGACATAACCAAAGAAACTTTAGTGTCAATTTAATAAATATAAAAGAATAAAAATAGAGCCATATATCCACTATTAATGGCGCTTTCGCTCCGTTACTCTTGCGTACGTTACCAGGCTCGAAAGTACCTCGCCAAGTAACGCGTAGAGTAAGGCATTAATATTGGATATATGGCTCTTATAATAGGTTATCTATATTGACGACAAAAGTTCTTTAGTGTAAGCGTTTTGAGGGTTGGCGTAGACCTCTTTGGGTGATCCCTGCTCTACTATTTCACCGTCTTTTAGAATCATAACTTTATCGCAAAGGTTATATACCACTCTAAGATCGTGGGATATAAACAAAATTGACAGACCAAGTGTTTTCTGGAGATTCTTAAGGAGCTCCAGAATCTGTGCCTGAATCGTAACATCAAGTGCCGAAACAGGTTCATCTGCGATTAATAACTTAGGTTCCTGCATAAGGGATAATGCGATGCATACCCTTTGTCGCTGGCCCCCTGATAATTCTCTTGGGTACCTTGATAAGTATTCATCCGACAATCCTACAAGATTAATCATCTCCGATGCTTTTTTCTTACGTTCGGCAGGATCTTTTACATCATCAAGATAAAGGGCTTCTTCCAACAGCCATCCGACTTTCTTGGAGGGATTAAGACTGCTGTAGGGATCTTGAAAAATCATGGAAGGATAAGATTCCTCCATTGTCTTAATCTCGCCTGTATACGGAATAAGCGACAGGATTGCCTTGGCGATCGTTGATTTACCCGAACCCGATTCTCCTACAAGACCCACTATCTGACCTTCCTCGAGGTCAAAATTAACGCCGTGAAGGACTTCCTTAATAACAGTGTGTCCGAACACGCCTCCCACTCTGCTCTTAAATTGTACTCTAAGGTCATTTACCTCTACAATTTTACTCATTGTTTCTACCGTATACATTTCCCTCAAGTTTAGGAATTGCAGCAATTAAATTCTTAGTATATTCTTCCTTGGGATTATTAAATATATCCTTTGTCAAACCTCTTTCAACAATATATCCGCCCTTCATAACAAGGACCTTCTCACACAACGAATTAACAAGACTAAGGTCATGAGAAATAAATATTATTGAAGTATGTCTTTCTTTGTTAATCTTCTTAAGCAGTTTAACTATCTGGGCCTGAATTGTAACATCAAGTGCCGTTGTAGGTTCATCCGCAATAAGAATCTTAGGCTCGTTAATCATTGCCGTTGCTATCATAATTCTTTGACGCATGCCACCTGACAGTTCATGAGGATACTGATTCATTACAAGCTCAGGATTGCTAAGTTCAACATCCTTAAGCATCTTAAGAACTTTCTCATATCTTTGTTCCCGGGTAAGATTGGTATGAATCCTAAGGGGTTCCTCAACCTGGTCATATATCTTAATAACCGGATTTAAGCTCGTTAAGGGTTCCTGGAATATCATACTTATCTCATTGCCCTGAATCTTACGGAGTTCTTCTCTGGGGCAGGTAAGAAGTTCTGTATCATTGTAAACAATGCTGCCCTTCTTCTTCATATCCTTACGGGACAATAACCCTGCTATAGCAAGGGCAGACATGGACTTTCCGGAACCCGATTCTCCCACAAGACCTACAATTTCACCCTTCTTTAAATCAAGGTCAAAATCATAAACAACCGTCTCCGGAATAATATGATCGTGAAACTCAATATTCAAATCTTCAACATGTAATATGATATCTTTTTCCACTCTAATCTCTTTTCACTCTAATTTCCGCGACTACTTAGTAAGTCACACTATTCCTCGTTAAGAGCATCGCCTATAAGGCTAAATCCCAATATCAGCAATATTATTGCGATACCGGGGAATAATGCAAAATTCGGTGCCTTAAAAAGATATGCCTGTGCTTCGCTTAACATACGTCCCAGGCTCGGTTCCGGAGGCTGCACGCCTATTCCCAAAAAGCTCATGGAGGCTTCCGCAAGCACGGCGTTATTAAAGCCTATCATTATCGACGAAAGCAATACTGTTGTTGTATTAGGCAGAATATGAACAAAAATAATCCTCAAGTCGGAGGCTCCCAATAATTTGGCACTCTTAACATAATCCATATTTTTGCACTTAAGGAATTCCGCACGCACTATTCTGGCAAAGCTGGGAATAAATGCGATTCCCAACGCAATCATGACCTGATATGTTCCGGGACCCAAAAGACTTATAAACAATAAAGCCAGCAATATACTCGGAAAAGCAAATACCGCATCATTAACTCTCATAAGCACTTCATCCACTATGCCGCCGAAATACCCTGTAAGAGAACCTACTATAATACCGAAAAACGTTCCGATAATTACCGTTCCCAATGCCACCTTAAAGGTCGCAAAGGTGCCTTCCATAACCCGGCTTAAAATATCACGTCCGAAATTGTCGCAGCCAAAGGGATGTGCCAAAGACATCGGCGCAAACTTAAGGGATGCATCAATTGCAGTGGGGTCCAATCCGGGAAGGATCTTGCCCAAAAGCATAAACAGCACCATAAAACCTACTATAGAGCAGCCAAGTATTAAATTGATGTTCTTTTTAGTTTTCATCAAGACTAATCCTCGGGTCTATCAAACCATAAACAATATCAACTATCATATTTACAACCAATACCAAAACGGCAATGATTACAATAATTGCCATTACAACCGGGTAATCTCTGTTAGAAATCGAAGACAGTAAAATTCTTCCTAGGCCCGGAATTCCGAATACCTGCTCCACAATAATACTTCCCGCAATAAAGTCCGTAAGTGCCATTCCTATAAAGGTTATTACAGGCAAAATGGCATTCTTAAGCACATGATGATACAAAACATCATTTGTGGAATTGCCCTTTGAATAAGCCGTTCTTACATAATCAAGCTTCGATTCTTTAATTAACGAACCTCTAAGGAGCTTTATTGCCATGGTTGCTTTGGGAAGTGCAATTGCCAGGGACGGGAAAAACATATACCCTAAAAATCCCCAGAAATCTTTGTCATAGGAAACATATCCTCCCGGCGTAAACCACTTAAAAATAACTCCGAACAACAAGGTTATCAAAATACCCGAGAAAAACGGTGGAATTGCCATTATTACCTGATTAATTATCGTAATTGTTCTGTCAAGTATGCCACCTTGATACTTAGCGATTCTTATACCTATAGGTATTGAAATAACAACCATAAGTATGAATGCAATGATTGACATGGTAAGTGTAACCGGCACTTTATCAATAACCATATCCGAAACCGGCATCTTGTAACTATATGATGTTCCCATATCACCCGTAAGGAAATTTACGGCCCATCTGCCGTACCGGACAAGCAAAGGGTCGTTAAGGTGCATCTCTTCTCTAAGGGATGCTATTCTTTCGGGAGTTGCATTCGTACCGAGCATTGATATGGCTGGGTCACCCGATATAAAGTTGAATGAGAGAAAAACGAATAACGTTACCACAATAATCGTAATTATCATGGTAACGATTTTCTTTAAGGCATATTTCATAAATTATTCGTCGGCCAATCTGATAAGCGAAACATCCTGTACATACAAAGGATAAAATTCATATCCCGTATATTTTTTGTTAATTGCGACAAGTTCAGGCATATCCTGAATATAAACATTAGCTGCTTCGTTAGCTAAAATTGTTTCGCACTCTTTATAGTACTTTGTTTTTTCATCATCGTCAGTTGACGTATAGGCCTTTTGAAAAGCTTCATCATACTCTTTTGAATTAAAGTTGATGAAATTCTTCGAACTGTCAGATGTAAATCTTTGAAGAAGTGCTGCCGCCGTTAAGGAAGAAGCATCAACGCCTACTACCGTAGTCGTATAGTTTCTGTCATTGTAAACATCTGACAACCAGCTGTCCCACTCAATAAGCTTAATATTGGCCGTAACGCCTATCTTCTCAAACTGTTCCTTAAGTACCTGCGCTGTATCAATATGCTGAGGATAGTTGGAAGGTACTGTAATATCAAACTCAAATCCGTTAGGGAATCCGGCCTCATTTAACAATGCTTTTGCTTTATCAAAGTCCTGATTATATACATCATTAAGCTCTTCCATATAATATTTGCCAAAAGCAGGGAACATGGAAGAACCTATTTCGGTTCCTTTGCCGTCTGACACAAATGTCATAATTTCCTGCGGATCAATCGCATAGCACAGTGCCTGTCTTACTCTTACATCATCAAAAGGTGCAACCGCATTGTTAATGTAAAGAGCCTGAACCAGATTCATTGTTTCTTCCAATACATCAAAATTGTCCGAAAGCAAATCAGCTTGAGCCGTAGGAATTCTGGGTACCAGATCAATTGCACCGGATTCAAGTTCCATGGCAATTGTATCCATATTACCTATAATCTTAAAGGTAACATTCTCAATGTGTCCTTCTCTTTCATTATCATAGTAATCAGGGAACTTCTTAATAACAAAATTCTCCTGAGGCGAACGCGAAACAAACATATAGGGGCCCGTTCCTATAGGATTGGTATCCGGTGTCTTGTTATTTTCGGGAATTATGGCAGTTGTCATATATGCCAGGAATTCCGTATCCGGATTATTAAGATGGATTATGAACCTGTTATCGGCAATTTCAGTACTCTTAATATTAGAATACGCCGCTACAAGCGGTGTTCCACTGCTTGCATCGGCGCACTTATCGATAGAATATTTAACATCTCCCAACGTAACTGCGCTTCCATCGTGGAACTTAACACCATCCCTTAGTGTAAATGTGTAGGTAAGAGCATCATCTGATATCTCGTATGCACCGGCTACGGCAGGAATAAAATCACCATCGGAATTAGGCTTAACCAAGCCTTCAAAAATATTGAACAACACCTCTTTAGTTCCTGCCGCTTCAACCTTGTGTGGGTCAAGACTATCTTCTAGATCCTGAGGTATTCCAATGATGATGGACGAAGAATCGTCAGCCTTCTTATCACCTTTGCATCCGCAAAGTGCAACAGAAAGTGCACATAACATGAGTACCAAATATAGCCCTTTAAGACTAATTTTTTTCATGTTTTCTCCTCTCATGATATGAAATTTCAATGAATGTTAAATAAATAACAATCATTTCATGAATTAGTATATAGAAAAATGCCCCGATGTGCAAGCACCGGGGCATATGTTCTTAATTTAAGACAATTATTTCAATACCTTCTTAAGTTCATCCATAAATGTATTGATATCTTTGAACTCTCTGTATACTGAAGCAAATCTTACATAAGCAACGGAATCAACATCCTTGAGCTTATCCATAACAAGTTCACCAATCATTGAACTTGGAATCTCACGCTCTTCCTTAGCATAGATTTCTGTTTCAACTTCATCAACAATCTGCTGAATCTGCTTAGCAGAAACGGGACGCTTGTGGCATGCACGCAATACTCCTGATTCAATCTTTGCTCTATCGAAGGTTTCTCTGTTTTCATCCTTCTTAACAATAATAAGAGGAATAGTTTCAACCTTCTCATAAGTAGTGAATCGTTTATCACATTCATCACACACTCTACGACGACGAATGGAATTATTGTCTTCAGCCGGTCTTGAGTCTATAACTCTGGTATTTTCATGACCGCAAAATGGACATTTCATATTTATCTCTCCCCCTAAATATATGGTGTGTTTGTTTACATAAACACATTATAAGGGGAACAATGGGTTATGTCAACAAAATTATGTTAATCATTTTGCTCCAAACCCTGTATTTGGGGAATTATCCCAAAGGATTAATATAGAACTCCTTAAAGTCGCTGTATCCTTCAGCGGTTAACTGCTCTTTCTGGAACTTCTTGTTCTTGTTCATCTTAACAACAAGCACCTGTTCGCCTTCGTTTCGAAGTTCCTGAGCTTCCTTTATTACCTGACTTAATCGGTCCGAAGGCATATTCTTCTCAACAAGGAACGCAACTTTCTTTGAACTTCCCGGAACAACGAATCCCGATTCCATAAGAAGAAGAATTATTCTTTCGAATCCTATTGAGAATCCGCAGGCCGGAACATTGTTACCCGTAAATTTGCCTACCATCTCATCATATCTTCCGCCGCCTCCGCAGCTTCCACCGAATTCCGGCATAGCAATTTCAAAGATAGTTCCCGTATAATATGACATTCCTCTTACCAAAGTAGGATCAAATACCATCTTAAACTCGGCTTCCTTAGTGGATTCAACGGCAGTTATTATTTCTGTCAGATTATCCTTAACCTCTGTAGGAAGGAATTCATTTAATTCATCAGCCAATGTCATAACGGCTTTAACACCGTCCTCGTTTCCGAGTTCATTTAACTTGGCAAACAAAGCAAGGTATTTATCTACGCAGCCCTTATCAAATCCATTCTCCAGAAGTTCTTCCGTAACTCCTTCGATTCCGATTTTGTCCATCTTATCAAGGGTGATAAATACACTGTCAAAGGAAGCCTCATCAAAACCTGCATATGAAGCCATTGCCTTTAACATTCTTCTGTCGTTAATTCTTATTTCAAAGTTCTTAAAACCAAGCTTTCCTATTGTGGTAGTGGTGGCAAGAATAAGCTCTATTTCGGCAAGATTGGAGTTTTCGCCAAAGATATCAATGTCGCACTGCATAAACTGACGATATCTTCCTCTTTGAGGTCTGTCCGCTCTCCATACGTTACCCATCTGAAGTGCCTTAAAGGGTGACGGAAGTTCGTTTGTATGATTTGAATAATATCTTACAAGGGGAACCGTTAAATCATATCTAAGACCGCCGTCAACAACATCGATTTCTTCCTTAGCTGTCTCAAGATTAAGTTTCTCACCTCTTTTGAGAATCTTAAAAATAAGTTTTTCGTTATCGCCACCCTGCTTATTTGTAAGGTTTTCTATATTTTCAACACAAGGTGTTTCGATTCTTGTAAATCCGAATTTAGAATAAGTACTTGTAATAACAGAAATAACATAATCTCTTATTACCATTTCATCAGGCATTATATCCTTCATTCCCGTAACAGGTTTTTTACTTAAAGCCATCTTATCTCCTTTCGCTCTTACGCAATAACCTACAATTTATAATCTGCGCAAAAACCAGCCTATATTCTATCATATTATACAAAAAAAAGATACTCACGGAAATTACGTGAGTATCTTAAAATAGTTAAATTCTTTACTTTTCAAATTATCCGCGGGGATGTGCCTTGGCATACACCTCTTTAATATGCGAATGATTCATATGGGCATAAATCTGAGTGGTGGAAATATCCGAATGTCCCAGCATTTCCTGTACACTTCTAAGATCTGCACCGTTCTCAACCAGGTGAGCCGCGAAGGAATGACGCAATGTATGAGGTGTTATGTCGGCTACTATACCGGCCTTCTTGGCATAATACTTAATTAATTTCCAGAAGCCCTGACGTGACATCGGCTGTCCGGAACAGTTAGCAAATAAGTATTCCGAATTAGGGTCTGCAAGCATTGCTTCTCTTGTACCCGAAAGATAATTGGTAAGAGCCTTTTTAGCCTCATTTCCAAAAGGTATAACTCTTTCTTTATTAGCATCCTTACACACGATGTATCCCATGTTAAGGTTAACGTCTTCTGTCTTTAATGTGATAAGCTCCGTAACTCTTATTCCTGTAGCATACAAAAGTTCAAGCATCGCTTTATCACGAATATCCTTTGATGATTCTCCCGAAGGCTGCTCCAATAATCTAACAACTTCGTTCATCGAAAGAATCTCGGGAATCTTCTTCTCAATCTTAGGAGCATGCAAATCGGTTGCCACATCCTCATCTACGATTCCTTCTTTTACCATATAGTGATAAAAAGCTTTCAGTGAAGCTATATTACGAGATATTGTAGCTGCAGAGAACTTATTCTTCTCTAGGTACATAACATATCCTGTAAGATTAGTTGCCGTAACCTTCTTAATATCGCTAATACCCTGTTCCTGAAGGTATGTTACTACCTTATTCAAATCTCTGCGGTATGATAGTTCTGTGTTCTCTGACATTTTCTTTACATTATGTAAATATGTCATAAAACCATTAATGTATTCGTCCATTCGGTAACTCCCATACTGTATTAACGTTTACATAAACGCCGTGTAAAACTCATTATAAACAGATTTTTGGCAAATTGCAAACCCATTTTTTGCTTTATTTTCAAGGTTTTTTGGCTTTTATTTTGTCAAGTACAACATGAGGATAAACACCAAATTATGACTACTAGATATTGTAAAAAAATATCAAAAAAAATAATAAAATAACATCAGTTTGTTTACATAAAAGTATATCGTTATGATGTTATGTCTTATTATTTTGACAGATATTTGTCTTTATAAGCAAGTATCGCGCATATAGTCTTGGAATCCTGTATTTCGCAGTTGTATATCTTTTGACACAGTTCTTCCACCGAATACGCCTCATACTCTATATATTCATCTTCATCCAGGTGCTGATTGCCGGGCTTTAAATTTCTTGCAACGTATATGTCAATATTCTCGTTACAGAAAGCAACAGTAGTCTTAATTCGTACAAGTAATTCCAAATCCTCCGAATCAAAACCCGTTTCCTCCTTAAGTTCGCGCTTAGCCGCATCATAAGTAGGCTCGGTTCTTGTGTTAAGACCACCTGCCGGAACTTCAAGAGTATATCTTTCAAGGGCATTCCTGTACTGACGTACCATAATAATTCTTCCGTCCTCCAATACGGGAACCACAGCCGCAGCTCCCTTATGGTCAATAAGATCCCATTTGGCGGTTTTACCGTCCGGCATAAGCATAGTATCCTGATAATAGTCTATGATTGAGCCGTTGGCTATTAACTGTCTGTCAATTCTTTTAATCTCTTCCATCTAATATCTCCTTATGTAAGATAATGCCATCGGATATCCGATGGCATTAATATTACTGTTCCAATAATTTGTTTACACTTGCCAATTTAACACAAAGCACGAATATTTCAAGTGCTTTCTCCAGTTCTTCAATCGGCGGGAAAGTGGGGGCAATTCTAATATTAGAATCATCCGGGTCTTTATGATAAGGATATGTGGCACCGGCACCCGTTAATGTAACACCGGCCTCCTTACACATTCCTACTATATTCTTGGCACATCCGTTCATTGCCTGGAAAGATACGAAATATCCGCCGTTGGGATTGGTCCATGTTCCGATTCCCAAGGGTGCAAGCTCCTTGGTAAGTGTCGAAATTACCAGGTGGAACTTCGGGCGAATAATCTCGGCATGCTTTTTCATATGCTTCTTCATGCCTTCTATATCTTTGAAATAGCGAACATGGCGAAGCTGATTTAACTTATCATGTCCGATTGTCTGTATTGTAACAATGCTCTTAACAAATTCAAGATTCTTCTTTGAAGCTGCAAGTGCCGCAATTCCGGAGCCCGGGAAAGTAACCTTTGATGTCGAACAGAACTTAAATACCATATCGGGATTGCCGGCCTTCTTACATTCACTTAAGATTTCAAGAAGCTGGTCTTCTTTGCCATTGTATAAATGATGAATTGTGTAAGCATTGTCCCAATATATTCTAAAGTCTTCCGCTGCGGGTTTTAAATTGGCAAAACGCTTAACTGTTTCATCCGAGTATGTGATACCCTGAGGATTTGAATACTTGGGTACACACCAGATTCCCTTAACTGCTTCATCATTATTTACATACTTTTCAACCAAATCCATATCCGGACCTGTAGCTGTCATGGGAATATTTATCATTTCAATTCCGAACTGCTCTGTTATGGCAAAATGTCTGTCATATCCGGGTACGGGACATAAGAACTTGACTTTGGGAAGTTTACACCAGGGTGTTGATCCGCATACGCCAAGAATCATTGAACGGCATACCGTATCGTACATAATATTCAAAGATGAGTTACCGAATACCATAATTTCGTCATCTTCAACTTCCATCATATCGGCCATAAGGTGGCGGGCTTCATGAATACCCATAAGTTCACCGTAGTTTCTGCAGTCGATTCCGGCTTCCGAAATAAACTTGCTGTCGGGATGAAGGGTATCAAAGAAATCCGCTTCCATATCAAGCTGTTTAGCCGAAGGCAAGCCTCTTGCCATATTAAGTTTTAATCCCTTGGCACAGGCTTCCTTATATTGTTCATTCAAGTCTTTTTGCAAAGACAATAATTCTTCTTTACTTAAATCCTTATACGCTTTCATACTAATTCACTTTCGTTATTACTTACAAAAATATACTAATCCGCCGCTTTTGCCATCGATTGTATACAATTATACAATCACATTCCTCTTATTGTACAACAGATATTGGGGATTATCAAGTAACAATAATATTTTATTTTGCTTCTTCGTAAGTAATACCAAAAATTTCTCTTTCGACTATATACATATCATGAAGGTCATTATGCCTTACCGCAAAATAATCTCCCGGAAGTCCAAGCATATATTTTTCCGTATCCCAGGGAGTAAATATCTTAACTCTTCTGTCAAGCTGCTTGGCATAAATAAAGGTTTCACCGTTAGCTATGCATATTTTGGCATATTGCATCAATTCAGCCGACTTACCGTCAAGTCTGTTTCTCAAAGTAGGCTTATACTTGGGAATAACCACACCATCTTCCATAGAAAACGGCATGTCCGTAACCTCATACGACTCGTGAAGCTTCTCAAGCTTACTCGGATAGGCTTCGCCCTTTATTCCAATCTTAATTACAATGTCATCTTCAATAGTAAAATCAAAATCCCCCTCTAAGGTTCTTATGGTAGCGGGAGTTCCTGCGGGGAACACATCTGTAGCCATTACATAACCGAGAGGTATCTTCTTTTTGGCATAAAGCTTCATATCCGAAATATCCACATCATATTCTTTGGCACTTATTACTTCACAATTGTCAAAGTATTCATTCAGCTTATCCGAAAAATATGCTTCGGGATGCAATGTGGGATATTCTTTTTCATAAAGGGTTTTATTAATAAAACCGCCGGCCTTTTCATGGTGACCGCCTCCGGAACCGATTCCTTCAGCAAGATAGGAAGCCATTTCATCGGCATATACTTCTTTAACGCAGCTTCTTGTGGAGAACTTAAATCCATTGGGCCACTCATTAAATACAACACATGTATGAACTTCCGCAACCTGTAATAAAAAGTCCGAAATAAGACCAAGTATATTGGGGTCGCACTGTTCTGCCTTAATTATTGCGTATTTATGAATCGGATTGTAAATATGGCGGATCATTGCAACACCTGCAATATCAAGTTCAGCCAAAGAGAAATTCGAATTCTTTAATGTATGAATTGTGGTTTTTTCAAAAGGAATGGAATCTCTAAGGTCCATATCCATAGGATTTGCAATTTCACTAAAAGAATTGGTATCTGTGTAAAGGCCGTAATAAAGTGCTGTTCCAAGTTTAGCATCTTCTACTTCAATGCCTTCTTGCTTAAGCATGTTCCACACCAAAGTAGAACAGCTTCCAAGCCCCGGCATAATTTCACTTAATTTAACATCGGTTATTTCTATCTGATGATGGTCAATAATAGCCATATCTACGCTTGGGATCTTAGTAACATTGCCGGCACCGTACTGACAGTCTACCGTAACAACCAGTCCCGGAAATACAGGACTCTCGGTATACACATCTTTGTAGGTATATAAGAAATCATCCACATTCTTAACGTATTTAAGTGTATCCCCAATACCAAGATAGTCTATCATCAGCTTAAGATTTGCTTTCTGAAGCTCATTAACCCCTGCATAGACGAAACAAACGTCTTTGCCTGCATCAAGGAAATACTTATAAACCGCATATCCTGCTGCTATTGCATCTGCATCGGGGTTGTCGTGACACTGTACTATAATCGGATTGTAATTAAGTAATTCTTTAAGTCGCATAATATTCTCCACTCTTACATAGTAATAAACCAAACAATTTATTATAGCATATTTAATCATATTTCTTTAAACAAAAAGAAGTTCAATCAATAGATGATTGAACTTCTTAATAATTCATTAGGTTTACTTCGCGTAATCAACTACACGGGATTCTCTGATAACATTTACCTTTACCTGTCCGGGATATTCCATTTCAGATTCAATCTTCTTTGAAATATCTCTGGCCATAATAACCATATCTGTGTCGGTAACCTGTTCGGGAATAACCATAACACGAATCTCTCTACCTGCCTGAATAGCAAAAGATTTATCGACACCCTTAAATTCATTAGCGATGTCTTCAAGTTGTTTAAGTCTTGTTGTATATGTTTCGAGTGTTTCTCTACGAGCACCCGGTCTCGCTGCAGAAATTGCATCGGAAGCCTGTACAATACATGAAATAAGTGATGTAGCCTCAACGTCACCATGATGAGATTCAACTGCATTAATAACTGTAGCCGATTCTTTATACTTACGGCAAAGCTCAACACCTAACTGGATGTGTGAACCTTCCATTTCATGGTCAACAGCCTTACCAATATCATGTAATAAACCTGCTCTCTTGGCAACACGTACATCTAAGCCAAGCTCGGCAGCCAGCAATCCTGATAACTGTGCAACTTCGATTGAATGCTTTAACGCATTCTGACCATAACTTGTTCTGAACTTCATCTTACCAAGTAATCTTACAAGTTCAGGGTGGATTCCGTGAACACCAACTTCTAATGTTGCTGCTTCACCTTCCTCCTTAATCATAGTCTCAACTTCCTTTTGCGCCTTTTCAACCATTTCTTCAATTCTTGCCGGATGAATACGTCCGTCAACAATAAGTTTTTCAAGGGCAATTCTTGCAACTTCTCTCCTGATAGGATCAAAGCTTGATAAAACAACTGCTTCAGGTGTATCGTCAATAATCAAATCAACACCTGTCATGGTTTCAAGAGTTCTGATGTTACGACCCTCTCTACCGATGATTCTTCCCTTCATTTCATCATTAGGAAGCTGAACTACAGAGATAGTAGTCTCTGAAACGTGATCTGCAGCACATTTCTGAATAGCTGTAACCACGTAATCCTTAGCCTTTTTATCGGCTTCTTCCTTGGCGCGATTCTCCATTTCCTTGATCATCACAGCCGTTTCATGTTTTACTTCATCTTCAACAATTCTTAATAAGTACTCTTTTGCCTGTTCGGAGGTTAAACCTGAGATTCGCTCTAATTCATGCAATCTTTGTTCATTAAGCTTTTCTATTTCTGCTTTATCTTTAGCTAACTCAGCTTCTTTTGCAGAAATGGCAGCTTCTTTCTTTTCAATTGCCTCAGCTTTTTTATCAATGTTCTCTTCCTTCTGCTGAACACGACGTTCATATCTTTGAGCCTCTGCACGACGTTCCTTGATTTCTTTATCAAGGTCGTTCTTAGCTTTAATCGATTCTTCCTTTACTTCAAGTAAAGCTTCACGTTTCTTGGTTTCAGCAGTCTTAAGAGCTTCATCGATTATTTCATTCGCCTTTGCTTCAGCATTTCCGATCTTACCCTTAGCAACCTTTTTCTGATAAGTTGCCGAAAGAACCCATGCCAAAGGGGCGGAAACAATAAGCGTTACGACAATTGCTATAACAACTGTCTGCATCTTAAGAGCACCTCCTATTAAATTTTCATTGTACTGTATCTATCATAGAATGCATATAAACACATAAATAGACGATTTAGCAAACTACAACGTTTATATTCTAAACTTTTAGAACAACAGTGTCAAGTAAACCGAACGAATTATGTTAATCAATTTTATAAATATACTCTTCCAACATTTGCACGCGTTTGGCGATAATGTGTGCCAAAGCATTCTGAGCTTCGGTTTTCTTACGACTTGCTATACACTGCTTAATCATAATAAGATTACGGTCAAATTCTGATAATCCTATTTCTTTTGAATTTTTATGAATTCTTTGAGCAGTTATACCTGCTACCTGCCAGTTATTATGTTCAATTGCCTGGCCCAGTTTCATAAAATCTTTGCTCTTTAAAAACTCTTCTTTATCCATAACATATTACCAAAATAATTATAATAATATTCTAATAAATTCTATCAGATTTCATCATAAGAATTAATACACTTGCGAATCTTCTCGGCAGAAAAACCTTTACGATATAAAGATGCCAAAAGTTTCTGAGTTTCTTCATAGGAAAAATCTCTGTCAAAATACCCCTTTTTAGTAATAAATTTCTTAATCTGAAGTAATTCTACATCTGATTCCTCCGTGCCTATTTCATCATCATAAGCCTGGGAAATCACATCCTTTGGAACACCTTTTGATGCAAGATCCAAAAATATTTTGTTTTTATTCTTGCTTTCTTTGTATGTGTAGATAAAATCACGGGCATATTGATAATCATCCAGGTACTTATAGCTCTTAACATACTCAATAGCAATATCAACAATTTCGGAAGGATATCCCCCCGCAATAAGTTTATCCGTAAGTCCTTTAACTGTGTAGGGTCTTACCTTAAGAAGATTCATGGCACGCAATTTAGCCCGCTTAGGAAGTACCTCGTTCATTATTTTATTGTAGTTTTCGGCAGTAAGTTCCGCTCCTTCGGATATTCCGTATGTACAAAGTTCGCCTTTGTATAACACAAAGGCGAACCCGGAATCTAAAGTTATTTTAATTTTTTTAGTCGTTACTTCCTGAATCGATGCTACTGTCATTTGAAGCTCCATCTATGCCGTAATAAGCACGTACTTTAGCATTAATCTCATCAAATACCGCTTTATTGTCCTCAAGGTACTGCTTGGTATTCTCTCTGCCCTGACCTATCTTGTTACCTTCATATGCGTACCATGCACCCGATTTATTAACAATGTCTGCCTCGGCAGCTAAATCAAGCACATCTCCCACAACAGAAATTCCCTTACCGAAAATAATATCAAATTCCGCCTCTTTGAAAGGAGGTGCAATCTTATTCTTAACAACCTTAACCCTTGTTCTGTTACCGATTGCTTCACCTGAAGACTTAAGGGTCTCTACTCTGCGGACATCCATTCTTACGGAAGAATAGAACTTAAGAGCTCTACCGCCGGTAGTCGTCTCGGGATTACCGAACATAACGCCAACCTTCTCACGAAGCTGATTAATAAATACTACGGAACAATTTGACTTTGAAATAACGGCAGTCAGTTTACGAAGAGCCTGTGACATAAGTCTTGCCTGAAGACCCACATGAGAATCGCCCATCTCACCGTCAATTTCCGCCTTGGGTACCAAAGCCGCAACCGAGTCGACAACCACTATATCCATTGCGCCTGATCTAACCATTGTTTCGGTAATCTCAAGAGCCTGCTCACCGTTATCCGGTTGCGAAATATAAAGATTATCTACATCAACACCTATGTTTTTGGCATATACAGGATCAAGTGCGTGTTCTGCATCAATAAATCCTGCAATTCCTCCACGCTTCTGGACTTCTGCAATCATATGAAGAGTAACTGTTGTTTTACCCGAAGATTCAGGTCCGTATATTTCAATAATTCTTCCCTTAGGAATTCCGCCAAGTCCGAGTGCAATATCCAGGCTTAAGGAACCTGTGGGGATTGTTTCGACATTAATAGTGTTAGCCGGATCTCCCAATTTCATAACAGCGCCTTTACCAAACTGTTTCTCAATCTGTCCCAGTGCTGCGTCTAATGCTTTAAGTTTTTCATCTCTTTCCATAAAAATAATTCTCCTTTAAAATGGGAACATTTGTTCTAACAGTTATCAGAATAAAACAAATGTTCGATTTTGTCAACATCATTTTTTATAATTACAGTATATTTAGATATAAGTCCAAATAATTTCTCTTTGCTCGGGGTACTGGCAAGAACTTGCAACATGACATTTTCGATATCGTCAAACTATCACATATTTCTGTATAAAGTCAATCCCACAATTTTCTGTTTTTTATACATAACTTCCGCTTACTGCTAATAAAAAACTACCGATATAAATTGCCAAAGCATATTACGCTCATTTATATCGGTAGTATTCATATTCATATATTATTCACTAATTTTCGATTAATGACGAATCCAGGTATTTCCACAGTTTCTCATTAAGTTCATCCTGAGTTGCGGGTTTAAATACCGCATCTATAAAGCCGTAGCCGATATACTCTTCCAAAGCGCCCTTAATTGCATTGGCGGTAAGAGCAATTTCGATAGTTTCGTTATTGAGTCCGTCCTTTTGAGCCTTAATAGCATTAAATGCTTCAATACCGTCCATTTCAGGCATAAGGTGATCCATAAATATTATATCGTATTTGGTTTCTTTTGTTTTTTGAAGAGCTTCCTCACCGCTTGAAACACAATCTATCTTTATCTGTGTATCCTTAAGCAGACCGGCAAACACTTTAAGATTCATAACATTATCATCAACCACAAGTAACTTTGCATTTGGAGCTTTAATAAGCGTTTTCTTTGATTCTTCAACAATACGCTGTTCTTCCGTGCTGTTAAAATCTCCTATAGGGTCTTTATTAACCATGGTCTGACGAATGCTGAAACTAAACTGTGAACCCAATCCGTAAACACTGTCTACGAGCAGCTTTGAACCCATAAGTGTAAGAAGTTGAACACAAATATTAATACCAAGTCCAGTACCCTGAATATTTCTGTTTCGTTTCTCTTCTATTCTTTCAAATGCATCATATAATCTTCCTATATCTTCGTCTTTGATACCAATACCCGTATCCTTTACCACGAATTTAAGAAGGGCAGAACTTCGACCGACACCTTCCAGCGTAACCTTTAAAGTAACGGTACCGCTGTCGGTATACTTAATGGCATTAGACAGCAAATTCGTCAAAACCTGCTTGATTCTTACATCGTCGCCCACAAGATTGTTGGGTATATCTTTGTCGATATCAAATACAAGCTTCAAATTCTTTTCTCTTGCCTTAAATGAGAATAAAGTAAATTCTTCTTTAAGTAATTCCTTCAAAGAATATTCAACATCGAGAAGTTCCAGTTTGCCGCTCTCAATTTTTGAAAAATCGAGAATATCATTGATAATGTTAAGCAGATTTTCACATGCCTGGGTGGAATCATTGGCATATCCTATAACGTTCTTCTCTGTTGATTCCTTGGCAATCATTTCATTAAGACCCAAAATCGCATTCATAGGAGTACGAATCTCATGGGACATCCTGGCAAGGAAGGTACTCTTGGCCGTAGATGCTGCAATTGCCATTTCTTTAGCTTCTTCTGCCAGTTTCTGTGAAGCCAGAGCTTCCTGACGGGACGCTTGGGACTCGGCATATGCTGTTTCCGCAATAACTCTTGCTTTTTCTGCCTCAAGTCGCATATTATCCGCCAGTTCCTTGGCTTCTTCCGCCGCCTGCTTTGCCTTTCGTTCCTCTTCATTCGCAATAAGAAGTTTCTCGTAATCCGGAGTTTCCAGATATATCTGAAGCCATAATGTACCAAGCATTGTTCCGTACATACTGAACAATACCTTTGAATCGATAGAAAACTCCAGTGCGATTGATCCAAAAGCCACTATGATAAAGAATACCATTCCCCCGAATATTCCCTCACTGAAGTGTTTACGATTCTTAATGGCAACAAGTAACAGGACTATCATATTAAATGCGGGTAAAATTAATTGAAGTTTCTGCAACGGTCCGTCAATAAACTGACCGTTTTCATCAAGTCCCGTAATATAACCGGTAAAGAAATTGATTAATCCCAGTATAACAAGAGCAACTGTTGTGGTAATTATAAGCCAGTCAACAACATTCTTCTTTTCTCTGTTATAGTTATCCTGACGACTGCGAACATACTGATAGGCAAGGGATGTAAGAATACCGCTTCCCACATTGTAGCCCAATCGGCAAATATACATTACGACAACAGGGATTATATTAAGATAAGTTTCCGAAAGATTAAGAACAAAATCAAAAATACAGCTCAGCAAAGAAGCAAACAGAATGTAAAAGAACAATCTGTTTGAATTCGATATGTGAGAATATCTTTTGTAAGTTGCAACAAAAATAACAAGAAATACGAAAAATGCTGCGATTACGAAATCGGCATTATGAATCAAATTAAACATTATTTGTAATCCTTCATAATATCTTTATTTTTGTATAAATAATCTGCAAGCGAAACGATTGTAAGTACAATCGCAATCCACAATATTATTTGTGTAAAAATATATAAGAAATCAAAATTCAGAATCAAAAGGCATACGGCAATCATCTGAAATGTTGTCTTAAATTTGCCCCAATAGCTGGCCGCTATTACAACACCGTTATCGGCAGCCACTGTTCTGAATCCGCTTATAATGAACTCTCTTGCAATAATTACTATTACCATCCATGCCGGAATTCGGTCAATTTCGATTAAGCAAATAAGTGCAGAGCATACAAGCAATTTGTCTGCCACCGGATCCATGAACTTACCGAAGTTGGTTACCAGATTATTTTTTCTGGCAATCTTTCCGTCAAGCATATCGGTAAGTGATGCAACAATAAAAATACCCAATGCCACGTAATCATTAATCGGGTTAGGCAGTATATCAGGTGCGAATTCCGGTAACAGCAACACTACTATAAATACCGGTATCAATATTACTCTTAAAATTGTAAGTTTATTAGGCAGGTTCATTTATTTCACCAATTAAATCATATTCATTAGAGTCGGTAACAAGTACATCAATTATGTCACCGCTTATTAATTCTCTGTCGGAAGCTGCAAAAAGATATCCGTCCACATCGGGGGCATCCATATATGTACGGCATACATATACTCTGTCTTCAGGCAAATATCCGACTACGAAACATTTAACAATGCTTCCTATCTTTTGGTCGGCTTTATCAAAAGCTATAGTCTGCTGCAAAGCCATAATATCATTCCAGCGTTGTTCCTTGACATCCTCTTCAACCTGATTGTCAAAGGTCGCCGCCAAAGTATCTTCCTCCGGAGAATATTTAAATACTCCGAGTCGGTCAAACTTTCCTTCCCTGACAAGTTTCATGGAATACTCGTGGTCTTCTTCGTTTTCTGAAGGAAAGCCTGTAATTAGTGTGGTTCTAAGTGCCATATCGGGAATTTTGCCTCGTATCCTGTCAACCAAGCCAAGAATTTCATCGTGTGTCGTTCTGCGGCCCATAAGTTTAAGAATTCTGTCCGACCCCGACTGAATCGGCATATCAAGATAATGAACTATCTTCGGTTCTTCTTTTATGGTATCAATCAGTTCATCCGTTATCTCTTCGGGATAACAATACAGCAGTCTTATCCACTCAAGTCCGCCTATACCGCATAATCTGCGAAGTAATTCCGGCAGGGCTTTTTTACCATACAGGTCCACTCCGTAAATCGTGGTTTCCTGCGCCACAAGAATCAATTCCTTAACGCCCTTTTCGACTAAGGAAACGGCTTCACTTACCAAATCTTCCATAGGAATCGATCTGTAAGGTCCTTTTACCTTTGGAATAATACAGTAGCTGCAACATCTTGAGCAACCCTCTGCTATCTTAAGGTAATCATAGTGACCGCCTGTGGTAATAACACGTTCCATATTGCCCAGAGGTTTTCTGTCCACGGGAGTTCTATAGTCGCAAGATTTACCTTCAATAATGCCCTTAACCGCATCCGCAATGGAATCTATTGAGTTGGCAGATAATACAGCATCAACTTCCGGTAGTTCATCATGAATTTCATCATAATATCTTTGTGCCAGACATCCGGAAATAATAAGTCCCTTAAGATTTCCTTCCTCTTTAAGGCGACCAAGTTCGATTATTGTATTAATACTCTCTTCCTTGGCATCTCCGATAAAACAGCAGGTGTTAACGACCGCAATGTCAGCTTCGGTTTCATCGTCCGTGAATTCATAACCTTCTTTGGCAAGAATTCCCAGCATAACCTCTGTATCCACCAGGTTTTTATCACATCCCAAAGATACAAAATAAAGTTTCATTATGCCTCTTGAATTTCATCCTCTGATAAAATCTTGATTTTGCCCTGGTTTAATTCTTCAACGGCAACAGATAAAGGCTTCTCGCCCTCCATACCGTCTACCAAAGCGTCCTCTCCGTCAACAAGCTGACGAGCTCTTTTTGAAGTAGCCATAACAATTGAGTATCTGCTGTTAACTACGGGAGCTTCGCCCTCGGCAACATCTGAATTAACTACTTTCATTAAATCTGAATAAGATGGGTGTAACATAATATCTCCTTTTCTTAACCGGAATTATTTATATTCTTCCAGTTCTTCATTTATTTTTTTTAGTAACTCGGCACTGCAGTTCGGTGCATGATGTGATGCATCAATCAGCACGTGCAGGTCTTTAACACATTTATCAAGGTCATCATTGACCAAAAGATAATCATAACGTCCTATAAAGCTTGATTCTTCATATGCTCTGCGCATTCTTTTGTTAACAACTTCCTCAGACTCTGTACCACGCTTAAGAAGTCGTTCTTTAAGGGTAGATGCATTAGGAGGTGTTACGAATACCAAAACCGCCTCCGGGAATCTTGTCTTAACCTGAATCGCACCCTGCATTTCGATTTCAAGAATAACATCCTTACCTTCTTCAATGCATTCGTCAACATATTTTCGCGGTGTTCCGTAGTAATTTCCCACATAGTTGGCATACTCAATAAGTTCACCGTTACTTATTGCTTCTTCGAATCTTTCTTTTGTTACAAAGAAATAATCCTTACCATCAACCTCACCCGGACGCGGTTCACGAGTGGTCATTGATATAGACAGCGCATATCTGTCGCTTTCGGATACAATACGCTTAACAATAGTCCCTTTACCTGCTCCGGAGAAACCCGAAACAACTATCAATACACCTTTTTGCTTCATATTCGCTCCTTAATAGAACACTATTCGATATTCTGAATCTGTTCTCTGACCTTTTCGATTTCTGTCTTTAAATCAATGGCATGATTGGAAATAGAAAGGTCATTACACTTTGAAAGTGTGGTGTTGGCCTCACGGTTCATTTCCTGCGCCATAAAATCAAGTTTACGTCCGATTGATCCACCCTCGATAAGGTTTTCCTTCATAGTCTCAATATGAGAGCGAAGTCTGACAAGTTCCTCATCTACACACACCTTGTCAGCAAATATTGTAACTTCCATGAGAAGACGGCCCTCATCAATTTTGGTATCTTCAAGAAGTTCTTTTACCTTGGCTTCAAGCTTTTGCTTATATTCTGCAACAATCTGCGGTGAGCGTTCTTCGATAAATGCCACATGTTCAAGCATTCCGTCAAGTTTAGCCACCAAATCATTCTTAAGATTCTCGCCCTCTTTGATTCTTGTTTCTACGAAGCTCTCCGAAGCACCCTGTATTGCTTTAAGAAGAAGTGCCCATAAAGCATCCTCGTCCACATCCTGTTCTTCCATTGAGAACACCTCAGGGTATCTTGACAAGGTTGAGACTCTCACATCATCGTCAAGTCCGAATTCTTCGGCCATTTCCTTAAGATACTTAAGATAGTCGCCTGCCACATCCTTGTTGTACTTAACGCTTACATTCGACTCCGAAAAGTCTTCATAGGTGATAAAAATATCAACCTTACCGCGCTGAATGTAGTTCTTAAGTTCATTACGGATTGCTGCCTCAAAGAAGTTAAGTTTCTTGGGCATTTTGATGTTTACATCAAGATATCTGTGATTTACAGATTTCATTTCGACCGTGATTTTGCGGTCGCCTTCCGTGACCTCGGCTCTGCCGAAGCCTGTCATGCTTTTAATCATTTAATTAACCTCCCGGAAGTCGTCTTAATTCTGTCATTTTCACGACTTCACATACAAAGTTTATTATAGTTTAAAAGTACTTTTTTTGCAATGGGAACGGTACTTATGTACCGATTGTCGCCTTTGCAATATTTTTGAATTCTTGTATAATTCCCTTATGGCTTTTGATGGAATAACCGTTTCTTCAATAGTGAAGGAACTAAATGACAATTTAACAGACGGCAGAATATCCAAAATCGCCCAGCCTGAGCCGGACGAGCTTTTGCTGACCGTGAAAACTCCCACTGCTCAAAAAAGGCTGCTCATATCAGCCAGTGCTTCGCTTCCTCTTATCTACTTATCCGATGAGAATAAGCAAAGCCCTATTACCGCGCCCAATTTTTGCATGCTTCTTCGTAAACATATCCAGAACGGACGCATTATACGCTTTGTACAGCCATCTCTTGAGCGCGTAATCTTCATGGAAATTGAACATCTTGACGAAATGGGTGATTTAAAACTCAAAAAGCTTGCCATCGAAATAATGGGTAAACATTCCAACATTATTTTTCTTGACGAAAATAAAATCATTGATTCCATAAAGCATATAAGTGCCAGTGTAAGCAGTGTCCGCGAAGTTCTTCCGGGACGCGAATACTTTATACCCAAAACTGACGAAAAACAAAATCCTCTGGAAGAAACAAAAGAGGGCTTTATTAATACCGTTCTTCAAAAGGCAGGTCCAATTTATAAAGCCATCTACTCTTCCTATACCGGTTTTTCGCCCTTCTATTCCCAGCAGATATGCCACATGGCAGGTATAGACGGTGATGCAGGTACCGATTCCCCCTTTGATAAAGAGCGACTGGCCGATGCATTCATTGATACCGTAAACAAAATAAAGCAGGGCGATTTTGCACCCGCAATAGTCTATGAAAACGGTGTTCCCTTTGAGTATGCATCTTTACCCCTTCCTTCATTCAAGGAAGAAAACACCAAACACTATGATACCGTTTCCGAGCTTCTTAAGAATTATTATGCCGAAAAAGAGCTCGTCACCAGAATTCGCCAAAAGTCCGTCGACTTAAGAAAAATCGTACAGACCACTCTCGAAAAGGATTTGCGTAAACAGGAAATTTATATAAAACAGCTTAAGGATACCGAGAAGAAGGATAAGTACAAAATGTATGGAGAACTTCTTACGGCTTACGGTTACGGTGCGCCCGAAAATGCAAAATCCATAACCGTCCTTAACTATTATACCAATGAAAACACAGACATTCCCCTCGATCCTGATATGTCTGCCATAGACAATGCCAAAAAGTATTTCGACAAATACGGCAAACTCAAAAGAACCGAAGAAGCCGTAAAGGAACTGATTAAGGAAGTAAATGAAGAAATCGATCACCTGTACTCTATCCAGAATGCCCTGGATATTGCCCAAAACGATGATGATCTTTCACAGATAAAAGAAGAATTGTCCGAAAGCGGATATATTAAAAAGCACACTTCCGGCAAAAAAACAAAATCAAAGTCAAAGCCCTTCCATTACATTACCAAAGAAGGCTTTCATATTTATGTGGGTAAGAACAACATTCAAAACGAAGACATTACCTTCAATCTTGCAAACGGAAATGACTGGTGGTTTCATGCAAAAAAAATCCCCGGTTCTCACGTTATCGTAAAGACCGAGGGTAAAGAACTTCCGGATTCGGTATTTGAAGATGCAGCCCGTCTTGCCGCACATTATTCAAAGGCCCGGGGCGAATCCCGCATCGAAGTGGACTACGTCCGTAAGAAAGAGGTCAAACACCCCAACGGTTCAAAACCCGGATTTGTAGTATATTACACAAATTTCTCCATGCTTATAGATTCTGACATCTCTCATATAGAGCTTATAAAGGAATAAGTAAAATAAAGGCTGATATATACTGTTTCAAGGTCTTGGGGGTACGCGTTACTTAGCGAGGTTTTTTCGAGCTTAGTAACGTACGCAAGCCACAGGAAGCGAAAGCGCCCTTGTAACAGTATATATCAGCCTTATTTATATTACTTTATAAGCGAAAGCTTCTTCGCTATCTTCACGATGAGGGTTCCCTTGGGGAGGGTACGCAGTTCGTCTTCGGAAACTACCTGCCACTTAAGGGCGAATACTCCGTAAGAGAATACTCCCATACATAAAGCGATAATAAGAGCTACGAAATTCAACCCGGTATAGTAATTAACTACCCAGTATGTTCCGAAGGTTAATGCTCCCATGCCCAGTGCCGACAATCCGGGGCGAAGGAACGTTTTATCTATCTCCTGCTCATATCCTAAATATTTCTTTACTGATATGCCGTTTAATATACATAAACATAATGAGTAAATTATAGTTGCGATTCCATAGGCATATACTTCGCATCCCTCAGGCAGAACCATCATTAACAACACCATAATAACCGAATGCACAACTATGGCAATCGCCGCATTTATTATAGGCGTATTCATGTGTCCTATGGCTTGCAAAACAGCCTGGGTTATTGTTGATAAGCCATAAAGTATAACCGTTATCGCAAATAAAATCAGCATATTGGAAGCCAGTTCAAGGGAGGCTTTCTGAGGGAAAATAACTTTCATAATAGGTCTTGCAAGCACGGCAATCCCCACCGCTGCGGGGATTGAAATGAACATAGTTACTCTTTGAGCTTTTGCTATTGCGTTTTTGGCCGTCTCATACTCTTCTTTTGCTATGTGGGACGACAGTTTTGGAATTAATGTTGTAGCCATTGCAGATGCCATTGCAATGGGAATATTTCCTATCTTGTTGGCCTTGGCCACCGCCGATAAATCAAAGGCCACCATGGCTTCTCCCACATTCTTTAAATCCATCATTACATGCTGATATATTGTCTTATCAAGGAAATTATTAAGATTATATACACCGGTACTTAAAATAAAGGGTGTAACCACAAGAAGAATTGTTTTAAAAATATGACCGTATGACTCTATATTATCGGTCTTATCATTTTCTATCTTGGCAAGTACATTTTTACGATTGTAAAAATATATACACACCATAAAGATAAGTGCCACAATAACACCGACACCGGTTCCTATAGTCGAACCTGCGGCTCCCATGGATGCTATATAAGAATCCGTACCCCCTGCTGCTGCATTAACGAGTACATATGCCATAAGCACGCTGAAGCCTGCATTAAAAACCTGTTCCAGAATTTGCGAAACAGAAGTGGGAACCATGGTATGCTGTGCCTGAAAAAATCCCCTAAAGACTCCCAGAATGCCGCTGAAGAAAACTGTCGGTGCCAATATCTTAAGCGGAAGCACCGCGCTTTCCATTTTAACCAGTATTCCCGCACCGAAGAATACAAATAAAGCGGCTATAACACCAACTACGCACACATAAATTAAGGAGCATACAAAAACTCTGTGAGCGTTTTTATACTCCTTCTTAGCCAGCTTCTCGGCCATTACCTTGGATACCGCAGACGGAATCGAATATGACGAAATTAAAAGCACTATGCTGTATGCAGCATAAGCACTGTCATAATAGCCGAAGCCCTCATCTTTAATTATATGAACAAGTGGTGTGTTATACAGCAGTCCTATAATGCGGACAATAATACCGGCAACAGCCAGAATGCCCGCCTGGACTACCATATTGTTTTTTGATTTAGACATTAGTTAACTTTAGTACCGCATGATGTACAGAAATTATTGCCGGCCGGAACTGCATTTCCGCACTGAGGACAGATTGTTCCGCCTGCTGCCACAACCGACTGCTGATTAGCTTCTGCGCCTGCCTGAATCTGTGCCTGATGCTGCGCTTTTGCATCTGCTGCTGCCTGAGCTGCCTTTTCTGCTGCATCTTCTATTGCTTTATTTTCATTTTGATACTTCGTAATTTCAGCCATTACGCTTCTGATTGCAGCAAGTTCCGTTTCATAGGGAGAATCAAACTTTTCAACATAATCTGCAAACACCTTTGTTCCAAGGGCTGCATAAGCTACGTTAAGCTGCTTTTCAAGACCTGCTATCTTTGTATTATTGGCTGTAACATCAACCATATCTTTAGTCTTTTGAGTAATACCTTTTCCAAATGCCGAAACTTCATCCAAAAATCCCATTTATACATTCCTCCGTAACAAATATATTGGTAATTTAAAATAATTACCGACTTCAAATATTATCGCATAGGCAATATAAAAATGCAATTGTACCTATGTATGTACTTTATGTTATTATTAATTAAAACAGTTTACGAAAAGGGGATATGTTTATGGGTTATTTTAGTCCGCTAAAAAGAGATAAAAACAAGAAATATGATGAGCAAAAGCGCAACACGGTTTACAATCAGACTTTCATCTACCTTCTTGTTGCAGGATATGTTTTATATCTTTACAAAGATATATATACCGACTTTTTTGCCAAAACAGGAACCATGTCACTTACGGCTTTTATTCTTTCAAGCATTTTTATGGTAGGCGGTGCACTGTTCCTTATTATTTTCAGTATAATTACTCTTCCCAAGGCCCTTATTAAGACAGAGCTTCCTCCCGAAGAAGCCGATATTATTGATGTCGAGTCTCCCGAAAAGGCCGATACCATCGATGTTGAGTCTTCGGAAGAAGTTAAACAGCTGACAGAGGGTGAGGAAAAGACAAATGATTAATGTATTACTTACCTGCACCATTATACTGATGATTGTTTCAATCGTTGCACTGTCTTTTCTGCTCAAAAAATTTATAAATAAAACAATTTATGCTTATCGCAACATTCTTACGGTTGCAGCCATCATATATATTTCCATTATGTTCGTAGTATTGGTAGGATATATTTTTGTAAGGCATCTTAACGATACACAAATAACGATTCGAAGTTTCTTTGAATTTGCCGCTGATTTTCCCAGAGCCTTCTCCTACTTTGCAATCCCTGTGTTCTTAATTATCTGCCTGGCAATTTTCGTAAGTAATCTTGCCCTTATAAGGCACGAAGGTTTTAGAACCACCAACCTTATGAGCGCAGTCCTGGGAATTTGCTATATAGGCGGCACGGGGCTTTTGTACCTTGTATCCTATTGCATCCAAAAATATCTGTTGCTCCCTAACGGAATAACAAACGGTCATCCCCTCATTATTGTTTTTACTTACAGTGAGTTATTTCTTATGATGCTCATTTCATATTTTGAATGTATACTGATTGCCTCTTTTATTATGGGATATGTTGCCGTCAAACATGTTCCGTCCCATGATAAGGATTTTATAATTATTTTAGGCTGTCTCATAAGTAAAGAAGGCGGTCTTCTTCCTTTGCTTAAAGCAAGAACCAATCGTGCCATCAAGTTCGCCTGGGAGCAGGAAATAGATACCGGTAAGAAACTCAGATTTGTGCCTTCCGGCGGCAAAGGACATAACGAAATCATTGCCGAAGGTTCTGCCATTGAATTATATCTTTTATCCCACAGTGCGGAATTCTATGAAGTATTTACGGAAAAGCATTCCAAAAACACATATGAAAACATGCTCTTTTCAAAAAAGATAATTGATGAAGTAAATCCGGATGCCAAAATAGCCTTCGCCACCACCAATTATCACATCTTAAGAAGCGGTATTTTGGCCCGTCGCGCAGGTTTTGATGCAGAAGGAATAGCAAGTAAAACCAAGTGGTATTTCTGGCCCAACGGTTTTATTCGCGAGTTCTTCGGCATCCTTGCAATAAACAAAAAGGCGCATATCCTAACGATAAGCGCCTGTGCTTTAGTAAATATAATTCTCGGAATAATAGATTTTATTAATTGATTGCCACCTCTTCCCATGTATCGTCGGGAACTATAGCAATATATGTTTTACCGGTGTTGAGAGTAATCTCTTCGCCGGTTTTTTGATTGTAGAACTTGGTGATATTAGCTTCGCCTTCCTTAATCCACATAATGGGAATTGCTTCACCGTTTGTAATATAATAGCCGTGTTCACCGGTTCCTATTACATTGTAGATAAGATATCCGTTCTCATCAAGCTGGGCAAAGGAAACTCCGTAAACAATCAAATTCTTAAATGAAGTAACTTCACCCGTCAGTTCATCCACATGGGGATCACCGTATTCATAATACTCGTATGTCTTTGTTTCTTCGTTATACTGAAGATTTGACTTATTATGATAAAAAGGAAGCGAAATACTCTTTGCGCTCTTCGTCTCATCAGTTTCCGAAAGTTCAAACTCCTTATTCGAGAAGTTAAAATGAGGACCTTCATAAAGCTCTGTATATGTTCTGCTGTACTTGGCATCTTCAATTCTCTTAAGAAGGCCGTCAAAAGTCTTGCCATTTGAATTGGTATACTCCTCGGGGGTTACATATTCCGTAAATTCAAGAGATTTACCATTGGGAATTCTTGCAAAACCACCGCTTAGATTATTTGTATAATCCTTGGCGTAATAATCATCGTTGTAGAACGGGCCTCCGTCATGAATAAGAATTGCATTGTACTCTGCCGCAATCATGAAGTTTGTGGGACGTGTACTTCTTATTGAACCCAGTTGTTCTATATTTTCATAATCCTTTGCAATACACATAAGACGTGTGATTCTGTCATTTGCTGTAGAATTCATCATCTCATATACAACATCGCAGCTGTTAACACCGAAATGATTAAGTGCAAAAAGTTCGTTATCAACCATTGCAGCTATCGGACGCTGATCCTTTAATCCTTCATCTATCCATTCATTGGTAAGTTCCGATCTGTAGCAGCCTTCAACTACCTCCTCCTCCGGTTCCGGTTCGGGTGTTGGTTCAGGTGTCGGAGTCGGGTCCGGAATAGGCTCGACAATAGTTGCTATAATATCTTCCTGAGGTTCTTCCCCCGGCAGTCCCTGACAGCCGCAAAGCATTGTTGCAATTACCGCAACACCCATCAGGAATGTAAGTGATTTTTTTAACATAATGATTCCTCTATTACTTTCAGTTAATGCTTACGCCGAGTTTTTTTAGTTCATAACAAACTCGCGCTATTGGCAATCCTACCACATTATAGAACTCTCCGTCAATTGACTTAACATATTTGCCCGCCTTTCCCTGTATGCCATAGGCACCTGCTTTATCAAGCGGCTCTCCCGTTGCAATATATGCCTCAATATCCTCTGTGCTCATTTCATAGAATGTAACCTTAGTTTCCTCATGGAATGAATATTCATACGCTTTGCCTTCCTTAGAGATAAATACGAAGGATACTCCCGTAAATACGCTATGAGTATTGCCGGACAAAGATATAAGCATTCTTTTTGCGTCCTCTTCATCCTTGGGTTTACCCAGAATCTCATTCTTTCCGTTTTCGTCCGTAACGGCAACAATCGTGTCTGCTCCTATTACAAGTATATCCTGAGGAACTGTAATTTCCGGGTGTTCATCGTTATAGGCTTTAATTCCCGAAGCAATTTCCATGGCTTTCTGGACGGCCAGTTCCACGCATATCTCATTCGGTGTTACTTTTGTCGTAACCTCGTCCTTCGTGGCAGGGCATATTTCAAATTCAAATCCTGCCTCTTCCATTATCTGTTTTCTTCTTGGCGAACCTGATGCAAGTACTACTCTGTATTTCATAATAATCTCATTTGCTTTCACACTGTTTACCGCTTTGCACATTCAGTTTAAACTTTTTAAGAAAACTACCTTCTCTTCAGTTTTTTTACCGGTACAGTATGCCGCTTTATATCCTTCCATATCATTTATTTCATAACAAAAATATCCTTCATCGCTTATTTGGACCTTACCATGTTCCAATCCGGTTTCAAAGGAATCAAGATTTTTTGATAAGCCCTCTCCTACAGCCTTTATATAGCTTTCCTTTACCGTCCATATTCTGTAGAAGGCATCCATAATATCATCATGCTGTAGCGATTCTATATATTCCGATTCCTTTAATGTAAAAAAGCGTTTGGCTATTCGCAATATATTATCTTTCGTATCTTCAATCATCTGAATATCGCATCCTATGGTCTCGTCCGAGATTCCACACATTACCCTATCTCCGGAATGTGACAGACTAAAGAATATATCCTTATGATTTTTCAAAAAAGGCTTTCCAAACTCATTATAAGTGACATCAATGTCATCTTTGATATTCATTTGACCTAAAGCATACTGAAGCAATCCCCAGGCTCCTACCGAGCGGGCCTTATCTTTCATAAATCTATACTTATCCGCTTTTTCCTTACGAAAATCCGGCATCCTGTTATATAGCCCAAGGTAATTCTCTTCCGTATACAAATAACCGATATCCAAAATATATATCATAATAATCCTTCAATTTCTTACCACTTCTTAGAGGGACAATGTGCTGCCTTTGAAGCAGCCCTCAGTTCCACATAGCAACCGCATTTAAGACATGTTCCTTCCGTAAGCTTATCGCATAAAGTGCATATCTTAAGTCTTTCGTTATAAAGTTCATTATCCGCTCTTTCTTCTTTTTTGATTGCCTCAATATATTTTTCAATATCATCCTTATACTTTTGGGTATCAAAATCCCGAAGCAGACAGCGGTAGCATATTCTCTCTTCCATACCGAATAAGTATATCAATTATCCCTGTAATTGTTTAGTCCTTTTCATGCTATAATTGATTTTATGGAAAAGGATTTGTTTTTACCCATAAAAGAATATTTTGAAGCCTTCGGATACATTTGCGACGGCGAGGTCGGCGATATTGACATGTATCTTACCAAAGATGACGAAACCGTTGCCGTCGAGCTTAAACAAACTCTCGATTTTAAATCCCTTCAGCAGGCGGCCCTTCGTCAAAAGGTGACAGACCATGTTTTTATCGGCATTTTTCGCCCCAAGGATATGAATTCAAGGGCCTTTAAAGACAAAGAATATCTTCTTAAGCGTCTCGGAATAGGACTTATTGTTGTATCCAAAAGAACTAAAGCCGTAGAAATAGTATCGGAGCCTGTGGTTAGCGAACTTGACAGTTTCAGAGCCCATAATAAAAGCAAAAAAGAGGCTTTGGCCGTGGAATTCCAAAAGCGCCGCGTCAAATCAAACATCGGCGGTGTCCGGGGTGTAAAATTAATAACCGGCTATCGCGAAGATGCCCTTTTAATTCTTGATGCCCTGTGCGAACTTCACGGTGAAGGAAGCACCAAACAAATCAAAGAAATATGCGGCATCCCGAATGCAACCAATATTCTGTACAATAATTTCTATGGGTGGTTTATCAAAAAAGGCAAGGGAATATATTCCGTATCCGACCAAGGATACGATGCTCTCGAAGAATTTGAAAGCACATTAAAAGCGCTCAAGAAATCTTAATCCCTAACTAAGATTTCCTGAGCCTTTCTATTTCATCATCATTTAGACTTCTGTACATACCTTCTTCCAAAGTTGAATCCAAAGTAAGCGGTCCCATAGAAACTCTTCGAAGATACGCAACATTACCGTCAAATGCTTCAAACATCCTTTTGACCTGATGATATCTTCCTTCATGAATTATCACCTCATAAAGATATAATCCTGGTCTGTCGGAGTTATCGATACATGTTATTTTAGCCGGAAGCGTAGGCTTATCATCACCTATATCAATACCGCTTTTAAATACATCAATTTCATTTTCCGTCAGTTTCCTATCCACATAGGCATGATAAGTTTTGTCCACGTGCTTTTTGGGGGATAAAAGGTTATGGGCCAGTTTCCCGTCATTCGTAATTAGCAAAAGTCCTTCCGTGTCCTTATCAAGTCGTCCTACAGGGAATAAATCCTTCGTATTTACATCCTTTAAATAATCGATTACCGTCTGTGATAATCCATCTTTGGTTGCACTTACACAGCCTGCGGGTTTATTGAACATATAATATCTAAACTTACTGTAGACCACAGGTTCATTATCAAGAAGAACCCTGTCGCTGTTTTCGTCCAAAGTGTATGAAGGATCCTTAACCGGCACGTCGTTAACGCGCACTCTTCCCTTTTTTAGAATTGATTTGACTTCAGACCTGGTTCCGATACCGGCCGAAGACAAGAATTTATCAAGTCGCATATTCTCACATCACAATACAATATTTATTACTTTTCATATCGTATCATAAAATATATTTATGGGTAACACATATATTTTGATATATTGAAATAATCCAAATATGTTTTATAATTATTAAGGTTTGCAACCCTTTAATAAACGGTGATATTACAATGAATAAAAAGAAAGCATTTCTTTCCGGAATGCGTGACGGTATTCCTATCGGATTAGGATACTTTGCCGTATCCTTTTCGCTTGGAATAATGGCCAAGAAGGGCGGACTTACACCTCTTTTGGGATTCGTATCAAGTTTCCTTACAAGAGCCTCCGCCGGTGAATACGGTGTATATTCACTTATTCTGTCCGATGCTACATATGTAGAGATTCTGGTTATTAGTTTAATTACCAATCTAAGATACCTGCTTATGAGCACCGCGCTGTCACAAAAGTTTAGCCCGGAAACATCTATTTTCAAAAGAATATTGGTGGGATGCTGCGTAACGGATGAAGTGTTCGGTATTTCCATTGCCTACAAAGGTTATCTTGAACCACTATACACCTTTGGTGCATTTGCGGTCTCATCTCCCATGTGGGCCGCAGGTACATCATGCGGCATCATTGCAGGCTCAATATTACCTGCAAGAGCTGTTTCGGCTCTTAGTGTTGCCCTATACGGAATGTTCCTTGCAATTATTGTTCCTCCTTCAAAAAAGGACAAGGCTGTATTGTGTTCCGTTATTGCAAGTTTCGCACTGAGTTTCCTATGGACGGATCCCTTCAGATGGATTAAAGACAATGCAACAGGAATTGTTGCATGGATTATGAATGTAAGTGCCGGAACGAGAACAATTATTCTTACAATAATAATTGCGGCAGTTGTTGCAATTATCCGCCCCGTTCCCGTAGTTCCCGAAGAATTGGATGATTAGTTATGACTACACACTCTGTTATAATCTATATATTGATTATGGTATTGACCACCAACTTAATAAGAGTACTTCCACTTACATTAATTCGTAAGCAGATTAAGAATCAGTTTATCCAGAGTTTCTTATATTACGTACCCTATGTAACCCTGGCGGTTATGACATTCCCCGCAATCATAGAAGCTACAGGTTCTCCCTTAGCAGGAGCGCTTGCCCTGATTCTGGGCATAGCTGCCGCATGGTTGGGATTGGGATTATTCCCTGTTTCGGTAATCTGCTGTGTTACCGTGTTTATCCTGGAATTATTTATATAAATTATTTCATATAGACTATACTGCGTGCAGGCAATGTTATTTTGCCTGCATTTATTTTTACTTCCGAATTATCTACAGTAAGATATCCCACTATTTTCTTATCATCAAGACCCAGTTGCGCGATGTCGGCAACATACTCCTCTTCGGCAGAATTGTTATAAATAACAGTAATCGTACTATTGTTATATTCTTTTGATATTACGGCATGTTTTCCTTCTGTTCCCTGCTCATTTACCGTAATTGTTCCCCGGGCAATTTCAGGATTCTGGTTTCTTATAAGCAATGCTTTTTTATAATAGTTCAGAATCGAATTATCATCCTTTAACTGCTCTTTAACGCCGTCAAATTTCTGAACCACATCCCTGTCGGCATCAATAGGGCCAAGACAGTTTCCATCATTAGCTTCCATATACGAATCATTATCCCACTTCATGGGAAGACGCTTACTTTCGTCTTTGCTGCCCTTAGACTTAAGACCGATTTCTTCACCGTAATATACGAAAGGGCTTCCCGACATGCTCATAAGCAGTCCTCCCGCGTACTTAATTGCATCCTCATCTTCCATCAAAGCGTTTGATACTCTTGTCATATCATGATTGGTAATAAAGGGTGCATCAATATAATTCTCGTTTTGGGCTTTAAATTCCTCTTCATAGGACTTCATCGCTTTAACAAAGGAAGATACATTTCCTTTGCCCGAAGCAGATTTTACAATTTTGCCCTCGGCTGCTGCTGCATCGAAATTAAAAAATGAGTCCGTCTTACTTCCGTAATACTCCGCAATGACAGATTCAGATGTCCATGCCTCCGATACCATATAAAAATCAGGATTAATATTCTTGCAATATGAATAAAGCCAGTTTAAAACCTCGGTATTATACGGAGTATTGTTTTCGTCAAAGTGAGTAACCGCATCCATTCTAAAGCCGTCAACGCCAATATCTTTTACCCAGAATGAAGCAATATCTTCAAACTCTTTTCTTAATGCTTCACTGTCAAAATTAAGGTCCGGCATTTCAGACCAGAATACTCCCTCATAATAATACGGTGTACCCTCAACAGGATAATAATCCCCTGTAAGCTGTTCCTCGGAGAAATGATAGTATCCCACATAAGGGCATTCCGCAATCATTTCCTCCATGGTCATATCAGAGTTTTTCGGAAGGTTTCTTAAATACTCGCAGGCATCCGTAAACCATTTATTCTTGGATGAAGAATGATTAATCGCAAAATCAATTATGACGCGAATGTCATTTTCATGTGCATCAACAACAAGTTTTCTCATATCATCCATAGTACCGTATTCCGGATCAATCTTAAGGTAATCCGTAACATCGTACTTGTGATATGTGGGAGAATCCATTATCGGCATCAGCCATATTCCGTTAAATCCCATATCCTTTATATATGGAATTTTAGCGTCCACGCCTCTTAAATCTCCTATTCCGTCATCGTTTGAATCGTAAAAAGAATATACGAATATCTCGTAATAATTACGATAATTATCCTCGATAACATCAAGTTTGGGACTCGGTTTGCATCCTGAAAGTCCCATTATCATAATTCCCGCTAAGGCAACCGACAGTATTCTTTTTATTGTTGATGATAATTTCATAACAAATCCTTTACCTAATAAAGGGCGGTAGAAAATCCTACCGCCCTGATATAACTAACCTTTAACAGCACCGCCTGTAACACCTTCAACGTAATATTTCTGAAGGCACATGAACAATATGGTAACGGGAACGGCAATCAATATACCGCCTGCACAGAATCTTGTGAAGTATCCCTGATAGTCGTTGGTCCATACCCATCTTTGTAATGCAACGGCTACGTTATAGCTGTCCGAATGACCGAATGCCACATATGAAGCAAATACATAATCACACCATGGTGCCATAAAAGCTACCAGCGCCGTGTAAATAATAATCGGCTTTGACATGGGCATAATCATTGTAATAAATACTCTCATTCTTGATGCGCCGTCTATTCTTGCCGCATCATCAAGAGATTTGGGAATTGTATCAAAGTATCCCTTACATACGTAATATCCCATTCCGGCACTTGCCACGGAAATAAGAATAAGTCCCGGTATTGCACCTTCCTGAGTAAGTCCCATATTCTTAAGAAGGAAGTACAGACAAATCATTGTTAAGAATCCGGGGAACATTCCAAGTACCAGCCAGAATCTCATAAGTAATGCTCTTAATCTGAATCTTGTTCTTGATAAAGTATAACTTACGGCAAGAATCATCAATGTATTACCCAACGCCACAAAAAGCGCAATGATTAATGTGTTTTCATACCATGCAAGGAACTTGTTTTCAGGATCAAAGAGGAATTTATAATTATCAAGTGAAAAGGCCTTGGGCACTAAATACTCAACCATACCACCGTTCTCTGTTGCATAGGATCTGAAACTTTGAAGGAACAGTCCGGCAAAGGGAGCAAGCCATATAATGCTGATAAGTACAAGAACAACATATGTAATAATATCGCCTATTTTTCTTTTCGTTTTCATTATTGGAAGCCCTCCTCATCTTTGACTGACGGTAATAATCCGTAAACAACCAGTGATACCGCAGCAGTTACAATGAATACCATGATTCCGATTACGGCTGCCATCTTATAATCAGAGTCGTTAACCGTCATCTTATAAAGCCAGGTTACCAGCAAATCGGTATATCCCGCCTTTCCGGCAAGTACCTGTGACTGGGGTTTACCCTGTGTAAGAAGGAAAATAACGTTAAAGTTATTAAGGTTACCGGTATATTGTGTAAGCAGGAAAGGTCCTGTTACGAAAAGCATATAAGGTAATGTTATTGATTTGAACATCTGGAATTTGTTTGCACCGTCTATCTTTGCAGACTCAAACAAATCTTCCGGAATATTCATAAGTAATCCTGTACAGATAAGCATCGAATAAGGAAGACCTATCCAACAGTTAACCAATATAATCGTAAATCTGGCCCAGTTGGGATTCTGCCAGAAAGGAAGCGGATCGTTAATCCATCCCCAGCTAAGCAGGTAGGAATTAATAAGACCGTCCGATGCAAACAGCTTATAAATATATAAAAGTGAAACAAACTGCGGAACTGCAATTGTAACAACAAGAATTGTACGCCACAACTTCTTAAATTTAATTCCCTTTCGGTTAATAAGCATTGCTGCTCCCATACCTAAGAAATATGTTGTAAAGGTAGCAAATAAAGCCCATATAAGGGTCCAGCCCAAAACCGTAAGGAATGTGCTTCCAAATCCCTCTGTCGAGAATGAGAATAAGTTTTTGAAGTTTTCAAATCCAACCCATGTAAAGAGTTTTGACGGTGCCTGATGATTATAGTCATAATTCGTAAATGCGATACAAATCATGAATACTATAGGCAAAACCACAAATGCAAATACGCCTGCCATAGGAATGGCAAGAAGTGTTTTATCGATATTTTTATCGAATAAAGATAAGAAATCTTCCTTTGCCGTGGGTATACGCTTACCTGCCTTAAGGAGCTGTTCTTCCTTATAATTCTCCTTAATGTTAAGTCTCCACAAATAAACAATAAGCAAGATTATAATTATGCTCAGAAGACTGTACAAAAGTATAAGGAAACTGTTATCACCGTATGATTTCGTACCATCCGGATTAAAGCCACTGCCTTTTGTTCCCAGTGTTCCGAAATCTTTAAGATATTTCATTCCGAATCCAAAAAGATAAAAGAAGAATCCGCCTTCACACGCCAGGAAACCAAGACCTCTAAGCCATGATCCTCGCATGATTTCTCCGAATCCCATAATTAAGAACGAAACTCTGGTTTTCCAGTCGCCTTTTGAAAAGGTAGTTCCTATCTCACGAATATCCTTCACCAATCCTGTAAAAAATGCGGCTATAGGATTCGGTGCTACCTTTTTCGTTCCCTTTCTGCCCATAATTATAACCTCCACTGCTATCCCTTAAATAGTTTTATCTATTTTTAAAAATAAGGGCGGCGGAATCTAAAACCGCCGCCCCTTTTAAATCATATTCGTATCAAATTGATTACTGAACGTAAGAGAACATCTTCTCCTGGAATGTTGTAAGTGCTGCCTTAACATCTTCATCTGAAGAAGCTGTTGAAAGAACACCTGTAGAAACAATGTCATCACCTAAAGCTGTTGCATCGCCCCAATAATCTCCGGGGTACTGTCCCTGAGGAATTGTGAATGCTAACTGCTCTGCCAAAGCTGAAAGTGCAGGGTCAGACTTAACTGCTTCTGACTGCTGAGCTTCGATGTTTGAAGGGCCCCAACCTACTGCTTCGTATCTTGCCTGCTGAATTTCAGCTGATGTTAAGTACTGTGCAAGAGCGTTACATACTGCAAGCTTTCCTGCATCTTCCTGAGGCTTAACACCTAAGAGCTTAAATCCGCCAAATCCTGACATCTGGTATGTCTTACCGTCACTGCCTTCGAATGAAGGAAGCTTAGCACAAGCATAGTTATCACCGAATGTAGCCTGAGCACTTGCAGAATCCCATGTACCGTCAACGATAGCACCGATGTTAACACCGTTATCGATAGAAGAACCGTTCTGGAATGACTTAGATGAAGCTAACTCAATCATTTCCTTAAGAGCAACTACACCTGCATCAGAATCATAGTTTACATTAGCGCCTGTGAAGTTACCGTCTGAATCTGTATCAAATGTTAATTCACAACCTGTTGCAAAGAAGAATGCTGTCTGGTACCAACCTGAGTTGATTTCCATGTAGAAGTTCTTACCTGCTGCTTCACAATCTGCTACTACCTTCTCTAAAGAAGTAGGATCTGTAACAACTGACTTATCATAATATAAGAAGTAACCATTATCAGATGTTAAAGGATAAGCGTAGATTGTATCACCAACTGTAGCTGCGCCAACTGCACCTGCATCGTTATTTGTTGAAACGAATGTTGCGTTGTCGCCCATAACAGGTGATAAAGCACCTGCAGAAACAAGTCTTGCAATCTGATCCTGTGCGAAGTTGTAAAGGTCAGCACCACCGATTACGTCTGTAATCATGTTACCTGCTGCATCGCCTTCACCTACAGGCTCAACTGTAAATGTGTAACCTGACATATCAGGGTTAGCTGCGAAGAACTCTGTAACCTTCTCTGTTGTGAAATCAACTGTAGCTTCGGGAGCCCAGATCTTGATTTCTCCTGTTCCGTAATCAACTGCCTCAGCAGCGGGTGCTTCATCTGCGGGTGCTGCTTCCTCGGTTGTTGCTTCTGTAGCTGTATCTGCTGCAGGAGCTGCGGCTTCTTCTGTCGAACCGCCACATGCAGTAAGGCCAAGTACCATTGCTGCACTAAGAATTGTTGCTAACAATTTCTTTTTCATTAGTAAATCCTCCGTTTAATATGTTGTTTTCTACTCCATCTATAGTAAAGTTTCATAGATTTTAATAATCAATTCATGTAGTTTCGAGTACTACTTAGAATTCGTGAAACGCCTTAGTGGACTAATGGAAAACGTTTTTCTTGTCTTTAACTAATATACACAAATCATTTCATTATGTCAAGACTTCTGCGCAACTGCCGACGGCTTTTCGCGCAACTGGTTGCGCATATTGATTTTTGTGGATTTGTTTGGAAAATTTTCGGAAAACGTTTTCTATGAATAAAAAATTTTTTTATTTTTTTTTGTTCTTTTATTCTTTTTAATTCTTTTCATATGTTTTTACGCATTCAGATTTATTTTTCTCTTTTTTCTCTTTTTCTCCGTGATCTTCTGCCCTATCACACCTGATTTACGGATGCAGAGCCTCATTTCTCCCTTTTATCCGTAATCTTCTGCCCTATCACACCTGGTTTTACGGATAAAAGGCGGCTTTCCTCTATATTCTCCGTAAAACAGCGTGTTGCCATTATTCGCATGCATAATGATTTCTATTGGACGACATAGTAAACAGCCCATCCAACAAGCATCAAAAAAAGTCCGGCTCAAAGAGCCGGACTTAAAATATAGAATACAATTAATATATACTGCCTAACAATACAAGCTAATATACCAAATAGCCAATCAATTTATTTCTTCTGTAAGAAGTCTGGAATGTTAAGTTTAGTTTCCTTAACGTTACTCCTTATATCGGAAGGTGATGAAATACTCGTAGGGGTCTGAATTGTAGGTGAAACCCTCGGAATATTTGATGTTGAACGATTCTGAAGTACATTAAGTTCAGAAGCTACGCCGCTTGGAGCAGCAGGTCTGTTGCCAAAGCTGGGCATTGCAGCGGGACGAACCATATTAGTCTTAAAGAATACGTTCTGAGCCGATGTAGCATTGGTAGGAAGCGAATCATCATGAATACCTGTAGCAATAACCGTAACAGTACATGTATCAGGCTCTGTAACATCAAAGTTGGCACCGAAGATAATGTTAACGTTATCTCCTGCTACTTCCTTAACCGAATCAGCTGCAATCTGAACATCCCATCCTGAAATATCACCGGTAACATTGATAATAAGATCTGTTGCGCCGTTAACCGATGTATCAAGCAACGGAGACTCAATAGCCATCTTAGCTGCATCTGAAGCTTTATCTTCACCCTTTCCTTTACCGATACCAACATATGCAACGCCCTTATCTTTCATAATGGTACGTACATCGGCAAAGTCTAAGTTAATCATTGCATTTTCATTAATCAAATCCGTAATACCCTGTACTGACTGCTGAAGTACTTCATCAGCCTTCTTAAGAGCATCAGGGAATGTTGTCTTACGGTCAATGATTTCATATATCTTCTCGTTAGGAATAACGATCATTGTGTCAACACAGTCCTTGATTTTAGCAATACCTGCATTGGCATTCTTCATTCTTATATTACCTTCAAAAGGGAAAGGCTTAGTTACTACAGCAATTGTAAGAATTCCCATATCTTTGGCAATCTTAGCAACTACGGGAGCTGCACCTGTACCGGTTCCGCCGCCCATACCGCATGTAACGAAAACCATATCTGCACCCTTTAAAGCTGCCTGGATTTCATCTACATTTTCTTCAGCTGCCTTCTCACCAACCTCAGGTTGCGCACCTGCACCCAAACCTTTGGTAAGCTTCTCGCCAATCTGAATTACCTTAGGTGCTTTACATCTGCTAAGAGCCTGCTTATCAGCGTTGATACCGATAAATTCAACGTGTTTAACATTCTCATCAACCATTCTATCTATAGCATTGCCGCCCGCACCGCCTACTCCGGCTACTATTATTCGTGCACCTGCAATGTTATCATCTGTCTTAATCTCAAGCACGGAAAAGTTCCTCCCTTACATGTTCCTCAAAATAATCGCATATTCTATAATACGTTTTTTTAGTTCATTTATCAATAAAAAAATGTGATAACAGACGTTTTTATTTATCCTCTTGTGTCTTGCAAATAGGCCATGTAATACATGTTGTGGTTTGACCTCGGAAAGCCATAAAATATCACAAGTTTTGTCTGAATCGGTCAACAAAAATATCATCTGTTTGTCAAAATCAGTCGGTTAAAACATTATCATCTGTCACATCGGTTTGCTTATCCTCCGTCACCAAAGCATCATCTATGTCTCTTCCTTTAAGTATCTGATTTTCATCAGGTTCAAAAGATATATTCTTAGTTTCTTCCGTATATGTTTCCATACGAAGCACTCCGCTTCTGCCCTCGATTTCAGGCAGCATATACTGAAGTTTCATTACTTTTTCATCAAGATTGACAGGTTCTCCCAAAGCAACCCTTATATTATCAAAGTACAAGGTTATAGTGCCGGTGGGCGAATAATAAATTCGATCAATACTAAGATTATATTTATTAACCAGCTGAGTAATACTTAATATGGAAGTAAATATTGATGTATCCTCAACCGGAAGCTGCTCGTTAAGTACAACATAGTCAAAATCAAGGCCCGTAACCATCGGAATTCCCCTGGTGGTTACATCCGCCGCTTCAACCACTGTACCTTCTTTATCGAAGTACATATATTTTTCGAGATATTCCACATAGCCTGCCACTGTCTTTTCATAAACATCTATCTTAATTGTATTTGGATCAAGAATGGACACATCCATTTTGGAAATAAAGGGGACATCTTCTATACTCTTTTTGGCATACTTAACAGACAAATATAAGGAATTATCACCTAGCGGGCCGTCCATAACCATTGCCATTATTTCCTCATTTGAATAATGTGTGTTTCCTTCCACATATGTAGTTGTTACTTTATAATTTTTGAGAATATAAAGAAGGCCTGCAGTAATAATTCCTATAACTGCAAGCGCAATAACGAGCACTATAATAATACTTCTGTGATTACGATAATAACTCAATTATTACTCCCTTATCAATATCCTTCTCTGAACCGAAAATACCAGTCCCACTTCAACAAGCAACGATACTATAGCAGAACCGCCGTAACTAATAAAAGGCAGTGAAATACCCGTATTGGGAATAAGATTTGTTACAACGGCAATATTCAAAATTACCTGTATCGCTATATGACCCGTAAATCCCACAACCAGAAGAGCTCCGTACATATCGGTTGCGTTGTTTGCCGTAACTATACATCTCCATATAAGTAACAGGAAAAGCAAAATAACGCACAATGCTCCGAAAAATCCAAGTTCTTCACAAATAATGGAAAAAATCATATCATTCTGAGCTTCCGGAAGGAATCCGAGCTTTTGCATGCTCTGTCCTATACCTTTGCCGAAAAATCCTCCCGAACCTATGGCATACAGTGCCTGTAATGTCTGGAAACCTTTACCTGCAGCATATGCATCGGGATCAAGCCATGCCAATACTCTTTCACCTCTGAATCCCATAGCGCTGTCTTTGTTATTGACAATCATAAAGACAATTAATCCTACAATTGCAATTCCTCCCAGTAACAGCAATCCGAATTTCCTATAGTCAGGGCTTACGACAAAGCACATCAAAAATGCAATTCCGAAAACAATAATAGCCGAACTAAGGTTTCTGGTAATGAAATAAATAGCAAGACACATGGGCATGGAGGCTGCCATAGCAACCAAAAAGCCCTTCCATGTAGAAATAGCACTTGTACCCATCTTACATACGATATGGGCCAAAGATATAATAATAGCCAATTTTGCAATCTCTGCAGGCTGAATCGAAACGCCGAAGAAAATAATCCATCTCTTTGCTCCGTTACGCTCAACTCCAAAAGGAATAATCAAAGCAAGCAAAATCAATGCCGCAAAATATGCCAATGCTGAAAACTTCTCCCATACTTGATAAGGGATAAGCGAAACTATGACCATAAAAACAAGCCCGAGAGCCGTACTCGTGGCCTGCTTCTTAAAATAGTAAGCAGGGTCCCCATAGGACACACTGCCGTCATAAGAGCCGACGGAAAGCAGCACCACCAGTCCAAACACCAGCAAAAATATAATTGTAAGCAACATTGTGGCATCAAAATATCTGCCTGTTGCACTCTTTTTTAATGAAAATCTGTTAGCCAAATAACCTACCTACAATGCGTTAACCATATCTTTGAACATCTGTCCGCGCACTTCATAGTTGGGGAACATTCCCCAGCTGGCACAGGCAGGTGAAAGCAATACCGCATCGCCCTCTTTTGCTTCTTTTACACAAATATCAAATGCTTCTTCAAAGGTATCTGCCATGACAACGTTGGAAATTCCGTGCTTCTTGGCACACTCCGCGATTTTTTCTTTAGTCTGTCCGATAAGTACGAAACACTTCACCTTGTTGTCGAAGGCTTCTATCCATTCATCGTAATCGCTTAACTTATCATAACCGCCGCCTATTAACACAGTAGGTTTTGACATGGCACGAATTCCCTGAATAGCCGCATCGGGATTTGTTCCCTTTGAGTCATTGTAATAATCCACGCCCCTCTTGGTGGCAACATACTCGATACGATGTTCAACCGCCTTAAATGTTTTAACTGTCTGAAGAATAATGTCCATAGGCACGCCCATTGCCTTTGAAATAAGAATTGCCGCCATAACATTTTCAACATTACACATTCCAACAAGATTCATCTCATGAATATTCATCAGAACCTGAGTAAATCCCTTTTCATTAAGCACAATATCCTCTCCGGACAAATATATACCGTCTTCAAGCACACGCTTTGAAGAGAAAAATTTAACTTTAGCCGGACATTTAGATGCATATTCTCTCAAAATCGCATCTTCGTAATTAAGTACACAGGTCTCTTCTTTTGTCTGCTTAAGTGCAATATTTTCCTTTGTCTCGGCATAACATGCCATAGTATGATGGCGGTTAAGATGATCCGGTGTAATATTAAGGATTGCACTTACATCCGGTTTAAATTCATATGCCGTTTCAAGCTGAAAACTGCTTATTTCCGCAACACTTACGGAATCATCATTCGTATCAAGGCATACATCCGTAAATGGATTACCGATATTTCCCACTACAAATACATTTTCTTTGGAAACATAGGCCTTCATAATATCCCCCACCAGTGTTGTGGTAGTGGTCTTACCGTTAGTTCCCGTAATTCCTATTAATCTGCCCTTAAAGAAGCAATAGCCTAATTCTATCTCACCCCATACAGGTATATCTTTGGACTTAAATTTAAGAACAAGTTCGGAATCAATCGGTACTCCCGGAGAAATAACTGCCATAAATAAATCAGCAAACATCTCATCCGGTACGGTTTCCAGAATAAATTCAACCTCTGCTATCTCAGGATTCTTCTCCTTAACAGCATCTATGTCAAGTTGTCCGTTTCCATCAAACATAATCGGTGTTGCACCGACTTTTAACAATAGCTTTGAAGCACCGATTCCGCTCTTTCCGGAACCGACAACCAATACTCTTTTTCCTTGGAAATCTTTGGCCATAATACTCATCTGCTAATTACCTCACCGTTTTCATTATATACTATTTCGGTAAATCCCTCATTGTTAATGTCTGAAGAGCCTTCAAAGGAACCTCCGACAGTTACACCGGTCTCCGGATCCACATACGCTCCCGTATCAGGGTCAATCGCGTATCCTGTTTGAGGGTCTATTTCAAATGTTTTCCATACCTCACTGTATTCACTTTCCTCGGACTGTTCCGGGGAATCTTCATCCTGGTTTTCACCGTCTTCCGCAGTTGATTCATCATCGATGTTTTCACCTAAATCATCTTCTGTCTCTTCTGTTTTTGAAGGTGTTGTTATTTCAAGCTGAAGTTCATTAAGCTCGGCTATCTCGCTTTCGCTAAGTTCTTCGGTCATAAAAATACCCATATAAGGAAGCACTTCCGTTAAAATACTTCTTACAATTCTGGTCGCATATTTGGCATCATCCTGCAGCCAGGTATTAGGTCGGTCCACAACCACATATATTGCTATCTGAGGATCGTTTGCCGGTGCATATCCCATAAATGATACTACATATTCACCGTTCTTACGGGGAAGGGTTTCGGCCGTTCCCGTCTTACCTCCGATAATATATCCTGCAGGACGTGCTGTTTTACCGGTACCGTGTTCTCCTACGACTACCTGATTGCACATCTGGATTATTCTGTCGGAAGTTTCCTGCGAAATAGTCTGCTTAAGTAATCTTGGTTCAATATTTTCAACAGTGGCTCCGGAAGAATTAACTATCTTCTTGACCATATGAGGCTCATAATAATATCCGCCGTTAATTAAGGATGAAAAGGCCGCTATCATCTGAATCATTGTACAGTTATAGCCCTGTCCGAAAGAACATGTTGCAAGCTCCGCAGCACGCATATTGTCTGCCGTATAAACAAGACTTGCGGTCCTTGCTTCGCCTGCCAGGTCAATATTGGTCTTAAGGCCCATATTAAATACATGCTGGAATTTCGTAAAATCCTTTACGCCCATAGCCTGAGCCACATACATCATACATACGTTGCATGATCTTTCTATTCCTTCGGTAACAGTAAGGATACCGTCACCGTATGTGTTATGGCACTTAATTGTCTGATCCGCAACATCCAGGGAACCCGTACAGTTATAACTTTCATTTCCGTTAATGGCGCCGCATTCTATTGCGCCTGCTACAGTAAGAGGTTTTGATACCGAGCCCGGTTCATAAGCATCCGCGATACAGAAATTCTTCCATAACGCATTATAATTCTGATAGAGAGCATCGCCTTCAATATTATCGACATTTTCTTCCGTAATGGTAAGCTTATTTCCTGTTTCTTCATCAACAACACGCTTACCCTCATCATCAAGAAGCGGCATCCCTATAAGAGCTTCTTTGTTACGGGTATCATTCAAATTATAGTCAGGGTAAGATGCCATCGCCAGAATCTCACCGGAATTAACATCCATAATAATACAGCCCACATTGTTTGCGCCGTTTCCCTCACGATAATTATTACTGTATTCTTCATTAAATTTCTTAAGGTACTTCTCAACCATTGCCTGAATATTGGCATCAATTGTAGTAACAATACTGTTGCCGTCTTCTGCCGGTATGGTTGTTCTTTCGAGATTACCTTCATCATTCATAAATCCGTACTCACGGCCGGGAGTTCCGCTTAAGATATCATTATAATATTCTTCAAGTCCGTAAGAACCCACATTATCCGATGTGGTAAATCCGATTACGTCACATGCAAGTGAATTTCCGGGATAAGTTCTTTGATATTCTTCTTCAAACCATATACCTTTAACCAAAGATCCCTCTTCGTTCTGCTTTGCCAGGAATCCCTGAATCTGTTCATAAGTAAGTTTCTTAGCCAAAATATAGTATCTCGAAGATTCCTTATTCGCTTCAAAATATGTCTGTGCCTTGGTGGTATCAATACCAAGTTCACCCCTTAAAGCGTTCATAGTAGGTTCAAGATAAGCTTCGTCGGCATTTAAAGCTACGCTGTCCAATATTACGTTATATACTTTTTCTGAAGAAGCTAAGACGTTTCCGTTGGAGTCAAGAATTGATCCGCGCTTAAAAGGAATTGTTGAAGAATCATATTTTTGCTGGGACAAAACCTGTTTCTTATAAGATGCACCATTATCACGAGTAATAGTAAACAATCGATAAATCAAACCAACAAAAAGAAGTAGTACTATTATAAATAGCACTACCAGTTTTTTTCTCATAAAATCATCAAATGGTCTTCTTGGTGCCTGATTGCTCAAAATTACTCCTAATCAGGAATAGTACCCGTCTGCCTTACATAGTCAGAGCCCTCACCGTTAAAGGTAATAATCTGGCCTTCTTCGGCGTATCTCATACCTAATTCCTGGATTGCCACTGTGCGGACTTCTTCTAAATTCACATTACTTGTAATTCTACTATAATTCTCATCATTATCAAGTTTTAATTCATTAAGTGTACTTTCCATTTTTGAAATGCTCTTAATTGAGCTGGTAATCTCCGCCTGTAATGAAAGATAGTATAAAAGTGCACACGAAACAGCTGCTGTTGCAAGTAATAAGAACGCTGCCGTTCTAAAACGAATTATTCTGTTGTATCTCTTTCGCTCCCTGGTACTTGCCGCAACTACCTCAAGCTGAGGTCTCTGGGCTACAGGTATAGCTGATAACTTTCTGGCTGTCTGTGCCATTTCTTCTCTCCTATCTTATCTTAAAACCAATCGGTTTTCAAACTTTCTCAAATATTCGCAACTTAGCGCTTTTAGACCTTGAATTTACTGCTAATTCTTCTTCCGAAGGAAGTATGGGTTTTCCTGTTACTACCTTGCCTTTGCTAACCTTTCCGCAAACACATACCGGAAATGACGGTGGACACGTACAGGGATTTGCATTGGTCCTAAAAGCTGTCTTTACGATTCTGTCCTCCAGGGAATGGAATGTTATGATGCATAATCGTCCACCCGGATTAAGAAGTTCAATAAGGGTATCTATTGAATCTTTAAGTACTTCCAATTCGCGATTGCACTCAATTCTAAGCGCCTGGTATGTTCTTTTGGAAGGGTGTGTATCTACTCTGAACTTGGCCGGTATTGCTGCCTTAATGATTTCGTTTAACTCAAAGGTCGTTTCTATCGGCTTTTTGGCTCTTTCGATAACTATATGCTTTGCAATGTTCTTGGCGAACTTGTCTTCACCGTAATCTCTTATTACTCTGAATAATTCCATCTCGGAATAATTGTTTACTATATCTTTTGCAGTAAGCTCCCGGCGATTGTCCATTCGCATATCGAGTGTGGTGTTAAACCTGTATGTGAAGCCTCGGTCGGGTTGATCCAACTGATACGAGGAAACTCCCAAATCAAGAAGCATTCCGTCTATTCCCGTTATATTCAGATTATTAAGAACTGTTTTCGTATCGCAGAAATTACTTCTTACTATATCTACTCTGTCTGAATAATCCTTTAGTCGCTCACTTCCGGCTTTTATCGCATCTTCATCCTGGTCGATGCAAACAAGATGACCCTTGGGAGAAAGCATAGACGCTATCACGCTGCTGTGACCTGCACCTCCCATCGTTCCGTCAACGTATATACCGTCGGGTTTGATGTTAAGTCCGTCTATACATTCATTTAGCATTACCGAATAATGTTTAAATTCCATCTTATATTCCAATACCAAGTTCAACCATATGCTTGGCTATATCGTCCATATCTTCATAAGTAACAGTTCCGTCATATCTATCCTTGCTCCAGATCTCGACTCTGCTTCCCACTCCGATAAGCACTGCATCTTTAGTAATATCGGCGAACTCTCTAAGCACTCCGGGAATAAGTATTCTTCCTGTCTTATCAACCTCTACCGTCGCAGCTCCTGCCAGGAAAAATCTTGTGAACTGTCTTGCTTCTTTATCAATCATAGGTAATGTGTGGAGTTTTTCTTCGAAGGCCTCCCACTCGGTATTCGGAAATACAAAAAGACACCCATCCATTCCCTTTGTTACCACGAACTCTTCACCTAAGCTTTCACGGAACTTTGCAGGAACTATGAGCCTTCCCTTGGCATCCAATGTGTGGTTGTATTCCCCCATGAACATTACTTGAATTAATCTCCACTAATTACCACTTACATGACACTTCGTGCCACTTTCTACCACTTACACATAATATTACAGTATAAAATGCGTAAAATCAAGTATAATTTTGATATTTTGGCAATCTAAAGCATATTTTTGAGCATAATAAAAAAGCTCCTTATAAAGGAGCTTTCAGACTGTAGACAAAGTGGTGCCGGGAGCGATGCTCCCAATGTCATTAAGTTAACATTGGTAAGGCTCTTACTTTCCATTCCAATGATGAATTCGCCTTAACTTACCTCAATGACTATGACAATCAGCACTACTTAAGATCAGCATATGAAGGTTATTGCAAATAAATAGTCCCCAAATGCAAGTCCTCCCTTAAATTACAAGTGGTACTTCTTTCGTTCTCCGGAAAAGCCTCATCGCGTATGTCAAATAGTTCTTCCAGATGTTCATACTCCGGTGTTACCTTGGTAAAAACAATTTTTGCATCCACAACAATATCCCCCGATTTACATTAATCTCTATTTGCCCCAATACTTACATCTTAATTTCGTAAGTCAATTCTTCTTTCTCGAATAATTTGATAAGCATCTTCTTTTCTGAAGGACTTACTACAAAACAAGCTCCGGTGGTAAATACTTGACCATCATTACGCAAATCTTCTTCATCGCCTTCGTAATATCTTAAAAGCTTATCCTTCCAATTCATTGCATTTACCTTATCGCAAATGGTCTTTTTAACTATATCAAAATTCTTATCATCCATCATCCAACGAGCATCACTTCGTGCCTTGCATTCGTAATCATCGGAATCAATAACGTTTCCGTTTTCATCCAATGCAATTGAATTGGAAAAGTCGGATCTAAAATCAATTGAAGGGTTTCCTTCATCATCAACAAAGCATGCATTTCCGGTTTCGTCAAGATATGCATTTTCCATGTAAAGAACCGAATTCTTCCACATAGGCTTTTCCATGTGAGCCATCATTTCTTCCATCGTATCAACTTCCGGAAGTCCGTCCAATGCAGCCTGTACTCTTCCGTATCCTGTACCGTTGTTTTCAACAACAGACCACTTGGGAGTTAAATAGTAGTTACCCTGTGCGGAAACATAAGGCAAATAGTATACTTCGTTGGCAATAACTTCAATAATACCGAATTCACCCGTAGCGTCGGCAATATAATAACCGTACTGTGTAGGAATTGTATTATTATAATATGGAGTGGAAACAATATTAATATCATTTCTCATATAATCCAAAGCTTCTTGTACTGTAGCACAATTACGTGCGACCATAGCAACAAGCATCGGTACATATACGGTTGTCTTTCCGGGATTGTTTCCTGTATTTACGAATTCGGGATAAGGTTCACGTACATTAGCCTCTATGTAAAGGCCCTCTGAATTCATTGAATCTGTTACACAAAAAGAAATTGAATTTAAAAATTCCTTATCTTTATATCCACTGTTCTTGAATTCTTCATAGGTATATTTTTCGGAATTCATATACCTTAATGAAAGAGTTTCGTATTTCCCCTGAGTAGAATGTATAAAGAAAGCCGGGCATTGAGAAACCTGGTTATCAAGGTTTCTTCCAACCAAAACACGACCTTTACTGTCAAGCTTCGCACAAGCGGTACATGCTCCGTCAATAATTCCGTACTTTTCTTCCAATGCTTTGGACGCAGCATCAAAATCAGCATCCTTATAATCCGCAATTTCAATAACATAATCACCCAAATCGGTATAAATACCGTCACCGTCCTTAGCCGTATTCGTCAGATGCTTATAATTGGAAGCAGACTGTGTTGAACATGCCGATAAAGAAGTTACTATAACGGCCATGCACATAAAAAGTATAGCAATTTTGGATTTTCTCATTTTATATTCCCCCTATACAAAAATACATACAGTATTATACTACTTTTTGTAAAAAATGTTCCTCCTTCATTATATTAGGAGTCAAAGCCCTCTTTAATCTATTTTTTCTATCGTAACATTAATGCTCTCATTGTATTTATCCATTTTTATATAATAATTTTCTTCGTACACTCTGATTGAATAGTAATCTTCGTCTCTAATGTCTTCTATATATTTATCGGCAGGCACAACATCCTTCAAAGCCTTGAAATAATCAATGATTTCCTCTTCCGTTGACAATTTTTCGCCTCTGTAATACAAAGTGTTGTGAAATTCTTTTTTAAAGCCGGATATAACACCCTGAGGAGAAGTCACTGTTGGCAAAAATATACCATAGATTATTCCCTTTGGATTGGCATTAAACTCAACCGGGCCGTCATGATGAAGGTAATCCCCATCCACTATTTGTGAATTAAGCTGCTTTTTAGTTGCCTTTTCTCCTAAAATAACGTTATTAATCCCAACCTTGTTATATTCTGCTTCAGATGCGTCCTTTGATCCGCATCCGCTAAGCATAGCCGGAATCATTAAAAACAATATCAAAAAACTAAGTATACTTTTTTCCACATCACATATCCTCCACAGCCCCAAATTAAATTTCATACTCTATCTTTTATCCCGATAAAAATATCCTATACCCTATTTTATGGATGGTCAATAAAAGTAAGTTCCCCAAAGATGATATACTCAATGCTGTCTTTTCTAATTGTTTATATTGCAAAAAATGTTGATTTTTATTGACTGCAAGCAGTCTAAATCTGCTGGACGAGTATAAACAACAGTTTATTGTTATTGAATGAGGCAGAAAATGAGTATCCATCCATTTTTATCACAGGCTGTTTCTATTCCATAGGCAAATACATTCTTATGCTCGCCTTTATGAAACCAACCACTCTCGGGGTCTGTTGTAGAACATTTGATTTCTTTGCCATCAAGCGGGACATCGTCTGTATAATCAGTAAACTTATCAGAGCTTCCTCCACCTGAACTATGATTATCATCATTATCCTTAAGAGGCTTTTTGTCATGTAAAGCTCTGTCTTCGTTTATCTCTTTTTTCAACATATCCACATAAAACAATGCTTCCTGTTGAGCTATTCTTTTCTGCACAGTCTGAAAGCTCCTTATAAAGGAGCTTTCATTCATATAAATTTATTCTTTACTATCTGTTTCTTCCGGAGTTGCATTACCGTCTATATAATCAATCCTGTCCGAAACTTTTCCGGATTTAATCCTGCATCTTATTACTGCATCCATCACTATCGAGAATACTATAAGCACTATAGCCAGTACCATCGAAACCGGAAGCGTGGTTCCCGGAATAAATAACTGATCGGTTCTTATATACTCAATCCAGGCTCTTCCAAGGCCGTAGCCTCCAAGATACCACAGGATTACTTCTCCATCAAATTTCTTTCGTTTCCAGAATATAAGAAGCAGGGCAAACACCATCAGATTCCAAAGGCTTTCATACAAAAACGTCGGATGAACCTGAATATAATTAACCCCTTCACCCATAGCTTCGGCAAGTTCGGGCGTAATATCTCCCATTCTTACGGCCGCAATCGGTAATCGCATTGCAAAGATATTATTTGTATATCCTCCAAAAACTTCTCGGTTAAAGAAATTACCCCATCTTCCGATAGCCTGTCCCAAGATTAATCCCACAACACCGCAGTCTCCAAGGACATAGGGGCTGATTTTCTTTATTTTGGCAAAACCGAATACCGTAATAAAAGCTCCGATTACGCCGCCGTATATTGCAAGTCCGCCCTGTCTGAGATTTAGAATACTCTTTAGGTCGTTCTTATACATATCCCATTCAAAAGCCACGTAGTACAATCTGGCACATATAATCGAAATAACTGCTGCCCACAAAATAAAATCCCAAATCGTATCTTCACCCAATGATGTCTTTTTAGCCATCTTGGCAGCAACAATCGTTCCCATATAAAGACCGATTGCTATGATTATTCCGTAAAATGCTATTTTAAATCCAAAAGGATAAAATGCCCTGGGTACTTCCGAAAGATATATTCCCAAATTGGGAAATGCTATATCATTAACTCCCATATTTTTCTCCGAAAATTATACGTTAAATCTAAAGAGAATAACGTCGCCGTCCTGAACAACGTAATCCTTACCTTCCATACCAACAAGACCTTTTTCTCTTGCTGCCGATAAAGAACCTAAATCAAGCAGATCCTTGTAATTAACAACTTCTGCTTTAATGAAGCCTCTTTCAAAATCCGTATGAATCTTACCTGCTGCCTGAGGTGCCTTGGTTCCGATTTTAATCGTCCAGGCTCTTGTTTCGTCTTCACCTGCAGTAAGGAAACTCATTAAGTTAAGAATCTTGTAGCTTGCTTTAATAAGTTTATCAAGACCGGACTCTTTTAATCCAAGGTCTTCAAGGAACATAGCCTTCTCGTCATCGTCAAGCTCTGCTATCTCCTGTTCAATCTGCGCACAGATTACAAATACTTCCGAACCGTTACCGGCTGCATACTCTCTTACTGCCTTAACATGTGCATTTTGCGCACCGTCATCAGCCAAATCATCTTCCGCAACATTGGCAGCGAAGATAACGGGCTTACTCGTTAATAAGTTGTAAGAGTTAAACCACTCTTCTTCATCCTCATTTTCAATTTCAAAAGATATAGCAAGGCTTCCCCCTTCAAGATGGGCAATAAGACGCTTTAACATCTCAACTTCTTTTGCAATCTTTTTGTCATTATTAGCAGCACGTCCCTGCTTAGCCATTCTTCTTTCAAGCACTTCAATATCGGCGAAAATAAGTTCAAGATTAATTGTTTCGATATCTCTTAAAGGATTAACACTTCCGTCAACATGAACAACATTTGAATCTTCAAAACAACGAACCACGTGAACGATTGCATCAACCTCGCGAATATTGGCAAGGAACTGGTTTCCCAAACCTTCACCTTTTGATGCACCTTTAACAAGTCCCGCAATATCTACGAATTCGATTACGGCAGGTGTTACTTTCTTAGAATTATACATCTGGCCAAGAAGCTTAATTCGCTCATCCGGTACCGCAACAACACCCACATTGGGATCAATCGTACAGAACGGGTAATTGGCACTTTCTGCTCCTGCCTTCGTTAATGAATTAAATAATGTTGACTTACCCACATTGGGAAGTCCAACGATTCCAAGTTTCATATATACCTCCTTTGGGGACGGTCCTTTTTCCACATGGATGTGTACTTTGCCTCATTCATCCATATAATTATCTAAACCAACTTGTAAATGCTAACATAGAAATAATAAAAACTCAATATTTTGA
>JAZQQM010000053.1:0-50436 GCA_045629045.1 Lachnospiraceae bacterium
GTGGTCTTGGATTACGGATAAATGAGTCAACAAGGAAGTTATATCCGTAAAGTAGGCAGCGGAGTGGTCTTGGATTACGGATAAATGAGTCAACAAGGAAGTTATATCCGTAAAGTAGGCACAGATAGCAGCTTAGATTACGGATAAATGAGTCAACAAGGAAGTTATATCCGTAAAGTAGGCGCAGATAGCAGCTTGGATTACGGATAAATGAGTCAACAAGGAAGTTATATCCGTAAAGTAGGCAGCGGAGTGGTCTTGGATTACGGATAAATGAGTCAACAAGGAAGTTATATCCGTAAAGTAGGCGCGGATAGCAGCTTAGATTACGGATAAATGAGTCAACAAGGAAGCTAATATCCGTAAACTGGTTTTCGAGGGAGGATCTGGCAGGAGGCAGTTGCTCGGATTACGGATAATGAGAAACGGATAATGAGGATAATGAGCAACAAGATAAGTATATTTTTCTTGACAGAATCACTTGAAATTATTAGAATACCAAAACATAGGGCTTAATCTGAGAATTAGGCATAGTTGAGTAACATAGGGCTTAATCTGAGAATTAGGCATAATTTAATAACATAGGGCTTAATCGGAGAATTTAGGCAAATCGGTGAGAAGGAAGAAATATGGCAAAATATCTTGTTATTGTTGAGTCACCTGCCAAGGTGAATACAATTAAAAAGTTTTTGGGAAGCAACTACGAGGTTGTGGCAAGTCAGGGACATGTGCGTGATTTACCAAAGTCTCAGCTTGGAATTGACCCCGAAAATGGTTACGAACCTAAATATATTACAATAAGAGGTAAAGGCGATTTGCTTGCCTCCCTCCGTAAGGAAGTTAAGAAGGCAGATGCTATTTATCTTGCAACCGACCCTGACCGTGAAGGAGAAGCAATAAGCTGGCATCTTACCAAAGCCATTAATATGGAAGGTAAGAAGGTATATCGTATAACTTTTAACGAGATTACCAAAACAGCCGTTAAAGAGTCGTTAAAGAACGCAAGAGCCATAGATATGAATCTGGTTGATGCGCAGCAGGCCCGCCGTGTACTTGACCGTGTAGTGGGATACAAGATTTCTCCTATTCTTTGGGCAAAGGTTAAAAGAGGATTGTCGGCAGGCCGTGTTCAGTCTGTTGCCCTTAGAATTATCTGTGACAGAGAAAATGAAATTAATTCTTTCGTTCCGGAGGAGTACTGGACTATTGATGCTTCTTTGAATGCCAAAGGCCAGAAGAACCCGGTTATTGCCAAGTATTACGGTGAGGGCGACAAGAAGGTTGAGATTACATCAAAGGCTCAGACCGACCAAATAGTTAAAGATATAAATAATAAAGATTTTAAAGTTGCAGAGGTTAAGCTTGGCGAACGTACCAAGAAATCACCTCTTCCCTTTACAACATCTACACTTCAGCAGGAAGCTGCAAAGGCACTTAATTTCTCTACCTCAAAGACAATGAGAATAGCCCAGCAGTTGTATGAAGGCGTAGCTATAAAGGGGCACGGTACCGTTGGTATAATTACTTACCTTCGTACCGATTCTACCCGTATATCCGATGATGCCCAGAAAATGGCAACAGAATATATTAAGTCAAACTACGGTGAGAAGTATTTAAGTATCAAATCCGGAAGTGCCAAGGATGATAAGAAAATTCAGGATGCTCATGAAGCTATTCGTCCCACTTATCTTGAACTTAATCCTCTTGAAATTAAGGATTCGTTATCAAGAGACCAGTTAAGACTGTATCAGCTTATATTTAAACGTTTCCTGGCAAGTCAGATGTCAAATGCGCTTTATGAAACTACTTCCGTTAAGATTGATGCAGGTAAACACCGCTTTACGGTAGCTGCTTCAAAGGTTAAGTTTGACGGATTTATGAGTGTTTATACGGATGCGGACGATAAGGACGAGGCTAATACACTTACTGCTTCCATTAAGAAGGATGATGTATTATCACTTAATAATCTTGATCCCAAGCAGCATTTTACACAGCCGTTACCTCACTATACAGAAGCTTCCCTGGTTCATGCCCTGGAGGAACTCGGAATAGGACGCCCCAGTACTTATGCGCCTACAATTGCGGTTATTCTTAACAGGAGATATATCGCCAAGGAAGGCAAAAATATATATGTTACCGAAGTGGGTGAAGTTGTTAATGATATGATGAAGGATGCGTTCCCTGAAATCGTTGACGTTAATTTTACCGCCAATATGGAACTTTTGCTTGACGGTGTTGAAGAAGGCAATGTTAAGTGGAAGACTATTATAGAAAATTTCTATCCTGATTTGGAAACTGCTGTTTCAAAGGCTGAAGCAGAACTTGCCGAAGTTGAGATTAAAGATGAATTATCAGATGAAATCTGCGAAGAATGCGGACGCCGGATGGTAATTAAGTACGGCGCACACGGTAAGTTTATTGCATGCCCCGGATTCCCGGAATGCCGTAACACGAAGCCCTTCTTCGAAAAGATAGACGTAGCGTGCCCTAAGTGCGGCAAAGATATAGTTGTTAAGCGCACAAGAAAGGGTAGAAGATATTACGGGTGTATCAATGCTGACTGTGATTATATGACATGGGCACGTCCAAAGAATACCGAGGATGCTGCCAAAATTATGGAAAAAGAGGCAAGAAACGAAAGTGCTGCTTCTTCCAAGAAATAAATTGTATGCCGAGTGCTTTAGAATAGAGTTCATGGTATATAATTTTTAAATAGTTTGTGAATTTTTGGTTTTAAGTATAAAATAACGCACGTTTCTGAGAATTGTGCGACAATTTGTTGAAAAGTAAAAAAATGTATGATATAATACCTCCATGGTGTCGTCCTTTGGACACAAATGGAGGTAATTTTATGAGCAGCGTACAATTGCTGGACAAGACAAGAAAGATTGGGAAACTCCTTCATAATAACAATTCAAGCAAAGTCGTTTTTAACGATATTTGCAGTGTTTTGTGTGAAATTCTGGATTCCAATGTTCTTGTGATTTCGAAAAAAGGAAAAGTTCTTGGTATTGGGGATGCCAACGGAGTTGATTCAATAACGGAGTTAATTGTCGATCATATCGGTGGATTCATTGACGGAATGCTCAATGAAAGATTACTTGCTGTCCTTTCGACAAAGGAAAACGTTAACTTGGAGACTCTCGGTTTTAATGAGCGGGATGTCAATAAGTTTCAGGCAATCATTACCCCTATTGAAATAGCAGGCGAAAGACTCGGCACATTATTTATTTACAAGTGTGAGAACTCATACGAGATTGATGATATTATTTTGTGCGAGTACGGTACTACTGTAGTAGGTCTTGAGATGCTTCGTGCCGTAAACGAGGAAAATGCTGAAGAATCACGTAAGTTAGCAGTCATTCAGTCAGCTATCAACACCCTGTCATTTTCGGAGATGGAAGCCGTTATTCATATATTTGATGAATTAAATGGCATGGAGGGTATATTGGTTGCGTCCAAAATAGCCGATAGAGTAGGTATAACCAGATCGGTTATTGTTAATGCACTTCGTAAATTCGAGTCGGCCGGTGTCATTGAATCGAGGTCTTCCGGAATGAAGGGAACCTATATTAAGGTGCTGAATGACATGGTATTTGACGAGATTAAGAAGTTAAAGGAAGAAAACGCTAAATAACCAACAACAAAGGACTAACATGGTAATAAAGGGATTTATGCAATAAACCGCATAAATCCCTTTTTAGTTGCAATGGAAGTACCAAAGTACCAAACTACAATATCTTGTGGTTATGTAATCCAATTACCGCATACTTATGCCATGAAAAATCGGCATTTTATGGCAAAAGACACCCCAATATGTAGTATTATGTCAACATTACATTCCACAATATAAGGTGGTTTTTGGCGAAAAAAACCTTGAGTTTTTCACAAGATTATCTATAATTAAATAGGGTGGGTGTATTGTGCCCTGAATACCACATATTGTAGTTGGTGATGGTATTCGGTATATCTTTTGCCCACAGAAAGAGAGTGTATATGATTAATACCAGCGTATTTGATTATGTTAATGTCCTGGGTAAAACAGCGGATGCTGCATGGCAGAGGAATAATGTAATTGCTAATAATATGGCGAATGTTAATACTCCCGGCTATAAAAGACAGGATATAAATTTTGAGGCTCAGCTTAGACAGGCCCTGGGTAATTCAAGATATGAATCGGTTGATTCAAAGGTTGCGCATCTTAAGGGTGCCAAGCTTACTCCGAGAGTTTATGAGGATGCTTCGAATTTCTCCTACAGACTTGACGGAAATAACGTGGATATAGATACGGAAAGCGTAGAACTTGCGTCAAACCAGATTAAGTATAACGGACTAATTGCCGGAGTTAATCAGGAGTTTTCGAATCTTAAACTCGTTCTTAAGTAAGGAGGTAGCGTATGAGTATATTTAATTCTTTTAATATAAATGCTTCAGCTATGACTGCCGAGAGATATCGAATGGATGTTATAGCGGAGAATGTTGCCAATGTTAACACAACACGTACAGCTGACGGTACTCCCTATAAGCGTAAGATTGTTACTTTCCAGGAGAAGAACGCAACTCCTGCACAGTTTAGTTCCTTCCTTGGACGTGCTACGGAACAGTTCGCAGGACAGGGAGTTAGGGTATCAAAGGTTACCGAAGATGATTACACACAGATGAAACAGGTGTATGATCCTTCACATCCCGATGCTGATGAAAACGGATATGTTTATTATCCTAATGTAAATATTGTAACTGAAATGACGAATCTTATTGATGCATCACGTTCTTACGAAGCCAATGCAACTGCGTTTAATACCAGTAAAAGCATTGCTATTAAAGGCTTAGAGATGGGACAGTAAGGAATACTTTAGATAAGGAGTACTAAATGGATATTTCAAGTTTTTACAATATATCTTCCAACGCCATACGTAATGCCGCCGAGAATTCTTCGGTAGCCCAAAACGCGTCGGCTTCTACAGGAGAGTTCAAGACGCTTTTTGATCAAGCAATTGATAATTTGAATACGACGAACTCATATCTTTCGGACGCTGAGAATGAAGAATTAAGATGGGCACTTGGCGAAACCGATAACACGCACGAGTTGTCAATAGCCCTGCAAAAAGCTTCGACATCATTGCAGTACACGGTTGCAATTCGCGACAAGGTACTTGAAGCGTACAAAGAAATAATGCAGATGCAAATTTAAAAATAATTAACTAGGAGCACTTCCATGCCTGAGAAATTAAAGGAACTTTTGCAGAAGGTTCTTGACTGGTGGAACAGATTCACAACTAAACAAAAGACATATATCATAGCAGCGGCCGCCGGTGTTATTTTAGCCCTTGCAATTGTAATTACCATAATCTCGCAACCACAGTACGTGGCACTTATAAATTGCGAAACCACCAAGGAGGCTTCGGAGGTTTCCGAGTTGCTTGAGGGCGAAGGCCTGGATTATCAGGTTTCGGATGACGGATATCAGATTAAGATTAACAAGAATCAGCAGTCTGAGGCTAACCTTCTTTTGGGCGCCAACGATATTCAGTCAAGTGCATATACGATTGATAATGTAACTGACGGAGGATTCTCCACAACTGAGTCCGATAAGCAAAAACGTTATGAAGTATATCTTGAAACCAGATTATCCGAAGATATTATCGGAAAGTTTAATTTCGTTAAGTCTGCGGTAGTTGATTTGTATATTCCGGATAACGACGGAACACTTATTTCAAAGGATGAAGAATCTTCGGCATGGGTACTTATTGACCTTGACGGAGGTGAGATTAACCCCGACCAGGCAGCAGGTCTTGCACATGCGGTAGCGGTTGCAATCGGAAATAAAACCGACCAGAATGTGGTAATTATGGACACCGAAGGAAATACACTTTTCTCCGGCGCCGATAATTATACGGTATCGGGAACTGCAACAAGTCAGCTTTCTGTTAAGTCTCAGTTCGAAAATGTAATCAAATCGGAGGTTCGTCAGGTTGTTCTGGGAACAGGCGAATTTGACAAAGTTGAAGTTGCCGTTAATCTCGATGTTGACTTTAGTACATATTCCGAAACCGACCATCATTACTATGTTGACGACGGTCAGTCACAGGGATATTTAAGTAATGAACGTAGTTACACTTCCGAGTCTACCAACGGAAACGAAGATGTTCCGGGAACGGATTCGAACGGTGATACCGAATATGTATGGCAGGATAATCAGTCATCAAGCTCTACCGTAGAAGAAAAAGAAAAGAATTATCTTCCTTCCGAGAAGATTACGGATAAGTCTACGCCGGCAGGAGCAATTAACTATGGCAGTTCTTCCATATCTTTGGCTATTACGGATATTAACGTAGTAAGAGAAGAGGATATTGAAACTCAGGGACTTCTGGACGGAATTACATGGGAAGAATATAAACTTGCCAACAGTGCAAGAGAAATGATGGAAATTGACGACAGCATTTATGACATGGTTGCCAAGGCAACAGGTTTTGATGCCAACAATATTTCCATCGTGGGTTACAAGGAACCTATGTTCATTGATAAGGAAGGTCTTGGAATTACCCTTACCGATGCAATGACCATAATTCTTATAGTGGTAATATTGGGATTGCTCTTATTCGTAGTATTAAGAAGCATGAAGACCGAGAAGGAACCGGAAGAACCGGAAGAACTTACTGTGGAAACATTATTACAGTCAACGCCTGAATCTGATCTTGAAGATATCTCTACCGAGAATGTTTCCGAGACCAGACGTCTGGTTGAAAAATTTGTTGAAGAGAATCCTGAGGCAGCTGCGAGTCTACTTCGTAACTGGCTTGGCGATGATTGGGGTTAAGCATTATGGCCAGAATGATAGATGAATCACTCACAGGAATCCAAAAAGCAGCGGTTTTGTTAATCTCCCTGGGACCGGAAAAATCAGCGCTCATATTTAAGCATCTTAAGGAAGAAGAAATAGAAGAACTTACTCTTGAAATTGCCAACACGAGATCTGTAACACCGGCGATTAAGGAAGAGGTTATCGAAGAATTCTACAGAGTATGTCTTGCACAGCAGTATATTGCCGAAGGTGGTATTAACTACGCAAGAGAATTGCTTGAGAAATCATTCGGTAATGATAAGGCAGTGGATGTTATCAGTAAGCTTACTGCATCATTGCAGGTTAAACCCTTTGAATTCGTTCGTAAAACAGATGCATCCCAGTTGTTTAACTTTATTCAGGATGAGCATCCACAGACAATTGCCCTTATTCTTTCATACCTGCCCGCGTCTCAGGCAGCGCAGATTGTATCCGCACTTCCGCCTGACAGACAGGCAGATGTTGCAAAGCGTATAGCTGTTATGGACAGAACATCACCGGATGTTATTAAGGAAGTTGAAAAAGTGCTTGAATCAAAGCTTGCATCGTTGGTCAACCAGGATTACACAATTATCGGCGGCGTAGATGCAGTAGTAGAAATCTTAAATACAGTAGACCGTGGTACGGAAAAACATATCATGGAAACTCTCGAAATCGAAGAGCCGGAATTGGCAGACGAAATCAGAAAGAAGATGTTCGTATTCGAAGATATCCTGCTGCTTGATGACAGAGCTATCCAGAGAGTACTTCGTGATGTTGATAATAATGACCTTGCCACAGCACTTAAGGGTGCCAATGAGCAGGTACAGAATGCAATATTCAATAACCTGTCTAAGCGACTTGCTACCATGATTAAGGAAGATATGGAATTCATGGGACCTGTTCGTATGAAGGACGTTGAAGAAGCACAGCAGAAGATAGTATCGGTAATTCGTAAGCTTGAAGATTCTGGCGAAATTGTTATCTCCAGAGGCGGAGGTGACGAGATAATTGTCTAATATTTTTAAAGGCTACAGAGTATCGGTTGATGATGATTCCAGAGTGGTTGATGTCAGCCAGACTCTTCAAAGGCGTTTGCAGGAAGAGGAAGAAAGAAGAATTCGCCTTCAGGCAATTTCAAATGAAGGCTATGATTCGGATGAGTTCTTTGAGGGACTGCCGATAGCGGATAACCTTGATGCAATTTTGGATGAGGATGCCGAGAGTGCTGTAATAAAAGCCGAAAGTCAGGAAGAACTTAATAGGGTTAATGAGGAACTGGAAAACGCCAGACTGGAGATTGAAGAGGCTAAGAATCAGGCCGAAGCTATTATAGCAAATGCCAACATCGAGGCGGACAGCATTAAAGAAAAAGCATATTCCGACGGCCATGCGGAAGGCTATAATGCGGGAATGGCACAGGCTCAGAGTGAGATGGAAGATGCCAGGAACCTCCTTAACATGGAATCGGAAGCTCTTCATAAGGACTATGAGGAAAAAGTATTTTCTTTGGAACCTAAGTTCATAGATGCACTTACCGATATTTATGAGCATATTTTCAGAGTTGATCTTGATACTTATCGTAATGTTGTATCATCTCTTCTGGTAGATGCGATTAACGGTTCGGATAATGCCAAGAACGTTACTGTTCACGTGTGCAGGGAAGATTATCAAAGAATAGTGGATCAAAAGGATGAGATACTTGCTGAAACGGGAATGTCCCCCGAAAGCGTAGAGTTTATTCAGGATGCCACACTTGGAGAAGCCTGTTGCTTTATTGAAACCGAAAACGGTGTTTTTGACTGTTCGCTTGAAACAGAACTTAAAGAACTGAAACGAAAACTGATGCTTCTTGCTTATCGTAAATAATGGATTTAAATATCGATTTTGAAAAATATAACAGTATATACGGACAAAGACTTTTTAAGGTTAGAGGTAAAGTGGTTAATGCTGTCGGACTTACGATTGAGGCGGCAGGCCCCCAGGCTAAGATGGGTGACCTTTGCTATATTTATCCGAGCAACCTTTCGGAAAGTACCAAGCCTGCCTTGGCGGAAGTGGTTGGATTTAAAGAAGGCAAAAACCTCCTTATGCCCTATGACAAAATAGAAGGAATAGGCCCGGGCTCCAGTGTGGAGAATTCGGGGCATCCTTTGACGGTCAGGGTTGATGATTCTCTTTTGGGACATACTTTGGACGGACTCGGAAGACCGAGCGAACCTGTGGAGTATGCAGGGGTTGAGTATTCTGTTGAAGCAGGAGCACCCGATCCTATGAAGCGTAAGATTATTGCAGATGTGCTGCCCCTTGGGGTAAAGGCTGTTGACGGCCTTATTACCGTAGGTAAGGGACAAAGAATAGGAATATTTGCAGGCTCCGGTGTAGGAAAATCTACATTAATGGGAATGTTTGCAAGAAACACAAAAGCTGACATAAATGTTATTGCCCTTATAGGCGAACGTGGAAGAGAAGTAAGAGAGTTTATCGAAAGAGACTTAGGACCGGAAGGAATGGCCCGTTCCGTAGTTGTTATAGCAACTTCGGATAAACCTGCTCTTGAAAGAAAAAAAGCGGCACAGACAGCTACGGCTATTGCGGAGTATTTTAGGGACCAGGGTAAGGATGTACTTCTTATGATGGACTCAATGACACGATTCTGTATGGCCCAGCGTGAAATAGGACTTGCGTCGGGAGAACCTCCCGTATCAAGAGGATATCCGCCTTCGGTATATTCGGAACTTCCCAAACTGCTTGAGAGAGCGGGCTGTGATGATAAGGGTTCCATAACGGGACTGTATACCGTTTTGGTAGACGGTGATGACTTTAATGAACCTATTACCGATACGGCAAGATCGATTCTTGACGGACATATTATGCTTGACAGACGTCTTGCACATAAAAATCATTATCCTGCTATTGATGTGTTGCAGAGTATAAGCCGATGCATGTCCCAGATTGCAACGAAAGAACATAAGGCAGCAGCCGGCAAACTAAAAAATGTACTTGCTACATACAGCGAAGCTGAAGACCTTATTAATATAGGCGCGTACAAATCGGGCTCAAATCCCGATATAGATTATGCAATAGAAAAGATAAAAGCTGTTAACGGTTTCCTGATGCAGGCGACTGATGAAAAATATGATTTTGACAATATAGTCGAATTGCTTTCGCAATTGTTTGAAGATTAATTATGGCTAAGTTCAAGTACAGAATGCAGAGCATTCTGAATATCAAAGAAAAATTGGAAGAGCAGGCCAAGAATGAATTCGCGGCAGCAAGAAGAAGGCTTGATGACGAGGAAGAAAAACTCGAAGAGTTAAAGCAAAGAAAGACCGGCTACGAAGAAGAAGGCCGAAGACTTAGGCTGAGTGCTCTTAACATTCTTGATCTTACCGACAACAAGAATGCCATTGATACTATGGATGAGTATATAGCCCTCCAACAGATTGAGGTCAATAAGGCAGCAGCTCTATTGGAAGAAGCAAGAATAAAACTTACCGAAGCGATGAAGGAAGCCAAGATTCATAATCGTCTTCGCGAAAAGGCTTTTGAGGAGTTTAAGAAGGAAATAAACGCTCAGGAGTCAAAGGAAATAGATGAATTAACCAGTTACACATACGGACAAAAGAACTGACATGGGTGTCGGAAATTATATCTTTGTCCATGGGTGACTAAGGAGCAAATATATGGCAGATGAGCAGAATACAGAGCTTACGCCCGAAAAGGCCAAAGCCGAGCATCAAAGGCTCAAGGATGAAAAGAAAAAATTAGCAAAAGAACAAAAGGACCAGAAGAAGGCCGCGAAAGCCCGTGCAAAAGAAATCGAAGCTGAAGAAGCTCAACTTTATGAAGATGAGGAACAGGGCGGCGGTTCAGTATTTTTGATTACCTTTGTTATTGTTCTTATATGGATAGCCATTTTGTGTCTTGTTATAAAGCTTGACCTGGGTGGCTTTGGTTCAAGTGTATTAAAACCAATTCTTAAGGATGTGCCTGTTATAAATCTTATATTGCCTGCAGGAACCGAAGCTGTGGTGGGCGATGAAGAATCGGGAGCATACGGCGGATATTCGGATCTTAAGGAGGCGGTTGATTATATTAAGGAACTTGAACTTGAACTTGAAAGAGCAAATTCTGCAAATTCGGTAAGTTCTGAAGATATAGCAGCTATGAAAGCCGAAATCGAAAGATTGAAGACCTTTGAGGACGCACAGGTAGAATTCCAGAGAATTAAGACTCAGTTCTATGAAGAAGTGGTGTATGCCGAGAAGGGCCCCGGAATCGAGGAGTATCAGAAGTATTATGAGTCGATTGACCCATCTACTGCTGAGTTTTTATACAAACAGGTTGTTTCACAGGAAGAAGAGACAGACGAAATTAAGAATTATGCTCAGGCGTATTCCGAAATGAAGCCTAAACAGGCAGCTGCCATCTTTGAGGGAATGACCGATAACTTAGACTTGGTAGCCAGAATTCTCGGCGTGATGCAGCCTGCGGAGCGCGGTGCCATCCTTGGCGCAATGGATTCCGAAATCGCTGCAAAAATTACAAAAATTATGGATCCCGAGTCTTAAGTTATTTATATCTATGACCGATATATAAGTAAGCACCTTAAAATTAAATAAAGGAGGAGAGCATATGACCAGTGCATCTGTAAAGGATCTAAATTCGCTTATGACCTTTATCAGCACTCCGGGAACCGGCAAAGCCGCACAGAGTAAAGGCAGTACGGAGTTCGGGGCATTGATGAGTAGAAGCGGTAATGATTCTGAAACAAACATTGGAACTTCCAAAGATATCACTCCAAAGATGGAAGCAAAAGATGCTAAAGCTGACCTAAGTGCTAACCGCAGGGTTGACGTTAAGAACAAGACCTCCCAAACTACTTCGGAAACGGAATCGACAGACGTAAGTCCGGAAGATACGCAAAAAATGATTGATGCAGCAAATGAAGTGGTTAAGGAAGTAGCCAAAGAACTTGATGTTACGGAAGATGCGGTAAAGGAAGCAATGGAAGCTTTGGGATTGGAACTTATATCTTTGCTTGACCCGACTAATCTAAACAGTTTGGTCCTTGAGATAACAGGTGAAGAGCCAATAGCTTTGGTAACAAACGAAAATCTCTTTAACACAGTCAAGAATCTGAGCTCTATGGTGGACGCCACTATAGCAGATTTAGCGGATGATATGGACATTGAAATTTCTGATGTCATCAGCAAGGTTGAACAAGCCGAGGTTCAACTTTCTAATACTCCGGAAACGCAAATGAGTGTCGAAGCTAATTCAGATTATGACGAAAAACCCGAGTTTGTGGTAAACATCCACACCGAGACTAAGGAAGTCAAGGCTGTAACGGATGAAAAGGGAAATGTGATAAACACACAGTCCGTGGAAGTGACGGATGAGACCGCTACCATAGACAAGGTTGCTCCCAAAAGTGAAACCAAAAATGAATTCAAGCATGAATCCGCCGAGGATAACGGTTCACATCTTATGGGACAGAGTAACAATTTGCTGAATGATTTAGTAAGCAGCACTCATGAGACCGCCACAGATATGGCGCCTCAACAATCGTTTTTCTCTAATGAAACTCAAGACATTATGAACCAGATAATGGATAACATTAAGGTTAATATAAAACCTGATGTTCAGGAACTGGAGATGCAGTTGCATCCCGAATCTCTCGGTACAGTCAAAATCAATTTGGTAAATCATGCAGGAGAGATTACGGCAGAGTTTAAAGTTGCATCAGAGAACGTCAAAGAAGCAGTCGAAACCCAAATAGTTGAATTAAAGCAGGCCCTTAAGGACAGCGGCGTGAAGGTTGAAGCCGTCAGCGTATCGGTAGATACAAGCGGATTTGATTCAAACCTTTGGCAGGGCAAGGGCAACGATGATAACTTTGAACAGGATGACAGAAATAAAAGACCTCACAGAATTAACTTAAATGAGCTTGATGCTTTATTTGAGGATGAGGCAAGCGAAGAAGAAATCTTAGCAGCACAAATGATGGAGGTAAACGGAAATACCGTTGACTATCAGGCATAGGATTTCTTGGAAAGGAGTATCAAATGGCAGTTAGTGCAGTCATAAAAGACGGTAAAATTTTAGAAACAGCTTCACAGGTTTCTACATCAGGGGCTGCTTCACAGGTTTCACCGACTAACGGATATGATAAAGATGCATTTTTGCAACTCCTGGTGGCTCAAATGAAATACCAAGATCCTCTGGAACCCACAGAGAACACGGAATATATTTCACAGTACGCTACATTCTCACAGGTTGAACAGCTTCAGAATATGGCAGGTTCGATGGATTTATACAGAGCCTCCGGAATGGTTGGACAGACGGTTCAGATAACAACCCAGGGCGCCGACGGTGAAGATAAATTCGTAGAAGGCGTTGTTGATTATGTTAAGTACGAAGCGGGAAAAGCATATGTTGCAGTTTCGGGTGAACTTTATGCATCGGGTGATGTTACGGCAATCCTTGATAATGAATACAATACAGCATATGAACTTGCTCAGTCATTCATCAATGCGGTTGAAGAACTTCCGGCACTCGGAAATCTTACACTGGCAGATCAGGATACGATTTTCGGCCTGGCTGAAGGATACAATTCATTGAACTCTTACCAGAAGTCGATGATTGATGAAAAGTACTACAACAAACTTGCAGAGTATGTAGACAGAATGAATCAGATGGTTCAGGATTCGGAAGCATCTAAGAAGGCCAGGGAAGAAGAAAGCGAAAATGAAGGCGAGGGGGATGAGGCTGTAGAGCCCGTAACCGAAGCTTAATTTAGGAGGAGAGAATATGGATATTAACCAGGGAAGATTCTTATCCATAGAAAAGCTCCAGGACCAGTACCTTAACAATCAAAAAACATCTGTTTCAAATAAAACCGACGAAGGGATGTCCTTTTCGGATATCCTTTCGAAAAAGTCGGTTGAGTCTAACGAAGTAAAGTTTTCAAAACATGCTTCAAGCAGACTATCAACGAGAAACATAGAACTCACACCCGAACAGATGGGAAGATTAAACGAGGGTGCCAAGAGAGCTTCTCTTAAAGGAATAAAAGAATCATTAGTGTTGGTTGATTCGTTAGCCTTTATAGTAAACGTACCAAGTAATACGGTAGTAACGGCAATGGACAACACGGAAACAAAAGATAATATTTTTACAAATATTGATGGTGCCGTAATAATGTAGCCGGACCTTATGGAGGCTAAGGCTTTTGAATGACAGATAAAGCCAAACGGCAAAAGCCCCGAAATGATTCGGGCAACTGGAAGGAGGTCAATTAATTATGATGAGATCACTTTATTCTGGTGTTGCAGGTCTTAAGACACACCAGACAAGAATGGACGTAATCGGTAATAATATCGCAAACGTTAACACAACAGCATATAAGTCTCAGTCAATGACTTTTTCGGATTTGATGTATCAGACGACACAGGCTGCTTCAGGTGCTAATCCCACAACAGGTGTCGGCGGTGTAAATGCCCGCCAGATAGGTCTTGGTGCCAAGACTGCATCTATTAAGACAGCAATCACATCTCAGGGTGCTTCACAAACGACGAACGATCCTTTTGATTTGATGATTACCGGAGATAACTTCTTCGTAGTAAGTAACGGTTCGGAAAACTTCTTTACAAGAGACGGTTCGTTCTATGTAGACGGTGTAGGTAACCTTTGTATGACATCAACAGGTTATAATGTAATGGGATGGCTTTGTGATGAAACCACAGGCGAAATCAAACAGGATATTGTTAAACCTCTTCAGATTATGTCTGCCAAGTATTTAACATATGAACCCGAAGCTACAACACTTGCTCAGATGTCAGGTATCGTTGACAGCTTTGACACAAATATTACCAATTCCGGCGGTAAGCTGGTAACCCTTGATTTTTATGATAATCTCGGATTTAAGTATACGGCGATGTTCAGTATTCATGATGATGCTGCAGGTACATTAACAGACGGTAATTTTAAATTACAGCTTGATGCCATAAAGGATCCTCAGGGAACACCTATTGCAGATATATCGAGCGTAACTCCTGCATCTATCACATTAAACTTCAGTACAACGGACGGTAAACTCCTTGGTATCGATGGAGGAACGGATTTGTCGTTTGTACTTGATTGCGCAGGACTTGGCCCTAACTTCCCTGCAACAGGCGGAATTACCGTTGATTGTACCGCAATGAGCAATTTAAATAATAACGGTGCTTCTACAACAGTAGCAACGAGAGGTTCCGATAAAGGTCTTGGTTCAGGTCGTATGCTTGGTGAAATGTCAGGTGTAGCTATCCAGAAGGATGGTAAGATTTACGCAACATATGACAATGGTATGTCAAGATTGTTAGGACAGATTGCAACAGCGTCTTTTGCTAATGCATCAGGTCTTGAAAAACAGGGTGACAACCTCTACAGTTCAACACAGAACTCAGGCGATTTCGACGGTATCGGTGTTGATATTACGGCAGGTGGAGGATACATGAACTCCGGTGTACTTGAAATGTCCAATGTAGACCTTTCGGCAGAGTTCACCGAAATGATTACAACACAGCGTGGTTTCCAGGCTAACTCGCGTATCATTACAGTATCCGATACATTACTTGAAGAATTAACTAACTTAAAGAGATAATTAAGTTAATTATTAACCAAATAATCGGCAGCTCAGGGAAAGAGAAAACTCTTTCCCTATTCTGCTATTAAAGTCAGTACTACATTTTAGAGAATTATCTAACTAATTTATATCTTTGTACTAAAGGAAGGAAACATATGATTGAATTGACTAAATTGGGTGGACAAAAGGTACTTGTTAATCCGGATTTGATGGAATTGGTGGAAGAAACACCAGATACTGTGGTTGCCTTCACTACAGGACGCAAGATAATCGTAAAAGAAAGTAGACAAGACATCATAAATTTAGTAAAATCGTATAGAAAGGATATCTTTGCCTAAAAGCAAAGAAAGGATAGGAAGTAAAAGTGGATTTAGCGTCTCTATTAGGATTCGTCTTATGCTTCGGCATGATTATTTTCGGTGTTGCGACATCGGCCGGACTGGAAAATATCGGTAGATATATTGACGTACCTTCTGTAATTATTACATTCGGTGGTGCATTCTTTGCGGTTATGTGTATGAACTCTATGCAGGGGTACATAGGCGGTCTTAAGACATTTACACTTATTTTCAAAACACCGTCTCTGGATGTCAAGTCTATGATTCAGAAAATCATAGATTTATCGAATGTTGCCCGTAAAGAAGGCTTGCTGTCTTTGGAAGAAGCAGCAGGTGAACTTGATGATGCCTTCATGAAAAAGGGCATCCTTCTTATCGTTGACGGTACGGATCCTGATCTTGTACGTGGAATTATGGAGACTGAACTATATGCCACGGAGGACCGACATAAATCAAATATTCAGTTCTGGGACGATCTTGGTGCCATGGGACCTGCCTGGGGTATGATCGGTACACTCCTTGGACTTGTTAATATGTTATATAACATGGATGATGCTTCGGCAATCGGACCTGCTATGGCCGTTGCCCTGATTACAACATTGTACGGTTCTATGCTTGCCAACTGGATATGTGCTCCCGTAGCAGGTAAGTTAAAGCTTAACAATGCAAACGAAACTACCATGAAAACTATTATGATCGAGGGCCTCTTATCTATACAGGCAGGTGAGAACCCCCGTGTTATCGAAGAGAAACTTAAATCATTCTTAGCACCTGCAGACAGAGCATCTACAGGAACAGAGGATGGAGGAGAGGATGGCTAAAAAAAGACAGGAAGACCCGCCCAAAGGTTCGCCCGCCTGGATGGCGACCTTCTCTGACTTGATGAATCTGTTGCTTTGTTTCTTCGTTCTTTTGTTCTCCATGTCCACCATGGATGCTCAGAAGTTTGAAATGCTTGCAGCTAGTTTAAGTCAGTCGTTTAGTATATTTAGCGGCGGTGCTACAGCAATCGGTGATGGCGTGTTAATTAGTAACGGCGTCAGTCAATTGAATGAATTGGATGAATACATCAACTCTACAGGTAAGGATGCGGATGGTAAAGAACAGCCCGATGATACTACTGAGTCTGAATCCTTGGAGGAAGCTCTGGAGGAAGTAGACCAGGCGAAACTTGCAGAATCGGAAGAAATGGCTGAGATGATAGAGGAAGCCTTAAAAGAATCTAATCTTGACCAGGAGGTTGATATTGATTTTACGTCCCAATATGTGGAACTTACCTTAAACGGTGCTTTGCTGTTTGATTCGGGTTCGGTGGAACTAAAAGAAGAATCTGTGCCTCTTATGATACAGATAGCTAAGATATTGGACAGGTATGCCAGATCCACCGTCGAGATTGAGGGACATACGGATAATGTACCCATGAGCGGTGCCAAGTATTCCAATAACGATGAACTTAGTGCGGGACGTGCACTTTCTGTATTCTATTATGTTGAAGAAAATACAGGACTTGATATGAGCCTTGTTAAACATTCGGGACGCGGAGAGTACATTCCGATTGCGGATAACTCAACGCCGGAGGGAAGATCCAAGAACAGACGTGTAGAGATTAAGATATATAATTCGCTTAGTTCATATTAGGGAAGGACTAATAATTATTATGAAGAAGAATTTTATTTCAATCGGTATTTTGGCATTATTAATTGTAAATCTTGTGCTTACCGGAATTATGATGTTCAGCGTAATGAGCACCAATAAAAAGACGGCAGCGCTTATAACAGATATAGCTACTGCAATTAATCTGGAACTTGTTGACAGTACTGCAGTAGAGGGCGGCGAAGAAGCACCTGCAATTACCATGGCAGATATTGCGACGTATACTATTCCGGATATGACAATTCCTCTTAAGAGTGGATTGAATGCCGATGGAACGCCTGATACGAAAGACCATTATGCTATTATTTCGGTAGCACTTTCGATGAATATTACCAGTGAAGATTATGCCACATACGGTGCTGATATAGCTAACAAAGCTGATTTGTTAAAGGGTCAGATAAACGAAGTTGTCAGTCAACATACTATTGATGAGGCTAAGGCCGGTACACAACAGATGTGTGATGAGATTTTAGCAAGAATTCAACAGTTATACAATTCGGATTTTATATTTGATGTAACCTTTAGTAGCTCACTGTTCCAGTAAGAGGAACTAATCTATGAGCTAGGGGAGGTGAGAATTCGTGGGCGAGGTACTGTCCCAAAGTGAAATTGATAACCTGCTGGCAGCGTTAACTACCGGTGAGTTGGATATGGATCAGATGCAGGAGTCAAACGACAAGCAGGTTAAAGATTATGACTTTAAGAGGCCTGCGAAGTTCTCCAAAGAGCATCTACGTACACTTGAAATTATATACGAGCATTACGGCAGACTGATTTCGACGAATCTACCGCTTTACCTTCGTAAGTCGGTGCAAACCACGGTAGCTTCTTCCGAAACAGTAACATTCTCAGAGTTTTCGAATGCGCTTAGTAACCCCGTTATTTTAGGAATAATAGACTTTAAACCTTTAAACGGAAATGTTATTATAGAATTGTCGCCGAACTTAGGTTTTGCAATGATTGACAGAATGCTTGGCGGCGCAGGAGAACCTCTCGAAAAGAACAGAGATTTTTCTGAGATAGAGATGACAATCATAACAAAGCTCATGATTGTATGCATGCAGCTTATGAAGGAACCCTGGAAGAACGTTGTGGAGATTAATCCTATTATGGAACGTATCGAAACAAATGCACAGTTCGCACAGGTTATCGCTCCTTCCGATATGATAGCGATTGTCACAATGAATATTCGAATCGGTGAGACCGAGGGATTCATGAATGTCTGTCTTCCTTACTTCACATTAGAGGAAGTTATGGATAAGCTGAATACCAAGTATTGGTTCTCAACCATGCAAAAGGATGACACATCCGATTACCATGACCATATCGAATCATTAATTAAGAGAGTCGATGCACCGGTCAAAGCAGTTCTTGGTAAATCCGTTGTTTCCGTCAACGAGTTCTTGGGCTTGCAGGTTGGAGATGTTATTAGATTAGATTCTTCGGTAGAATCGGAGATGAACATTTTTGTTGGAGATATACGTAAGTTCACAGCCTTACCCGGGTCCAGCAAAGATAAATATGCTGTACGGTTAACGTCAGTAATAAGAGAGGGGGAGTAAGGCATGGACGGAATGTTATCACAAGATGAAATAAATGCACTACTTTCCGGTATGGACCTGTCCGGAGGGGATGCTCCGGCTGCGGAGGAAGCACCGGCTGCTGAAGCACCGGCCGCTGATGCACCGATTCTTACGGGATCAACCGATCCGGGGGAAGTCGATGAAACAGCTCTTACTATGGAAGAAAGAGATGCTGTAGGCGAGATTGCCAACATCAGTATGGGTTCTTCGGCAACGACACTGTATTCCCTTGTTAACCGTAAGGTTAATATTTCAACTCCCGTAGTTGAACTTGCAAACTGGAAGACGGTAATTCAGGATTACCAAAGACCTTGTGTTTTTATTCAAATTAAATATACAGTTGGATTGGACGGCTCTAACATCATGGTTCTTAAGGAACATGATGTAAAGGTTATAACAGACCTTATGATGGGTGGCGACGGTACCAACACAGACGGTGAATTGGGAGAACTTCACTTAAGCGCCATATCAGAGGCGATGAATCAGATGATGGGTTCTTCTGCAACATCATTATCAACGATGCTTGGTAAGATGATTGATATTTCACCCCCGGAGGCTTCACTGGTTGATTTAACAGAGACCATGGACGCCGAAGCGATTGCACCTTTCTTGGCAGGTACTTTTGCAAAGATTTCATTCAGAATGCAGATTGATGACTTGGTTGATTCAACCATTATTCAGTTGTATCCGATTGATTTTGCAAAAGATTTATATAATACCTTTTCCGGTGGCGGAGAAGAACCTGAGCCCGAACCGGCTCCGGCCCCGGCACCAGAACCTGCACCATATGTTCCGCCTACTTCGGAACCATCACCTGCTCCGGCACCTGCCGCTGCAGCCCCCCCTCCGATGGATCCGTATGCCGGCGCTCCGCAGATGGCTATGCCGCAGATGCCTATGGGTTACCCCCCACAAATGGGTTATCCGCCTATGGGATATCCGCAGCCTAACATGAACATCCAGCCGGCGCAGTTCCAGAGTTTCCAACCGGATTACTCTACACTGCCGGGGGCAGAGAACATTGGAATTATCAAGGACGTACCGCTTGAGGTTACGGTAGAGCTTGGCAGAACTCATAAGTCTATCGCGGAAATCCTTGATTTTACACCGGGTACAATCATAGAACTTGATAAAATAGCCGGTGAGCCCATTGATGTATTGGTTAACGGTAAATTCGTAGCCAAGGGCGAAGTTGTTGTTATTGAAGAAAGTTTTGGTATTCGTGTAACCGAAATTATTAATTAAAAAGGGAGAATGGAAATGGCAAAGAATATTTTAATTGTTGATGATGCAGCATTCATGCGAATGATGATTAAGGATATCCTTAGTAAAAATGGATATAACGTAGTCGGTGAAGCTGAGAATGGTATGAAAGCATTTGAAAAGTATACTGAGTTACATCCAGATCTTGTTCTTATGGATATTACTATGCCTGAACTTGATGGTATCGGCGCACTTAAGAAAATTAAGGGTTCAGATCCCAATGCATTGATTATTATGTGTTCTGCTATGGGACAGCAGGCGATGGTTATCGAGTCAATTCAGGCCGGCGCCAAGGACTTTATCGTTAAACCTTTCCAGGCTGACAGAGTATTAGAAGCAGTTAAGAAGGTAGTCGGATAAATGAATAAGGTAATCTTTAAATGATACTTGTTTCATACACCAAAACAGACAGCGTAGTTCAGTTCCTGACTCTGCTTATTATCTTTGCCTTTGTTATCGCAATTACGTATTTTACGGTAAGGTGGATTTCAAGGGTTCAGCAGGGGCAGTCCAAATGCTCCAATATAGAGATTATTGAGACTAAGAGGATAACTAATAATAAGTATCTTCAGATAGTAAGAGCCGGGGACAAATATATGCTTATCGGAATCGGCAAGGATGAGATAAGTATGATTACCGAACTAAATGAGGATGAATTGATTACGGCTTCCGCAGAATCTGCGGCTAACGTAAACTTCAAGGATGTCCTAGCAAAAGTCAAAAACCTAAACAAGAAAAACGAGGATTAGGTTTTCCAAATGAAAAAGATATTGAAGATAATATGCCTACTGGTAACGGTGGGCATGTTGTGTATATTGACTTCTGTTTCGGCAAGCGCAACTACATTTACGGACTCAAATATGACGGGTGACACAACCACCAGAACCAATATAGAAGAGCCCGGCGCATCTGAAAGCCAGGAAGATCTTAGTCAACTTAATATCGCTAACAGCATCACTATTTCAACTGAAGGAGATAATGGTTCTGTTAACGGCACACTTCGAATTCTGATTACGCTTACATTGATAGCAATAGCACCTATTTTGCTGATCATGTTAACGAGCTATACCAGAATTATTATCGTACTTCATTTTACCCGTGCAGCTTTAAGTACCCAAACGGCACCTCCCAATCAGGTGTTGATTGGGCTTGCTTTGTTTTTGACATTCTTTGTTATGCGCCCCACATTGGGACAAATATATACAGAAGCAATTGTTCCTTTTGATAAAGGTCAAATAACTCAGGAAGAATTCTTTGATACGGCTATAGAACCCCTAAGAGAGTTTATGTATGGACAGACTCAGACAAAGGATGTTCGTATGTTCCTTGAAATAAGCGGTGATGAATGGGATCAGACACTGGAGGGAATTCCGACCGAGGTGCTGGTACCGAGTTTTGTGGTAAGCGAGCTGCGAACAGCGTTTATTATAGGATTTTTGATTTATATTCCGTTTATTGTAATTGATATGGTAGTAGCTTCATCACTTATGAGTATGGGTATGATGATGTTACCGCCAACTACAATTTCAATGCCGTTTAAGGTTCTGTTATTTGTATTGGCAGACGGATGGAATTTGATTATTGGAAGTCTGGTAAAGACATTTTACTAGTAACTTGTGGAGCATTTAGATGAATATTGATACAGTTACTTCAATTGCATCGGAAACTTTATTTTTGGTAATTAAGACAGCGGCACCGGTACTTCTTGTATCCCTTGTTGTCGGTCTTATTGTAAGTATTTTCCAGACGGTTACATCTATTCAGGAACAGACACTTACCTTTGTTCCTAAGGTTGTTGCTATATTTTTGACCTTGATAGTGTTGGGACACTGGATGCTTAATAATATGTCGGGCTTTATGGAAAGTCTGTGGTCAGATTTTTCCGTATACATTAAATAGCGGTTATGTTAGATTACGGATTTACTTTTCAGGATTTAGAATTATTCCTACTTGTTTTGGTAAGAGTGGCCAGTTTTATGTTTGTTGCGCCATTTTTTAGTATGTCTAACACTCCGCGAATGGTAAAAATCGGACTTAGCCTTTTTATTACGATTTTGTTATTTAAGGTAATACCTCATGATAACGTATCCTATGATACTCTGATTCAGTTTTCGGGTCTTGTACTTAAGGAGGTTATTACCGGATTGATCATAGGTCTTGGTGCTAATTTATGTACCATGATTGTTAATTTCGCAGGACATATTGCTGATATGGAGATGGGTCTTTCAATGATCAGCTTAATCGATCCTGCCACGAAAGAGAATACTACTATCACAGGAGTTTATTATAATTATTCCATAATTCTTATGCTTCTTATTTCGGGAATGCACAGATATCTTATACAGGCTCTTGCTGAAACATATACACTTATTCCGATTAACGGTCAGATATTTCATGCCAACAGACTTCTTGATGGAATGATTGAATTTATGGGAGAATATATTCTGATAGGCTTTAGAATTTGTCTTCCGATTTTTGTCACAATGATTATTCTGAATGCAGTTCTTGGAATTTTGGCCAAGGTATCGCCGCAGCTTAATATGTTTGCTGTAGGTATACAAATCAAGGTTCTGACGGGACTTAGTATTTTGTTCGTTTCGGCCGTGATGCTTCCGGATGCATCTGCGATTATTTATACGCAGATGAAGCATATGGTGGTAACGATGGTTGAGGCCTTATCTTAGGAGGAAGGTTGCATGTTATTGGAGTATAACCTACAATTTTTCGCCAAGGACGGACCGGGCGGAGAAAAAACAGAACAACCTACTGCCAAGAGATTGGATGATTCCCGTAAGGACGGTAAAGTCGCCAAAAGTAAGGAAGTCGCTAATGCCGCAGGCATTTTGTCGATGTTTCTTATTATAAAAATATATTTGGGAACTCTGGGTACGGATTTTATTGGTTTGTTTGAAATAATGTACGGACAGATTCCAGCAACAATACAGGAATATAACGGAAATATTCCTATAGCGTCTGTTTTATTTATTATCAGACAGGCGATGATACGAACACTGCTTATGCTGCTTCCCTTTTTTATAGTGGCATTTGTGGTGGCTTTTGTGTGTGATGTGGTCCAGGTAAAATGGAAACCAACCACAAAACCGCTTAAGCCCAAATTCAGTAAACTTAATCCTGTAAGCGGATTTAAAAGGATTTTTTCGGCATCTTCCCTGGTGGAATTGCTTAAAGCGCTACTTAAACTGGGACTTGTAGGGTACATGGTTTATTCGTATCTCAAGGGCCAAATCAATCAGATATTTTTGCTTTATGATATGACGGTAAAGCAGGCAGTCGGTTTGGTGGGAGAGATAATAGTTGATTTAGGTATTCGTGTAGCTGCGGCATATATAGCTATTGCAGCCCTTGATTATGCTTATCAAAAGTGGAAATACAAAGATGATTTGAAAATGACTAAGCAGGAAGTCAAGGATGAATATAAAGAGCAGGAAGGTGACCCACAGGTTAAGAGCAAACAGAAACAGAAGATGAGAGAGGCTTCCATGCGTCGTATGATGCAGGAACTTCCCACGGCGGATGTGGTTATCACAAATCCTACTCACTATGCTGTAGCCATAAGATATCGAAGAGATGAAGACGATGCTCCTATTGTTATAGCAAAGGGTGCTGATTATCTGGCACAAAAGATAAAAGAGGTTGCCAAAGCAAACGATATTTACATTACCGAGGACAAGCCGTTGGCTCGTATGCTTTATGCCAATGTGGAAATCGGACAGATGATACCTCCGGAGCTGTATGAAGCAGTTGCCAATGTACTGGCCTTCGTATATCAGCTTCAAGGAAAAATATAATTATTTACTAAATAGACAAGAAAGGAGAGAACATGAAAAAGGCCGATGCTGCCGTAGCTGCATATGTAGTTGCCGCATTTGTTATGATGATTGTTAATATTCCGGCCGGATTTTTGGATGTGTTACTTGCATGTAATATTGCGGTAGCATTTACCATTTTATTTGTTTCCATGTTCTCAAGCGAGGTCTTAGACCTGTCTTTCTATCCGACAATTCTGTTGTTCACAACCATATTCAGAATTGCTCTTAATATTTCGTCTACCAAGCTAATCTTAAGGACCGGTGATCCCGGTAAGGTTGTTGCCACATTCGGAAGTTATGTAGGCGGCGGAGATTTGATTATCGGTTCCATTGTATTTATTATTTTGATTATCGTGCAGTTTATGGTAATCAATAAAGGTTCTGAAAGAGTTGCTGAAGTAACCGCAAGATTCACTCTTGATGCCATGCCCGGTAAACAGATGGCTATAGATGCCGACTTAAATACCGGAGCAATTGATGATGCAGAGGCTAAAAGACGCCGTGATAAGATTCAGGAAGAATCTTCCTTCTTCGGTTCCATGGATGGTGCCGTTAAGTACGTTAAGGGAGATGCAACAGCAGGACTTATTATTACTGCCGTTAACGTAATAGGTGGTATTGCAATGGGCATGCTGCGTATGAATCTTGATTTCAGTACAGCTTTAAATAAGTATGTAATTCTTACCATAGGTGACGGATTGGTATCTCAGATTCCTTCGTTGCTTATATCTTTGTCCACAGGTATTTTGGTTACCAAAGGTTCAAAGGATGCCGACTTTGGTACAGTGCTTGTTAAACAGCTTTTCGGAATTCCGAAGGCATTGTATCTGGTTGGTACAATTCTTTGCCTTTTAGGTATTATTACACCGCTTCCTACAATAATATTCCTGGCACTTGGCCTTATATTTATAGTGGTAGGCCGTACCGTTGCAGGTACAATTGAGACTGCAAAGATAGAATCTGCCGTGTCGGAAGAAGAAGTGGCGGCAGAAGAAATCCGAGCGCCGGAAAATGTCAACTCGTTACTTCAGGTTGATCCCATTGAACTTGAATTCGGTTATGGAATCATCCCTCTTGCGGATGTTAATCAGGGAGGCGATTTGCTTGACAGAGTTGTTATGATTCGTAGACAGGTTGCGTTGGAATTAGGTACGGTTGTTCCTATAATAAGACTTAGGGACAATATTCAGCTTAATCCCAATCAATATATAATTAAGATAAAAGGTATACAGGTTTCTGAAGGTGAAATCCTGTTTGACCATTATATGGCCATGAATCCGGGATATGTGGAAGAGGAAATTATGGGTATTCCCACTTTTGAACCTTCTTTCCATTTGCCGGCAACATGGATTACGGAAAGCCAGAGAGAACGTGCGGAATCGTTGGGATATACGGTTGTAGATCCGCCTTCGATTATTGCCACTCATTTGACGGAAATTATAAGACAGCATATTTCCGAATTGCTTACGAGACAGGATGTTCAGAATCTTATTAATAATCTTAAGGAAACAAATCCTTCACTTGTAGAGGAACTTGTGCCCAAACTTCTTGGTCTTGGCGAAGTACAGAAAGTTTTGCAGAATCTTCTTAGAGAAGGCATTTCCATAAGAGATTTGCTTACCATATTTGAAACTCTGGCAGATTATGCCACAACCACAAGAGATACGGATATTTTGACGGAATATGTAAGACAGTCCCTTAAGAGAGCAATTTCGGGCAAGTTCTTCCCTCAGAATGAAACAACTTCCGTTGTGACTCTTGATCCTAAGGTGGAGCAGGATATTATGGCCTCTGTTAAGCAGACGGAAACGGGTGCATATATTAATCTTGATCCCGAAAAGACCAAGGCAATTATGAATTCCGTTGAGACGGAAGTTCAGAAATTAGAAAATTTGGGAAAGAATCCCATAATAATTACATCGCCGATTGTCAGAATGTATTTTAAGAGATTAACGGAAGACTACTTTAAAGATTTGATAGTTGTATCGTATAATGAAATAGAGTCAAATATTGAATTACAATCGGTAGGCATGGTGAGCGCATGATAATCAAAAAGTTTCAGGGAAAAACAAAAGAAGAAGCATTGGACTTGGCATACAGAGAGCTGGGAAACAATGTTGTTGAAATGAATACGAGAAACGTCAAGAAGAAGGGCGTTTTCAGCTTTTTGCGGCCTCAAATGGTAGAGGTTACGGTTGCACTTGAAGAAGAAGTGCAAGCTCCCAAAACTTCGCAGATAGCAGAGGCAATAGCAGGAGTGCGCTCTGTAGCAGAGGCATCCTTGATTAAGGAAGAGAAGCCTGTGGCTGTTAAGGAACCCGAAATTAAGGAACCTGAACCTAAGGTAATGTCTGCAATTGAACGTTTGTCTGCGTCCCAGCAGGCACAAAAGGGCAGCTCTATTGACATGATTGCCAATGAAGAGCTTATGTTAAAAAAGACCGACAACAGTGTAATTGAGGAAAAACTTGATTCACTTCATAATATGCTGGAGGCTCAACTTCAGAAACCCGAGCGAGACACAACACCTGTTATGTCTGACGGAATGTTTTCTTCAAAAGAAAAAGCACCGACTCAGGAAAAAACTTCCGATGAAGTTGAAAAGTTCGTGAAACTCCTGTACAACACCATGATTGATAATGAAATTAATGAAAAGTATGCCAATCAGATTATCGATGAAATGGAAAAGATAGCAACACCGAATATGCCTTTTGAACAGGCTTTGGCAAATATCTATCAGAAGATGATATTGAAGTTTGGAAATCCGGCATCAATAACACCTGCTACCAAAGGCCCTAAGGTGGTGTTCTTTGTTGGACCTACGGGAGTAGGAAAGACTACAACCATTGCAAAGATAGCGTCTAAGTTCTCGGTTGAAGGAGGCAAAAAGGTATGCCTTTTGACAGCGGATACTTACAGAATAGCAGCTGCCGAGCAACTTAGAACATATGCCAACATTCTGGAGATTCCTTTTAGAATTATTTATTCTACGGAGGAAGTTGAACAGGCGCTTAGAGACTTTAAGGATTACGACTATATTCTTGTGGATACGGCGGGTCATTCTCATCAGAATGAGGCTCAAAGAGAGGCAATGAACGGATTTATACATTCTGTGGACGGTATTGTTGAAAAGGAAGTTTTCCTTGTGCTGAGCGCAACCACCAAATACAGGGATTTAATAAGTATTGCGGACACCTACTCTTCAATGACGGACTACAAGCTTATTTTTACCAAACTTGATGAAACTACAACTTTGGGTAATCTTCTTAATATAAAGCTTCATACCAATGCTCCGCTGTCTTATGTTACATGCGGACAGAATGTACCTGACGATATTGAGAATTTCAATCCTCAAAAGACGGTTAAACAGCTTCTTGGAGGCCGTAAAGGATAATTATAGAAAAGGATATAAGTATGGACCAGGCTTCGGGACTCCGGAATATAATTAAGGCCGGAGGAGTAAACAAGCAGCAGCGCCCATTGGCACGTGTTATTACGGTAACAAGCGGTAAAGGCGGTGTGGGAAAATCGAATACAGCTATTAATCTGGCTCTTCAGTTCAAGAAGATGGGACAAAGAGTTATTATTCTTGATGCGGATTTCGGCCTTGCCAATATTGAAATTATGTTTGGTGCGGTACCGAAGCACAACCTTAGTGACTTGATTTACCAGGGCAAAAATATCAAGGAAATTATTACCTGGGGCCCGGGGGATATTGGTTTTATATCCGGCGGCTCGGGAATTGCTGGGCTGTCGAACTTAAGCCGTGACTACTTGGTTTACATAATACAGAATCTGGCAGAATTAGATGCGATAGCAGATGTTATTATTATCGATACCGGGGCCGGCATATCGGATGCGGTACTTGAATTCCTTGTGGCATCCGGAGAAATACTGCTTATTACCACTCCGGAACCGACTTCGATAACGGACTCATATTCTTTGTTAAAAGCCCTTAACAGACATGATCGTTTTGCCAGAGAATATTCTAAAGTTAAGATGATCGCCAACAAAGTCGAAAACAAAGAAGAAGGACAGATGTTATTTAATAAATTGAATGCGGTAGTCAGCAGATATCTTAAGCTTCCTATCGAATATCTGGGAGCAATTCCTTCGGATAATATGCTTTCGAAGGCAGTTATGCAGCAGACTCCCGTATCGTTAGCTTCACCTAATGCCAAGTCCACATTGGCATACGAAGAAATAGCAGCGAGACTCATGAATGTCGAGTTGCAGGGCGGAATTAATAAAAGGGGAATGGCAGCATTTTTTAGTCATATTATTGCAGGTAAAAAACAGGCAAATTAGTTTGGGAGGGTTATGATGCTATCTAAATATGTTTTACCCGGAAACCGTGTCGAAATTCAGGCAGTGGAAAGAGTAAGACCGGCAGATGATAATGAGAGAAAAAAGGTATATTCTTCTCAGGTTCGTGATATTTTATCGGAGGATCAACTTGAAATATTCATGCCAATGGAAAAGACCAAGATGATACTTCTTCCGGTGAACACTGAGTTTGATTTATATTTTTATACTCAGTCAGGATTGTTCCAGTGCTTTGCAACGATCATAGACAGATATAAAGACGGTAATCAGTATGTTCTTCTGATGGAACTTTCCTCTAATTTAAGAAAGTTCCAGCGAAGAGAGTATTACAGATTAAGCTGCGCCCTTGAAATGAATTCTCGTCCTCTTGAAAAGGAAGAAAAGGATGCAATGGACAAGAATGCCGATTTGTATCTGGTACCGGGGCTGCCTCTTAAACGTTCTGTTGTTGTGGATATTTCGGGAGGCGGAATACGCTTTATAAGCAGTTATCGTTACGAACCCGAAAGTTTAATATATTGTAAGTACAATTTGGTCATTGATGGGGTGGCCAAAGAATATACCCTAATCTCAAAGGTGCTCACTTCACGTGAACTGGACGATCGTCCCGGAGTGTTTGAACACCGCGCTCAGTATGTTGATATAGATACATACGATAGAGAAGAAATTATTAGATTCATTTTCGAAGAAGAGCGAAAACATCGAAAAAGAGAGATGGGAATGTAAAATAGTAAATCTAAATGGTTGAATTTTTTGAAATTTTCAGAAAATTTAACATCCGAATGTTACTTTGCACTCATGTGAAGAATGGATAGTGATATAATACAATTCGTGATGAGTATCACTATTATATAGGGGCAAAGTAAGATGATTAGCACAGGAAGAAAGATTGTTGCAATTGCTTCTTCTACCGGAGGACCAAAAGCATTGCAAACGCTTATCCCGTTGCTTCCGTCAAACCTGAATGCACCGCTTGTGCTTGTGCAACATATGCCTGCCGGATTTACGAAAGCATTGGCCAGCCGACTGAATGATTTAAGTTCGGTATCGGTAGTCGAAGCTTCGGAAGGTGAAGAACTGGAATTAGGTCACCTGTATTTATCCGCAGGCGGATTACACATGAACGTAATAAGAGGTGCAACGGGACATGTCATTCACTATACTGACGAGCCTAACAGAGAGGGGGTTAAGCCGTCGGCGAATTATATGTATGAATCCTTGAGAGATTCATTATATGACGAGGTGATATGCGTTGTGCTCACAGGAATGGGAGCTGACGGAACGGCAGGAATCAAAGCACTTCAGGAAGTAAAGAAAACTACAATATTAGTGCAGAACGAAGCAACTTGTACTGTGTACGGTATGCCTAAGGCAGTGGTCAGGGCGGGTCTAGCCAATCAAGAATTGGACCTTGAATCACTGGCAAAAGAAATCATTAAGAACGTGGGGGTATTTTAAAATGGATGTTAGCCAATATTTAGAAATCTTTTTAGACGAAACCAGAGAACATTTGGAATCTCTAAACACTCAAATTCTCAATCTAGAACAGAATCCCGAAGATACTGATACAATTAACGAAATCTTCAGAGCTGCTCACTCGTTAAAGGGCATGGCAGGTACCATGGGCTTTAAGAGAATGCAGAACCTTACCCATGATATGGAAAATGTCTTTTCTGAAGTCAGAACCGGAACTATGAAAGTTTCGTCTTCTTTGATTGACGTTTTATTCCAGTCATTGGATGCACTTGAGGAGTATACAACCAATATTCAGCAGACAGCTGATGAAGGTACCAATGATAATCAGCCGATTATAGATCAGCTTAATGAATTCCTTAAGTCAAAGGGCGATGCTCCGGCACCTAAGAAAGAAGAGAAGGCTGAAGCTAAAGAAGAGGCTGCTGAAGAAACTAAGGAAGAAGCACCTGCGGGCAGTTCGGATGAAGAAAAGTACAAACAGATCACAATCGGAGAATCGGAACAGTCTGTACTTAGTGCAGCACTTGCAGAAGGCAAAAATGTATACGGATTTACAGTATATGTTAATGAAAATTGTTTGCTTAAGGCAGCAAGAGCCTTCCTTGTATATAAGGCAATAGAAGAAAAGGCAGAGATTATTATTTCAAATCCTTCGGCTCAGGACATTGAGGACGAAAAATTTGAATTTGATTTCAGCCTGATTGTTATATCTGAAGCTAAGATTGATGATTTATTAAATGCCGCAAGAGCCGTATCCGAAATTGATAAGGTAGTAGGTGGAAATATTGATCTTGGCGCTAAGAAAGATGAAAGCGAAGCTAAGGAAGAAGATGCTCCTAAGGAAGAAAAGAAAACAAATGCTCCTGCAGCTCCTGCAGCGGCTTCTAATGCGAAGGCTCCTGCAAAAGCAGCAGCAAAGCCTGTTGTGAACAGAACAGTTCGTGTAGATATTGAGAAACTCGATGTTTTGATGAATCTCGTATCAGAACTTATTATCGCAAAGAACTCACTTGTTTCTGCTTCATATTCCGATGGTAACAAGAGCGCTTCCTTTAACGAACAGATAGATTATCTTGAAAGTGTTACAACAAACCTTCATGAATCTGTTATGAAAGTTCGAATGGTTCCTATCGAATCGGTAGTTTCTAAGTTCCCTAGAATGATTCGTGACTTATCTAAGAAGTTAGATAAGAAGATGGAATTATATATGACAGGTGAGGAAACAGAACTCGACCGTACCGTGGTTGATGAAATCGGTGATCCTTTGATGCACTTATTACGTAACTCTGCAGACCATGGTCTTGAATCGGCAGAGTTAAGAGCACAAAGAGGTAAGCCGGAAGTCGGTTCTATTTTCCTTGATGCTTATCAGGATGGTAACAACGTTGTCATCGAGGTTAGAGATGATGGTAACGGTATTGATACAGAGGCAGTTAAGAATAAGGCTATCGAGCGTGGTATTATTACGGCTGAACAGGGCGAGAACATGGATGAAAAGGATATCATCAATCTCTTGTTCAGTGCAGGTTTCTCAACGGCCAAAGTTATTTCGGACGTATCCGGAAGAGGTGTTGGTCTTGACGTTGTTAAGTCTAAGATTGAAGCTCTTAGCGGTGAAGTTGAAGTTAAATCTAAATACGGTGAAGGTTCTACATGGACAATAAGACTTCCTCTTACACTTGCAATCATTCAGGCATTGATGGTTGTTGTAGGCGGCGAAAAGTATGCTATCTCATTAGGAAGCATTCAGTCTATAGAAGATGTTTCACCTTCGGAAATCAAGCTTGTTCAAAATGAAGAAGTTATTACATTGCGTGGTACAGTTATTCCTATCATCAGACTTGATAAGGAACTTGATACGGTTTCTACCAAGAGTCCTGATGAGAATATGGTTATTGCTATTGCCAAGAAGGGCGAAAAACTCGCAGGTTTCGTTGTTGATGAATTAATAGGTCAGCAGGAAATCGTTATTAAGTCTTTGGGCAAATACATTAATAAGAGCAAGATCATAAGCGGTGCTACAATTCTTGGTGATGGCGAAATTGCACTCATCCTTGATGCTAATGCATTAATTTAAGATTGGGGGAATATGAACATGGCAGATGAAGTTAGAGTAACTAATGCAGACCTTATCGTTGATGAAGGTGAGAAGGTTCAATATATTGTTATTAAATTAGGAAATGAGAAGTATGGTATCGATATTAAGTACGTTGATAATATCGTAAGAATGCAGAGCATTACCCGTGTTCCTCATGTGCCTAAGTATATTAAGGGCGTAATTAACCTCCGTGGTGAAGTAATACCTGTTCTTAATTTGCGCCTTAAGATGAATCTTGAGGAAGTTGAGAATACTTCGGTTTCAAGAATTGTCATTTTAAAACTTGAGCAGTACGGACTTCTCGGATTTATTGTTGATGAAGTAAAAGAAGTAGTTACGTTAAGTGAAATTCAGATTGAAAAGGTTGCTTATGACGGCAATGAAGATAAACAGAATTTCCTCTTCGGTGTAGGTAAAACAGATGAGGATCTTATATCTTTGTTGGACATGAACGCTGTTTGCAATGAGCAGACAAAGTAGGAGGGAAATATGGCTGACCTTAGTATGGAGCAGTTAACACAAAATTATTTTGATGTGTTAAAAGAGCTTGGAAATATCGGAGCGGGTAACGCCACTACCGCACTTGCGGAACTTATCAACTGCAAAGTAGATATGATGGTTCCGCAGGTAAGATTACTTGAATTTGCCGAACTTGGTGAAATCCTGGGCGGTGACGAGCAAATACTTGTCGGAATTTATCTTCAGGTCGAGGGAGATATCGATGGAAGCATGATGTTTACACTTCCACAGGAATCGGGCCTTCATCTTGTTAATAAGCTTATGTCGGGAATGCTTGGCATACCCGAAAGAGATGTAGCCGAGATGGAATTCGGTGAAATGGAAGTATCGGCGATGAAGGAGGTAGGTAATATTATTACCGGTGCGTACCTTAATGCACTTTCTTCAATTACCAACCTTAAGATTTATCCTTCACCTCCGCAGCTCGGCATTGACTATGCGGGTGCACTTCTGAGTGTTCCGGCAGCAGAATTTGGTATTATGGGTGATAAGATATTACTTATCCAGACTAAATTCTCGGACGATATTGATCTTGACGGATATTTTATTCTTATTCCGGATATGGATTCATATCAGAAGATTTTATCGTCACTTGGAGTAATGTAATCGGCTGAATGTTAGTGGAGAAATATATATGGGTGAAGTAATTAAAGTTGGCATGGCCGACTGGAAAACATGCGCCGGGGACGAGGCAGTGACAACCCTTGGTTTAGGCTCATGCGTCGGGGTAGCAATCAGAGATCCGCAATCGGGAATAGGTGGACTGGCACACGTAATGTTGCCGGACAGCACAGAAGCAATTAATAGTTCGAACAGACCTAAGTTTGCGGATACCGGAATTACCGATATGGTTGCCGAAATGGTTAAACGCGGCGCCAATATGAGCAGGATGGTTGCTAAAATCGCAGGCGGTGCGCAGATGTTTGCATTTGGCTCTGCAAAATCGGATATGATTCGCGTAGGCCAAAGAAATGTCGAGGCTTGTAAGAAAAAATTAAAGGAATTAAAGATACCGCTTCTGGCTGAGGATACAGGAGAAAATTACGGTCGTACTGTAGTATTTTATCCTGCATCCGGAGATTATTTGATTAAATCTGTAGGCAAACCGGAGAAGACAATATGAAAAATAAGCTTTTTGCCCCATTTCTTACATTATTTGCAGTGGCACTGACCCTGTTTGTAATGCTTTTTGGGGGCGAATACAAGCTAAAAGAGATTCTTATTGTGCTTTTAATTGTTTTGATTGTTTTTTATATTGCCGGTTTGGCAATTCAAAGCAGAGTCAATAAGTTTATTGAGGCTAATGAAGAACAGTTAAGGCTTGAAGCAGAAGAGGAAGGCGCTGTTATAGAAAAAGACGCCGTAGCATCAGAAGAGTCTAAGGAGGAAGACAATGTCGAAGAGTATTCTCTTCCACCTCTTACGGGTGCTATGCCGCAACGTCCCGGAGAAGCCAACGGTTTCGCTGATTTTCCGGAACAATAAAATCTTAGGTGATGGAGAAACATAATGAACGAAGCACAAAGGACTAAACTTTGGTCAGACTATGCTCGTACCAAGTCGCCGGAAATAAGAGAACAATTAATATTAGAGTACGCTCCGCTTGTTAAGTTAGTTGCGGGGCGACTTAGTATGTATTTAGGTTATAATGTTGAGTATGAGGATTTGTGTAGCTATGGAATTTTCGGATTAATCGATGCCATAGACAAGTTTGATTCTCTTAAAGACGTTAAATTCGAAACTTATGCGTCTCTTCGCATAAGAGGGTCTATTTTGGACCAAATTCGTAAAATGGACTGGATTCCCAGAACAATTCGTCAAAAACAGAAGAAAATCGAACAGGTAATGAAGGAAGTCGAGTGTACAAAGGGGCGCCCGGCTACCGATGATGAAATTGCCCAGGGTCTTGGTATCACCTCGGAGGATTATGTTGAGTGGCAGTCGCAAATGAAGATTACCGGTATCGTATCACTTGATGAATTCATGGATACGGGGGCCGAAGTACCGAACGAGCAGACCACTCAGTATCGATTTGATGCACCGGAAGAAGCTCTTGATAAGAAAGAACTTAACGAAAAACTTAAAGAAGCTTTGACGATGCTGACCGAAAAGGAGCAAATGGTTATATCTTTGTATTATTACGAAGAGTTAACCTTAAAAGAAATAGCAAACATTTTAGAAGTTTCTGAATCCAGAGTATCTCAGCTTCACACAAGAGCACTCCAGAAGATGAAAACCAAAATGGGAAATTACATGGGGGTATTTTCCGTATGAAAAATGGTTATTTTCAGGTTGGCTGTACGCCTACAGGTACAATTCTCAAAATTGTTAAGCCCCAGGACGGCGGCTTAATGGTTGAAGGAAAAGAAATCACAGAATATCTTACCAAAAATAATGTTCTATATTCGGCTCCCGCAATTAATCAGGGAATTAATGAAGCATTAGCATCTCCCAAACAGGAGCATCTTGTTTTGCTTAACAAGGATCAGGGAAGCGAGATACGGGAATCTTATATTCTGAGAGCATCTGCAGATAAGATGACTTTAACGGCAAGATTTTATCCTCCATCAATGAAGGGGACCAGGCTTGATGCGAGTGAATTCAAAAATGACCTTCAGCATAAGGGTGTTAAGTACGGAATTTTGGAAGATGTGATTGATAAATTCTTTAAAGCACCGGAATATTGTACCGATATAGTTGTTGCCGAGGGACTTCCTGTTACACAGGGTGAACATGCAAGAATAGAATACTATTTTGATACGGATCTTAGCACGAAACCGGCACTTGCTGAAGACGGTTCCGTTGACTTCTTTAATCTGAAAACATTTACACAATGTACCAAGGGTGAAGTTTTGGCAAAACTGTTTCCGGCAGTTCCCGGCACCCCGGGCATGACTGTATTTGGCGAACCTATTAAGCCGTTTGATGTTAAAAAGGCTGCTCTTAAGTATGGCCGCAATATCACATGCTCTGAAGACGGAAGAGTAATAACGTCCGATATAAACGGTAATGTATCCCTTGTGGAAGGTAAAGTTTTCGTTTCGGATGTTATGGAAGTTGATAATGTTAATCCGGCAACCGGAAACATTGATTGTGAAGGCAGCGTAAGAGTACTTGGTAACGTATGCGAGAACTTCTCGGTTAAGTCCAGGGGTACGGTTGAAGTTAAAGGTGTTGTTGAGGGCGCTTATATTGAGGCCGGCGAAAATATCATAATTGCAAGAGGCATGAAAGGAATGGGCAAAGGTAAACTTAAGGCAGACGGTAACATTATCGCCAAGTTTATCGAAAATTCGGATGTTTCGGCTGCAGGATATATTTCTACGGATTCGATTTTGCACAGTACTGTACAGGCGGGAACCGAGGTTACGGTATCCGGCAAACGAGGATTTATAACAGGCGGAAAGGTAAGTGCAACTAATCTTATTTCTGTTAAGACGCTTGGTTCCGACATGGGTGCGGATACAATTGTTGAGGTGGGAGTTGATCCCAAGATTAAAACAAGAATAGCTCAGCTTCAGAAGCTGATTGCAGATAATAAAAAGGCAATTGAGCAAAGCGAACCTACGATTAATTCTTTCATGGCAAAGATGAAGTCGGGTGCTACTATTTCGATGGACCAGAAAATGTATATGCAGAGTGTTCTTTCGGACCAAAAAGCAAAGAAGGAAGAGTATGAGGCTGCCATTTCGGAATTGGATTCGTATCAGGATCTTTTGGATGCTTCCAATGCCGCGCGCGTTGAGGTTACCGGAGATGTTTATGCCGGTACAAAGATATGCATTTCCGATGTATCAATGGTTGTTAAGACTCCGATGACATATTGCCAGTTTAAGAAAATCGACGGTGATGTTAAGATGGTAAGTCTCTAAAATAAAGGATGGACATATGACGATATCGAGAGTAGAATTGCAAGGGCAGATTACCCGTGCTCAGGATTTTACGAACATTAAACATAATGAAGATACCCGTGGTATGGTTGAGCAGAATCAGATTGCAAGAACGGAATCAGTAGCTGCTGAACTTAAGTTCCATCACGTTAACGATTCGGAACATACTGAGAACAGGCAAAAGAAATTTGATGCCAAAGAAGAGGGCTCAAATCAGTATCAGGGTGACGGCGGAAGTAATCGCAAAAAAGAACAGGAAAAAGACGGTAAAGTAATTCTTAAAACTCCGCAACACGGATTTGATTTGAAAATTTAAAGATATGATATTAGGTTATGTTTTGCTGGCTTTAGGGGTGGCGGCGTTTGTTTTAAGCTATGTTATTCCCGCCAAGTCGGAAGATGAAAAGGCAATTGAATTTAGTGAAGATATGATAAGGGATCTTGTAGATAAGGAGGTCGCATCGGCAAAGGGTCAGATTACTGATATTGTAGATGAGACCATTACTTATGCTATGGAAAAAACAGAAAGATCCATGGACAGAATCACTAACGAGAAAATGATGGCTGTAAATGAGTATTCCGATACGGTCTTGTCGGAGATAAATAAAAACCACCAGGAAGTGGTTTTTCTTTATGACATGCTAAATGATAAGCATGAAAATATTAAGACAACTGTTTCCGAGGCTGAAAAGACAGCATCGGAAGTAAAGCAGGCGGTTAAAGATGCGGAAATTACGGTACGCGAGTCTAAGCAGCAGTCAATTTCACAACCGCAGATTCAGCCCGAACCCCAAGAGGAGTTCGTCCCCGAATACAAAATGCCTAACGGAAGATTGTCTGCAATTGACAGATTACGTCAGGCGACTGTAGCAACAGAGGTTGATTTCACACCCTTTAATCCGGATACTGTGGAAAACCTGGAGGTTGAAGAAAAACCTAAGAAGAAGAGAACCACGAAACCGAAGGTAAAAGAAGAAGCAATTATTTTGGGTGATGCTGCAGATATATCCTTGAACAAAGCGGATAATAATTTTGAGTTGGTCCAGGCCGGACCTAACCTTAATTTAGGTGATAATAAAGTTGGGAAGACCGGCGGAAGAAATAATAACGAAAGAATATTGGAACTTCACAATATGGGCAAGTCAAACATGGCAATTGCCAAGGAACTCGGACTTGGAATAGGTGAGGTTAAACTGGTTATAGACCTTTTTGAAGGAATGTAAATGAATTTGAAGTATTATTTAAGGGGATTGGGAATAGGAATAATTGTAACGGCAATCATTATGCTTGTTTTGTCGGCCCAGAATACCAAAACTCTTACGGATGAAGAAATTAAACAAAAAGCTAAAGCACTGGGTATGGTTGAGCAGAATGGTACATTAAGCGAGCTGTCTTTGCCTGCAAACAATACTGACGAGAATGCAGACGAAACTGTTGATGGAAACAGTACGGGTGAAACTGTTACGGATGATGTATCTGATGCCTCTTACGAAGATGATGGGGAAATGCCCGATGAAACTGCTGCAGACGGTAATGATGAGCCCGATATGTCTTCGTCGGGAAATATGGATTACAATGAGGTGGAAAAGCAGATAGACGAAGCTGATGCGCAGCTGGAAGAAATCAAAAGCGGTACGGTATCCTCTCCGACCGAAGAGGAAGAAGCCGAGCAGGCACCGAAACCCACACCGGAACCTACTCCGGAGCCGACACCCGAACCTGTTAAGGAAACTAAGAATTCCACCGGTAGAGGTATATCTTTTGAAATAAATAAAGGCGAGAGTTCATATACTGTAGCAAAGAATCTTAAGGCGGCAGGATTTATTGAAGATGCGGCCGAATTTGATACATATTTATGTTCAACGGGACTTGACAGAAAAATATGCGCAGGAACATTCAATATTCCGGAGGGAAGCTCGGAAGAGGAAATTGCAAGGATAATTGCTAAATGATAGATAAAGATAAATTTAACATTCTTAACTATGTTAAGAAAGAAGAGTATACCGGTTCCATGGATGGTATGCGATATATGATAAAAAAGATTGACTCCGAGAATATGGAAGTTACTATCTGGCCGGAACCTAATGCGTGTGCCAAAACTTCCGAAGATCTTAAGACCAGAAAAACCTTCCCGCTTAGCACAATTGGAGTTGAGATGGTGGCTGATTATCTTAATGAAGAATACACCACTCAAAAAAAATTATGGGATATTTCAAAATTTAGATAGCATTTTATAAAAATATGTTGTATACTGTCATAGTTGGCTTTCGCCAATATGGAAGTTTGAGGTGGAATAGTGTCGTCAGCATTTAATAATGGCATTGTTAATAGGGAAGTTTCGTTTTGCAGAATTTACAGTAGGGAGGCTAAAGAAAAGCTCGAAAAGCTCTTTCTTGAAAATAGAATTTCCTATTTCGTAGAATGGCAGGACCGTTCGTTTATCAGCAGACTGGTAGGCAGAAGAGAAAAGAACGTATTTACTATTAAGATTAACGACGCTGACCTTGAAAGAGCAACTGCTCTTGTTCAGGGAATTGATTCCATAAGAATCAGAAAGCCGAAGGCTGAGTAATATTTTAATTACATATTATACCGGGGTGTGGCTCAGGTGGTAGAGCGCTTCGTTAGGGACGAAGAGGCCGCAAGTTCAAGTCTTGTCACTCCGACGCAAAAGGTACCGATTATTCGGTACTTTTTTATTTCCTGTATGTTATAATACGATTTGTTATGAATGACTGGTTATCAAGAAGCAGAATTCTTTTAGGAGAATCTGCAATTACTAAACTTAATAATGCAAAGGTCTGCATATTCGGAATAGGCGGAGTGGGCGGATATGTTTGCGAAGGCCTCGCCAGAAGCGGTGTAGGGTCATTTATACTGGTTGATAAAGATGTTGTCTCAAACAGTAATATTAACCGACAGATAATTGCGACCACTAAGTCTATAGGTGTAAGCAAGGTTTCGCTGATGAAAGAGCGAATACTTGATATAAATCCTAAGGCAAAGGTAGAAGCCAAAGAAATGTTTTATCTTCCGGATACGGAAAAGGAAATAGATTTTAGCGATTGTGATTATGTAGTGGATGCGGTTGATACCGTAACGGCCAAGCTTCTTATCATTAAAAGGGCAAAAGAATATCAAATACCTGTAATAAGCAGTATGGGAACAGGCAATAAGCTTGACCCCATGGCTTTTAGAATAGATGATATATCAAAGACTTCGGTATGCCCGTTGGCCAAGGTTATGCGAAAAGAGTTAAAAGAGCGCAATATAAGTGATGTTAAGGTCCTTTATTCCACAGAGATGCCGATTGTACAAGGCCCTGTGGAGGCAATGCCCAGTATATCCTTTGTACCAAGCGTTGCGGGATTAATGATTGCGGGGGAAGTAATTAAGGATATTGTAAGAAAAGACTTGCATTGACAAGTCTTTTTTGATATATTAGTTGAGTTGTAATAAAAAAACACGCAGTAAGTGCGCCTAAATGCTTAAAAGTATGCGGTGTCTCTTTGATCGGTGCTCCTTTACGCTTTGGAGTGGTCAAAGATAATATTGCGGAAGATTTAACCAAACGGAGGTAACAAAATGAGCGTAATTTCAATGAAACAGTTATTAGAAGCAGGTGTTCATTTCGGACATCAGACAAGACGTTGGAACCCTAAAATGGCTCCATACATCTTCACAGAGAGAAACGGTATCCACATTATCGATCTTCAGAAGTCTGTAGGTAAGGTTGACGAAGCTTACAGAGCAATCTTCGAAATCGCACAGCAGGGTGGAACAATACTCTTCGTTGGCACTAAGAAGCAGGCTCAGGACGCTGTCAAGGCTGAAGCAGAGCGTTGCGGTATGTACTATGTTAATGAAAGATGGCTTGGTGGTATGTTAACAAACTTCAAGACCATCCAGTCTCGTATCGACAGACTTAAGAAGATTGAGACAATGTCTCAGGACGGAACATTCGATGTTCTTCCCAAGAAGGAAGTTATCGAACTTAAGAAAGAATGGGATAAGCTTGAGAAGAACCTTGGCGGTATCAAGGAAATGAAGAGAATTCCCGACGCTATCTTCGTAGTAGATCCCAAGAAGGAAAGAATTTGTGTACAGGAAGCACACTCACTTGGTATTACATTAATCGGTATCGGTGATACTAACTGTGATCCTGAAGAATTAGATTTCATCATCCCCGGTAATGACGATGCAATCAGAGCCGTTAAGTTAATCACTGGAAAGATGGCTGATGCTGTTATTGAAGCAAAGGAAGGCGCAGAGGTTGTAGCTTCTGATGCCAATGCTGATGCCGAAGTAGAAGCAACAGATGTTGAAGAAGTAGCAGCAGAATAAGATTCACGATTTTAGGAGGATTAAATAATGGCAAATATTACAGCTTCTATGGTTAAAGACCTTAGAGAAATGACAGGTGCCGGAATGATGGACTGTAAGAAGGCTCTTACAGAAACCGACGGCGATATGGATGCAGCAGTTGAGGTATTAAGAAAGTCAGGCGCAGCTAAGGCTGAGAAGAAGGCTTCAAGAATTGCAGCCGAAGGTATCGCACGTGTTGCAGTTAACGACAATACAGCAGTAGTAGTAGAAGTTAACTCAGAAACAGACTTCGTTGCTAAGAACGAAGTGTTCCAGGAGTTCGTACAGAGCATTGCCAATGAGGCTCTTGCTTCATCATTCAACGGTGGCAAGGATGGCGAAGATGTTGAAGCTTTACTTGGTACAAACGGACTTAAGGATGCATTGGTTGAAAAGACAGCTACAATCGGTGAAAAGCTTTCATTCAGAAGATTTGAAAAGGTTACAGGCGATTGTGTTGCTTCATATATCCACGGCGGCGGAAGAATCGGTGTTCTTGTAGCTGCTACAGGAGCTTCGGGTGATGCTGTTAAGGAAGCATTAACAAACGTAGCTATGCAGGTTGCAGCTATGAATCCTCAGTATATCAGCCGTTCTGATATTTCTGACGATGAGATGGCTAAGCTTCGCGAAATCACAATTGACAGTTCATTAAACGATCCTGCTTCACTTCCTAAGCCGATTCTTAACAAGTTAATCGACAAGGCAGTAAGCGGTAAGGTTTGGTCTGATGATGATGTTAAGGCTTATGAGGAGAACAAGACAAACAAGTATCTGTTCAACTTCCTTTCAGATGCAGCTAAGGCTCAGCTTTCATCACTTGCTATGGATGATAAGGCAGCAATCGTTGCAGATAAGATTTTCTCAGGACTTGTTGAGGGACGTATCTCTAAGCAGGTTAAGGAAATCAGCCTTCTTGATCAGATTTATGTTAAGGCAGAAGACGGTAAGCAGGCAGTAGGCCAGTACCTTGCAACGGTTGATAAGAACATCGTTATTACTAAGATGGTTCGTTTCGAAGTAGGCGAAGGTATGGAGAAGAAGAACGAAGACTTCGCAGCAGAAGTTGCAGCTCAGATGAATGCTTAATCGCTAATCAAAAAGCAATAATTGATTACATAATTGACAAAGAATAGAGAGTTTTAGGGCTCTCTATTTTTTATACTCTAAACTACGAGGATTTTAGTAATGGGTAACAAGAAATCATTAGAAAACCAAATAAATCCGATAATTAAATCGGATTATCCGGATCCTGATGTAATAAGGGTTGCGGATACTTATTATATGATAAGCACTACTATGCATTTTATGCCGGGTGGTGTTATTATGCGTTCTTATGATTTGGTTAACTGGGAGATAGCATCCTATATTTTTGACCATCTTGACGATTCCCCGGCCGAAAGACTCGAACTTGAAAACAGCAACTATGCAGGCGGTATGTGGGCAGGTACCTTAAGATATCATGAGGGAACTTTTTATGCCGCTTTCGTAAGCCACTATGCTCAAAAAACATATCTTTTTAAAACAAAAGATATATGCGGTAAGTGGGAAAAGCAGGAAATGGGAGGATACTTCCATGATTGTTCACTGCTTTTTGATGATGATAAAAAGTATGTGGTATACGGTAACAAAACCATATATCTTACAGAACTAAACGATGATATGACGGCTCCCAAAGAGGGCGGCATCCATAAGGTCATAATTGAAGATACGACAGGTGCACCCTTAGGATATGAGGGCTCACATATATACAAAATTAACGGCAAATACTATATCTTTTTAATTAACTGGCCTTCGGAGGCACCGGGAAGAAGAACCGAAAGCTGCTTTGTTTCGGACAAAGTGGATGGACCTTATGAAGGAAAAACAGTATTTTGCGACGACAGAGGATACTTTAATCAGGGCGTTGCTCAGGGCGGTATTGTAGATACGCCTAACGGGAAGTGGTATTCCGTAATGTTCCAGGATTCGGGAGCTGTGGGAAGAATGCCGATTCTTGTACCGGTTACCTTTGAAAAGGATTTTCCGGTATTTGGAGTTAACGGCGCAACGCCGGATGATTTTGCAATTACAAGTTCCCGTCCGTATTACAGATATGAACCTATATATACTTCGGATGATTTTGTTTTGGATGAAAAACTTCCTCTTGAGAAGAACTTTGCTCTGCAGTGGCAATGGAACCATCAGCCGGATTATTCTCTTATTTCTTTGGCAAAAGAAGGCGGATTGACTATTAAAACAAACAAGTTGTGTACCAATCTTACTTATGCCAAGAATACACTTACTCAAAGAACGATGTTTCCTAAGTGCGAGGCGGAGGTTACAATTGACGCTTCTAATCTTAAGAACGGAGACAGGGCGGGCTTATGTATTCTTCAGGGAGATTACGGATATCTGGCAGTTACCAAGGAAGCAGGCTCTTATTATCTTATTAAGGTTGTAAGACATAACACCATTCCCTCAACGAAGATAGGTGCTTCCCTGGATTATTTCGTAGGGGATACGGTGTCGCAAATCAGGTTACAGGAACCTAAGGTTACCCTGTGCCTTAAAGCAAATTTTGAAAATATGGCGGATGCTCTTGATTTTTACTATCTTTCCGACGGAAAGTTCGTTAAAGTGGGAGCTTCACACGATTTGAAGTTTAGATTGGATCATTTTACGGGAGCACGTTTCGGTTTGTTCGTGTTCTCTACAAGTGAAGTCGGCGGAGAAGCAGTGTTCACCAGGTTTAAGTACAGAACATAATCATTTCCGACTGATAATTTTAACTCAACAAAGAAGTCCGGCGAATTGCTTGTTAGGGTTCGTCGGACTTCTTTGTTTATTGATTTTTAATTGTATTATTCTTGCTTCGGTAATCGCGAGGTGTACAACCGACCTGCTGCTTAAACAACCGATTAAAGGTAGATATGCTGGGAAAACCTGCATTAAGTGCCACCTCGGTAATTGAGAACTCGGGCTTTGCCAGAAGATCTGTAGCTGCCTTGATTCTTCTGTAGGTTAGGTAATCACAAAATGTAAAATCAGTGTATTGTTTAAATAACCTTGAAAAGTGGAATTTGCTAAAGCCTGCCATATCGGCAATTCCTTCAAGGGACAAATCATCCATATAGTGATCGTCAATGTACTCAAGAAGCTGATTAAATTTCTGAACGTATTCCTTTTGCTTGGTAATCTTAACATTGGGAAACAGTTCGTCGGCACTGTTGTGGTTTTCCCCTATCTTAATAAGTAAATTAAGAATAAGTGCCTGAATGGCAAGCTCCGAATATTCTTTGTTACTAAAGTATTCGTTTCTTATCTGAATAAGTATTTCATAAATGTCATCATAAATAAGAGGATATGATTCCTTTGTAAAAAGGATGGGATGAGCCAATAATGTCTGGATCCCGACATAGCCTTTAAGCTGAGTGATTGATGAAATATCAAGCATAAAGAAAAAACGCTGTCCGGAAGAGGGTGTTTTGATTTCGTGAAGTTCGCCCGGGGGAATAATAAGAATATTTCCGGGCTGCATGTCAAAGTGGGTTCCGTTAGAAAAAACATCAAGGCGGTTTTCTACGGGCATAACAATCTCAAGGGCCTGGTGCCAGTGAGTAGGAAAATCGTCGGTTTGTGTATTTAACCATACACGATGTGACGTATTATCATGATACTCAACCAGTTCCTGGGTGCCTGCAAGTTTACGATAGCCCGCAAAATCTATGTTTATTCTGTTTAAGCTAGGATCAATCCTAAGGTCTTCCAAATTTGACATAGCAATATTCCATAACTTCAAAAAGATTAAACAACATGAGTATAGTATAGCACAAAAACATCAAATAGCAAGATTTGAGAAGTTTTTGCGGCACTAATTGGTTGGCGTTATTTAATGAAGTATACTAGGATATCTATATGAAAAATAAAACTTTAATTACAATGTGTATAGTGTGTGCAGGCGTGTTCCTTCTTACTTCATGCAAAAGTAATGTTGATGAGACAAAGGTGATATCTTTGCCGGAAGAAGAAAAGACCGTTGAGATTGATAGCGAGGCAACGGGTAATGAAGATGAAGAAGCAACAGGTGACGAAAAAGCAACAAATGAGGATATGGCAATGATTGATAACAATGATGTACCGGCCCTTAGAGACTGCTTCCCGGAGAACTTGGACGGAGCAATGATAGGATGTGCCGTTGCAGGTGATGAGATTTTTGATCCGGGGGTATTTGATATTCTGACCAAGCATTTTAATGCGGTTACCATAGGAAATGAGTTAAAGCCGGATGCCATGTTTAATTACAGTAATAACAAATGTCCGGGAACACAAGAGGCCGAGGTTAACGGCAAGACCATAGAAGTGCCGAAGCTTAGCTTCGTAAGGGCTGAGAAGATACTTGATAAGATCTATGAATGGAATGAGGCAAATCCCGACAGAAAGATTATGGTAAGGGGCCATGTGCTTGTATGGCACTCACAGACTCCCGAATGGTTCTTCCATGTTAATTATGACAAAAAAGAAGACTATGTGGATGCGGAAACCATGAATCTTAGACTTGAATGGTACATACGCGAGGTGCTTACACACTTTACGGGATCCGACAGTAAGTACAAAGATATGTTTTACGGCTGGGACGTTGTTAACGAGGCAATTTCAGATAATTCCGGTTCCTTAAGAACCGATAATGAAAATCCCAATGAAAGCTTAAACATGGATACTCACGGAAACAATTCAAGCTGGTATCACATATATCAGAATGATGATTTCATAATTAATGCATTTACCTATGCAAATAAATACGCTCCCAAGGAGTTGGAACTTTACTATAACGATTATAATGAATGCGATATTAAGAAGAAGAACGGTATCATGGAGCTTCTTAAGAAAATAAAGGAAAATGAGGGAGAACCCGGTGAGGGCACAAGAATAAGTGCTATGGGTATGCAGGGACATTATCAGATGGAGACTCCCAATCAGACTGCAGTTGAGGCCTCCGTTAAGGATTACAGTGCCATAGTGGGTAAGGTTCAGTTTACCGAACTTGATATTCAGGCATCGGATGATTTTGATGGTTCAAAGGAATCGATTGAGGCAGAAAACGAAAAACTTCGCAAAAGATATAATATGCTCCTTTATTCAATGAAGTCTGCGGTAAATACCGGAGGCGCAAAGGTATCAAATATTACCTTCTGGGGTACTGTAGATAAATATTCGTGGCTTCAGTTCAGAAATGATGTGGGCGGCGGCAGCAAAAAGACAAGAAAACAGATGCCCTTATTATTTGACGACAATTACGAGCCTAAACCGGCATTTTATGTTTTTGCAAACTAAAAAATGTGTTTTTTTAAGCAATATTTTTACTTTAGATAGCATTATTTGATAAGTTTGTAAAAATTTTAATAGTTATAATAAATTTTAGCATTGTTTATTTTTGTAAAGGATTCGGAGATTTGATATGAATAAAGCTCTTCAAAAAGTCTTAATCGTGGTTGGTGTAATAGCTGCGCTTGTTGTGCTTTGCGTATTACTGTCATTAAGAGGTGTAGACAATTTCTCTAGCAAATACGAGGGATTTGATTTAACTAAGGATGTTGCGGGAATGGAAAGAACCGGAACATATACACTTTATATTAATGCCCATGAGGGAGCCGCAGAACCATCCAAGGATATCGATATTGATATCTTCAATTATACATCGGAAGGTGATGTTTCGGTTTATGACAATTATGAAGGAATTGACAAGGCTTTATTTACTGAAACGGATTCTATTGTTAAGTTTAATGTCAATGTGCCCGAAGAGGGTTTCTATAATCTTTATGCGGAATATTTAATTCCGGAATCTCGAGGCGTCGCAGCAGAAAGAGCCGTTTATATTAACGGCGAGCTTCCTTTTGCAGATGCCAAAACAATCACATTCAGCAGAATATGGACAGATGGCGGAGAGGTTAAGGTTGATAACCAGGGAAATGAGATTCGTCCTACTCAGGTTGAAAAGTTTGACTGGCAGAGTTCATATTTCCTTGATGACCGCGGATACGTAGTTGAACCTTACAAATTCTATCTTAACAAGGGTAATAATGAGATAGCTCTCGAAGCAGAGAATGAGCCGATGGTTATCAAGTCACTTTCTGTTAAAGGGATTACGAAGCAGATTACTTATGATGAGTATAAGGCTGCCTGCCCTGCAGCTTCTTCGGCAGAAGCTGCCGATTATGAATTAACGGTACAGGGTGAAGATTCTACTTTAAGATCCGAGTCTTCATTATATGCCAAGTTTGACAGATCATCCCCGACTACGGTTCCTAACAGTGTTACATATACGGTACTTAATTATGTAGGTGGTGAAACCTGGAGAGATAATGGTCAGTGGATAGAATGGAATTTTGATGTTCCGGCCGACGGCTTATATAAGATTATGATTAAAGGTCGTCAGAACTATTCGAGAGGTTCTGTTGCCAACAGAAAAGTGCTTATCGACGGCGTGGTTCCTTTTAGTGAATTAAATGAAATTTCTTACGGCTATGCCAATGACTGGGAGTGCAAGACACTTTCGGATAATGAAGGTACACCTTATGAATTTTATCTTACAAAGGGTACTCATACATTAAGGCTTGAGGCTACATTGGGAGGCTTAGGACCAATCCTTGAGGAACTTGAGGATTCAACCTACAGACTTAATCAGATATATCGTAAGCTTCTTGTTTATACAGGTGCAAATCCGGATACTTACAGAGATTACCACATAGATACAACATATCCTGAAATTATGCAGGCTATGGATCTTGAATCAAAAAGATTATACAAGATAGTTGATGACATGGTTGCTTATTCGGGACAGAAAGCCGACCAGATTGCCACAGCTCAGACGGTAGCTCAGCAGCTTGAACGTTTCTGCAAGAAGCCGCAGAAGATTACTACTGAGTTCGTATCATTTAAAGATAACATTACTGCTTTGGGAACAGCTTCGCTTAATTTATCCCAGACAAAGCTTGATATTGATTACTTCACAGTATGCGGAAGTAATGTTACTCCTAAGGTTGTAAAGGCAAATTTCGCAACTAAGGCATGGCATGAAACAAAATCCTTCTTCGCATCATTCTTCGTAGACTATAACTCGGTCGGCGATGTATATGATGAGAATTCTGATGAAACAATAGTTAAGGTATGGGTATTAACCGGTAGAGACCAAGGTACTATCTTAAAGTCAATGGTTGATGATGATTTTACACCGAATTCCGGAGTTAAGGTTAACGTCGAAATCGTTGATCCGAGTGCACTGCTTAATGCGGTACTTGCAGGAAGAGGACCTAACGTGGTTCTTTCGGTAGGTGCAGATCAGCCTGTTAACTATGCTTTGCGTAAGGCGTCAGAGGATATTACACAGTTCCCGGATTATGAGGAAGTATTATCACACTATTCACCAAGTTCGTATGAACAGTACAGGCTTGATGAACATATATATGCAATACCTGAGACACAGACCTTTAACGTTATGTTCTATCGTAAGGATGTACTTGATGAGTTAGGTTTGGAACCGCCCCAGACGTGGCAGGAGCTTATTGAAATGCTTCCTACAATTCAGGGAAATAACCTTTCAATCGGTATTCCTACAGCAGCAGGTTCGTCATCCGTTGCAACGGCATCTACTCAGACGATGAGTAATGTTCCTGACCTTTCAATGTACTTCTCATTATTGTTCCAGTATGGCGGTGACATGTACAACGAGCCCGGAACGAAGACAAGAGTTGATGACGAGGCAGGCGTTAAGGCGTTTGATGATTATATTAAGTACTTCAATGACTACGGTATTCCTACGGTATACGATTTCGTATCAAGATTCCGTTCCGGTGAAATGCCGATCGGTGTAATGGCATATTCAACCTACAATACGCTTATGGTATCTGCACCGGAAATTAAAGGACTTTGGGACTTTACATTAATTCCGGGTACAGAACGTATTGATGAAAACGGAAATACATATATTGACAGATCAGACTTCATTACAGGCTCAGCGACCATGATGATAGCTACAGATGACCAGAAGGTTAAGGATGCTTCCTGGGAATTCATGAAGTGGTGGGCAACTCCCGATACTCAGGTAAGGTTCGGTAGAGAAATTGAAGCCTTGCTTGGTTCATCCGCAAGATATGCCACAGCTAACAGAGATGCATTTTCAAAACTCAGCTGGAGCGCAGATGACATAGCTGTTTTAAATGCACAGTGGGATGAAACGACAGGTATAAGAGAAGTACCCGGCGGATATTTCACAGGAAGACATATTTCAAATGCCATCCGTAAGGTTATTAATGATAAGGATGACTCACGAGAAACAATTATTGACTACTCAATTAAGATTGATGAAGAAATAACCAAGAAACGTAAAGAGTTCGGTATGCTTACATATGAGGACGGACTTAAGTAAAGTAAGAGGTTAACATGAAAGAATTTTGGTCAAAGTATTTCAAGCTAAAAAAGCATAATGCCAAGGTAGCTTGGAAAAAAGCAAAAAGAAGTAAAATGTGCTATTTGTTCCTGGCACCATATGCAATTTTGTTTGCTATGTTCTTTATTTTCCCGGTAGTGGCTTCCATTTATTATAGTTTCACTTACTATAATATTCTTGAAAAGCCAAGGTTCCTGGGACTTGATAACTATATAGCACTGGTGCTTGAGGATGATATCTTTTTGACAAGTATCAAGAATACGTTGATGATAGCAATCATTACGGGACCTTTAGGATACATTATGTCGTTCCTGTTTGCATGGCTTATCAATGAATTGCCAAGATGGGTAAGATCGGTTGCGGTTATCGTATTTTATGCGCCGTCAATTGCCGGAAACTGTTACGTAATCTTCTCGGTATTCTTCAGAGGTGATGCATACGGATACGTAAATGCTTTATTAATGAACATGGGTATTATTGATGCGCCGATACTGTGGCTCATTAATCCCACATATATGTTGCCGATTTGTATGCTTGTTATTTTGTGGATGAGCTTAGGTACAGGATTCCTTTCCTTCGTTGCCGGACTTCAGGGTATAGATAAATCCCAATACGAAGCAGGCTATATGGACGGAGTAAGAAACAGATGGCAGGAATTATGGTATATAACATTACCTAATATGAAGCCAATGCTTATGTTCGGTGCGGTAATGAGTATTACAACAGCCTTTGGTGTTTGTGATGTTACCATGGCTCTTTGCGGATATCCCAGTACGGACTACGCGGCAAGAACCATAGTAACCCACTTGTTTGACTATGGTTATTCAAGATTTGAAATGGGTTATGCCTGTGCAATAGCTACGATTTTGTTCTTGATGATGATTTTATGTAACAAAGCAGTACAGAGTCTGTTAAGAAGAGTAGGAACCTGATATGAGTAAAAAACAAAAACCAGTTGTAGAAAAAGAATATAAGAAACCTCTGATAAAGAGAAGAAAAGCCAACCGTTCAGTAGGCGGAGACGTAGCCCTCTACATTTTCCTTGCATTGATGGCTTACATTATGGCTTTTCCCATTATCTTTACAGTAAGTAACTCGCTGAAGCCTTTGGATGAACTGTTCAAGTTCCCTCCGAAATTTTATGCTCAGCACCCCACACTTGATAACTTCGCTGACTTGTTCGTAAACATGGGTAAGTCAACAGTTACATTCTCAAGA
>JAZQQM010000054.1:0-15259 GCA_045629045.1 Lachnospiraceae bacterium
GGAGCGCGATGCCAAGGTAGGAACCTTTATGGAGCGTGATGCTAAGGTTGGAACCTTCAAAGAACTTGACGCCAAGGTAGGAACATATTCAGAGAAGGATTCAACATATAGCTGTCATAGCGAACTTGATACAGAGGTAGGCACCTTCAAGGAGCGCGATGCTAAGGTAGGAACCTTTATGGAGCGTGATGCTAAGGTCGGAACCTTCAAAGAACTTGATACTAAGGTAGGAACATATTCTGAAAAGGATAAGCAGGTTGGTTGTTACAGCGAACAGGATACAGAGGTAGGAACCTTCATGGAACGTGATGCTAAGGTCGGAACGTTCAAAGAAGAGTACGGTAAGGTTGGAACTTACGGCCTTAAGGATGCTACTGTAGGTACAGAAGGCGACAAGGATACAACAGTTGGCACATATTCGACTAAGGATGCATTTGTTAAGGCGTTAAGCGAGAAGTACGGTAAGGCAACTTCTTATGAAGAGAAGACTGCCGAAGTTGAAACATACGGTATCAAGAATGCAACCTGGGGTACTTACGGAGTTAAGACTGCTGAAATCGGAAGCTGCGGTACTGCAGATCCTGTCTTTGGTATTTACTCTACTAAGACTACACAGGTCGGAACATACGGAACCAAGACAACATATATTAATACATATGGCAATATAGATACCGTTTGGGATACATATTCGATGAAAGACTTTGAGTGGGGAACATACTCAAAGAGCCTGACAAATATTGACCCGTTCCACAGAACAGATTATACTTATCATGTTAATACGTCTGAGGAATATTATAAGCCAATATACAAGGTTATCGAAAAAGAGCAGGTTCTTTCAAGCAAGATTACAAGAACCTACAGGGATCCATATTCTAAGGCATCTTATACCTATACTGTTGAAGAACCGGAGAATCCACCCGAGTATCCGCCTGAGTTCCCGCCGGAGAATCCACCTGAGAATCCGCCGGAGAATCCACCTGAGGTACTTGGCGCAAGACGTGAACCCAGTGTATTAGGTGCTAAGCGTCCTTTAGGTCCTGCAGTACTTGGTGCAAGACGTCGTCCTAAGACAGGAGATCCGATGGATATCATGTTATGGATTTCTTCATTATCAGCTTCGATGGGCGGTGCTGCCGCACTTGCATTTGCAATGAAGAAGCTTAAGGAAGAAGAAGAGGCAAACGCATAAATTAACTTAAAATATCGGCGGGCTTAACAGTCCGCCGATGTTGTTGAGTTTAAATACATTATTCAAAGAAGGAAAATATTATGAGTAGAAAAGAAATCGAAATCCGTTGGCACGGACGCGGTGGTCAGGGTGCAAAAACTGCCGCACTGTTACTTGCGGATGTATGCTTCAAAACAGGAGCGTATGTGCAGGGTTTCCCCGAGTACGGTCCTGAAAGAATGGGTGCGCCCATTACTGCTTTTAACCGCATTTCGGATAAAGAGATACGTGTTCATTCGAATATCTACACTCCCGATTTGGTAGTTGTAGTTGATGAAACATTATTAAAAAGCGTAGATGTAACTAACGGACTTAAAGCAGATGGCGCAATTATTGTTAATACGGATAAGACTGTAGATGAAATTCGCCCGTTATTAAAAAATAGTGACGGAAGCATATTTGGCGGCAAAGTATATACTTTGGACGCCCGTAAGATTTCTGTTGAGGCTCTGGGTAAATATTTCCCCAACTCACCGATGCTGGCTGCAGTGGTTGCGGTAAGTCAGATTATGGATTGGGACCAGTTTATTAACGAAATGAAGGCATCTTATGCTCACAAATTTGCTAAAAAACCTGAAGTAATTGAAGGAAATATGAAGGCACTTACATTAACATACGACAGTCTAAAGGAGCAACTATAATATGAGAACGGATATAAGTAAAATAAATGAACAGACTCCCTACGAAGACTTGACAGAAGGCCTTATGACCTTTGCGGGAGGAACTTCAAAGCAGTTTAAAACAGGAGAATGGCGTACCAACACTCCTAAATTTGATTCTGAAAAATGTAAGCAGTGTTTATTATGTGCTCCGGTATGTCCCGATGGATGTATTCCCGTTAAAGAAGGAAGAAGAAGCGGATTTGATTATGATCATTGTAAAGGATGCGGAATCTGTGCTAAGGTTTGTCCTTTCGGAGCAATAACAATGGTGGAGGGTGTTGAATATGACGATTAAAGACAGAATGTCCGGCAATGAAGCTGTGGCATATGCAATAAAGCAGGTTAATCCGGATGTTATGCCTGCATTCCCTATTACTCCGTCGACCGAGATACCTCAGCTTGTTTCAAACTATATAGCTAACGGTCAGATGGATACCGAATTTATACCTGTTGAATCAGAGCACAGTTCAATGTCGGCTACTATAGGTGCGGAAGCAGCAGGCGCAAGATCTCTTACAGCAACCTCAAGCTGCGGACTTGCTCTTATGTGGGAGGAACTTCTTGTTGCCGCATCTAACAGAATGCCTTGTGCACTTGCACTTGTCAACAGAACTTTGTCAGGTCCTATTAATATCAACTGTGATCATTCGGACAGTATGGGTGCCCGGGATACAGGATGGATTCAGATATATGCGGAATCAAATCAGGAAGCATATGATAATTTCATTCAGGCATATCCCATTGCGGAAGATCCCAGAGTACATCTTCCTATTATGATTTGTCAGGACGGATTTATTACATCACACGCCGTAATGAACATTGAACTTAACGAAGATAAGGATGTTAAGGAGTTCGTAGGGGAATATAATCCTGAAGAGTATCTGCTTAAGAAGGGTTCACCTATGGCTTTCGGCCCCTATGCAGTTTCCAACTATTCCATGGAAGCAAAGAAGGCTCAGGAAATGGCAATGGAGCGCTCTAAGGATGTAATAATAGAAGTTGCTAAGAAATATAAGGAAAAATTCGGAAGAGGTTTTGAACTTTTTGAAGAATACAGAACGGAAGATGCCGATTATATTATGCTGATTATGGGTTCGGCAGCCGGAACTGCAAAACAAGCGGTTGATATGTTAAGAGACAAAGGAATGAAAGCAGGTGTTCTTAAATTAAGGGTGTTCAGACCCTTCCCTGCCATAGAGATTGCCAAGGCAGTGGCTAATTGCAAAGCACTTGCTATTATGGACAGAGTTGAGTCCTATAACGGTAACGGCGGGCCTTTGTCCAGTGAAGTAAGGGCCGGATTATACGAGGCAAAAGTTATGATAGATACCGTGTGTTATACATACGGATTGGCCGGCAGAGACTTCACAGTAGAGAATGTTGAAGAGATATTTAATGAGTTATCCGATGTTGTTAATTCCGGAAAGAAAGTATCACAACACAGATATATTAACTTAAGAAGTAAAGAAGACGGGAGATAACGACAATGGCTGGATATAGTTTAAAAGAAATAATGAATAAACCCGAGCGTTTATCGCCCGGACATAGAATGTGTGCCGGATGCGGTGCAACAATAGGAGTAAGAGCAGTACTCAGAGCACTTCATGAAGGTGACGAAGCTGTTATAGGAAATGCCACGGGTTGCCTTGAGGTTTCTTCCTATATGTATCCTTATACGGCTTGGGAAGACAGTTACATTCACAATGCCTTTGAAAATGCAGGTGCAACCTTAAGCGGTGTTGAGACGGCATACAGAGCACTTAAGAAAAAGGGAAAGATTAAAGAGGATACAAACTATAAATTTATTACCTTTGGCGGTGACGGCGGAACTTACGATATAGGCTTCCAGTCTTTATCGGGAGCTATGGAAAGAGGCCATGATATGGTATATGTTTGCTACGATAACGGAGCTTACATGAATACCGGAATTCAGCGTTCTTCCGCAACACCGAGATTTGCAGACACTACGACCACTCCTGTGGGAACTGAGTCTGTAGGTAAACTTCAGTCCCGTAAGGATTTGGCTTCGATAATTGCGGAGCACAATGTTCCTTATGTGGGCCAGAGTACATTTACAAAGGATTTTAAAGATATACATACCAAATCCGAGAAGGCAATCTACACAGAGGGTGCATGTTTCCTTAATCTTCTTACACCCTGCCCCCGAGGATGGAGATACGAGATGGCAGACATTATGGAAATATGTCAGCTTGCTATTGATACCTGCTATTGGCCGTTGTTTGAAGTTGACCACGGTCAGTGGAGACTTACATATGAACCCAAGAATAAGCTTCCTATCGAAGACTTCCTTATTAAACAGGGAAGATTTAAGCATCTGTTTAAACCCGAAAACGGCGATTTGATTGCTCAGTTCCAGGAAGAAGTGGACAGAAGATGGGAAGATCTTCAGTACAGATGTAACCGATAAAAAGTGTAGAGAGGTATATTTTTATGGAAGAAAGATTATTTAATAACGATCATATAATTGCGTGGTTACAGTATTTTTCAAAAGAAACCGATGTGGATTTGGAACATGTAAAGATTCTTGATATTACGAGAAAAAATAAGAACCTTATTCCGGCCTGTGAACAGCACAGATGTGTGCTTGTATTTACGGAGGCAGGTCATCCTGATATCTTTTACCGTATGTACAATGCCGGACTTGGAGAATGTACGGTAATATATAATGAAGGTTCTGAACCTCAGGGTCCATTAAAGCAGGATCTGGTATCAAATATGATAGACAGAGGTATTAATGCTTCCGCAGGAATGCTTGTACTTAATCCCAATGCGAGGTCTACCGTTAAGTTCGGAATGGATAACTCGTCTCTTGTTAAAGGCTCTGTTAAATATGTAGGCTCGGAAATAAGAGCTATCATATTAAGCAAGATGCAGATAGAAGAGGGTAAGAATATATGCACCATTTCCGCAGAGTCCATTACGGTTGAAGCAGCTATTCTGGACGGCGAGGGTTCCGTTGTTGCGGTTGAGTATAACGGAAACGACAGACGTGCTCTGGAGGAGAATGTTGAGCAGTTTGGTATTAATAATGTAACAATTGTCGATCATATAGATGATGATGTGCTAAAAACCTTACCGGTTCCCGATGTTACTATGCTTGTTGCTTCTGCTTCCATGGAACAGGAGATTGAGTGTCTGCTCAAGGTTAATCCCAATATGGAGTTCGTAATATACACTTTGGACTTCGTGCTTGCAGCGTCTATGGTAAATTATTGCAGAACTTTTTGCGTATCGGATCCTGAGATTATTCAGATTTCGGTATCAAAAGTGACATCAAGACACAATTACGAACAGCAGCCGGCACCGTGGATTATTACTTGTAAAGCAGGCGAATAAAAAATATTAAGAAAAATGAGTTTTCGCTAGGAAACTCATTTTTTTTGTGCTATACTACTCTAGGTGTTTTTTGGGGTAACTATAGTACATCCCCGTTGTACTTAGCCCTAAAGATATAGTTATTATTATTTTATAATCATATATGGAGGTCAAAATATGAGTACTACTTCACAAGCAAGACAGAGAATTGCTTCTCTCCTTGATGAAAACAGCTTTGTTGAAATAGGCGCAAGAGTTACGGCTCGTAGCACAGATTTTAACTTAAAGCAGACAAAGACCCCTTCTGACGGTGTTATTACCGGCTATGGCGTGATTAACGGAAATCTTGTTTATGTTTACAGCCAGGATGCTGCTGTGTTAAACGGTAGTGTTGGTGAAATGCATGCAAAGAAAATTGTTAATCTCTATGACATGGCAATTAAGATGGGAGCACCTATTATTGGTTTAATTGAGTCATCAGGCTTACGTTTACAGGAAGCTACCGACGCACTTAATGCTTTTGGTGAGATTTATCTTAAGCAGGCTAATGCTTCAGGAGTTATTCCTCAGATTAATGCAGTATTCGGAAACTGCGGTGGCGCTTTGGCTATTTCTTCAGCTATGGCAGACTTTACTTTCATGGAAGAGGCGAACGCTAAGTTATTCGTTACAGCTCCTAACTGCATCGATGGTAATTCTGCTGACAAGTGTGATACATCTTCAGCAGCTTTCCAGGCAAAGGAAACAGATAATGTTGACTTTGTAGGAGATGAGGCTGCAGTACTTGCAGGAATCAGAGATCTCGTTTCAGTATTACCTGCAAACAACGAGGGTGAATTCAACTTTGAAGATTGCACAGATGACCTTAACAGAGCTTGTACTTCACTTGAGGCTTCTATTGCAGATCCTGCTGTTGCTTTAACACAGCTTTCCGACAATGCAGTAGTATTTGAAACAAAAGCTGACTATGCAAAGGAAGTTGTTACAGCATTTATTAAGCTTAACGGAGCTACTGTAGGTGTTGTTGCAAACAGAACTGTTGAATATGATGAGAACGGTGAAGTTGCAAACAAGTTCGAGCCTGTTATGAGCGCACTCGGATGCGTTAAGGCAGCTGATTTTGTTAACTTCTGTGACGCATTTGAAATTCCTGTTCTTACATTAACTAATGTTAAGGGATTTAAGACATGCGAATGCTGCGAAAAGAAGATTGCCAAGGCTTCCGCTAAATTAACATATGCATTTGCAAATGCTTCAGTACCTAAGGTAAACGTTATCGTAGGCGAAGCTTTCGGTTCTGCATACGTTATGATGAACTCAAAGGCTGTTGGTGCCGATATCACAATTGCTTGGCCTAACGCTAAAATCGGTTCAATGGATTCTAAGCTTGCCGCTCAGATTATCTGCGATGGTAAGGATGCTTCTGATGTTGACGCATGTGCCAAGGAATATGCTGCTTTACAGAATAATGTAGAAAGTGCAGCTGCCCGCGGTTATGTTGATGAAATCGTAGAGCCTGCCGATACACGTAAGTACGTTATCGGTGCTTTTGAAATGTTATTTACTAAGAATGATGTTGCTCCTGCCAAAAAGCATGGCACAGTTTAAGTTTTAGAAAGGATACAGTTCTTATGAAAAAATGGTTAATCGCATTAGGCATGACCATCTGTCTCCTTGGCTTAACAGCATGCGGACAGGAGGAAGATACAACTAACTATCTTACAAATGATGAAGCTCTTAGCTATGCAATGAGTGCCATCGATTTGGTTGCCGGAGTTGTTGAACAGGGTCAGGAAGAAGAAATTCTTGCTCAGGTTGAACAAGGCGGAACAAAAGAAGATGTTCAGATGTATAAGAGTGCCTTTGAAAGTTATTCCAAGGCTCTGCCTGATATGGGTGCAATTCAAGATGTCGGTGAAATAATATCAAATACCGTTGCTCTTAATGTGCTTGAAATACCGGTAGAGGGTTCGATCGTTTGCGAACTTAAAGGCGAATTAAGGGATGCCGAATTGGAAATCCTTTTTGAGCATAGCAATATTTCATCTATTACCGTAAATGTTGACTATACATTCGGCGAGAGTATGGAAAAGGCTGCTCTTAATACTTTACTTGGAATGGGTACAGTATTTATTGTATTAATTCTTATTAGTTTCATTATCGGTGCATTTAATCTTATTCCTAAGATTCAGGCTGCATTTGCTAAAAAGCCTGAAAAATCCGCTAACGAAAAGGCAGTGGATTCAACAATTGCTCAGATTATTGAAAAAGAAGAGTTATCGGATGATTTGGAATTGGTTGCTGTTATATCAGCAGCAATTGCAGCTTATGAAGGAACTTCAGGTGACGGCTTTGTAGTAAGAAGCATCAGAAGATCCCGTTAATCAAATTTTAGGAGGAATCAAAAATGAAAAATTATACAATTACCGTTAATGGAAACGTATATGACGTAGTAGTAGAAGAAGGAGCAACAGCAGGCGTTGTAGCAGCTGCTCCCGTAGCACCCAAGGCAGCACCTAAGGCAGCTCCCGCTGCAGCACCCAAGGCTTCAACAGGCGCAGGCTCTATTAAGGTAGAAGCAGGTGCAGCAGGTAAGGTATTTAAGATCGAGGCACCTGTAGGAACTTCTGTTAAGAAGGGTGATGCAGTTGTAGTTATCGAAGCTATGAAGATGGAAATCCCTGTAGTAGCTCCCGAGGATGGTACTGTAGCTTCAATTGATGTAGCAGTTGGCGATGCTGTAGAAGCAGGCGCTTGTCTTGCAACATTAAACTAATTTCGAAGAACTACAGACATTGTCTGATACTACAAGGAGGAAAAGCAAATGGATTACATTGCAAGTACACTTGACAACTTAATTCATCAGACCGCGTTCTTTAATTTGACGTACGGTAATTTTATTATGATTGTAGTTGCCTGTGTGTTTCTTTATTTAGCAATTGCCAAGGGTTTTGAGCCACTGCTTTTGACCCCTATTGCATTTGGTATGCTGCTCGTTAACATTTATCCCGATATTATGCTTAGTTTCGAGGATTCTGCTAACGGAGTCGGCGGATTATTGTACTATTTTTATAAGTTAGATGAATGGGCTATCTTACCTTCACTTATTTTCATGGGTGTAGGTGCTATGACAGACTTTGGTCCTTTAATTGCTAACCCGAAGAGCTTCTTATTGGGAGCTGCTGCACAGTTCGGTATTTTCGCAGCATATTTCGGAGCTATTGCAATGGGCTTTAATGATAAGGCTGCTGCAGCTATTTCAATCATCGGTGGTGCCGATGGCCCTACATCAATTTTCCTGGCAGGTAAGCTTGGTCAGACAGCGTTGCTTGGACCTATCGCCGTTGCCGCATATTCATATATGTCGCTCGTTCCGATTATCCAGCCGCCTATTATGAAGCTTCTTACCACTAAGAAAGAAAGAGCAATTAAGATGGGACAGCTTCGTCCGGTTTCTAAACTTGAGAAGATTTTATTCCCTATCGTAGTTACTATTGTTGTATGTTTGATTTTGCCTACAACAGCACCTTTGGTAGGTATGCTTATGTTAGGTAATCTCTTTAGAGAGTCGGGAGTTGTTCGTCAGTTAACGGATACAGCTTCTAATGCTTTGATGTACATCGTTGTTATTATTTTAGGTACTTCAGTCGGTGCTACAACTTCAGCAGAAGCATTCCTTAACAGAGATACATTATGTATCGTTGTTTTAGGACTTATAGCATTTGCGTTTGGTACAGCAGCCGGAGTTCTTTTCGGAAAACTCATGTGTGTATTTACTAAGGGCAAGGTTAATCCGCTTATCGGATCTGCCGGAGTTTCTGCCGTTCCTATGGCAGCAAGAGTTTCACAGAAGGTTGGTGCAGAATCAGATCCCACTAACTTCTTACTTATGCATGCTATGGGACCTAACGTAGCCGGAGTTATCGGAACTGCAGTCGCAGCCGGTACATTCATGGCAGTATTTGGAGTATTCTAAATCATTACTATATGTAGAAAGGATATAAAATTATGTCAGATCAGGTTAAAAAACCGGTTGGAATTATGGAGACAGTTCTTCGTGATGCACATCAGTCATTGATTGCAACAAGAATGCCTACCGAAAAGATGCTTCCGAACGTTGATAAAATGGATAAAGTTGGCCACCAGGCAGTAGAGTGCTGGGGTGGTGCTACAGTCGATGCTTCATTACGTTTCTTAAAGGAAGATCCGTGGGATCGTCTTCGTAAGTTACGTGACGGCTTCAAAAATACTAAATTACAGATGCTCTTCCGTGGACAGAATATCCTTGGATATCGTCCTTACGCAGATGACGTTGTTTACGCATTCGTAGAGAAGTCTATTGCTAACGGTATTGACGTAATCAGAATTTTCGACTGCTTAAATGATATTCGTAATCTTCAGGCAGCTGTTGATGCTACCAACAAGATTAAGAAGCAGGAAGGAAGAGGTGAATCTCAGATTGCCCTTTCTTATACATTAGGTGATGCTTATACATTAGAGTATTGGGCTGATATGGCTAAGTAGATTGAAGAGATGGGTGCCGATTCTTTATGTATTAAGGATATGGCAGGTCTTCTTACTCCTTATAAGGCAGCTGAACTTGTTAAGACTCTTAAAGAGAGCACAAAGGTTCCTGTACAGCTTCATACACACTACACATCAGGTGTTGCTTCAATGACATACCTTAAGGCTGTTGAGGCAGGCGTTGATGTAATTGACTGTGCTATTTCACCTTTCGCTTTAGGTACTTCACAGCCTGCAACAGAAGTTATGGTTGAGACATTTAAGGGAACTCCTTATGATACAGGTCTTGATCAGAACCTTCTTGCACAGATCGCAGATTACTGGCGTCCTTACCGTGAGGAGTGCATTGAATCAGGACTTATGAGCACTAAGGTTCTTGGTGTTAATATTAAGACATTGCTTTACCAGGTTCCCGGCGGTATGCTTTCTAACATGGTTTCACAGCTTAAGGAACAGAATGCAGAAGATAAGTATAACGAAGTGCTTGAGGAAATTCCTCGCGTCCGTAAGGATTGCGGTGAACCTCCTTTGGTTACACCTTCTTCACAGATCGTTGGTACACAGGCTATCTTCAATGTCCTTATGGGCGAAAGATATAAGATGGCTACAGGAGAGTTCAAGGATCTTCTCCGTGGTAACTACGGACAGACTGTTAAGCCTATGAGCCAGGAAGTAATTGATAAGGTTATCCCCGGTGAAAAGCGTTCTACAGCTCGTTCTGCAGAAGCTACAGGCCATACAGAGCCCGAACTTGCAGGTATCGAGGCTGAGATGAAGCAGTGGAAGCAGCAGGACGAAGACGTTCTTTCATACGCTTTGTTCCCTCAGGTTGCTACCGACTTCTTCAAGTATCGTCAGGCTCAGCAGGAAAAGATGGATTTGACCAAGGCTGATACAGCTAACGGAGCATATCCTGTATAATATAAAGCGTACATAGTTAGGTTTACGTAATATATTTAGTTGATGATTAAGGCTCGACCACAAGATGTTGTGGCGAGCCTTATTTTTGCGTAAATTTTTCAAAAAATACATAAAAAAACGTTGACAATAGTGTTGACATAAGTTAAGATAACAAGTGTTACAAATAGGGAGGTTCTTATGGCTAGAAAAGAGACGGTTACTAAGACAATTTTATTAGATGCAGCTTATGCAATGCTTATTGAGGAGGGAATTGACGAGGTTACGGCAAGAAAACTTGCAGCCAAGGCAAATTGCTCCACTCAGCCGATTTTTAGAATTTATAATAACATGGAAGAGCTTTATGTGGATTTATTTGCTAAAGCATGCGATAACTTCCAGGAGTATTATGTATCTTTCCCCAAGACAACGGTAGTACCTTTCGTTAATCTTGGACTTGCTTACATTTTGTATGCGCAGAAGTATCCTAATGTATTTAGATTTTTATTCTTATCAAATGAAAGATACGGTCGCTCGTTATATGATATGATAAATGGCCAGACAGCTAACGTTTCAAAAGAAATTCAGTCAGCTAACAGCCAGGGTGCTTCAAATGCACAGGATTTATTTATGAAGATGTGGATGTTCATCCATGGAGCAGCATGCATGTCCCTTACTGGTGACTATGACCTTACCGAAGAGGAGACAATGGCAATGCTCAAGGATGCATATGCTTCATTCAGATAATTGATTTATGGAATGATTGGTCCCTTGCTGACTTGAAGCGGTAGGGGGCCTTTTTTATTAAATGAAATGATGGAATAACAGGAGAAATATGGAAGAAAACAAAGATATTATTTCGAGAATGAACGAACGCTTTATGAAAATGAGTAAAGGTCATAAAGCTATTGCCGCATTTATATCGGATCACTATGATGAAGCGGCTTTTATGACTGCTGCAAAGATAGGAAGCACGGTAGGTGTATCCGAGTCCACTGTCGTAAGATTTGCAACAGGGCTTGGCTATGAAGGCTATCCGGAGTTCCAAAGCGCTTTGGCAGATTGGGTACAGAGCAAGCTTAACCGTGTCCAGAAAATGGATACCAAATATAAGAATAATTCACAGTCGGAAGTTATTCATTCGGTACTTACTTCCGATATTGAAAAAATTCAGGATACTATTTCAAATCTTGATCCAAATGCATTTTCCGATGCGGTGGATACGATTTTAAGAGCCGAAACCGTATATATTGTCGGTTTAAGATCCTGTGAGCCCCTTGCTGATTTTCTGCAGTTTTATATCAATATGATTCGCGGAAACGTTGTTTTGCTTAAAACAACTTCGGTTACGGAAATGTTTGAGCAGATGATACGAATATCCGAAAAGGATTGCATTATAGGAATAAGTTTCCCCAGATATTCTATGCGTACCTTAAAATGTATGGAATTTGCAAAGGACAGAAGAGCTAAGATTATCACAATTACCGATAGTATACACTCTCCGATGAATCTGTATTCATCCTGTAATTTATTATCGCGTTCCGATATGGTTTCGATTGTTGATTCCCTGGTGGCGCCTCTTTCACTTATTAATGCATTGGTGGTTGCTTTGTGCCTTAAAGTGCCGGATACGGTTAAATCCAATCTGGAAACTCTGGAAGTGGTATGGAACAACTATCAGGTTTATCTGAATGATGAGATTAACTTTATCGATGAAGAACCTATGCTTAATTATCCCTTGACTAAAAACGACGATACACCGAAAGAAGAACAGAAGTAATTTACATGTCAAAAGTTATAGTTATCGGAGCGGGAGCATCAGGAATGATGGCTGCTTATGCGGCGGCATCAAACGGTGCTGATGTTACTTTGCTTGAACAAAATGAAAAACTCGGCAAAAAGGTCTTTATTACCGGCAAAGGAAGATGCAATGTAACGAATAATTGCGATGATGAGGACTTTTTTAAGAATGTGGTGAATAATCCCAAATTTATGTACAGCGCATATTACGGATTTAATAACTATATGGTTATGGATCTTATAGAGCGCGCAGGATGTCCTCTTAAAGTCGAAAGAGGTAACCGGGTATTTCCGGTATCGGATCATTCTTCGGATATAATATCGGCCTTTCACAGACTTCTTAAGGAAAATAAAGTTGAAATAAAACTTAATACAAAAGTCGTTTCAATAGAAGATAACAAGGTTTGCACTAATAATGGCGATTATTTTGCCGATAAAATAATTGTTGCGACAGGAGGTAAATCCTATTCCTCTACCGGCTCCACAGGTGACGGCTATATCTTTGCACGTAATATGGGCCATACGATTAAAGATATACGCGGTGGACTGGTACCTCTTGTGATTAAGGAAGAGGATTGCAAACTGATGCAGGGACTTTCCCTTAAGAATGTAACTCTTAAATTATATGTCAATGAATCGTCAAAAACCATATATGAAGGGTTCGGTGAAATGCTGTTTACACATTTCGGAATTAGCGGTCCTTTGGTTCTTACGGCATCTTCTTACTACGAGACGAAGTGTCCGGGAAAAGGAGCAAAGGTCAGCATAGACCTTAAGAGTGCACTTACGGCTGAAGAACTTGATGCTAGAATTTTAAGAGACTTTAGTGATAATATAAATAAGTCATTTAAAAACTCGCTTGATAAACTTTTACCGGCAAAGATGATACCGGTTATTATTAAACGAAGTAAAATAGATGAAAATAAGAAGGTTAATGAGATTACAAAAGAAGAGAGACTCAATCTTGTTAATCTGTTAAAGAATTATACTTTAACAACAATCGGTACAAGGGATATTAATGAAGCGATAATAACGCAGGGGGGAATCAATGTTAAAGAAATTAATCCTTCGACAATGGAATCGAAGATTAAACAAAATGTTTATTTTGCAGGTGAAGTGATTGATGTGGATGCGCTTACGGGCGGATTTAATCTGCAAATTGCATTTAGTACCGGGTATCTTGCCGGATTAAGTGCAGCAATATCATAAATTAATAATCCGGAGGGTGAAAATGAGTTACCAGATAGCTATTGACGGACCTGCGGGAGCAGGCAAAAGTACGATTGCCAAAATCGTAGCAAAAAAGAGAAATGCAATTTACGTTGATACGGGAGCTATGTATAGAGCTATTGCAATATATATGGTTAGAAACAATGTTGACGGACATGACGAAAAGGCAGTATCGGAAGCAGTAGTTGACGCAAATGTCACGTTTGGATATGTTGACGGAAATCAGCATGTATATCTTAACGGTGAAGATGTAACACCGTATCTTAGAGATGAATCAACGGGCAATATGGCATCCCTTACGTCAAAATATGCAAAGGTAAGAGAAGCATTAACTAAGATGCAGCAGGAATATGCAGCAGCTAATGATGTTGTTATGGACGGAAGAGATATTTGCACCGTTGTATTGCCAAAAGCAGATGTTAAGGTTTATCTTACCGCATCTTCGGCTGTAAGAGCCAAAAGAAGATATGATGAGCTTATATCAAAGGGTATGGAAACCAATTTGACAAAGATTGAAGAAGAGATAATCGCAAGAGATCATCAGGATATGACACGTGAAGTGGCGCCCTTAAAGAAGGCAGACGATGCAACGGAAATTGATTCATCATATATGACAATTGATGAGGTTGCGGACAAGATATTGTCTTTGTGTAATTAAGATATGGAAACTATACTTTCGGAACATGCGGGCTTTTGCTTTGGAGTAAACAAAGCAGTGGAGTGCGTATACAATTTATTGGATACAACTGAAAAAATATATACTTTCGGGCCGATTATTCATAACGAAGAGGTTGTGAAGGACCTGGAAGGCAAAGGCGTTACCGTGATTAATGATGTTAGCGAGTTTGACACAATTAATGACGGGACTGTCGTAATAAGAGCTCATGGTGTCCCGAAGGATATTTATGAAAATATTCAGAACCGGGGACTTAAAATTGTTGACGGAACATGTCCTTTTGTTAAGAGAATTCACAACATAGTTGAAGAAAACTCATCAAAAGGCGACCAAATTGTTATTATAGGAAATGCCGGACATCCGGAAGTTTTGGGGATTATGGGTTGGTCGTCGGGAAAACCGATTGTAATTGAAAATCCGGATGAAGCCCGTGAAATTTCCTGCGATTTAAGTACAAATATCACCATTGTATCTCAAACAACATTTAACCTTAATAAATTTCAAGAATTAGTTGAAATTATAAAGGAAAAAGGGTACAATGTTAATGTTGTGAATACTATATGTAACGCAACCAAAGAGAGGCAAGAATCGGCTGGATTAATCGCGTCAAAGGTCGATGCCATGATTGTAATAGGTGGAAAGAACAGTTCTAACACACAGAAGTTGTACGATATCTGTGCATCAAAATGTCCTTACACATATTTCATTCAGACGGCGAAAGATTTGAATTTCGATTTACCCAAAACTGCTTCACTGGTAGGTATTACCGCGGGGGCTTCCACCCCAAATAATATTATCGAGGAGGTTCAAAATTATGTCAGAATTAACTTTTGAACAAATGTTGGAAGAATCTTTAAAGACAATACATACAGGAGAGGTAGTTGAAGGTACAGTTATTGATGTTAA